>CAYGQR010000001.1:0-157658 GCA_964352255.1 uncultured Oligoflexia bacterium
TAAGTTTTATTTATTTTAAAAATAAAATTGACGTTATTTTTTTAAATTTGAGAAGCTTTTAATTTGAGAAATTTTTCATTAAATGCCAACCCAAAGTTACAAATCCAAGACGATACGGATACACAAGAAGAGTCAATAAACTTTGTGTAACTAGCAAATATTGGACGGAAGATGAGAGCGTTGAGTCATGTGAAAAGAGTAGTTTGTGTGCATTTGTGACCGCACGTAAAAACCAAAACTTCTACCCCTTAGCAATTCCAGAGAGCAACTCTGCATACAAATACTCTATTTCGCATGACTCAACGCTCTCATCTTCCGTCCAATATTTGCTAGTTACACAAAGTTTATTGACTCTTCTTGTGTATCCGTATCGTCTTGGATTTGTAACTTTGGGTTGGCATTTAATGAAAAATTTCGGCAGGTAAACTCGAGACGTTCGGATAACTCGATTGAGTACCCTGTTTTTGCACACTTTGAGCCGCCACATACTGAGCACGCTTCACCGACTCTTGTATATCTAAGCCAAGCCCATAAAAATAGGCAAAGCTTCCTAAAAAACAATCTCCAGCCCCACTCGTATCGACTGCATCAACAACATGTGCCTTTACATGCATGCTGAATTCTTTGTGAGTAATGATGCAACCATTTTGACCTAATGTTAGGATAACTGTTTTCACACCTGCTCTGAGTAAATTTTGCGACGCTTTGTGAGCATCTTCAACCGTATTGATTGCAATGCCTGTCAGGAGTGTGGCTTCCGTTTCATTTGGACATAAAATATCTACATATTGCAAAATTTCATGTTTTAAAAATTCAGCGTTGGCCGGAGACGGATTCCAAATAGTGGTCACATTTTTCGATTTTGCAATTTGAAGTGCTCTTAGTGTCATTTCAAATGGAATTTCATTTTGACAAATTAAAATCTGAGCGTCAGTTATGGACTGCTCTGCACGCTCTATCTCTTCAAGAGTGATAAGATCATTTGCACCTGAAACCACAATAATAGAGTTATACCCTTCTTTGTCGACCCAAATAGGGGCAACGCCAGAAGGAGCATCTGAGGTAAATTCAATATGCTGAGTATGGATATTAAGGTTTTTATAATTTTCTAATGTTTGCTCACCATACATATCGCGGCCCAGTTTGGTGATTATTGTAACATCTGCACCCAATTTAGACGCAATGACTGCTTGGTTTGCACCCTTTCCTCCAAATCCTGGTTGAAAGTTGTGTCCAAAAACAGTTTCGCCTCTTTTAGGTAAACAATCTACATAAGTAATTAAATCAAAATTAGACGCGCCTACTACACAAATTTTTGGTTTTTTCATCTGTAAAATTTACTAAAGCAAATTTTGTAAATAAGTTTGCACATACGAAAGATCATTACTAATCATATACATTGTGTATTTAGACTGAGTTTCATTATAAATTTTAATTGCATTTTTTAAACCAGCAAGCTCATTTTTTAATGAAAAAGCACCAACACTACAACGCTGATAAATTTTTCCATTATTAAAACTTGCACATGCAGTTTCAATAAAATCTTCGTTTGTGAGTGCACTTTCTAAAGCACTAAAACCGTTGATGCTGAGAGGGAACGTTTGCCCATTCAACTCTGCACGCACTTGTGTGCAATAATTATTGACTTGCTGAGCTAATTGTTTCGAATCGATTTCTGTTCCTCCAGCAAACAAATGCGTAGAAACTAAAAAAAAGAAGGACACCACACAGCAAAACTGTTGTTTCATTTTAATCATTATAAACCTCTCAATCACTCTTTAACATACTCAACCGATTGGTCTAATAGTATTTATGCCTAAACATTCGAAATAAATGCACTATTTTTATTTTAAAATTGAAATAATCATCAACACAATATAAAATCATCATTTGCAGATGAAAAAACTTCTGTATTTGCACTTCATTTCACAAAAGGACTTTAATATGAAAAAGCTTACCCTATTATCCTTTAGTTTGGTAACGCTTCAAACAGCAACAGCTGGCGAAGTTATCGATCTCGCTTCATTTCCTCAAGAACAAATTAATTTTGTCGCAGAAAGTATAAAAAAAGATTTAACCCCATGGGGCACAAAAGTCAAAAATCCAAAACTTCAAGGCTCTGTTGTACTCGATGATGAAGGCTACCTCTCGGAAATCTTTCTTTCACCACTCAGCTTTGATGCCTCTTTATTATTCTTTAGCACAAATGCCGCAATTACTATGCATGCACTCGTCAATAAGCAATGTAATGCTGCAGATATTCTCGATCTTAACGTTACTGGCACAAGTAAATATATGGATGGCCCTATTCGTTCTACAATCGAATCCAAAGGAAACGAAATTTTATTAGATTATGTGATTAAACTTACGGATCTTAGCAATTTTTGTGCAATGGAATCGTATTAATACAGTTGCAATTTAGAACGAATATCCAAGACTAAATTGTAATGCTGGAATAACAGCATAGTGAATATAACTTGGATCGCTTTTTGGGACTTTATATTTAATTTTTGGATTGGGAACTGGAATAAGCGCAAGCATCATCAGCCTTGCCACAAACCCATCCTCGTTTCTATATTCATAACCTGTCCCACCACCAAAATACACACCTCCGTATGTTTTTTTAGGCACTGGATTGCAAGTCGAATTTAATGCTTCACAACTATGGAATCTATCAATTTCAATAAAAGGTTCTAAACTAAAATAGAATAACCAACGATGATTATAATGTGGTGAAGATAGTGCATATAGATTCAAGTAAAGCGGGAGGTTAAATTGATAAAATGGAATGTCTGCAAAAGTGGGCGCTCCTCCGTTTGCAAAACCAAAACCTATCCCCGCACCTAACCAAGGAAAGAGAGTTTCATCATAAGTCATAATAACACCTACTGATGAGGGAATTGAAACTCTTGTATTAAGGGAGATAATACGTGGTTTTTTAAAAGGAAGTGTCCCTTGTAAATCGACAACACTTTCTTCTTCCCAAGTATCTGTGTAGGCCACTTTTTCTGACTTTTCACTTAAATCAAAAATATTTGATTGAGAGAATGCATTTGAATGTATAAAAAACAAGCCTAACAAAGGCAAAAGAACTGTATAAATTTTCTTCATAAAACAAATTCCTTTTTGTTACACATAAAATGTAGGCAACAAAATAAGCAGTACTTAGTGCGCTGTCTATTTTGTTGATTTTAACGTTTTAGAGAATAATTTGCAAATTTCTGAATTTAGGAATTGGTAAGCATATTTTGCAGCTCACCTGATTTATACATTTCAATAAAAATATCGCAACCACCAACAAATTCTCCGTTTACATACATTTGAGGAGATGTGGGCCAATTGTTTATTTCTTTTAATGTGCTCCAAAGCTCAGGATCAGAATCCATATCTTCAGTCATATAATCTTGACCATATTTAAGCTCAAGATTTTCTAATATGCGCATAATCCGAAAGCTAAAACCACAACGTGGTGCATCATGTTCTCCACGCATATAAACCATTACTTTATTGTCTTTTACTGCTTTTTCAATTTTTTCTTGCCATTCTTGAGACATGAGAAACCCCTAATCTACGTTTTTGATTTATTTTTTAATGCCCACTCATCTTTCGTGAGTGCTTGAATTGATAAAGCATGAACTTCACCAGAGTCAACTTCAACTTTAAAAAGATCCATTACCATTCTATGACGTTTAAGTTGAGATAAGTTTAAAAAATCGCTCGAAACAACAACTACAGAGTAATGATCATCACCACCAGAAAATTCTGTTACAGTACAGTTACAATTTTGCAAACCTGACTCAATGCGTTCTTTAACTTCTGTGCTGTTCATAAAATTGTCTTTCTTTCTCAATAGTTGAAGCGCCAATTGCAGATATTTTGATGTTTGTTGGCAGCTGAACAATAGCATTGCAATTAAAATAATCTAGCAAAAATTCGGCTGTATACTGATAAATTTGGCCTGAATAACACTCAAACCAATACTCAATTTGCGCATTAAATTTGCCGTTTACTTCAAAAAACTTATACAAAAAATCACTTTTGTAAGCAGTGAGTTTGTACAAAAAAATCATCTGATGTGCAGATTTAAAATTTGTATTTTCTACAATTTTACGTGTTTTACCTTCTGCTGCGATACAAAAGTAAAGTTTTTCTTGAGATATTGTGAGGTTAAATTCATCTAAAACATTTTGAATTCCCATTTTTTCTGAAAAACAAATATCAGGATATTGAAGGTGCTCAAATGTTTTTTGAAAAAATTCTTTTGTTTGGCGTCCTACACAATAAATTTTCCGACAGTTTTTAAAAAGCGTTTTTTCTATATTATAAATATTTTCAAAAAAAAACTGAACTGCAGTTTTACTTGAAAAGATTAAAACAAACGGTTCAGCAAAAAGTGCTTTATCAACTAAAACAGGCAGAGGAATAGCTTTTGCAACAGGCCAAAATAATTTTTTTTGTTCTGTATACAAAAGAATATCATGTTCAAGCCCACAGCGAATAAAACATGTTGTAAATGAGGCTGAGGGAACCATATTCATAGAGAACCTCTATTTTTCAATAAAATTTTTATCGATTAAAATTTTCTTAACACGACTCATAAATGAGCTGGTGCGTAATTCCTCAAAAAATGATGCATAAAAATTTTCATGAGTGTTTAAAAGATTTTTTACACAATCAATTTCTTCTGCTGAACACTCTATTTTACAAGATAAAAATTCTGAATTCACTTCAGTAGTTATATAAATAATTTGATTGTTATACGAAACACCAACAGGGGTATAACAATCACTTCCCAAAAGAAATAAAACAGAACGTTCAATTCCCGCTGCAATGCCTGACTCAAAACAAGCGATTTTTTGACAGGCAGTTTTAAATTTATCATTTTGTATATCTAACGAAGCTTCGACAGCTATGATGCCTTGCCCTGCAGAAGGAACAAATACAGTAGGATCTAAAGTAAACATATCTGCTGACGTATACAGATTGAGCCTATGCAAACCTGCTTTAGCAAGAATTATACAGGCATAATCACTATTTCTTGCTCTACTTAAGCGAGAATTGATATTGCCTCGTAATGTTTGACAATTCAGTTCTGCGCCTAAATATTGTTTAATTTGCAAAGTGCGACGCAAACTAGACGTTCCAATAGGCCCCTGACAAAAAAACTCACTCTTAAAAAGAGTGCTTTTTAACTCATCAAAACTCATGTGTTCACGTTGTTCAGAAGAAAGCTTATTTAATCCGCTTTCTTCAAGCACTTTAGGTGAAATAATTAAGACATCTTCTTTAGGTGCACGAGGTAAAAGCGCAAATATTCCAAGAGGCGGTACAGACAGAACAGGCAAATCTTTTAAACTATGCATTGCAAGATCTGCAGTTTTATCTAACAACCGATTTTGCAATTCTTTGATAAAAATCCCTTTACCTGCATACAAAGGATGCGCTTTTCGATCTCCTGCAGTTTGCATAAAAATCAATTCACAAGAAATATCTTCTTTTTCTAAATATGTTTTCACTAGTTCTGCTTGGTATGTAGCAAGCATACTATTTCGGGTGGCAATTTTCATGCTTAGGACTCCATTCTTTTGCGCATTTTGGAACCAACTTTTTTACATACAGCTCTCGCTACAACAGCACTGCTTAGCTTTTGATTTTTATTTTTTTTCTCTAAAAAAATATCAATTTCTTTTTGAACAACTTGGCTTAACCATCCATTAAATTCAGAAAAATCTTTATTATTTTCACGATTTTGCTGTTTATTTAAAAAATATTCGGTTTCTTCTACAATAATTTTTTCTGCATGTTCTAATGCATTTTGTCGAGCTTGCTTATTTTTTTCAACAATTGCTGAAAGCTGGTCAATATTATAAATTTTTACTTGCTTTAATTCTGATAAACGTGTGTCAATTTTTCGTGGCATACTAATATCAATAAAAAGAAGTGCTTTAGTAAGATTTTTATTAAGCAGATCTTCATATTTTATTAAAAGATCATCACCACCGCATGCTACAATACAAATATCAAATTCATCTATTTTCAGCATCGCGTGAGACAGTGATAAAGCCTTGCCTGTTTTTAATTTTTGCGCAATCCATTCAGCTTTTTGGACCGTTCTATTTGCAATATAAAAGTTTTTTACACCATGATATGTCAAATGTTTGGCAGTTAATAGAGCCATTTCGCCAGCACCAAATACAACGACTTTTTTACTTGTAATATCTTGAAATTCTTTTTGTGCACATTCAACTGCAAGGTGCCCTATAGAAATGACATGCTTAAATAATTCTGTTTCAGTACGAATCCGTTTTGCCGCTTTTAAACAATGATTAAAAGCCAAAGCTGCCTTTTTGGAAGAATAACCTCTTTCTTGTGCATTGTTATAAGCAGATTTGAACTGCCCTAAAATTTGGGTTTCTCCCAATACTAATGAATCTAAACTTGAAGCTACTTTAAAAAATAAGTTAATGCCTTCAATATCGGGTAAAAATCTTAGTGAATCTGAAATATGTGTTCTGAGTTCTTTATGACAAACAGGAAGTTGATCAAATTTTGATGACACAGCTTCTAAGGCGAGATCATAAAATAAGTTTAAAACTTGTTCTTTTGTGACTTCACCAAAAATACAAATATCTAAACGATTACATGTATAGATAGGAACGAATTCTTGGGAGTTGGGTAAGTACTTACGCACAGTTTTCACAAATGTATCTGTATTAAATACACAAGCAAACAGCTCTCGCAATTCGAGAGAGCATAATTTAAAGTGGAATCCTGCGTAGGAAAAAAATTTTGCTTTTTCCATGGACTATCTACAATGCTAAAATGTTAAAAATTATTTTTTTCTGGCAACAAACAGACGTACTGCACCAGAAAGCCACGAATATTGTTCTACATACGAACAAAAGCCCGCGTCAACTAACATTTGCTTCATGTCTGATTTGGAGGGCATACTACTGACACTATGCGGTAAATATGCATATGCTTTTTTATCTGCAAATAATCCACCAATTCTAGGAAGGACTGATCGAAAATAAAAACGAAACAAACGTGAAAAAATGCTTTTTTCACCTTCAAAAAAATCGAGTATAATAACTGAGCCGTTTGGCTTAAGTACTCGATAAAATTCAGAAAGAGCAAATTTCCTATTGTCTACATTGCGAAATCCAAATGAAATTGTAACACAGTTTGTGCTTTCATCTTCACACGGAAGTTTTTCAGCAGTAGCATGAATAAAGTCTGCATTAATCTTTAATTTTGCACAACGAGTGCGCGCCACACTTAACATTCCTGCAGATAAATCTATACCAACAAATTTAGTATAATCTTTACGAGAAGAAGCGGCACCAATCATCATATCTCCTGTACCACAGGCTATATCATAATGAGTACCGTCAAGAGTTGAGATATCTGGCATGAACGAAAGTGCTCGTTCACGCCAGCGTGTATCTTGTCCAAAAGACAGAAG
Organism: uncultured Oligoflexia bacterium; assembly: GCA_964352255.1. Lineage (GTDB taxonomy): Bacteria > Bdellovibrionota_B > Oligoflexia > Silvanigrellales > Silvanigrellaceae > Silvanigrella. Next base: position 7,466 of record CAYGQR010000001.1, read on the forward strand.
ACCATTTAAAGCGTCGTAAGTAGGTGATATTTTATCAAACATTACCTGAATCTGTTTCGATTTATCGCTTATATCTTCCATTAGTACGCTTTGCCTTATAAAAGGGCGTCAATTGCTGTTTTCAAACTCGCATAGTTTGTTTGACTTTCGAATCGAACACCGTTGATGAATATAGCCGGAGTTCCTTGAACACCAATGCGCATACCTTCTGCCATTTGTGCTTCAACGATTTCCGTAGATTTTTTATCGCCTTGACATTTTTTGAATACATCAAGATCAAGTTCTAAGCTTTTAGCATGGGCAAGGAATGTTTCTGATGTAATTGCATCACGTGCTTCACGATCAAAGATCTTATTATGCATTTCCCAATATTTACCTTGCTCAGAAGCACAAAACGCTGCCACTGAAGCAGGAGTTGCTTGGTCATGAAAAGATAAAGGGAAATCGTAGTATACGTACTGAACCTTTACTTGAGCTTTATTATAGTGTGCAAGAACTTTTTTGATCTCTGCATTAGCCATTACGCAATATGGACATTGAAAGTCAGCAAATTCTACAATCGTGACAGGAGCATCTGCATTTTCATACATAGCATATCCCGGTGTTTTAAATGTAAAACTTGGTGGATTTGGTTTGGCCATACCAACTGTAATTTTTCCAGAAGTTTTTGCTTTTTGAATCACTTCTTGAGTGGCTTTTGATTGAGCCATTTGAGTAAGATAGTTTTTAATTATATCATAACGTTTATCTACAGGAAGTTGCTGTAACTGAGGAGAACTTTCGTTATCTTTTAAGAATTTTTCAACTTCTTCTTTTTCAACTTTTGCATTTTTTGCAAAAAATTCTTGTTTTGCTTCTTCAAGAGAAGCAAGTTTATGTTTTTTACGATAATCATCTAAATATTGATTAAAATAGTGTTGAGCTAAAAGAGTCTCAGTAGAATCATAAAATTGTTTTTGATTCTTATAGAGTGTGTTTTTATCCGTTTCAGAAAGATCTGTTGAAGCTACTTTTTTACCATCTACGCTTCCAAGCACAAGACCTGAAGAATTGTTGGAAGAACTGTTTGGTCCTTTAGTACACGCTGCAAATCCAATGATTGCGCCAACAATCGTGAGGCCTACAAAATTCCTTGTTTTTAACTGCATCATTTAATCCATTCCTCCATAGTTTTTAAGTGATTTCAACGATAGGGATATCACGAAATCTCTAAAAAGAAAACCTCTCCACAAAATTAAGCCTGTTTGCTAAAGCAATACGATTGAACCAATATTCAGTTTTGAGCTGCTAAAATAATATTTACAATTAAGCCTGCAATTGTCATGGGCCCAACGCCTTTTGGAACAGGGGTTAAAGCACTGGCCACTTCAGAAACATTTGGATGCACATCCCCACTTAAGGAGCCATCTGCATTTTTATGAATTCCTACATCAATAACAACTGCATGTGGTTTAATATCGTCTTTTTGAATAAAATGCTTTTGGCCAGTAGCAACAATTAAAATATCTGCATTTTGCGTAAAGCTTTTTATATTTTCTGAATAAGAATGCAAAAACGTAACGGTAGCATTTTCGTTCATGAGAAGTAAGCCCATTGGCTTTCCAACAATACGACTTCGACCAATCACAACACAGTTTTTACCATGCACATTAATACCATACGCACTCAAAAGCATCATAATCCCAAGTGGTGTGCAGGCAATATGTGATTGTTTTTGATTTAAAGCCAAACAACCTAGATTATATGTCGAAAAACCATCAATATCTTTTTGAGGAGAAATACGAGAAAGAATACGCTCAGTATTAAATTCCTTAGGAAGCGGCAATTGCACTAAAATCCCATGGATACTTGAATCTTGATTAAAGACTTCAATTAATTCAATGATTTCTTTTTCAGACGACTGATTTGGAGAGAGATTCACAAGAGTTGTTAAAAATTTCGCTTTTTCAAAAATTTTCTGCTTATTTTTAACATATATATGAGACGCAGGATCATCTCCTACCAAAATAATAGCAAGTTTAGGTGTTTTTTGAAGTAATGAATTTCCAATGATTGTAGCTTGAGCAACAATATCTTGAGATAATCTCTTTCCATCTAAACGTATACAATTCGAGCGTGGAAACAGTTCATTTTGAGTGGAATAATTTGGAAGGCGAAATCCACTTTTAAAGGCTTGTGAAAAAAAATTTAAATATTTCATACATCCTCTTCGCATTCATGCGTATATGCTGTTTTAAACAGTACAAATCTATCGTCCAGATAGAAAGTATTTGCAATATATCATAAAAATTTAGGAAATTTTAAAATGAGAGAATAAGAAATGGCGGGATGGACGGGACTTGAACCCGTGACCTCCGGCGTGACAGGCCAGCGTTGTAACCAGCTCTACTACCACCCCGCATTGTTAGTCTTGTATGCCAGAGCTAGAAAAATTTTGCAAGTCACAAGAATGATTTTTTTGCAAATAAGACACATTTTTTTCCATTAGGCGTTTATGATAGATTGGATACTGGGAAATTTGCAGTTTTGGATATAAATGATGCACTAAATGGTAACAATCGTTTCGAGGAAAGATAAGCCAATTTAAAAAAGAACTTTTAAAAATATGATTTCTTGAACGATCTTTTAGTTGTGGAGCAGAATATAAATAATCATGATCAACAATATCTGAAAATATTTTGAATAATTGGTATGTTGTTAAATAAGGCACAAAATAAAAGTAAAAAACGAGTTTAAACTTAAAAATTGCCAGCACGATCAACAAAATCAAATAAACCAATTTAAAAATAAAAATGGTTGTGTAGCAAGAACCAAAAATAAACGTAGAACGTAATCCTAAATACCAGTTATAGGGGCTGATAATTGAAAGCAAAATATTACTTGTGTCATTAGAAAAGTAATGAATACGAATTTTGTGATAATGTTTACAGTCAGGATCTTTACGAGAATCACCTAAATAGGCATGGTGCGCAAAATGATCTTTTTTATACTTATCAAAACAGTCAAAAAGAAGAATGGCCATTAAATGACCAAAAAATAAGTTCAATTTTTTTGATTTGATAAAAATGCCGTGAGAACATTCGTGCATAATGTTGCCGAGTGCTCTTAAACGGGTCCCTAAAAACACTGCGGCAATAATATAAAGCAAACTAATTAGCATGAGGTGTGATCAAAAAGATTATTCTTCTTTTACTTTTTCTACTTTTGTAAATTCGATTTCAACCGGAGTTGGACGACCAAACACAGAAATAAGTAAACGGAGTTTTGCTTTGTCTGGTTTTACTTCATCGACATCACCAATAAAGCTTGTAAATGGACCATCAATAACTTTAACACGATCGCCTTTTTCAAAAAGCACATGTGGTTTTAACGGAGCCGCTTTTGTGTTTTCAGCCGCACGTTCAAAGATGCGCGCAATTTCTTCATCAGGAATTGGCAAAGGATCTTGATTTGGACCTGGAGTCACAAATCTAGCAATTTTAAGAGTGTTTTTTACACAACTAAATGCAGCTTTACTTTCTGGATCGAGCTGAATAAACATATAGCCTGGCATTAAACGTTGTTCTACTTTTTTACGTTTTCCGTTCACATCCATTTTATCAACAATTGCAATTGGAATAAGAATTTGGCCAAAATACTCGCTAAGACCCAAACGTTTAATTTGATCTTCTAAATTCAGTTTTGCACGTTTTTCAGCACTTGATTGAGTAAGAACAGCATACCATTTAAAACGTTCATGCGTGTAAGAGATTGAGGCAGACTCTGTATCTTGTTCGTTCTCATGTGCCTGTTCATCTAAAGTCATCTAAAAAAGTCCTATGATAAAAAAGTTTTTATAAAAAGAAAATGCTTAGGCGGCGGAAAGCATAAAAGCATTAATGATCTTCTGAAAGAAACTATCTGCAAAAAACAATGTAAAACCAATTATAAGCACAAGTAAAATAACCAGTGCTGTTGATTTTTGAACATCTTTTGCCTTTGTCCAAGACACACGTGACAGTTCGTCACCCACATCTAAAATAAAATTACGCCATTTTGTATATGATAACAAGGATATAATTACAAGAGCTGTACATAAACTTGCCACCAAAACAGCAACACTGCCAAACCGACTGTTTTGAATGCTTAAAATACTCGCAACATTCTCTGTAAAATAGTTTTTTCCTAGAAAAAACCACAAAGAATAGAACATGTACCAGAAATAACCTGCTGAAAGAGCATATATAACAAATGTATAACGATAAGCGGTTTTTGAAATATCCTGCATAATTTAACTTATCCTACTGTAATTATAGAAGAAAATACTTTTAAGGTAAATTACAATAGCATGAAGTTACAAGATTTCTCAAGTAAGATTTCAAGGAAATAAGCGTATTTCTTATACTTTTAGCCAGGTAGCTTCATACTATTTGCAGTAATTTGGGCAGAACCTTTAATATCTATTTGAGCAGATTTCACTTCTACTTTTGAATTACCTTCAATTGATACAGATTTTGATTGAGAAGTAAGAGAATCTTTTGCAAATTCTATCTTACTTCCGTTATTCAAAGCGGTTATGGCTACTTGCTTATCATCAAAAATCATAGTTGATTTTGGCTCTTCAACAGACACAGAGTAAGTTTTATCGGCAGTGACATCAATATTTGCAGCTGCAATCTCACAATTGCCTTCTTTTGTTGTTAAGCTCAAAATATCTACAGTGTCATTATCATTTTTGACTGGACCAAATGTGAATTTTGCTTTTTGTTCACTAAACATCACGCCCCTTGTTGCAAAAGGCCCCTCTTTTTCTCGATTCGCCACTTGAAGTGGATAATTATTTTGCGCATTGTACAACGAATTTACAATCACTGGGTAATCGGGATCACCATCCATAAACATCACCAGCACTTCATCGCCTACTTCAGGTATAAATAAAGAACCAGATTCCTTTGAAGCAGCAAAGGTAGACCAACGCGCTTTAATCGACTCTTTATTATTTTGATCGTGCCAAGGCATTTGAACACGAATTGTGTTGGGCACTTCAAAATCTTTTTCCGTTTTATCTGTACTTTCAACAAACTCTGCAACAATTCCTGTGTATGGACCACTATAAGATCTTGTTGATAATTGATTTTTGTCTTGAGAAAGCAGAAAATCTTCATCATCTGCCAACATAAATTTAACATCAACTTCACAATACGAATACTGCTTTGCAATATTCTGTTGCGGCGCTTGCTGATAGTTTTCAAATTGCGGGTGACGTAAACGATGTTGAACGCTATATGCTTGAAATTCTTGTTTTTCTTTATCTAAAAAATTACTTTCATAATTTGTTTTTGCCAATAAGCGTTGAGAACTAAGATTAGACTTTAATAAACATGTTCGCCAAATTGGCCAAAAACCAAAAACATGCATGCTGCCACCAGAATGATGGCTACTGGTAGCACTCGTATTCAGAGCACGCTTCCCTAGTCCATTAAAGTAGTCTTCTCTTTCACTTGTCTGCATATTTACTAGATGAGTGGTAAGGGATGGAATAATTTGTTTTGGCAAAAATGCAGAAGTTTGCTCTAGTTGTGAGTTTGCTTCTTCTTGCTTCAGTTCTGAAGGCTTTAAAGATTTATCTGCTAAACGGTAATCACGCACTGCATCGAATAATAAACATTCTTGCACTTGTGGACGAATTTTAACGCCATAACCAAAAAGAGGCATTTCAGCACCTTCAAGGGTGCGCACATTAGAAAGATGATGCAAATTAGATTGAAGGTCAAAATAGAACGTAATGTCATCTTTTATCTGTGTAAATTCTTTTCGCACATTACGAAATGCATTTACAAGGCTGTCTGTAATAAAAATACGGCTGCTAGCTTCTGTATGTACATGAAAAAAAGAAAGCCCATCTTCTTCGAGTAAACGCAACATAAATGCATAATCAGTTTCACCTTTTTGCACGATTTGAACACGTTTCGGAGACTCAACTATTTGAAAATTAACATCAAAATTTTCTGCTTTTAAGGCAGAAATATAGGGTTCTAAAACAGCTGTCAAAACTTCTTGAGTCGTTTTATCTTCAAATGAGCGGTAATTGTTTTGATAACTTAAAAGACTTAGTGCAGATTTTAAAGTTATTTTTACAATATCAAATCCAGCAGTAGGCAAAAGCTCTACTTCCGTAACAATTCCTTGCCAATATGTAGCAACTTCAAACCTTGATTTTGGAACATGCTCTGGCAAAGGTCTTGGAAAATGTATCGCAACTCTTTTAAAAAGTTGAGCAGATAAAAAACCTTCTGTTGAAGCATAGTCTTTATGTTTATAGTCGGAAGCCGATTTAGAATTTTTAAGTGGGTGCGAACTAAGCTTTGCAACTTTGCTAGGCAATGCGCACGTCACAACAAGCTCAGGAATTTGATTAATTCCATCACTACTTTGCAACTCTAATATCTGAAAATGATCTGCTGTAAAAGCAGCCCAATCCTCATTTTTAGGGTCTAAAAATAAAGGACCATGAGATATTGGCCTCAGAGGCCCCTGCATTTGAAGCTGAGATAAATCATGTGTTTTTGAAATGTTAGAACTCATACAAAACCTCTCTTAGACTCACAATCAGGATTTAAAATATGGTGCAACCTGAGGGAACTGGGGTATGATAAGAATATCACCATTTTCATCGTATAACTCTATAGTACTATAAAATTTAATAAATGAGTCATTCTTAAGAGGGATTGTAAACTTGAATATACCCTTCTGACAAGACGTATTTGTATCTAGACAGACATCAAATTCGTCAATAAAACGAAATAATGACCAAACATCCCTTTGGTAGGAAAATGTGACAGAATCTTCGTTAACTTTATAGGATGCCAAAGACGTTTTAGGAATTAAAGGGAGAAACTTTTTATTGTAATTTGCATCTGATTTTTTCGGCAAGTCCACTGATAACACTAGACTATCTCCAAAACTCCATGGAAAAATTGTTTGCCAATAATCGCCATATCCCGATCCGTATGAAAAGCGGCCTGTTGAGATAGACCAATTAATAATGCGATTTGCAAGAATTTCATCTTTTTTTGGTGAACGAAATTTAAATTTAACTCCTAAATTAAACGCGCCCAAAACAGCACCTTTTTCATCTACACGTGCTTTTAGCAAATTGATAACATTTTGAAAATTATAGACAAAAAGATCGATATCTTTTCGACCAGTGAGTTTATTGACATGAAGATAAAAATATCCTTGATTACCAGATGTTATATTTTTAAATTCGTCAAAAACAGTATAAAGCGTGTCGAGATCTACATTTTGAACTGTATTTCTGCCAGCAAACGGAAAACGTTTTGCTAAGTTTGCATTAAATCCTTTGGCAAATTTTTCATATTTGACAATGGAATTTTGAATATAGGCCTGTTTTTTCTGCACAAGATGATTATGTAACAAAACAAATAAAACTGTACCAGATACGGCAAATAAGGCGGTCCAAACACTAAAGATAACATTTAATCGTTGACGATAGCGGATAAAACGCTGCGAAAATATAATTTTATCTTTTTGGTGTGTAGCAAGATAATTAAACAAACTCTTAATAGATTGCGCAGTATTAGAACCTTCATAAGAAGCGAATAAGATTGTATTTAAAATCGTGATAGAAGACAGTTCAGTCGACTTATCCTTATCGAAGGATTCAAAAAAATGAGAAAGATAGTTTTTTGTAAGTGTAAATATTTCAGATTTTACACGATAAACTGAATCTACAACATTCAAACCAGTGAGAGAATTAGATGTATGAGACATAATTTGTGCCGTTTTCACATCAAAGGCTTGCACAAATTTTTTAACTGAAGCGTGATAAAATTGAGAAATTTTTTCTCTCGCCTTACGTTTTGTAACATCACAAGAAAAGCCGAGATATAAATTCTCTTTTTCATTTAGAACATCGTGTTTAAAAATATTTTTAAACACACGATCATGTGACTCTGAAACGTTCTGACCAAGAATAAACAAGGGAATTTGAACGCGGAAAAAACTATCAAACTTTTCAAAAATGAAAGTATTGATTTTAATTTCTGTTAAACACTCTTTCGAGAAAAGATTTTTAGATTCCTGATAAGTATCAGAATGTGGAATAAGAAGCATTCCATCTAGGTATTTTTGCCTTCTATATTTGCATATTCGGCTGAGTAAAAAACGAAGCCGAGAGTTATAAAACCTATCTTTTTCAACGGTCATAATTTTAGGGTTAATAAATAAAAAATGACTTTCGCCATTTTGAATCAACTCAAAAAGATTCTCAGATGTTTCTAGTTTTGTTTGAATACCTTGCTTATCAACTGGGCTCATCGTATTAAATATTTTTGCAGATTCCAGTCCTGCAACAATAAATAAATGCCCATTTAACAACTTTATTGAATGTGCTGAAACATATTCTCTATCTTGAAGTAATCGTTTAATTTTGGGATTCGAAAACCAGCGCGAAGCATTAAGCTTTGGCAGTTTTGAAGTAAAGCGTGAAGTTAAATTTGGAAATTTGATTGCGGTCAAAAGTCCAGAAACAATGATTGCAAATAAAATAATAAAAAACATTATTTTTATCCAGACAATTTATAAGTTGCGAAAAATTAAGTTCTCACTATTAAACCACACCACATATGAAATAATGACAAACAAAATGATTAAAATAAAATTAATCATGAGTAACCAGTTAAATGTTTTATACTTCTGACTTAATAAATCTTTCGATTTATTTGGAATATATCCTGAAGGTAAAATTGCTGCATTAGCAAAATCAGGGGATTCTGTCGCCTCTGTATTAAAAGCATTATACAAATCAGTTCTATATGTATTGATTTCTCTATTATATTCTACATTATAATAACGCCCACGAAAACCTGCGGTAAGACAAAGATGGTAAATTGCGGCAAGCTCTTTTGACTTCGAATCCCGAGATTGCATAATCGTTTTCGCGTTATCAAAAAAACGATCACCAGCAGATCTGGTAGAAAAAACACGCATTTCAAGAAGATACGATGCCCAATATTGACGCCCAGACCAAGTCATTGTCAAAAAAACATCATCAATCATAGCAACAATCGCGAGCTGAAAAAAGGCAAGAAAATGGGTGTCATTATACGTTGAATCTTTTTTCAGGTCTGAAACTTTTGTATTCAGCGCATTAAAAAATTCATTCGACAAAGCATGAACTTCGTTCTCTGTGAAATTTTTATCTTTGTTTTTAGAAATTTCGCTTACCAAATCTGACAAAAGAGAAATAAGCTCTTCAGCGTAATAAAGCGCCTTTGTTTTGACAAACCAAGTGTCCATACAATCCCCTTCTTACCACAATACAATGCGTCATCTAATAGTACAAGCAAGCTCACAGTCAAAAATTTGGTGTCGATTGCTTAATATGTGGTGCTGTGCTTGATAACCTTGGAAATTCGACTTTTTGACCTAAAGAATCAATAAAAGACACATCACAAAACAATACAGTCTTTTGCCCATTTAACAAGGGTATCTCAAACCTTAAACGATTTTTTATGCAATTGCTCGAAACTCGACATTCTGAATAACGGTCCATAATTCTCAATAAAGACCATAAGCCACCCACAGAGTAGTTTGTAATCGAATCTTTGCTTGATTCTAACACGCCTTGTTTAAAATTTTTCATATTTTTCAAAGGAGTTGAGTTTTCAAAAGAAAATTTTAAACTGATTTGAGAATCTAGATTTAAATCAAATTTTACATTTTCCGGTTGCCCAAATCGAGAACCAAATTTCTGATTTCCAACTATTAGCTCCCAATCAACAATACGATTTGCAAATTGTTCTTTATGGCGTTCCGTACGAAATTTAAAATACGCCTGAATTGTGTTCTCTTTTGTTTGAGGTTCAATTTTTATAATTTTCTTAAAGTTATCGATATTTTTGATAAATTCATACACTTGAGGATTATCAGAAAATATTTTTGATTCTTTTTGTAAAAAATTGATTCTTTCTTCTGTAAAATAAGCAAATTTTTTGAAAACAAGATCTAGTTCATCACGTCTAATGTCAGGTGTGACATATGAATCAATATTTCCAATAAATGGATATTTTTGTGCCCAATACTCATCAAAAGATTCTGCAAAATCTTCATACTTTATAATTGCATTTTCGATGGATATTGTTCGACATCGTTCTCGAACAATATTTTGAATATTTTGCTTTTTGAACTCAAAATAATCAGTAAAATTTGATAAACTTATTGGTTTCTTAACAGTTTTAAAGCAATTATCTGCAGTTAAATTCTGCAATGATTGAAAAGCAAATTGTTGAAATTCTGCGTATGTATTGATTTTTTCTTCCAAGTTATTAGCAATAGAAAGCCATATCTCGTAATAATAAGAATGAATTTCAGGATTGATATTCACTATTTTTGTCATTGTTTTTAATGGGGTTTCAACATTTTTGGAATAAAAATTCAATAAACTGTTTCGTTGCTGTTGCATTTTTTCTTCAAGTGATTGGTGCTCTTGAACATTAAATAACCTTTGCAATAAAGGAGACTGACCATCCCATGTCTTAATCAATAGAGCATCATCTCCAAAAAGTTTTTCTTTTTCGAGTTTTTGGAATTGTTCTTTTAAAAAATGATTCATTTCATATTGATAGACTTTACTCATTTGAGGCCGAAAGACTTTATAATTATCTAAATGAGGCAGTCGAAATATTTGTAAAAAATCTTCCGAATTATTCAAAGCCACAGCTTTATTTAAAGTATATTCTTCTGAATGAGACTCTTCATTTTCTAAAAATTGTGCTGCTGAAACGAAAGCTTTTTGTATTTGAAGTTCAGATTCTGAAATTAAAAATCTATCCAAGAAATCTGCAAAATTATTTTCATTACGATCATAATCAATATGCGAATAGGATTCTTGGAATTTAATTTGATTTTTAACTAATAATTGTAACCGCGTTTGATCCCATTTGTGCGGATAGCGGAGTTTAGTATAAAAATCTTGAAATTTTTGCGCATCAGAAATTTCTAAATTATCGATATTATCAATATTATCAACAAATGGATAAATTTCATTTACTTTAGTGAGCATTTGAAAAATTCGATCTACTTTTTGATTAATGAAAATTTGATTGTTTTCATCAAGTTGCAAAATAGACCATTCAGTATTATCAACTAAATTAAACAGTTGATCATAGAAAATCTTAAATTTATTTTTTGCGAGTAAGTTGATTTCATTTGCAAAGCGCTTACCGAGAGAGGCATCGCTTTCCATACTGCGCAACAAATTCGGATATCGAGTATCTATAAAATTTGTATAATCATCTAAACCTTCTTGATAATTTTTAGAAAATGCCGAAACAAGATTTTGATAATTCTGCATTGAATTGCGCAAATGATTTTTATAGATCGCTCTTTCTTTTTCAGAACCCTTTTCAAATAAAATAGGCAGAAGTTTATTTGGAATTTTCGATAATTTATTCAGGTTTAAGTTTAGCTGTTGAGCGCTTTTTAAAAACAAAGAGTTTTCAAATATCAGTTCAAAATAATTTTCAAAATAATGCTTAATATTATCTGGATGGCTGTTCTTCAGAAGTAAATTGAATGCTTCTAATTGATGCCTTTTCTCTGCAGAAATAGATTCTAAAAAATAACTAAAGTTCTTCTGTTCTTCAAGACTTTCATGATAAATAATTTGTGTAAGTTTACCTAAACCCAATTGCACATCATTTACTTTTTCTGACATTAACAACGCATAAATTTCATTAAATTCTAAAAAAAAGCTTAAGTATTGAGTCGTTTTTTCAAACTGTTTTTGAGAGTTGCTCTCTGTAATTATTTTTTGATTTAAAAGAGAATTTGCGTTTTCAATATATTTTTCAATAAGCATATCTGAATACAATTGCCCAAAACGCTGCTTATACTTTTCTTGGATTTTTTCTGATAAATGAGCAGTCCAAGAAGGAAACAAAAAAAATGATTTCATTGGAATAGAGTTTATTTTAGAGAAGTTTGCTCTAATTTCAGCAGCTAATTCATGGAGCGTATTGAGTTTTAAGTTTTCTTCTATATAAGAAATATCATCAATCGCTTTTTCTAAGGTATGTAATTCTTCAGATGCTTGCAAAAACTCTCTTTCTTGAAGTTTGATCTCATAAAATCCTTTTAAAAGACAAAATCCTAAAACTGAACTCAGTAGAATTGCAGAAATTCCCATAAATTTATTCTGCTGAATTTTATTGTAAATTAATTTATTGGATATTTTTAAATATGAATGACAATTCTCCGCAATATACCCAAATACATTATTTAAATTGGCATCCATATTAGGATTAAAAATCTTTGTATTGATAAAAAACAATGAATCTGGTTTCGCGTGCAGTGTAACCATTTTCTTAAGCAGCATGCGCACTTCAGACTGAATCGCTGCGAGCATTTCAGCTTGTGCATTTGTTGAAATGCTAATGTTTTTTATAGAAAATAAGGATTCATGCAATTTTCTTTTCATTTGAAAATTGAAATCATCTTTAAACTTTATGAACTGATCTTTTACTAAATCAAAGCTATTTTTGGAAAGAGGCTCTGAAGGGAATTTATAATAGAAACCAGTTTTTTTAGTGAAATTCTCATCAAGTTCTTTTTTCTGGTTTTTAGACGCTTCTAGGCACCCGTTGTCTTGCAAAAATATAATTGGCAAATCAAACTTCAAATTTTTGGAAACTTGTGCATAGATACACGCTAATTGTTCTATTTCGTCCGATAAACTTTCAAATTCCTTACTTAAGTATACAGGCTTTTCAAGAGCATCAGACGCTAAGTAAATAATTCCACTAATAAAATTTTGTTTACGAAATTGACACAACCTATTTAAAAAAATTTTGATTCGTGAATTAAAATTTTCTTGTTCAATTTTTGACAGCAACGAAGGATTTAAAAAGACAAAATGACTATTAAAAATTGTTTTTAACTTAAAAACTTCTAAATATTTTTTTTCTTGAGAGTTATGATTTTCAGGATCGTTATTTCTAGAGAGTGCTTTTTCAACATCAAAAGCATTCTGACCAACGACTATGTACAATTTTTTTTCAAGTATTGTTTGTGTATACTGATTAAAAAAATATCTGTCTGAAAGAAGAGTTTTAATTTTTTTGTTTTTAAAGAAACGAAAAAGTCGAAATCTGGGTAGACGACTAGAAATTCGCGAAGTAAATTTTGGAAACCTAACCGTTGCAATAAAAGCTAATAGTATAATAGAAACTAAGGCAATAAAAAACATAGCACAGACTCATCTAAAAACCGATCTCAAATTACATAAATGCATTTTTCAAGATAGCAAATCAAGCACTATATTTTGTAAATTCCTTTAAAAATTAAGTTGGACAATTAAAAAAGCGGTATGTAAAATGCTTCACACATTCGATCTGAAAAAATCTTGAAATGCCTATTTTTTTATAGATTTACTACTGTTAATAACAGCACTCGTTTTTCTAAGTTTAGATTTGCAGACAAAAAACGCTATTTGCTTAAAATATTCATAAACCATTATTCAATACGCCAAATTTCATCTACATTTTGAACTGTTTCAAGTCTATGTGCAATAATCAGCATTGTTTTGTTTGCAAACGTTTCTTCAATTGTTTTTTGAATGAGAGCATCGGTTTTTGTGTCAACACTTGCAGTTGCTTCGTCCATTAAAATAATTTTAGCATCAACTAAAATTGCACGTGCTAAACAGAGTAATTGTCTTTGGCCAACAGAAAAGTTTGAGCCTTTTTCTGAAATTTCATAATTTAGAGTACAAGGGAGTGTTGCAATAAGTTCATTTAGTTTTACGGCTTTTAAGGCCTCCCAAATTTGTTCATCAGAATATTCTCCTGTTCTATCTAGATTGTGTTTTATTGTTCCACTAAATAAATGGGGATCTTGAGGCACAATTGCAAATAAAGAGCGAGCAGTCTCTAGAGACATGTCTAAAATATTTACATTATCTACCTTAATTTCCCCTTCCGTTTTATCCAACATTCTAAAAAGCGCCTGAAAAATTGTGCTTTTCCCAGCACCAGTACGGCCAACAATACCTATCTTTTTTCCACCTTCAATTTTGTAATCAAGATCCTTCAATATCCAAGCAAGATCTGTACGATAGGCACCTGAATAATTAACGAATTCTAAAGATCCTGAAGTAGGCCAATCTTTTCTAAATTCTTTTTCTGCCACTGAAGCAATGAGAAAAGAACTTTCAGGTTTAAGATTTGAATATTCAACCACACGCTCAACTGAGACCATTTTCGAATCAATTAAAGACACACTATTCGCAAGCCACTGAATAGTAGCATCTAAACCAAGTGTTAAACTCATCAAGAACCCGGCTTGGCCAACACTGATATGATTATTTGAAATTAAATAAATAACTGTCAGCGAAACTGTTAACGAGAAAAATTCAGAAATGATTTTTAAACGAATATGTAACCAGCGTAAAAATCGGCTTTGAATTAGAGCTGCTTTTCCATAGATCATTCCCAATTTTACATATCGATCTGTAAAATGTTGGCTCCGGTTAAACGCACGAATGACTTGATAGCCAACAACAGTTTCTGAAAACAAGCTCCACATAGGTGTTTCTAAAATTTTTGAATAACGTTGTATTTCTCTTGCCGCATTTTTAAACAAATTTTGAGCACGATAATAAAACCAAAGACACGGCAAAACAGCTAATAAAGCAAAAGGCGCTTGAAATAAAATTACAGTACAAATAATAATGATTGCTACTAAACAGTTTGCAATATCTGTGTATAGGTTTGGAATTTCTTCTGTAATTTGAGAGTAGTCGCCACTAAATCGTCTTATCAAACGACCAGAAGGATTTTCATCAAAAAATGAAATGCGCACATTCAAAAATGCTTGAACCATTTTATGGTGTAAGCCTCGCGCTCCATTGATTAAAAAAATCATTAATGCAAACCAATTGAGAATAGAAAGTAAAATTGCTAAAATACTGAAGCACAATAAAAAAAGAATAAATTGTTTGTCATTTAAGTATGACAAAAAACGTCTAAAGGCTTCGAAAAAATTTTGACCTTCTAAGGAAGCATTCGTTCCATCTAGCCATGCTGCCACAAAGTAACGAAATAAAATTTCGTTTGAATTTGCAATGATAAGCAAAAGCACAATTATTGGAGCTATCCAATAAAACCCCTCTAAACTTTTAAAATATCTCAATGCACCCAAAAGACCAATTTTTCCAGTTTGCCTTTTTTCAATTGCAATAAATTTGGTTTTATTGTTCATAAATGCGTCCTTCATTCAAGATGAGGATACAATCTGATTTAGAGAGATATTCTAGTCTATGGGTTGTCCAAATAATGGTTTTTAAACTTTTATGCTCATCAGAAAAAATTTCTTTTGCAATTTGTTCTTCTGTATTTGTGTCAATAGCGCTGAAGGGATCATCCATAAATACAATCTGAGAATCATAATAGAATTTACGGGCTAAACTTAATCTTTGTTTTTGCCCTCCAGAAAGATTAACACCCCGTTCACCAATTTCAGTTTCTAAATGATCAGGAAATTTTTCTAAATCTTGGGATAAACTTGCTAAATAAATTGAATTCATGATGAGATTATCGTTTTCAGCCAAAAGTGATTGTGAATCTTGGTAAGAAAACTGAACATTTTCACTAACTGTTGAAGTTAGCATAAACGACTCCTGCGGAACATAGCTTTGAATAGAACGCATAAACTTTAAACCCAGTTCAGTGTGCAAGTTGAGTTTTAAATCTGTTGTTTGATTTGTTATATTTAAAAAAACAGTACCTTTTGTAGGAGTATAGTCCCCAAGAAGAATTTTCAGTATAGTAGACTTGCCAGATCCTACGCTACCTGTAATAGCAATCGTTTTATTGGCTGGAAATACATAAGAAACATCTTTTAAGATAAAAGCAGATCCAGGAAAATACTGAAAAGAAACATCTGCAAATTCAAATGATATTGCATATAAGTGGGCAGTGTTTGTGCTTAAAATATTTTCAACTGTTGTGTCTATTTCTTCAGAAAAATGATCTGTTTTATGTAAATTTTGAAACTCTTCGCTTTGTGTTCTCAATAAAAAGAACGATTTCAATCGAGAGGCAGCAACAGTAGAAAGAGAAAACACGTGAAAAAACCATGGTAAGGGAATAATTTGATTTACAAATAATTTGGTTAACCACATAATTCCAAAAAGAAGAGCAACATCTCGTATACCATTAGAATAAATTAGGTATCCAGCAAAAATCGCAACACTCATCAGCATCCATAAGTTCACCATAATAGCAAAAGAGATACAAAATTGAGTGGTGAGTTTGGTTTCTTGCCAAAACTCTTTATTGGTAATGCTTCTAATTTCTTGGCTCACAAAGCGGCCCCAATTTAAATATCTAAATAGCCGCATTCCCTGAATAAGTTCAGATATACGATGAATTCGTGCATCACTATATTTCATACGTACTTGATGAAACCGGGCTCCTAGCCAGGCCAACAAAAAGATTATTGGAATTTGGACTATAATTACACCAACTCCATACCATGCCGCAGAGCCTACATAAGCAATCAGGTATGCAGTAATTAAAATAGAAGCAAAGACAATAACAATGAAGTCAATAAAACCGTGCGCAAAAAAATGAGACAAAAATCTTGCGTCATTCTGAACCAAATTAATAATATCTCCGCTTTTGTACTTATCTCTTTCTTTCATGCTCAGATTTAAAATAAACTTCTGTATTGCTTGAGAAATCTTAATTGGTATTCGCCATTCAAGAATCATCTCTTTTTCAAGTTTCTGCGCACGCAATGTTGCTGCAAAAGCATTCAAGGCAAAAATGACAATTGCAAGAATCGAAGCAAAAATAAGCTTTTGTATCGAAGAAGGGTTATCAAAAAAAAAGGAGATAAGTTTAAGTTTTATAACCGATGAGCCATCAAATGTCCCAAGTATTTGCATTGCCAAATAAATACTCAATAAGGAAAAAACAATCTCTATTGCATGCAAAAACAGCATTTGCATAAAAGACCACTTTTCAAATTTAAGTACACTCAAAAAAGGAGAGCGTATAAAGTCTTCACGTATTTTTTCAAAACTGGGATAGAGATCTGGTTTCTTTAAAATATTATTAATATAGTCAATTTTGCAAAGATCATCTTCAACGGCCTGCCGTTCTTGTAACGACTGCATTAAACGCGTTGCGTCTGTAAAAAATATAAAGTTTAAAAATGACGTAAATTTACCTGTATTTTTCATAATGAAATCTATGTAATGGCAATTCTGAGCGACAATGCCCTTGATCGAATGTGTAAGAAATGAACAGTTCCATATGTTCTCTAAAAGCTCAAGCAGCTTGTTGAACACTAAATTTAGATATTATAGACAAAATGGCAAAGTTGGAACTGATTTTTTGTATCTATATAATTAATATTACTCGTAATTTTTATTTTTTATGGGAACGCTTAAAAAACATCTTGAGAATAATACTCTAAATGACGAAAATAAAGCTATTACGCCTTCAGAAATTATACGGAGATACATTGGAGTGTAATATTTATATACTTCTCGTTTATGTTTGATGAGGTATGTTTTAGTTAGATTTTTTGCTCCTTATCTATTCAAATATTTGATAATATATTGTAAATTTGATTAGAAAATTATTGCTATGCTAATCATACGATTTTAAACCCCTAATACCATTAGGATATTGGAAAAAGGCTGGATATAAAGTGGAAAACATTCTATTCAATTTTGTCAAGCTTTAGCGAAATTTATTAAAGGAGAAATAACTTGCGTCTCATACTATCTATTTTCACTTTATTTCTTCTGTGTAGCTGTGCATCTATTCGCAACGATCAAACTTTGTTAAGAAACCGCAATTCTCACACAGTGCAAAACGGTAAATATTGGGATCCTGCCACTGAACAATACAAAAAAATTGATAAAAATAATTCAAAACTAAAGTACTATTTAAATTCAAAGCAAAATGCAGCTCTTGCTGCTCATCAAAGTGAGTGGGATAATTTAGAAATTGTGTGGCCAACATCTGGTACACTCACCAGTAAATATGGAATGCGCACTCTTCGCAAATTAAAACGCATGCACAAAGGAATTGATATTGGTGCAAGAACCGGCACACCAATTTACGCAGCTGAAACAGGGCGTGTAAAATCCAATGGCAATATACGTGGGTATGGAAAAGCAATTATTCTGAAACACGATAGTATTCACAACACACTCTATGGACACTTAAGCCGCATTGTTGTCAAAAATAATCAAATTGTGCGTAAAAATCAGTTGATTGGTTATGTTGGTCGCACAGGCTACACGACAGGATCGAACTTACATTTTGAAATGATTGTAAATGGTGTTGCTCAAGACCCCTTAAAGTTTTTGCCAAAGTCTAAAGGCAAACGGAAAGTACGCGTTGGAGAAGCAATTGTAGTCAAAAATCGCCATATCGCTACTCAAAGTTCTCCTATACACTCAAAAAGTTAATTCTTGTACCAACAGATCAAAGATTGAGACATAATATTTATGCCTTTTCCATATCCACAAGCATTAAAAGACTCAATTAATCAGGCTAATTTGCGTGTTCATGAAGCTACCAAATCTTTACCTGCAAATACACCAATTACGAATTTCATTGATATACAATTAGAGATTTACAGCAGACAGAACCTTCAAGAATATTCATTGCGTCACCAAATTGAAACAATAATATTTAAAGATACCAGTGCTCCTCAAATAAACGGCATTTGTTTTATTGATTTTGACGATACCATTTTGAATCTACAAGAATATTCACTCCAGCGCGAGATGTATCAGAGACACTGGAAAATGCAGTATGATCGTGCAGCGGCCTCCAAAAAACCTCCCCCTTTCTCAATCATTCGTTCTGATTTAAGAGTTTGTTATAACGCTGTTTCTTATCCTCGTTGGCAAAACGTTTTGAAGAGTGTCATATCTAAAAACTACAAAATTATTCTTCTTACCAATCGTTCTCGCATTATTGGTGAAGACGAATCCGTTCAACAACTTCTATACGACAAATTAGAACCTTTCTTTACTGGGCATTTATTTACCGGATATTTGGAAAATAAAGGGGCAATAATACAGTATTTCTCTTCATTATGCCGTATTTCAGTGCAAAATTGTGTCCTAATAGATGATCAAAAAACTCACATTGAACAAGCCCAAAGTTATGGAGTAAGCGCTATTCAGGCACAACGACTCTCACAAACACAATTTGCTACCATATCTCAATTTCCCGCTCATTTACGAAATCCATTCAATTCGGTGACTCGAATGGTACGTACAGAAGAACCTAATTTTATTCGTCAGATGCTTGCATTACCTAGAGTCATTTCTAGTGTCCCAAGCCATCATTTGGGACGCCCTGTCGACGTGCCTACGTCTGCAATCAAACGTGCAGACAGTGCTTTATTTTCTACGGCCAGTGATTTTTAAAATAAAATTATTTTAGCTTTTAATAGGTATTAATTTTTGTAAATCTAAACGTTCAAAAAGACGTGGAATATCTGTAAATTGATGAGACGCATTTAAACCCCAAAAATTATGAGCTCGTTCAAAAAAGTCGGACTGATTTGTTGTGTTTTCGCCAAGAAGAGTTAGCAATATTTCGAATTTCTTAGGAAAGAATGCATAAAAACAAAAACCGAGTACGCGCAATGAAGCAAGGCTAACATAAAGAATATTAGCAAGATCTTGCTTTTGCTCATCTTCTTTTAATTTCCAGGGTGTAGTTTCTGCAAAATACTTATCGATTTTAGAGAGAAGACTATTCATTTGATTAAGGGCAGATGAAATTTGATAGGCATCAAAATCATCACATACCTGTTTCACTGCTGATTGAGTAAACTCAGCTATTTCATACTGCTGTGAAGTTGCATGTTCTTTGGAAAACGCAGGTATATGAGAATTAAATTGCTTTTTACAGAGTGTAAGTGAACGTGAAAGCAAGTTACCAACACCATTTGCCAAATCTGCATTAAATCGTTCAAAAATTGTTTGCCATGTAAGATCAATATCATCGCCTAAATTTGCTCGAAAAATGGTATTGACAAACATATCCACGCCATTTTCACAAATTTGCTCGAACGTAATCACATTCCCTAAACTTTTTGACATTTTGTGGCCATCTTTAAGTAACCAGCCATGAACAAGAAGCTTTGGAAGAGGGATTTCTAAAGAAAGACACATTGCAGGCCAAAAGATGCCGTGAAACTTTAAAATATCTTTCCCTAGTAAGTGGGTAACATGATTCCAAAATGGATTTTCTTTTGCTTGTCTAAAGCCACCGATACCCGTCAGATAGTTAGGAAGAGCATCAAACCAGACATAAGCAACATGATTTGCATCAAAAGGAAGCTCGACTCCCCACGATAATCTTTCTTTAGGACGCGATATACTAAGATCGCCTTCCCATGCATTAAGCAATCCTAATAATTCATTTTTATAGCGTTCTTGCGAAACAATTGCGCCATTTTGAATTAAAGTGCGTAAAGTGTCTTTGTATTTAGAGATTGCAAAAAAATAATTTGACTCTTTACGCAATTCTGTTTTGCGCTTGTGTATCAGGCAGTTCTTGTCTTCATCTTGCTCAGAAGAATTTAAAAAACTTTCGCATTTGATACAATACCGACCTTCATGCGTTCCAAAATAAATGTCCCCTTTTTGGTAACAAAAATTTAAAATATCTTGAACGTTTTTCACATGTTCAGGATTTGTTGTACGCATAAAGACATCGTACTGAATGCCTAATTCTTTAAAATTAGCCATCCAGTTTAAAGCCATATCATCCACAAGCTGTTGAGGTGAAATTTTTAATTCGTTTGCTTTTTGCTCAACGGTTTCGCCATGTTCATCCAAACCAGTAAGTAGCTTGACCTGATTATTACGATGTAAATAATGAGTTTTAAGAATTTGAGCGAGTAAGGTAGTATACACATGTCCTGCATGTGCATTGCCATTTGCATAATAAATTGGTGTCGTAAAATAACAAAAATCTTGAGCCGTGGAAGTAGATTTTTTTTCCATGGTTATTTCTTGTTATTGCTTATCGTCAACAGCAGTTCCCGAGCCATCTGAAATGACAAGCCCTGGAATAACACTCGCATTTTTAATGCCTACTTGTCCGCTTGCAATTTCACGAAGGGCTGTAACAGCTTCTTTATTATCGCAAGTAACATGTGGATCACTGCCTTTAAGTAGCTGACGCATACGACGCGCCGCCAACATAACAATAGCAAAACGATTTGGAATGCGATCGAGACAATCTTGAATTGATATACGAGCCATGGAAACCCCCAAATAAGAAGACAAGACTCTAATGAAAATCTATGGAAAAATCAAGAAAAGTTTACAAAAATTGGATATTTAACTAAGTTATCAATATTACTTAGAAATGGATAAAAACTAGACATATTTGAAAAAACTGTGAACATAATTTATAAACTATTTGCTTCAAACCAGGAGTAGGTTTACAAACAGACTTGATAACACAAATATTTTAAGGAGCTATAAAATGAGCAGTGGAGTGAATAGAGTTATTCTTGTTGGGCGTTTAGGGGCAGATCCCGATCTTCGGGCTACACAATCTGGACAAAATGTCTGTACTTTAAGCCTTGCTACAAGTGAAAGCTGGGTAAAGGACGGAAAACGCGAAGATAAAACCGAATGGCACCGTGTTATTTTATGGGCACGCCAAGCTGAACTTGCTGCTAAATATCTTAAAAAAGGCCGTATGGTTTATATTGAAGGTCGACTTCAAACTCGTTCATGGCAAGATAATCAAGGGCAAAAACGCTATACAACTGAAATCGTGGCAACAACCATGCAATTTCTTGAAGGCCAAAGCCAAGCAGTGCAAGATACTAAAGATAGCATTGATGCTCCATCCGATCCGTCATCTCAAGGTGAGTCTTACTATTCTAAGTCTGCTGCGTTTGCGCCCACAGCAAACACCAGTGCGGCTTCTCGCTCGTTAGATGACGATATTCCATTTTAAAAACATTTTAGCTTATTGTTAATTCTATATCAAAACTAGTAGAGAATCTTTTTTTTTTAAAACTTTCTACTAGTTTTCGTTTATCAAATTTTATTGACATTAATATAAGACACTTATATCTGAAAATAAGTTTTTTAACATTTATAATAAGGATATTATAAATTATGCGCTCTATTTTTAAATGTACCTTGAGTCTTATTTTCTTATTGTATTTCTCTGTATTTTCAGTAAATGCAGACACCTCTGTTTATCCAATTTTAGATGAATTTGCACTTCAAAATGGCAAAAATGGTGTGCCTAATATAGATCCCTGCGACAATTTTTATCAATTTGCCTGCGGAGAATGGTTAGAGTCAGTCGACATTCCTTTAGACACCTATGAAGTTTCACATTCAGCAAGTGCTCTCATTGATGAAAATCAAAAAAAATTAACCGCAATCCTAGAAGGTTTAGTGCAAGATGATTCTTCATTAGAAACCAAAAGTTCAAAAAAATTAGCTGATTTTTATATATCGTGCATAAATTTTGAAAATAATAATGAAGAAAATACTTTATTTCTTAAAAATAAATTTCAAGAGCTCAGTAAAATTCAAAATCACACTGATTTAACGAAGATTATAGCAGAAATGCACCTTATTGGTCTGAACCCTTTTTTTGGTTTTGCTGCCGATCAGGATAGTATCAATTCAAACAAAATTATTGGTACTTTATATCAATCAGGAATGTCATTACCAGAACCAAAAAACTATTTTGAAATAGATACAAAATCGAAGCAAACACGAAAAGAATACTTGAGACATATATCAAATATGTATCAAATATTGGGTTATAATAAGAATGAAGCAGAATACAGATCAAAAAAAGTTTTAAAAATTGAAACAGCACTTGCCGTAAAAGCGTATTCAAAAGAACAAGAACAAGATCCTTTATCCATTTATCACATCACTTCAATTCCTGATTTAGAAGAACAAGTTCCACATTTTGATTGGAAAACTTATTTCTCATCAATTGGCTTTAAAAAAACATCAGTAAACCTTCAAGAACCGGAATTTTTTCAACATCTAGAACAAATTATAACAAAAACACCTTTTGAAGAGATTTCTATTTACCTTGAATGGATTTATTTAAAAACACTTGCTTCAAGTATCAATCACGAATTTGAAAATGAAAGTTTTCGATTTTGGAAACAATACCTATTAGGTATTAAAGAAATGCAACCTCAATCAACAAAATGCACGCAAATAGTAGCTAGTTATTTAGATTATGCTTTTGCTGAAGTATATGTTCGCACAATCGATGTATCTTTAATTAAACACAAAACAGAAGAGATAGTTCAAGAAATTAAGAGCGCCTTTCGTAAGAATCTTAACACACTTCTCGACGAACAAGACGCATGGTTTGATCAAAATACGCAAATTGCTGCAATACAAAAACTCGATTTAATGAAATATAAAATTGGCGCACCTGAAAAATGGAAAGATTATTCTAATTTACAAATAGATGAAAAAAATTTCTTATTAAATTTGAATAAAATCAAATACTTTCATTACAAAAACGATTTGGCACGCATTGATACAATACCCGATCCCTCACATTGGATAGTCATGCCTTGGGTCTTTAACGCATTTTATCATTTTTCTACGAATGAATTTTTTCTTCCTTTTGGCATTTTACAACCTCCAATGCTGGATTTAACTGCAAGCGATGGTGCAAATTTTGGACCTCTAGGTGGTGGCACAATTGGACATGAAATTATACACGGGTTTGATAGCAATGGAAAAAATATGGATGCTTATGGAAACTTACGTAATTGGTGGACGGAACAAACTGAAATAAGCTTTGCAGAACGCTCACAATGTTTCATCAAACAAGCAGAAAGTTATAATGTTGCAGAAGTAAATTTAAATGTAGATGGAACTCTCACATTAGCTGAAAACTTAGCAGACCAAGGTGGAGTTAAACTGGGCTATTTGGCACTTGTAGATAAATTAAAGCAAGCCCACAATACTGACTCCTTATGGTTAAATAAATACAATCAAAAACAACAATTTTGGATTGCTTATGCACAATCTTGGTGCACAAAAAAAACACCTGAATCTTTACGAATACAAATGCTGACAGATGAACATGCGCCATCAGAATTCCGTGTAAATGGTGTCCTTATGAACCGTCCAGAATTTGCAGATGATTTTCAATGTAAAAAAGGCTCTAAAATGGCTCCTCAAGCACATTGCTCAATCTGGTAACATTTATCTTTCTTCTCTTTATTTCAATCTTATTAAGCACAATTCCTAATATAAAATACACTTCATTTAACTTATATTCAGTAAGGCTCATTGCTCTCTTATATTTTTTAAGATATTATTAATAAACAACGCTTTTACTCACATTTACTTATTCACAACCATATTTGATAAAACTTTTTATCTTGATAGTTTATTTTGGAGAAAATAATGAACTTTCTAAACAAGGACGTTACTAGTAAATTATTTCTTTTTGTTATCATCTGTTTCACTTCATGTCGAAATGCTCCAGACACAACAATTTCTAAAAACAATCTTTTACTCAGCAACATCTCTGGCACAGAGTTTGAGACAGAATCTGATATATTTTCTGGCAAACCAGAAGTTGGCTCAAGTTATAATAAGCTTTCAAATACGTATCTACCATCATGTTTTAAATCAATTGAAACAATAACTCCTACAGAAGTTCAAGAATCTTTTATTACTTATAATAATGATCTGAATGAAGAGTTTATGAGAAATGTGCTTGATCTTGAGTTTTCTGCAAAAATTCCAATTCACGAAGCAATAACATTAAATCCTAAATTTGTATTTTCCCGTGATGCTGCGGTTACAAATCTTTCACACACATCAACATATTTAGCCTATGCAAATCTTGGTGAAAAAAAACTTGTTCCTTATACACAAAACAAACTCATTCTGAAGCCTCAATTTAGAAAATATTTTGATGAAAATGGTCATTTAGAAAATTCTTATGAATTTATTCGTCTATGTGGCGATGAAATTATCAATACACATAAGCTTTCCTCAAAACTCCTTGTCACAACAAAACTTTCTTTTAAATCCACAGATGATAAGTTATCTTTTGAGACTGATTTAGGTATTTCTCCATCAATAGCACCAGGATGGTCGATTAACGTAAAAATTAAAAACTTAGACATTCAGTTACGCAAAAGATTGCGTATAAATTTTTATGCAATACAAATAGGTGGTCAACCTGAAAGACTTTTAAATGCAATGGAATCTAGTTCATGCAGTCTGGATGAAATTGAAGAATGCCAAAAAATACTCGATAAATTGCAAAATTATCTTGCCTTCGATTACTCTCAACAACTTGTACCAACTCTGCCAGAAAGGTGGAATATAGAAGATATTTCTAGTTTACCTTATTACTTATTAGATTTGTATGATGAAGCAGGAAAGAAATTAAATTTTGATACAATTTCAAGTCCAGATATATTAGATAAACTTGATAGAATAAAAACAAAAGGACAAATCAGTACATTAACAGAGCAGCATAATTACCAAGCTGCAAAAATGATGCAAGAAAAAAAATATCTTGGGACTGATGAAAAAGAAACATTAAATGAAATTACAACAACGGCATTAGAAAATGTTCAAACTTTACGACGATTTGGAAATGACTGTTATAAAGATTTAAATCAATGTCTTAAATTAAATCTCGAAAATACTTTTGCTAACTTGATCAAACCTTATGATACTTCTTTGCTTGCTGTAAATATTGGAGATTTAATTTCAAAAGTATACGCATATACAGAATCTCCCTCTTTTTTCAGCACTCGTGTTTCTGAAAATTTTGTTGTTTTACAACCCGATTTACAAGAAGGGATTTATTCAAGTTATTATATAAAATTTAAAAATCTAAATAATTACGTCATTAGAAATGACACAATTTCTGTTGATATTAAATGTTTTGGATCCTTTTTCTTCAATAATATTTTAATGAAGAATGCCTTTCAATATTACGAAATTTTAAATCCTCAAATGGCAATCAATTATAGATCAAAGTGCAATAATGCAAATCCACTTTTTGTCGCTTCTCCACACGGGTTTGCAGAACTACTCGCCCCGGATACACAATTTATTGTTGAATTATGGGGCAGAAAATAAACAATCTTGTAACCTGTAAGATAAAATTTTATATTTTTTGAGTCTGTATTTTTTCAAATCGACAATAATATTTAATTATACTACTGTGTGCCACTCGCGGTATCAATCACAGTAGGAAACTAGATGAGCAACACTTTTCGTCAATTCACGCATGCTATTGTACGTACTCCACCGATCTCTATGGCGGATGGTATTACCACTCAAAATAATCCAGTAAATATAAATTTGGCGCGTACACAACATGAAAATTACGTTCACGCCCTAAAAAAATTAAATATTGCTGTTGTGCAGTTAGATTCTTTAGAATCATTACCAGACAGCCACTTTGTCGAAGATACTGCACTTATATACAAAAATACAATCATTCTTACAAATCCAGGCGCACCTGAACGCCAAAAAGAAGTAAGCGAACTGAAATCCCATATTCCTCAACATTTGCAAATTACTGCATTAACCTTAGGTTCAGACGCAACTATTGATGGCGGAGATGTTCTTCTTTTAGAAAATAAAGTCTTTATTGGTATTTCACACCGTACAAATGTGAAAGGTGCTCAAGCGCTCACTTTTGCACTGAAAAAAATCAATGAGAATATTGAATCTCATTTCATAGAATTTACGGGTGTTTTACATTTAAAAAGTGGCTTAGTCGCATTAGATGAAAATACTTTTTTAGGCAACCCGCTCATGAAATTAAAAAAACCTTTTCCTTATGCTAAAATTATTTGGGTACCTGAACACGAAGGCTACGCAGCTAATGCTCTTATTTTAAACAACTCTGCATTAGTCTTTTCTGAGTGTATAGAAACTCAAAAAATACTCTCAAACGAAAATCTTACTCCCATTCCAATAGACATGAGCGAATTTCGTAAAATGGACGGTAGTTTTACTTGTTTGTCACTACTATGGTAATTTTTTTCGAAGAATCATGTCGCTAAATGCTTGAAACAAAGAAAACAAAACCATTAACAGCCTTTAAACTCGCAATGATGGCAGTTGTCGCAATTGATTCAGTGAAAAACCTACCTTCAAATGCTCAATACGGCCCAAGCCTGATTTTTTATTATTGCTTTGCTATTCTTGTATTCTTTCTACCATCTGCACTTGTAGCCGCCGAAATGGCAACTTGTTTTCCTAAAACTGGGGGCGCATATGTTTGGATTTATGAAGCCTTTGGAAAAACGAGTGCTTTTATTGCATCTTGGATTCAATGGCTTTTTAATGTTACATGGGCTCCAACTATCCTTATTTTTATTGTTTTAACAGGTGCACATTGTTTTGCACCAAACTATTTTGAAACTCATAAATTCCAATTTTTATTCTGCGTGTTATCTATTTTTTGGATGAGTATTGTTTTAATTGCAAGTGGGATAAAAACATCAAGTTACATAAGTGTCTTTTGTGCAATTGTAGGTGTGTTTTTACCTTTATTTACAATTATTATTTTAGGGATTTTATGGATTATAAAAGATGTCAGTGTATTACAGGCATTATCATTAAAAGAATTTGAATTCACACTTAATCCAAATCATTTACGACTCTCTTTACCACTCCTTTTAAGCTTAATGGGAATGGAAATGATTGGTGTACATGCAGGAGATGTTGAAAATCCAAAAAAAACTTATCCCAAAGTTTTGCTCATTGCGAGTGGATTGATCATTATCACTATTGTTCCAGCTTCATTGTCAATGATGCTTGTGATCCCACATGAAGAAATTGTGCTTACTACAGGTGTCATTGAAAGTTTTGCAAGGTTTTTTGATGTTTTTGATTTGAGTGCATTTATACCAATTATAATGGCGATGCTTATGGCTGGTAGCTTTGGTATTTTTTATAATTGGCTTCTCACTGTTTCAAGATACTTATTAAGCGCTACAGAAGATGGTGGACTGCCGCAAATTTTACTTTATAAAAATAAAAAGGATATGCCTGTTGCCTTATTAATTCTTCAAGGGATTGTCTTTTCTTTGTTGTCATCATTTTTAATTTTGATGCCTTCAATTGAACAAGCATTTTGGCTTATGACTGTTGCCTGCTCACAATTTGGTTTAATGTATTATATTCTTTTATTTGGCGCGGCAATTAAACTGAGATTATACCGCCCAAACATCTCTCGACCTTTTCAAATTGGAAAATCACCATTTTTCCTTACTGTTATGTGTACACTTGCAATTTTTGTATGCTGCATTTCGATATTATTTGGCTTTATTCCGCCTGATAATATTATAGGAAATTCTATCTTACGTTATGAGTTTTATTTAATTTTCATTATGACAGTTGGGTTTGGATCCGGTCTTTTGATGTTTAAATCTCAATCACTAAAGAAAATAAATATTCCTACCCAAAGTGAAAACGCACTAGGCTAGTAAAAATTCTTATCCGACATTAATATATTTCTGTTCCATCAATACCCATCTCATTGAAAAATTTATATGTCATATAAAAATCGCCATTATCACCAACATCAGATCCCCAAGAGTTTCGAATTTTAAAAACTTCCTGTGAGTCATCATATCCAACAATAATCGCCTCATGCCCCATTGTAGCCAGTCCACAATAATTCGCTAGGTTACCGGGTTGCTGACATGCCCACAGACCACCCATTTTGGTTTCACAGCTTACTTTCGCATTAAAACCGCCTACACCATTAATATCTGAGCTCGTCAGTAAACCAAAACCAAATAACACCCTATGCCCTGCGTTCAGTGATTTCTTTACTTGATCTAATGTAATTGGATAAAAATATTTATGTTTTATATTTTGAGCAGTCAAATTTGGATCACTGAATGAGGTATATTGGGTTGTCGTAATTGTTGACAATCGATGAGGATAATCAACCGGACAGTTTTCTTTAGAGACCAACCCATATTGTTGAAGCGGCTCAATAATTTCTGAAGCTTGATACGCCCCATCCCAATAGTTATTGCCAAGTGCAACATTTAACATCAAAGAACATTGTTGACTGATAAAATCGCCCAAACCCAAAATCGCGTTCATTGCGGCTGTCGTTGCAAAAGTTACACATGTTCCAAATTCTTGTTGATTTAGAACAGGGACGGTCCCCATTCCTAGATCTACAGAATGTTCTGATTGAAATGGAAACACACCATGAAGTGTATAATCTTTCTCAATCACTTCCTTTATTTCTTGAGGTTTAGATTTTAACAAATTCGATTTTTGCAAATTCGATTTTTGCAAAGAAATAAGTTGGACTTTAGAAAATTGATTTGTTGATTCAAATATTGAGGAATGATTGTTTACATTTTGTTGAGTAGAAGAAACGTAATTGGATGACAAAGGACAAGTTCTTTGTTTGGCATTATTTTCTTTTTTATCGCCATCTTTATTACAAGCACTCAATACAAAAATAGGTAACAATACAAATAATAATCTTTTTATATAAATAATAGGCATGCAAAAATCCTTTTTAGTCTTTGCATGCTTTATCGAAATATTTTTTTATATCTTAAGTGAATATAGCGGTGTTATTGAGATGTTTATGCAGGAGTGTTAATAATCTTGTCGTTATTTTCTTTAAACATTTGTGTAAGCTTATGCATCATCTCATCATAAGCAGCAGAATCTTTCCAGCAACTTTTAGGATCAAGAATTTCAGCTGGCACATTAGAAACTTTTGTTGGCACACTTAAATCAAACATTTCCACTTGTTTAAACTGCTCGTTTTCTAATCCACCCGAATGAATTGCATCTAAAATTGAACGCGTATGTTTTAAGGAAATACGAGAGCCATCATGATAACCACCACCAGTCCAACCAGTATTAAGTAACCATACAGAACAATTATGTTTTTTGATTTTTTCGGCTAATAATTCGGCATATTTGTATGGATGCCAAACCATAAAGGGGCCGCCATAACAGGCACTAAATGTTGCTGTGGGCTCTTTAACTCCCATTTCTGTACCGGCAACTTTTGCAGTATAGCCATTTACAAAGAAAAACATCGCTTGCTCAACAGTAAGTTTACTAATTGGAGGAAATACACCAAAAGCATCTGCGGTTAAAAAGATGATATTTTTTGCATGGCCCGCTTCACATGGAATTTTTACGTTTTTAATTGCTTGAATTGGATACGAGACTCGAGTGTTTTGTGTGATTGTAAGATCGGTATAATCGACAGCTCGTGTGTCTTCATCCAAAACTACATTTTCAAGCAATGAACCAAAACGGATTGCATCAAAAATTTCAGGTTCTTTTTTTTGTGAAAGATGATCACATTTTGCATAGCAACCACCTTCAATATTAAACAGTCCTTCATTTGTCCAATAATGCTCATCATCACCAATTAAAGAACGCTTAACATCTGCTGATAAGGTAGTTTTCCCAGTTCCTGATAAACCTAAGAAGATACTAACATCACCTTTTTCGCCAACGTTCACAGAAGAGTGTAAAGACACAGACCCTGCTTTTGGTAAAAGGTAATTCATAATGGTAAATACGCCTTTTTTCATTTCTCCGGCATAATTTGTTCCAAGAATGACAAACTCTTTTCGTGCAAAATTGAGTGCAACACGCGTTTCGCCTTCCGCTGATCCAGCATTATAAACGACATAATCGGGTTCACCGTAATTTTCTAATTCTTTTTGAGTTGGACGGATAAGCATATTGTGCATAAAAAGTGCGTGATAAGGTCGAGAACAAATAATACGTACTTTTATACGATGGGCTTTGTCCCATCCTGCAAATGTATCGACAACGTATAAGCGTTCTAAAGTATTTAAGTATATATGCGCACGTGTACGAGCTTCATCAAACTCTTGTGGTGTGCAAGGAATATTGTAACTATTCCAATCCACATCTTTTTCGCTTTGTGGTTCACGAACAATTCTTTTTGCTTCAGGGCTACGGCCAGTTTTTTCGCCTGAATAGGCAACTAATGCACCTGTATTTGTAATATAAGATTTTTCTTCATATCTAACTGCATGTTCATACAGAACACCTGGTGAAAGATTGCGGAAAATAGTTGAATTTGAGAAATCTTTAAGCTGAAATGTCATCTTAACCTTTCTTCAATGAAGTAAATATCTACTAAACAAATAGAATATTTACTTACATTAATTTACCGAGAAAAATTACGTTTAAAAGTTTTAAATTACTTTGATCTAACAAAAGTAAGTTAGCATCAAATCCAGGGAGCACAGCACCCTTATTTTTTAATCCTAAATACTTTGCTTGATTCGTAGATGTCATACCTATCGCATCCGAAAGTGTCATTAACTTTTTTTTCATTATGTTTTGAAATGCCCATAACATTGTCAAATGTGCACCTGCTAAAGTTCCGTTTTTATTTTGTAGTGAACTATCTTTTAAAAAAATTTTTTCTTTGAATAAGGAGAACGTTTTTTTTCGTGTACCAACCGATTGCATAGCATCAGAAATAAGAGCAAAATTTTTTGCCTCTTTCAATTTAAAGGCTAAACGTAACATATCATTTGAAACATGAATGCTATCGGCAATAACAGTATTAAATGAATTTTGATCTAATAGTGTTGCACCAACAGCACCAATATTTCGTGCCGTCATTTGAGAAGATGCATTAAACAAATGGGTCAAACCACACACGCCATTTTTAAAAGCCTGTTGCATTTCTCTGCCTGTGGCATTTGTATGCCCTGCAAATACAAAAATATTTTTTTTATAAAGTTTTTGCATATCAGATTTTAAAACTATTTCAGGAGCAAGTGTAACAAGCACTTTAGATAGTGAAGAATTTAACATTAAATCCAAAATTTCTTTAGAGTATGTTTGAATATGAGATTCTGGATGAATTCCTTTTTTCTCAACATTTAAAAACGGACCTTCAAAATGCATCCCTAATATGCCAGATGTAGCCTTTTTAATTCCGGATTCAACAGCATGCAAACCTCTATTAAGCGTCGCAAAGGAATCAGAAATTAACGTAGGAAAAAAATTAGTTGTTCCATATTTTAAATGAGCAGCAAAAATTTTTTTTAAACTTGCAACACTTGGATTATGATTAAATAATTCACCACCTCCACCATTTATTTGCAAGTCAATAAAACCTGGGATTAAAAGATTGCCTTTTCCATCAATCACTTGTTTATTGTGAATGGTTTGAGATAAGGTTTTTGTATTTGATATTATATCAAATATTTGTTTTTTTTGAATCAATACAGTTTTATCTGGTATAATCGAATTTCCATCAAATATAGAAACATTTTTAATTATTAACAAAACTTTCTTCTCCCATTTAAGAAATTTGGTATACTAATCTTATGAAACGAGAAATAAGATCTTATAACAATATTTTTATAACTGGTATGCCTGCTTGTGGAAAAAGCACATTTGCAAAAATGTATGCTGCTTATACAAGAAGCATGCACATTGACTTTGACGATTTTTTTGAAAAAACATTCAATATTAAAATCAATAAGCTTATCCAAACAAAAGGTTTAGAAGCGTTTCGCAAAAAAGAATCAGATTTATTGCCCAAATTACTAGAACATAAAAATACTATTGTTTCTCTTGGTGGAGGAACAATTTTAGCACAAAAAAACTATCAGCTTATAAGAGATCAAGGATTAATTGTAGGGTTAATAGGATTACCTGCAGAAGTCATTGCCCAAAGAGTTTTGAGCGATAAAGAAAGCTCTAAAAAAAGAAAAAGACCACTTTTTGCACACTGTCAAACTTTTGAACTCATTTTAGACAAAATAAATGAGTTATATAAAAATAGAGAAGCAAGCTATTTAAAAGCGGACATTCTTTTAAATCAATATTATAACTCAAGCGATAATTTAATGTTAATGTTGAAAAACTATGAAATGCAATACACACAGAAAAAAATTAAACAAAAAAGTTAAAAAGTTTAATTTTATTGATAAGAGTCGTGCGAGAAATATCAAGCTTCTGAGCAACATGACTCACATTTATTTTCCCTGTGGTTTTATGTTCTTCATTCAAAATTGTTTTTAATATTTCATCACACAATTCTTGATAAGTTTTCGGATTTCCATTTTCCTTACAAATTGAATAATGAAATCCTAAATTACGACTAGATTCCATTGCGGATGCTTCAAATATTTTGCTTGGAATTCCCCACACTCCAAGAACATTATTTTCCGCAAACTCTGTCATTGCTTTTAATACATTACGTAATTCTCGTATATTTCCGTTTTTCCAATGAAATGCGGCAAGAACCTTTTTCGCTAATGGATCAATAAAATATTCGGATGTTCCCATATTTTTACAAAAAAAATCAATTAACTCTGGTATTTCATCCTTACGATGAGAAAGAGGTAAAAGTTTTAATTCAAGTTCTGAAAGCCGTTGCAAGAGATCATTTCTGAAAGATTTTTCTTCGACAAGATTTTGTAAAGAAAGATTTGAAGCACAAAGATATCTAACATTTATTTTTCTTGATTGGACTTCTCCAATACGAATAATTTCTTGATTTTCGATTGCACGCAAAAGCATCGCCTGTGCATTTAATGATAAAGAAGCAATTTCATCTAAAAACAGAAATCCTCCATCAGCAGATTCAAGCAAACCTTTTTTATCCTGAAGAGCGCCTGTAAAAGCACCTTTTTTATAACCAAAGAGTTCACTTTCAATTAAATTAGGTGGAAATGCCGCACAATTTACCCTAATAAAAGGCGTATGTTGAGAAAGGGACTCTTCAAATATATCTGCAACAACCTCTTTTCCTGTGCCTGATTCTCCCTCAATTAAGATACATTTTAATGCACTTGAGATGATTTTTGGAATGCGTTTGCTGAGTGATTGCATAGTTCGGCCGACATATTTTTGAGATTGGGGCTGAACAGTATCTGTTGCATTTAAAACAATATCCCATACACCGTTCTTAAGTAGCACATTTTTGTAAATTAAATAAAAATGCTGAGGAAGATTTGGTGTTGAAACTAATTTCGATATAAAATCGTCGGCTGTTAAGGATAGTGCTTTTATTATAGAGGAAGCATCATCTTGATATGAACTCATAATAACCGCAGCATTTGGATGAAGCAATTTTACTTTTTTAATTAAGGAAAATCCATTGCAAGATTCTTGTGAAGATAAATTTATATCTAATACAAAACACTGAATACTTTCACATTTATTTGCATAGTGAAGTAAATCAGAGGATGACTGACAAGACTGCACAGTAAAATTTATATGTGATAATTCAGTACAAGTTTTTGGGAGTTGTTTAACATCTTGATAAAATGTACGAGAAAATTTTCTAAGTTCTAAAGGATCGTCATCAAGATGTAAGATAAGAAAGGAAAGCATATTGTTCAATGCACGAAAAATTGAACACAAAATTAAATTGCTAGAAGCTCTTTTTCTTTATTAATAAAGATTTCATCAATTTTTTTTGTATACAAGGTTGTTAATTTTTGAATGTCTTCGGCAGCACGAAACACTTCATCCTTTGACCAAGAAAGTTTATCTTGAGCAAATTTTGAATATTGAATTCCTTCCTGACGATGAGCACGAATAGAAATACGAGCTTCTTCTGCTCTTTGTTTCACTTGTTTCACGATTTCTTTACGACGTTCTTCAGAAAGTGCTGGAACTGGAATACGAATTAACTTTCCATCATTCATGGGGTTAAGACCTAATCCAGCTATTTGAATTGCCTTTTCTATTGCAGAAATCATGCTGTTATCAAATGGTTTAACTGTAATAGTTTTAGGTTCTGGAGTCGTGACATTAGCAACTTGTGATAATTTCATTTTGGTGCCATATGAATCAACATAAACATCATCTAAAATAAGCGTAGAAGCACGGCCTGTACGTACTTTTTGATAATCATGTGAAAGTGCTTGAACAGTTTTTTCCATTTCTGCTTTTAAAGAATTTTCAAGTGATTTTCTATCAGATGCATGCGTAATGCTCATATGAGTCTCCAAAAAACTATAAAGTTATTCCAATTAAATTTAAGCAGTTTGTTGTGCTACTACCCAAATATTAAATTGAGTAGATACTTCTGGATGTAATTTAACAGTGCCTTTGTAAACACCGACACGTTTGATTTCATCATCAATAGTTATGCTACGGCGATCAATAGTATAACCAGAAGATTCGAATGCATGAGCAAGTTCTAATGTAGTAACACTACCAAAAATTTTATCTTCTTCACCAACTGGTTTTTGAATTGTAAGTGATAAGGCACTAATAGCTTTAGCAAGCTCTTGAGCTTGTACCAGTTCTTTTTGTTTTTTTGCTGCAACAAGAAACTTATTGTGTGCAAGCTCTTTTTTATTACTTGCATTAGCAAGTAAAGCAAGCCCGCGTGGAAACAAATAGTTGCGTGCATATCCAGGTTTTACTTTTACAAGTTCGCCAGTTATACCTAAATTTGATACATTTGTTTGTAATAACACTTCCATAATTTAAATCCTCATTTCAAATAGCCTAATAATCCAACAACACCAAACAGACCTAAAAACATAAAGGGACCTAAATCTACCAAAATGTAAGGACTTACAAGTAAAAAGATAATACTTAGAACAATTAATACTCCAAAGGGAATCCATTTTAATGCGGTAAAGATACCTTGAAGCACTAAAAAAGAAAGAACACACATTGAGAACACACTTACAACAAGTAGACTAAAAGGAAGAATTCCTTCATTGGTAAGAGCATTAAGAATGTTTGGAACGCTACCATAATAAAAAACTATGGAACTAAGAGCAATAATACTGAAAAGACATAATATCAAGGGCATTTGATAAGAGCGCAGACCCCAACCCGGAATTTTGCCTTTATAATGAAAAAGATAATTTCTGAATGAAATCGAATTTTCAGGGTGGGGCTTCTTCAAAATACCCAAAAATGGTTTATTTTTAGCAGAAGGCTCATTAGTTTTGTCTATTTCATGTTTAACTATGACAAAATTTTCAGTAAGATATAACGATTTGTTTTTTGACTTTGCTGTAATGTCATTTAACACTGCCAAAAACATAGGATCGAAATTGTACTGCGTAACTGATTTTATATATTTTTGAATAGCATGTAATTTTTCAACTTGCTCAAAGGCAAAATCGAGAAAGAATAGTGATGCAAAAAAAGTTAAAATAATAATTAAAAAAATAGCAAACCCATCACCATAGACAAAGTACAAAAGTCTTTGTCCTGCATTATAATTCATAAACTGCTTAAGATTTGCATCCTTTTTAAGTTCACGAACTTGATCTTTAATTTTTTCGTATACTGCAATATTTTCAGGAGAAATTGCAGTTTTGTCTTCCTGAGATTGGGTAATTACTTTTTCAACACGATCTATTTCCGCATTAAACTGAACAGAATCAAGTTTTGGTGAAAATAAAACTGCACTAAAAAAAATAAATACTGGAACAAAAAGAATACCTGCGCTTAAGAAAATCGATTTTTGTTTTTGTCTTAATACAGAGACAATTAAAAACAGCGGGACAGTTAAAAATGAAATTACTGCTGCAAAGACAACCGGCGCAGAGCCCGTTAACAAGGCTGCAATAGCTAAAATAATCAAGACCCCTGCTGAGAGGAGCGCTGCATGTTTTTTTCCAAATACTGCCATTGTTTGAGCAATAGAGAATAATGCAAGCGGCAATAGACCTAAGAAGTAACTGGCCATGATAAAAAATCCGGTTACTAAAAGGTGCATATTAATTTGTTTTATTTTATTTTGTGATTTACGCACGGGACCAGAAAATTTCATTACGCATTTTCGTCGCGAGGTGCGCGTCTAGCACTCATAGAATCAGAATCTGTTTTTTCACGAACTGATTCAGCTTCTCTGCGAGCAACTTCTTCCGCATGTTTTTGTAAATCTAAACGACGTTTTGATACATCAACATTGTCATCTAAGTTAATCACTAATGAACGTAGTACGTTTTCGTCAAATTTTAAAACACGTTCTAATTCAAGCATATTTTCGGGATGTGTAGCAATATCGTAAACACAATAGTGTGCACGGTTATTTTTTTGAATTGGATATGCTAAACGACGAGCTCCCCAAGTATCTTTCTTAATAATTTCGCCACCATTTTCACTAATAATGGACTCCCAACGAGTAACCATTTTTGCAAATTCAGCTTCTGGTACATCTAGTTTTGAAATAATCATTGTTTCGTATTCGCGCATATCTGTAAACTCCTCTAAATCAGTGCAAAAAGCATGACACTTCAGTAGCGTTCTTTTGTTGATTTTTCAAGTTGATTTATATTACAACTCAAAAATGTTTGTAAAAAAAGAGTTTTACATCGATTTTTTCTAAAATTGCTTTGAATATTAAGGATCTGTATGTGGCCACTATCCCGAATAACTCTTCAATTTTATTTAATTATTTTCTTTTATTTGTCTCATTTCAGCTTTGCGGCCTCTTCACAGCATGCCAATACTTTTACACAAAAACAGATTTCTCTTAATTTAAGCATCCCTCGCACACCCAACAGTTTAGATCCTTCTCAAGCCCTCAGTTCTAGCGAAAAACGCTTAGCACTTGATTTATTTGAAGGCTTAATGATCCAGTCTAGTACTGGCACCCCTATTCCTGGCATTGCCGATACTTATAGTGTGAGCACAGATCAAAAATCATACACATTTCATTTGCGAAAAAACGCTAAATTTTCAGATGGTTCAAGCATAACTCCTGAGGATGTCATTTATACTTTTCAAAGACTTCTCTCTCCTAAAACACTTTCTCCGTATTCATTTCTTTTAGAGTCAATGCTCAATGCCAAACAAATTTTAAAACAAAAGAAAATTTTAAGCAGTCTAGGTATAAGTAAAATCGACCCAGAAACAGTGCTTATCTCACTTGAAAAGCCAATCCCTGATTTTCTTAATATGATTACAATGTCACCATTTTCAATAGTCAAAAAAAGTTCAAATCCGTTTGAAAAACAGAATAGAATAGATTCAATTGTTTTTAGCGGTGCTTATCAACTGTTTACCTGGGAATCAAATAGTAAAATAGAGCTGTGTAAAAATCCTTATTATTGGGATCAGACTCATACCAAAATTGAAAAATTAAATTATCTTATCGTGCCGGATTCAAATTTAGAAATTCAAATGTATCAAGAAAATCAGATAGATTTAACATTTGATGTGCCTTCCTCAAAGATTCAAAAATTAAAACAAAATTTTCCAGATGAGCTCAAAAATTTAGCTCTCATTGCAACTTATTATTTAGACTTCAATCTTCAAAAGGAACCGTTTAGAAATAACTTGAAGCTTCGAAAAGCATTATCAATGGCAATAAATCGTGAGTTTATAACAGATGAAGTTTTAGTAAGAGGTGAGCTGCCTGCCTACACTATTATACCAAATGAAGTTACTGGATATCTGCAAAAAGCATATGAGTGGGCTGATTGGCCCACGGATAAAAGAATTTCTGAAGCCAGAAAGCTTTATAATGAAGCAGGTTATTCTATAGAAAATCCATTAAAAATTAGTTTATTATACAATACTGATATGACAAACAAAAAAATATTAATGACTGTTGTCAATATGTGGCAAAAAACTTTTGGACTAGATGGCTTACACATCTCATTAGAAAACAAGGATTTAAAATCTTTTTTAAGAAATAGACATCAAGGATACTTTGAAGTTGCAAGACAAGGCGTACTGCCAAATTATAATCATTTATGGTTTTTTTCAAATATTTTTAAAAATAATGCCGTAGAAAATACTTCAGGCTATTACAGCGCTGAATTTGAAAAACAGTTGGAACTGTATCTGCACGAAACAGACCCAAGAAAAAAATCATATTTGCTCAGTTCGGCTTTACATAATGTTTCTGATGATTATCCAGTAATTCCTTTATTTTATTATGCGTCGGCTCATTTAATTAAGCCGTATGTCAAAGGATATACAAAGGCGAATCCACTTGACCATATTTATTCAAAAAATTTATATATTGTTGATGAAAATAAAGAATAATTTAAAGTCTTTTCTTAGTATCAGGAAGATACGATTTAATGAAAGATTCATCGTAAATTTTCCATTTTTTAATGTCAAGAGTAGAAGCGTGAAATGAATTGCTTTGAAAAAATGAGGATTTGTTGTTTTGACTTCCATATTTTATATCAAGAAGTCTATTAAACTCGGCAAATTGACCAGAATTTTTTTTCATATATTTCATAAATTTCTGAGCTAATTCTTCTTGTTGAGATGATAAACACCATGCAACACCATAGCGTTCAAAATACGTTCCATCTGATGGAATAGCAAAATCAAGATCTTTGACATATTCCTTATGTCGTAAGTATTCGCTATAAAAAATAACTGCTGCATTCACAGTTTTAGCTTCAAAAGCATAAATTAAGGGCTGTGTTAAAAGCGCCTTTTGAGATCGTAGGTGTGTTAACCACCGCAAAGTAGGTTGTGGTAATCGCCTCGTATTTTTTAATTCAACCGGATTAGCTAATAAAGCCAACGAAATTTGAGTAATCAGACGTTCTGGAATATAAAGATGTTGTCTCCAGTATGGGTTCTTATCATTATCAATTAATGCATTCCAGGTTGTTTTTTCATCTACAATTGAAATAGATGGCCTATAAGCAATACCAAGCGGGTTCACAAAAATAGGAACATAAGTATTCACTTCAGAGTTAAAAGTGCTTTTAATTTGCAAAGAATTTTTGGCATGCTTTGATTGCTGTATCGATTCAGGCAATGTTTTCAGCAAGTTAGCTGTACTTAAACGAACAAGGGAACGCTCATCAGCAATAACCAAATCAAACGTTTTTAAATCAGAACGTAACTGAGACTCAACTCCAGAATCATCTACAACAAAATCAACCTTAACTTCACACCCATTCTCTTTTTCAAATTGCGAAATAAGATTAGGATCGAGCATTCGAAGTGGAGCTAAAATATGCAATGATTTAAAGGGATTTGAAGCCCCTGCAGTTAGATGGATAAATATAAAAACATATGTAAATAAAAAAATTTTTTTCATGATATTTATTGTATGCAAGTTTAAAGGTATATGCTAGGGTGCCACCTCAGTTTTTATGTAAATAACTTAACCCCGTTTTCAAGTTACGGGCAAATAAAATAACTTATGAAGGGATCTCGCTCTCCTATGGCAAATCTTTACACAGATTCACAAAAAAAGAAAATGAACTACAACGCTCTCGAGTGGCTCGACGAAGATGT
The DNA here is from genome assembly GCA_964352255.1 of uncultured Oligoflexia bacterium. Taxonomy (GTDB): domain Bacteria; phylum Bdellovibrionota_B; class Oligoflexia; order Silvanigrellales; family Silvanigrellaceae; genus Silvanigrella. The sequence continues at coordinate 47,769 of CAYGQR010000001.1, forward strand.
TGATTTCATGAACAAAGAAGAAGATCAACAAACTGATTTTAGTGCCCTATTCCAAGAACAAGAAGAATCTGGAAATGGTATTAAAGAAGGACAAGTCGTAACAGGTACTGTTATTGAACTCCGGAAAGATGATGTTGTTCTTGATATTGGTCATAAATCTGCTGGCGCAGTCCCAAAATTAGAGTTCGTTAATCCAACAACACAAGAAGCTCTTGAAGTTAATTTAGGCGATTCTTTTGATGTTTATATCGAAGTGTTTGAAGATGATGCTGGCGAGCTTGTTCTATCAAAAGAAAAAGCAGACATGCGTAAAGCATGGGATCGTGTTGCTGCAGCTTTTGAAAACAATGAACTTGTTGAAGGAAAGATTTTAGGCCGTATTAAAGGTGGTTTATCCGTTGATATTGGGATTAAAGCATTTTTACCTGGTTCACAAGTCGATCTTCGTCCAATTCGTAACCTTGAAAAGTTACTTGGACAAGTGCTTGAATTCAAAATTATTAAATTTAACAAAAAACGTGGCAATGTAGTTCTTTCACGCCGCGTACTATTAGAGCAAGATCGTGAACGTCTTCGTGATGAAACTCTTAAAACACTACAAGTAGGCGCAACTGTAAATGGTGTTGTTAAAAACATTACCGACTACGGTGCATTCGTTGACTTAGGTGGATTCGATGGTCTTCTTCACGTAACAGATATGTCATGGGGTCGTCAAAACAACCCTAATGAACTTTTAAATGTTGGCGATGAAATTCAAGTTAAAATCTTAAGCTTTGATCCAGCAACAAACCGTGTTTCTTTGGGTATTAAACAACTCCATGAAGATCCATGGCTAACAGCTATTCAAAAATACTCACCAAATCAAAAACTTAATGGAAAAGTAGTGAGTTTAACTGACTACGGTGCATTTATTGAGCTTGAACCTGGTGTTGAAGGTCTTATCCATATCACAGAAATGACATGGAATCGCCGTATTAAGCATCCAAGCAAACTTGTAAACATTGGCGACGATGTTGAAGTTATCGTACTTGCAGTTGATTTAGAAAATCACCGCATTTCTCTTGGTATGAAACAAATTGAACCTAACCCTTGGGAAATTGTGACGCAAAAATACCGTGTTGGCGATGTTATTCGCGGTAAAATTCGTAACATTACCGATTTTGGTATCTTTGTAGGTATTGAAGATGGTGTTGATGGTCTTATCCACATTTCAGACATCAGTTACACACAACGTGTTAAACACCCACAAGAAATCTACAAGAAAAGCGACGAAGTAGAAGCTAAAGTTCTTCAAATCGATGCTGAAAACATGAGATTCTCTTTAGGTATTAAACAACTAGAAGCAGATCCTTACGATGCGGCTCTTGGACAATTTGTACCAGGTACAAAAGGAAAAGGAACTGTAACTAAAGAAGTAGAATTTGGTGTGTTTGTTGAAATGTCTCCAGGTGTAGAAGGTTTAATTCATACTTCAGAACTTGATGGCACTGAATATCCAGAAGATAAAGAAGTTGAGTTTGTTGTTCTTCGTTCAAGCACAGAAGAACGTCGTTTCGACTTATCTGAAAAAGCAGTTAGTCGTGGCTTAAGCGATACTCACACTAAAATCATCCAAAACGCATTAAGCGGAGAAGATGAGAAGAAAAATAATAGCAGTCTTGCTGAAGCATTTGCTCGCGCGAAGGAAAAATAATCCATGACGCACAGATCAAGAGGTTCAGTGCGTCATACTCTTTTAGTCGTACTTGCGACAGTTGGCGCTCTCACGATTTTCACATTCACAGGTTGTGCAGCTTTAGTAGGTTTTGGTATATCCTCAATCACTAAATCTGTACAATCGACTGTGACTCCTAATCGATCGACATCATTTTCAGATAATAATGTTGTTTTCGCAATCCCTAATAAAAACACACCCTATATTGCTGGAATAAAATTTGAAGAGCCGATTACTGGTGCTTTTGCAGATTCTATTATCAGTAAACTGCGCTACGCTCAAAAAGATCCAAATGCAATTGGCATTCTACTTGAAGTCAATAGCCCCGGTGGTGTTGTTGTTCCAAGTCAAGATCTTTACGATGCTGTTGCCGAAGTTGCTAAAGTGAAACCTATTGTTGCCTTTGTCCGTACTATGGCTGCAAGCGGTGCTTATTACACAATTGCCCCAGCTTCAAAGATTGTAGCCAGCCGTGGCTCAATTATTGGCAGTATTGGTGTCATCATGCAAAGCTTTGAAGTCGATGAGTTACTTAAATTCTTAAAAGTAGAACCTGTTACAATTAAAACAGGTAAACTGAAAGATGCCGGATCGCCTTTACGTCAAATGACCCCAGAGGATAAATCTTATTTAAATAATTTAATTACTCAAATGTTTGATACTTTTGTTGAAGATGTTCGAAAAGCACGTCCTGCACTTACTTACAAAGATTTACAATTTATGTCTGATGGACGAGTCGTTTTAGCTCCACAAGCTAAAAATTTAAATTTAATCGATGCTGTTGGATCAAAAGAATCTGCAAAAAATGAAATTGGTAAACTTGCTAATACAAAAAATGTACCAAATGTTTTTTACTATGCTGATATTAAACCATTTTCAGATATCTTCACTGAAAAATTTGTAAGCAGCTCTTCAAATGCTCTTAAAGATATTTTTGTTCATCAAAAAAACTTGCCGAATTTTTAAAAATTTTTCGTAAAAATACTTATTATACAAAACGCTTCATAAGTCTTACTTCTGACATTTTTTCGACGCACACGCTATTGACAGTGTGTAGATCTAGTATGTAACACTATATATACACTCTAGTATAGGAAGTGAAAACATCGTGAACCTTAATTTTTCTCAAGATTTTACACCATTTCACCCACAAGTGAACTTTAAAGAACTCTATTTTTCGAACATAGATTTCTCTTCTCAAATTCAAAATATTATTTTGGAAATTCGCCCTTTAATTGAACAAGGCCGCGAATATTCTTACCTTGCAGCTGCTTTATTATGCGAAGAGCTACGTTTAGAGGTTATGCAATCTTTAAATTTACCAAGCACACGCTCAAGTTTGGCTGAGTCGGAAAAAACATACCCAACACTAAATCAATATGTTGATTATGGAATTGAAGCAGGGCATTTAACTCCACGTTTAAAAGAGCTCGATTTAGAATTTTTAAACTCAAAAATTGACCATTCAAGAAATTACTTATTTGATTATCTTGGTGCACACACTCTTTATGATCGCTATTTGTTGCATTCTAAAAGCAAACGTTACGAAACATATCAGCATTTTTGGATGCGCGTTGCAATGGGTGTTGCTTTAGCAGAAAAAGATGCTGCAGAAGCAACAAAATACGCCGCTCAATTTTATGAAACAATTTCTTCTTTGCATTATGTACCAAGTACACCAACATTATTTAACTCTGGCACCAACCATCCACAAATGTCTTCTTGTTTTTTAACGACAGTTAGCGATGATTTGCATGATATTTATCGCCAATATGCAGACAATGCAATGCTCTCCAAATATGCTGGTGGCCTTGGAAACGACTGGACGCCTATTCGTGGTAGTGGGAGTTGGATTAAAGGCACAAACGGCCGCTCTCAAGGTGTGATTCCTTTTGTGAAAGTACAAGATTCATCTACAATTGCTGTAAACCAAGGTGGCAAACGTAAAGGTGCTGTGTGTGCTTACTTAGAAGTTTGGCATCTGGATATTGAAGATTTTCTTGAACTTCGTAAAAATACAGGTGATGAACGTCGCCGTACACACGACATGAATACAGCGAGCTGGCTTAATGATCTGTTTCTTGAGCGTGTTGAACAAAATGCTGACTGGACACTCTTCTGCCCATCAGAGGCACCTGGCCTTCATGATGCGTATGGAGAAGATTTCCGTAAGTTGTACGAAAAGTATGAGCAACAAGCTAAAGAAGGTAAAATTGAAAATTACCGTACTATTTCAGCTGTGGGATTATGGCGTAAACTTTTAACAATGGTTTTTGAAACAGGTCATCCATGGCTTACATTCAAAGATCCTTGTAATCTTCGTAGCCCTCAACAACACCAAGGTGTTGTGCATAGCAGTAATTTATGTACTGAAATTACTCTGAATACGAGCAAAGAAGAAACAGCTGTGTGTAACCTTGGTTCAGTAAATCTAAAAATGATTTTCCAAACTGAAAATCCACACGCAACTCTTAAGAAAACCCTTAAAACTGCAATGCGTATGCTTGATAATGTGATTGATGAAAACTTTTATCCAATCGGATCAGCTAAAACATCTAATCACCGTCACCGCCCTGTTGGTCTTGGCATGATGGGCTTTCAAGATGTGCTTTATATGAAGAAAGTGCCTTATTCAAAACCAGAAGCAATGTATCTTTCTTCTAAAATTGCTGAGTATGTAAGCTATTATGCAATCGAAGCGTCCGCTGATATTGCGCAAGAACGCGGTTCGTACAGTTCTTATGAAGGTTCGTTATGGTCTAAAGGTCAAGTGCCACTTGATACTGTCAAAAATATGGGAGCTCATGTTGAGACACCTCTAGTTCCAGAAAACTGTGAATATCTGCTTGAAAAAGATGAGATGGCAGCTGATTTAGATTGGGATGCTCTTCGTACAAAAGTTAAATCTGGAATGCGCAATAGTCTTTGTTTAGCAATTGCACCAACGGCAACTATTTCTAATATTTCAAACTGTACACAGTCGATTGAACCAACGTATAAAAACTTATATGTGAAAAGTAATATGGGCGGTGATTATATGGTCATCAACCAATATTTAGCCGACGATTTAAAAGCACTAAGACTTTGGACACCCACTTTTATTCAAGAGTTGAAACGTGCCGATGGATGTTTAACAAATTTAAATGTACCAGAAGAGTTAAAAGAACTTTATCAAACTGCCTTTGATCTTGAAGCCGAACAACTTATTCGTTGTGCAGCATTAAGACAAGTTTACTTAGATCAATCACAAAGCTTAAATCTTTATCTTTCAGCGCCAAGTGGAAAAAAATTAGATTCAATGTACCGCTATGCATGGCATTCGGGTCTAAAAACCACATATTACTTACGTACAAAAGCTGCTAGTGCGGTGGAAAAATCCAGCTTAGGTACAAGTAAAGTCGCAGAACCACAAGCGTGCTCAATAGAGAATCCAGATTGTGAATCGTGTCAGTAAATTTAAACTGACACCCTTTCCATTCTTTAAAGTTTCTCTCTTATAAAATTAAATCTCAGGAGAATATTATGCTTATTAATGAAGTAAAACCCCAACTGATGCCCTTTAAATACCCATGGGCTTGGGAAGAATTTAAAAATCTTTGTAAAAACCATTGGCTTCCACAAGAAGTTTCTATGGCATCTGATATTGTTCAATGGAAAGGCAAAGATTACCTTACGAATGATGAACGCCATTTAATTCAAAAAATCTTAAGTTTTTTTGCAAATACAGATCTCCTTGTTGGCGATAATATTATTATGGCCATTTATAAAAATATTACGAATCCAGAATGCCGTCAGTATTTAACTGCACAAGCTTTTCAAGAGAGTATTCATTCTTGGAGTTATGCACACATTGTTGAATCCTTATCTATGGATCAACAAGAAGTGTTTAGTGAGTTCAAAAAGCAAGGTACGATTAAAGAAAAACACGATTTTCAACAACAGTTTATGGATGGTGTATTAAGAGAAGATTTTGATGTGAAGTCTACTGAAAACAGAGCACTTTTCTTAAAAAATTTATGCGCATATTATTTAGGTATGGAAGGCATGCAATTTTACAGTGCATTTGTGCTTCTTTTAAACTTCAAACGTCGCAATCTTCTTGTTGGCACGGCAGAACAGCTTGAATATATTGTACGTGATGAAAGCTTACATTGTCGTTTTGGAACTCAATTAATTAATCAATATATTGAAGAAAATGATGATATTTGGACCGCCGAACTTCAAGAAGAAATTCGCCAAAATATTGCTCATGTTGTTTCTCTTGAAGATGCATTTGTTGCAGAGGCTTTACCAAACGATATAACGGGCTTATCTCGTGTCCAATTTGCCAAATACATTCGCTACATTGCAGACAGACGTCTTGAAAGTATTAGTCTAGACGCATTATACGGTGAAAAAGAAACTCCATTCCCATGGATGAATGAAATTATGGATCTGCCAAAAGAGAAAAATTTCTTTGAAACACGAGTGACAGAATACCAAACAGGATTTGGATTAGACTGGAACTAAGCATACCAGTAATCATTCAGCGCAGAATTTCAAATCTAATAAATAAAATATTTTTTTAAAAAATCAATGCTAAAAAAACACACGTCGAAATGAACATTGCAAAAAGTGTAAGTTTATTACCAGGCACTTTAAATTCTACACTTTTTAAATGATGCTTGTAACGACCAAAATAGGCCATAATAGTGGGCAAGAAAATCAAAAGTAACACAACTAAAATTCCAGCATAGCTAAGTGCTTTAATGTAGGCACCAGGATAAAGGAGAACAATAAAAAAAGGAGGAAGAAAACAAGTTATTAACAAAAGAAATCCAGATTTTCCTTGTTTTTGTGCTTTTAAACTGTCTGCTAAAAAATCGAATAAACAAAGAGAAACACCTAAGAATGCTGTTAACATGCCAATCGCACTAAACCCTCTAAACAAATCGATAATACGTGAATTACCAAGCATAAGAGTTAAGTCTTTTGTGAGCTCAGTGGTTGCATGAGTGCTTTGATTTAACACAAATAACCCCTCAGTTCCAGCACGTGGAATAACTCCCATGATAACCGCATTCCACATGAGATAAAAAATCAATGGAAATAACGAACCAATACAAATCACATTTCTTAAAAGTTTTACATTGTCATTAAATTGCTCACGTAAACTTGGGATTAGAACCGCAAACCCAAAAGAAGTGACTAAAAGCAATAAAGCAGAGGAAAGATAAGTAAGCTCTCCGGCTACTTTAAGAAAGTCAATTTTTATATATGGCGCAATAAAAATCACCAATAAAAGATAAATTAAAATCTTTGCAAACATAAGAGGAGTGTTAATTGACTCAACGACTTTTATGCCCTGGTATACAATCGTTGCAAAAATAAATGTAAAAATTGCAGTACTGAAAGTACTTGAAATTGAAAAACCAATAAGACCCAACAAGGATTGTAAGACATCACTACCACCGGAAATATAGGCAGACATTAGAGTATAAAGCAGAAGAGTATAAATGATCCATGTCGCTATTTTTCCTGGAATACCAAGTGTTTTTTCTGCCATAGAAACCATATTACTGCCTTTAGGAAGCCATAAATTTACTTCAAGAATCAATAAAGCTCCTGCAAGCATAACAATCCAGCAAAGCACAATTAAAAAACTAGACGTTAAAAATCCCACTCCAGAACAGGCAATGGGCAAAGCAAACATACCAGCACCAATTGATGTCCCTACTATGAGCATCAAGGCACCAATCACTCTATTAGATAAAATTGACATGATTCTTTTCCTCAGAAACAGCTATGAGTAAATATTGTCTTTGTGAAAATATGTTAAGAAAATGATAACAGATCATATACGTTCAAGACTAGGAACAATTTTCAGATGTTTCAAAATTCACTTTACTCGCTATCATGCATAAATGAATACACTAAAATACTGAATTATAATTGACAAATTTATTTTTTTAGAGTTTTAGTTCATTTACATTTTTTATTTTATAAGGAAATTTCAATGAAAAAATTGTGTTTAAAAGTTTCTCTCATCTCTTTTTTATTTCTAAACAGTGCTTCTGCACAAGAATTAAATTTTTCCTGTTCACAGCCGAAAATACAACTCCCTGATTATATGTCTGAAAATATGGATGATGAAACGAAAGTTTACATGGAGATGGAAAACGCCGAAATATTAGAAAGACTTAAAGAAAATCATAAGGATACTTTAAGTGTTGTGGTCGATGATACTTATGCATCTGCAAAAGTCTTTTATCCAGTTGAATTTCATGGCACACAAACGGAACAAACACTTTTCGTTTGTAATCAAGAAAACGGCTTAAAAACAACTCTGGATTGCGTAAGAGCAGAAACTGACGAGCCTCAAGAACATTTTCAATATAACGCAGAAGGTGATATCTATTTTGAAAATATAGTATGGGGATTTATAGCAACACGTTATACCTGTACACTTAACTAAGAATGGCGCTCTGAAATTTGAGCCCGTGATATATTTAATGCCAACACAAAGCTTATTGACTCTTTTTACGTGTCCGTATCGTCTCGAATTCTTAACTTTTGATTGACATATTTAAGATAAATGCAAACGAGCATCTAAAGGATCACGCATAAGAATTTTCCAGGTTGCTCGCGCTTTAGCAGCAAGCGCACCATCTTCAAGATGTTCAAGACGCATGAGACTTTGTAAAAATGTCGCAAATCTAAAAAGGACATTCATACAATCGCCATCTGAAAAAAACTTACTCCCATGGGTTGCCACTAATTCTTCCCATGTTGTTTTGGGATTGAGCCAATGATTAATAATCGAAACCGCACCCATATTAAATTCACGAAACACCAATGTATTGCTTGTACTTCTTGAATGATAATCAAATCGACGGACTTCGTCGTAGAGTTCATTGAAAAGTTTTTTTGGATAATATTCATCGATGAGTTCAAACATATTTTGAGAACGGATGAATTTTAAATTAGCATGTTCTCTTGAAATTTCTTTAAAATGTGATGAACAAAAACATCCACATAATTGAACATATTGATCGAATGTTTTAGATGTAAAACGATTGTCTGCAATGAGTGAAGCCATAATTAACCCACCCGCTTGCGGAAAATGCCTAGCTAAATTACCAAATTCTGTTGGTTCTTCATTTTTAAGAGCATCTATTTTTTCAAGATGCGACAAAATGCCACGCAAATCATTTTTAATTGATTGCTGTGCGTGATGAGAGAGGCTTTTGATGAAAAAAGATTTTTTATAAAAATTATTCAGGTATTTTACATTAGGATTATGGCCTAAAATACCTAATACAGTAACAGGATCAATTTTTAACGCACTGCGACAATCTTCTCTTTCACGTGGATGTTGTAATGCATATCTACCAAGATTGAGCCAAAGAGAAAATCCATTTTGATCAAAACCACGGCGGCCTGCACGACCAAGCATTTGCATAATTTCAGTATTTGAATAAACCATCTGGCCGCCCTCACCAGGACGCGTTTGATCAAAAATAAGGGCACTTCTTACCGCAAAGTTTACACCCATACTAATGCCCATTGTACCAACACAAATACGCAAATAACCTTCTTTTAAAAGTGTTTCAATACTCACCCGGCCAGGTAAAATAATACCACTATGATGGTAAGCAACACCTGTGCGAAGTAGCATTTTACGTAATTTTTCGGGAACGTACGACCAACCATTTAAAGTTGAAATTCTGTCTTCAAGCTTTTTACGAGCTCTTGCATCCCAAACTCTTAACTGACCAGAAATTTTAACCGCAATATTTTCGGTATCTCCACGCCGTGCTGCATAAACAACAATAGGACCCATTTCTAAAGTTAAGGCGTCTTTGATTGGATGACAAACTTCTTGATACTCTTCTTGAACTCGCGCTTTTGAAAATGGTTTTTTATGCTGCTTTAATTTTTGTACAAGCTTATCAGTTTCATTTTTTGTAAGATTTAAATAATCCGAAAGAATAAAACCAAACTTTGTATGAATAGCATGTGCAAGAGGAACAGGACGTTTTTTAACACGGATAACATCAGTTTGAATTTTTGTGAGATCTGTAATCCACTCTGCAAATTCATCGCAGTTTGGCACACTTGCTGAAAGCAAAATAAGCTGACTACCAGGAGGAGTTAAAATTAAAGACTCTTCCCATGCACTTCCACGACTTTCATCTTGCATAAAATGATATTCATCGTACACAACAAGGTGCCGAGAAATATTAGGTTCAATGCCAAGCAAACTATTACGGTAAGTTTCAAGCGTTGCTAAAATAATAGGCGCGCCTAAATTTTCTTTATAATCACCTGTATTAATTCCTACATTATGTGAACCATACTTTTCACAAAATTCGCGATATTTATCATTACTCAAACTTTTGATTGGACTTGTGTAAATTAAACGCACTTCTTTTTTGAGTTGGTAATCGAGTATTGCTTCAATAACTCTTGTTTTACCTGCTGAAGTAGGCGCATCAATAATAACATGATTGCCATTTAAAAGTGAAGTAAGTGCATCATATTGCCATTTATCAAGCAATGTACCACTAGAAGTTGAATAAACAGGTTCGTCTGATGCATCTGGATCGATATAGTCTGGAGCAGAAAGTGCGCGAATGCGGTCTTCAGAATGCTGAGCAAGCTGTGTTAATTTTTTATTGCCTCGAATCCCAACTAAAAATTCATTGATTAACTTTATTGTCATATAGAGAGATTCTCTACTATCATTGCTATTCCCTCGCCGCCTCCTATACACAAAGTAGCAAGACCATATTTTTTCTTTTTGGCCTGCAAAGCATATAAAAGTGTTGTTAAAATACGTGCACCACTCGCACCAATAGGATGTCCTATTGCACAGGCACCGCCATTGATATTAACACGAGTTGGATCTAAATTCAGTTTTTTGATTGCAGCAAGTGTAACTACAGCAAACGCTTCATTAATTTCAAACAAATCGATATCGTTTATAGATAAATTTGCACGTTTAAGTGCAACATTCATGGCACCAATAGGGGCAGTTGTAAACATTTTTGGCTCTTGAGCAAACTCGCCAAAAGAAACAATTTTTGCAAGAGGCTTTAAGTGATGGTCTTGAACATACTCTTTACTTGCTAAAACAACAGCTGCAGCGCCATCATTAAGTTTAGAAGCATTACCAGCTGTAATTGTGCCTTCTTTATCAAATGCAGGACGCAAGTTTTTTAGTTTAGATAAATCTGCCGAAAACGGTTCTTCATCTTTATCAAAAACAAATGTTTTTTTCCCTTGTGTAACTTCAACTGGAACGATTTGAGAATTGAATTCATTATTTTCGATAGCACTTATGGATTTTTCGTAACTTTCTTGTGCAAATGCATCTTGTTGTTCACGCGAAATTTCACATTCTTTTGCACATGCTTCGCCACAACTGCCCATATGAAGTTGATTGTAAGGATCCCAAAGGCCGTCATGGATCATAGAATCGAGACACTCTTTATGACCAGCACGGTAACCATCACGCGCACCTGGCAATAAATAGGGTGCTTGACTCATGTTTTCTTGACCACCACACACAACGACTCGCGCATGATTCAATAAAATAGACGACGCCCCAAGTGCAACAGATTTTAAACCACTTCCACATACTTTTCCTACTGTTAAAGCACGTATATGGTTTGCAAGCCCTGCTCCAATCATTGCTTGGCGTGCAGGAGCTTGGCCGCATCCGGCTGTTAAAACATGACCCATAAGACATTCATCAATATGAGATTTATCGACTTGGCTGGCTTTTACGGCAGCTTCAATCACAATAGAGCCAAGTTTTGTTGCAGGCACAGATTTAAGGGAACCTTGAAATTTACCGACAGGAGTTCTTTTGGCTGAAAGGATATAAACACAATTTGACATTTTTATTCCATTCTTTTGAGTGTCTTCATGACACTGATTAATTTTTTACATATTTTTCAAGTATTGTACACACAGCGTCCCACTCTTCTTTGGAAACAGGCATAATAGAAAGACGTTGTCCGCGTTGTAAAACAAGCATTTTTGCCGTAATAGGATCGTTACGCAAATCGTTTAATGCCAAAAGTTTTGCAATTTTCTTAGGTTTTCCAACCGTGACTGCACACCAACGATTTTTTTCTTTTGTCGATTTAGGATCGTAATATTTAGAATTAGAATCAAGCGCTGTAGGATCTGGTGAAGCCGCTTTTACAACTTCACAGAATCCTGCAATTCCAGACGGATTTGCATTGGAGTGATAGAAAAGAACTTTATCGCCAACATGCATATGATCGCGCATAAAATTGCGTGCTTGATAATTACGCACACCATCCCAAAAATCTTGTTTGTTACGCAACAGATCTTCAAAAGAAAACGCATTTGGTTCTGTTTTCATAAGCCAATAATGAGTCGGCAGATAAGATTCAACGGGCTTCATAAAACACCTTGGAAAAAATAAATTGAAAAACTAGATTCATTCCTTAAAAATTTATAGACATTAAACTAACATTTCAATTCATATTTTAGAACATTTGTGATGAAGATATTACGCCTGCAAAGAAAGAGATTAGTAATTATGCAAAAAGAATATGGCATACATTGGTTTCGCAGAGATTTAAGAATTGTAGGGAATCCAGCACTCCTTCATAATGTAAAACTTAATAACGGAAATGTGCTTGGAATTTTCTTTTTTGATTCTTCGTTTCTTTCTAGAAAAGATTTTTCGCACAATCGATTTGGCCTATTTTTAAACACATTAAAGTCTTTAAAATCTGATCTCAAAAAAATGGGTGGTGATTTACTGATTTTAGATACTTTACCTGAAAAAGGATTTCTGGATTTATTGAACGAATTAGGTAAAGGCAAATATGGAATGCCAAAAACGATTTCATACAATCGTGATTACGAACCGTTTGCCCTTAAACGCGATAAAACAATATTAGAAGTGCTTTCTGCTTATGAAGATATTGAAGTGATTAGCGCAAGAGACCATCTTATTCTTGAGCCTCGAGAAATTCAAAAAATAGATGGAGGCTATTATCAAATTTACTCTCCATTTTGTAGAACCTGGCTTTCTGCTTTTGCAAAAGAAACTGTTCAACAAAGAATTCAATTTTCAACTACACTTTTAAAATCTCTTGATAAAAAAATATTTTCCTTAAAGTGGAAAGATTTTCTTCAAACCTCAAAAAAATTCGAGGATCAACTCGATTCTTTTATTGCAAAAAACGAACCTCATATCACTGTGCCGTTACCTGAAGTTGGTTTTGAGCATGCTTATAAACAAATTCTAGCGTTCAAAATGAAATTAAAAAATTATGACAATAATCGCAATTACCCTGAATTAGAAGGCACATCTAAACTTTCGATTTATTTAAAAAATGGAACAATAAGCACTGCGCTGATTTTTGAATTGTTAAAACCAGATCTGAATTCTCAATTTACAAAAGAGCTTATTTGGCGTGAGTTTTATTATCATATTTTAGCGCATGACCCGCGCGTAGAAACAGAATCGTTTCATAAAAAATATGATAAAATTAAATGGGATAATAACAAAACCTATTTCAAAGCGTGGAAAGAAGGCAAAACAGGATTTCCAATAGTCGATGCAGGAATGCGTGAACTTCTCAAAACAGGCCTCATGCACAATCGTGTGCGCATGATTGTTGCTTCGTTTTTAACAAAAGATCTTTTAATCGATTGGCGCTGGGGTGAAAAGTGGTTTATGCAAAACCTACTCGACGGCGATATTGCTGCGAATAACGGTGGATGGCAATGGGCCGCTTCTACAGGATGTGATCCTCAACCCTATTTTCGAATCTTTAATCCTACTTTACAAAGTAAAAAATTCGATCCAACTGGCGAGTACATTCGAAAGTATGTTCCAGAACTCAAAGGACTTGCTAACAAAGAAATACATGAACCAAGTGATGCTGTACGGCCTAAAAATTATCCTGCACCAATCGTGCATCACTCAGAACAACGGAAAATTGCGTTAGCTGTTTATGCAAGAGTATAAGATCCTGCAATAAAAATATGCGGGGTCAAAGACTGAGGTGGTACCTTTTACTTTAAAACCAAATAAAAATTCCAATATCAAAAAAAAGTAATCTCCAAATTTTATTGATCAATCAAATTTGGAGATTAACTTATTCAATGCTTATTACAAATTATTTTAATCTGAATGATTACTACCCCAATTTAAAAAGTCACATGTTAGCGCACGTGTTTGACCATAAAGGTCAAATGCAATCTTTTGACGATGACTATTTATAATTAACGTATCTAAATCAAAACGCCATGTCTTAATATCTGCTCCACCGTCTGGGGCATAATTTTTATAAATGCTCAGAACAGCGTAGAAATGTTCCGGATTTTGGTCTGGGCTAACAAAACGCACTTTTGCTGATTCAGGATAATCAGGAAATATCAACTCTGTTTCTTTTTGATTAATCATGTCTTTGAAAGATAAAGTTTGCTTGATACTACTGGGACCAAAACCATGCTCAGCATAATAGCTACAAACAATATCTTTAGGTAAAGAATCAGAAGTAGATGCGTGTAAATAATTACTTGCTGAAAAAACTGCCAAACTCGATAGAATAAAAAAATACTTTTTCATATACAAATCCTTTCATTTAAAAATGTATAATTATAACTAGGTTTAAATTCAGTCTTTGTAAAATTTCAAATTCTTATGATTGTCATAGAAACAAACTATATATAAAAAATACTGTAGTATTTTCTTACATTCGAACTCAATCTTTTGTCGAGAATAAGAATTGAATTTAAGAGGAGCCCTTTGCGTAGCGCCCCCAATTTTCCAAATAACGCGTGCAAGATTAGCGTTATTTGGAAAATTGGGGGCGCTACGCAAAGGGCGGGGTGAAGCAAATTTAAAATTATTTAAATTTTTTCATGTCTTTTGAAAGTATCATTTTATAAACACTTTCTTCAGTTACACCATCAATATCTTTTTTACTTTCGGCAGCTTCAAATAAAGCCTTTTTTTCTTTTTTATCTTTCACAAGTTTTGCTAAGTACATTGTGTTTAAACGAAACTCTGGTGCTAGTTCTATTGATTTCTTATAATATTCTTCAGCAATCTTTTTGTCACCAAAAGAAATACTACTTGGCACTTCAGCATAATATTTTCCCAAAATTCTGTATGGCCCAGCCCAATGATAAGTAGGATCGAGTTCTGCTGCTTTCAACAGTGCATCTCGTCCTTCTTTTGCACTGCCAAGTGCTGCAAATTTTCCTTTGGTTAAACTGTATTTTCCAAGATTAATTGCATACCAATAATAACCTTCGACTTTATTCGGTTTCAGTTCTTGTGCAATTTCTGCCGCTTCATAACCAACCTGAAAAATTTGCATAAGCTCTTTTTTCTTAAGGGACTTAGGAACATCAAAGTTGCCAACAAAATACACTAATCGCGCTAATTTCCATGCAGATTCAAAATCATCAGGAATAATAGGATTCGTTTGGATATAAGCAATAATTTCAGATCGTGCCGTAGAAGAATGACGATTTTTCCAGGCCGTATCTAAGCCCGCATGCGTAGTATTCATTTTTAAGGTATTTGCACTTACAAATACAGAAAACAATAAACTAAAAAACACAAATAAAGTTTTAAAAAACCGAGGAAAGTACATAAAATCTCCATATATTATGCCTTGAAATTTAACAAAGCAGTTAAATGTTTATTTTAATGTACTATAATAAGATTGATTTTTTGTCGTTAACGTTTTTAACTCGCGAACACTTTTTATACGTTTTTCTGCAAACATATCTGCTGCTGCTTGTGTAGTGATGTTTTTTGCTTCTGCATCTACAAAAATTGTACTTAATGTTTCAGAAATTTTTGCAACTTCATGTTCTACTTTTTCTTTATTATAGCCTTCAAGTTCGTTTGCAACATTAATAATTCCACCTGCATTCACAACATAATCTGGCGCATAAAGAATATTATGTTCTTTTAACATGTTGCCGTGTGACACTTCACATTCAAGCTGATTATTTGCACAACCAGCAATTACTGTTGCTTTAAGACGAGGAATTGTTTCTGAATTTAAAGTTGCCCCACGCGCGCACGGAGCATAAACGTCTACATCAAGATTGAAAAGTTCCTCTTCGGAAACAATTTTTGCTCCATATTTTTTTTGCATGTCTAGTGCATTTTGTTCACAAATATCTTGAACATATAAAATAGCACCTTCATCAAATAAATGTTGACACAAATAACCACCAACAGCACCTACACCTTGAACTGCAATTTTAATACCATGTAAATGCGATTGTTTTAAACGGTGCTTGACAGCAGTTCGAATACTATAAAAAGTTCCAAGAGCAGTATAAACACTAGGGTCTCCGCTGCCTCCAAGAGTTGGAGAAACACCAGTAACATAAGTAGTTTCTAAGCGCACACGATCCATATCAGCAACATTAATATTCATATCTTCAGCTGTAATATAACGGCCATTTAGAGATTGAACAAAACGCCCATAGGCACGAAAAAATGCTTCTGATTTTTGTGTGGGATCTGCGATAATGACACCTTTACCACCACCAAGATGTAAACCTGCGCATGCAGATTTATATGTCATTCCACGGCTTAAGCGTAAAACGTCGTTAAGCGCTTCTTCTTCATTTTCATAGGGCAACAATCGAGTTCCGCCAAGGGCTGGGCCCAATGTTGTATCATGAACTGCAATAATTGCTTTTAAGCCTGTGGATGGATCATGACAGTAAACAACTTGTTCATGCTCTCGAAAATTTATATTTGAAAAAATGGACATAATAAAACCCCTAACTTAAACTCTTTGTTCAGCTGAAAAAGAACGGGCAACTGCAGAAAGAACGCTATTTGAAAGAGTTGCAATCTCTTTCTCTGTAAACGTTTGTGTAAGTGGCTCTACAATTATTTTGAATGTAACTGATTTTTTATCATGTGAAACAGCTTCGCCACGATAAATATCAAATATCTGAATATGCTTTAATGAAGCGCTTAATTCAGTTTCAAAAACTTTTGTTAACTCCGATTTAACACATTGCTCGATTTCTGCTGATGTGGTGCTTTCTTTGAAGATAAAAGAGAAATCACGAGAAATCAATGGAAAGCGTGGCAGGCTCATTTGAGTTTTCTTTAAACTATGAGTTTTTTTAGTGAGTTGCACTAATTCATCAAGGTTTATTTCAAAGAAATAAACATCAACCCCATCACACCCATAATTACGTTTTACTTTAGGGTGCAATTCTCCACCAAACCCTACAATTTTATCTGTATTATCCTCTAATGCTATAGAAAATTGAATTGCTTTTTTAGGATGTAGAGAAAGCATATACGGAGAATTTTGGAGAGCAGAAAACTTTGCCTTTAGCTCCAAAGATTCTGCTAAGCTATTCATATGAGACATAATATCATGCAGTGAATGTTTTAAGGCAGAAGTATTTTGCCATGTTTTAGATTCTTTTTCTCCAAAACAAACTCCTGCAATTTTATTGATTTCAATAGGGCGTTCTGATTTTAGATCTTGTGTAAATGTACGTGCGGAACAAAATAATTGTCCACTTTTGACACCGTAATTGACGTTACGCTCTACTTTTCGGAGAAGATCTGGAATCAGTGTCGTTTGCATAATTGGCTCATCACCTATGACAGGATTGAGCACTTTAACTGGCACGCCTAATGCGGCTGCAGAGGTGAAGTTTAATTTTTGGTAATCATCTTCACGCATAAAATTTAAACCAATTGTTTCATTATAACCAAGTGCGCAAAAACGATTACAAAGCGTTTCAATTTTTGCAAGATGATCATCGTCATGATTCACAATTGCAGAAATGTCCATTGGCATTGCAGGCACATGATCAATTCCTACAACGCGAATACACTCTTCAATTAAATCTGCTGTGTCTTGCACATCAGAAGCACGCCATGTTGGAACAGAAACCATAACAGAATCTGTAATACCAAATGTTTGAGACTGAGACTGTGTTTTAAAACCAAGGGATTCTAAAATACTGAGTTGCTCAGAAAAGGGAATGAGCTCTGTACCTAAAACCTTTTTTTGATCGGCAACACGAAGTGGAATTGATTTGTATTTAAACTCTGCTTGAATAACAGGGACATGTTCTAAATTTTTAGAATGGATACTCGTACAATATTTTAAGTTATGATCCATTCCATGAGAAAGAAGTTCTACAAAATCTGATGCAGCCTGAAAACGTGAAGCAACATCGATTCCTTTTTCAAACATAAAACTTGCCACAGTTTGTTTTGCATGCCGACGCGCAGAATGTCTTACGGCTGTTTGTTTTGGATTGGCAAATTCAAGAACAATTTTTGTCGTTTTTTCGGTAATTTTTGCATTTTCTCCACCAACAACACCTAAAAGGGCTTGTGGTTTTGAAGAATCGCTTACAATACAATCTGCCTCGTGCAAAATGCGTTCTTTGCCATCTAATGCTGTAAATAATTCTTGTGAGTGAGCATGACGCAACATAAGCTTTTTATGAGTTGGATTATCTGCATCTAATGCATTTAAATCAAAAGCATGATTCGGCTGACCATAAGCAACAAGAATAAAATTCGAAATATCAACAACAAGATTAATCGAGTTTAGATTTAAAGGTTCAAGTAGATTACGCATCCATGCAGGTGTGTGTTTCTGTTTTTCTGTAAGTTCAAGAAGTACAAAAAAAGCATTATCATTAAGATAATTAAACGCTTCAAACAAAATGTCTCCACATTGCGCTTGGGCATTGCCTTTTACATCTAATATAATTTTATCTGCACTAATAGACTTTGAGTCATCTAACGAATCAGTGTGAGAACAATATTCTGCAACACTAAATTTTTTGGCTTCAAATGGAATTTGTTTATAGGAAAAACCTGCAATAAGTTCTCGTGCTACGCCTTGTTGACACAAAACATCGGGACGATTTGGAGTCACGCTTAAATCTAAAAGAGTGTCTTCTAAACCGAGTGTTCTAAATACAGGATAGCCTAAATGATTTTCAAGATGGGTTTCTTGAGCACCACCTTGAGCATCAGAACCCAAATCCCAAATACCTTCTCCATCAACATCACTATTGGTTGTAAGACCTAGTTCTGAGCGTGCACAAAGCATGCCATGACTTTCGACATTTCGAATAGTAGATGATTTTATTTCAAAAGTGATTTCTTTGTATTCGCCAGGACGCTGTGCAGGGTTAGAGGGAAGTTTTGTTCCAGGCAATGCAACTGCAACATACATTCCTTCACGCACATTTAATGCACCACAAACAATTTGACGCAATGACTCTTCTTTTGCATTTACAAAACAAATATTAAGGCGTTGTGCGTCTGGATGCTTTTCTATTTTTTCAATTTTACCAACAACGACAGAATGAAATTCTGCGCCAAAATACTGAATACCGTCTACTTCAAAGCCTTGTTGGGTTAGAATTGACGCAATTTGTTTTGTTTCAAATAAAGTTTCTTTTAAAATATTCCCATTAACACACACTTCTGTCGTTTTTTTAGGAAGTGAAACAAACTTTTCTATAAAATTTAAACTAGCTAGCATAAAACACCATGTGTAAGTGAACGAAGATCAGAAATGCCAAAACGACTCATTGCAAAACGCTCAAGCCCAAACCCTAATGCAATACCACTATAAATTTCTGGATCGATATCACAATTACGAAGAACTTGTTTATTCACAACGCCACAACCACCAAGCTCGGACCAACCGGTATTTTTACATGTACGACAACCATGTCCTAAACACTGTTGACATTGAATATCGACTTCTGCACTTGGTTCTGTGAATGGAAAATAGCTTGAACGAAAACGCGTTTGGACAGGTCGCCCAAAAGCTACTTTTAACATTTCATTGATCATATGACGCATATGACCCATATGAATGCCCTTATCGACAACTAAACATTCGATTTGTCGAAACGCTGGTAAGTGAGTGTGATCGTGTTCGTTACGATACACGACTCCTGGACAAACAATGCGCAAAGGCAGTTCACGTTCTTTTAAAGCATGAATTTGCACATTACTTGTATGTGTACGCAAAACCCATTCTGATGAAATAAAAAAAGTATCTTGCATATCACGACTAGGGTGATCTTTAGGGATGTTTAAAGCTTCAAAATTATAAAAATCAGAATCTATTTGAGGGCCATCCACAACAGAAAAGCCCATTCGTTTAAAGGGTTCAAGAAGTGCATTCATCACAATAGAAACAGGATGCCGTGCCCCTACAGGATTAGGTGCATAGGGTAATGTGATATCAACAGATTCGTTTTGAAGTTTTTCTTGTTCAAAATAATCCTGAAAACGAATTAAAAATTCATTAAGTTCATTTTCAATTGTTTTTTTTAATGAATTAATAAGCGCACCAGCTTCTTTGCGCTGACTGCCCTCAATATTTTTTAAAGATTTTAAAAAGTCTTGCAAGGGAGATTTTTTACCAGAAAATCGAAGCCTGAGTTCTTCCACTTGATTTTCAGAATACTGTGACAATTCTGAGGCAAGAGAAGTTTTGAACTCATTATTTTCTTTTTCGAGTAATGATTTTAACTCTTCTAAAGATTGATATTGAGACATATGGTTTCCTTAAAAATACAGAGAATGTAGGTAAAATATTTTTTAATCTTTTAAGATTATTTATGTGGTGCAATCATATTTTCTGGCTTCACCCATTCATCGAATTGCTCTGCTGTTAGAAAATTTAAACTTAACGCAGCTTCACGAAGCGTTGTGCCTTCTTTATGTGCTTTTTTGGCAATTGCAGCTGCCTTATCATACCCAATATGGGTGTTTAAAGCTGTAACAAGCATTAAAGATTTATCTAATAATTCTTGTACACGTTCATAATTTACTTTCAGCCCACTCACACAGTGTTCATTAAAACTTGCCATACCATCGGCAAGCAAACGGACAGAAAATAAAATATTATAAATAATAACAGGTTTATAAACATTTAGTTCAAAATTACCTTGGCTTGAAGAAACCGTAACGGTTGTATGATTTCCCATCACTTGTGCACAAGCCATTGTGATTGCTTCACACTGAGTAGGGTTTACTTTACCAGGCATAATAGAACTGCCTGGCTCATTTTCAGGAATAGAAAGCTCACCAAGACCGGAACGAGGGCCACTTGCAAGCCAACGCACATCATTTGCAATTTTCATAAGTGATGTAGCAAGCGTGTTTAAAACACCTGAAAGGGTACAAAGAGCTTCTTGCCCTGCAAGCGCTTGAAATTTATTGGGCGCAGTGAAAAAGGGCACTCCAGTAAATTCTTTTAATTTATTTGCAATTTTTACTGCATAATCTTTATGTGAATTTAAACCTGTACCAACTGCAGTACCACCTGCTGCAAGTTCATACACATAAGGCATAATACTTTCAAGTTGAGCCATACACATTTTAAGTTGTGCAGACCAACCACTCATTTCTTGCCCAAATGTTAATGGTGTTGCATCTTGTAAGTGGGTACGACCAATTTTAATAACATCAGAAAATTCTGCTGATTTTTTATCTAATGTGTCAATGAGCGATTTGATTTGCGGTAACAATGATTCGTTTACTGCAAGTGCAGCGGCAACATTCATTGCAGTTGGAAAACTATCATTTGTGCTTTGTCCACGATTTACATCATCATTTGGATGAATAGGAGTTTTACTTCCCATTTCACCACCAAGCATTTCAATCGCACGATTCGAAATAACTTCATTAAAATTCATGTTTGTTTGTGTGCCAGAACCTGTTTGCCAAACAACAAGTGGAAAGTGCTGATCGAGTTTTCCTTCAATAACTTCATCGCAAGCGTTTGAAATAGTAGAAAGCTTGTTAAAATCAATTTCATTAAGCTCTGCATTTACATAGGCTGCCGCCTTTTTCATGAGGCCATATGCTTTGATAAAAAGACGCGGAAAGCGCTCACCACTTATTTTGAAGTTTTGAGAGCTACGCTCTGTTTGAGCCCCCCAATAAGCATCTGCGCTTACTGAAATTTTGCCCATACTATCTGTTTCAATTCGTTGTGTTGTCATAGCAGTTTTACTCATAATCTAAAAAATCTATAGAAACTTTTTCATCAATAGAACCAAATTGCATAAAGAGAGGAGTCATTTTTCCGTCTTTGATGAGCCCCTTCCAGGTCAATGTAATTTTGCTTTTTTGCGCAAATAATCCGTAATAAAATTCGCTCATTGTTTCAAGTATCGTTTCATTATTATTTTGTGGAATGCTTTTGATATAACTTCTAACTTTAATATTATGATTTTCGATTTTAATCGAATTTTGAAATGCAGTTTGCCCGCACATAATACGACGCAAACCTTTGGCACCAAACTTTTCTTCGATATCAGTAAAAGGGTTTCTTTGAAGCACACGCCCCGTTGGATCGACTAACTGTGTTTGAAGTGTTCCGTAATGATGGTTCCATTTTCCTTCCCAAGTAACAGTAGGAAGCTGAGAAGAAGCCACATTAGCGGCAAAGCTCCCTTTTCCTTCAAAAAAACAGGAGTGATTAATAATAGCCTGATATTTTTGCGCTTCTAAAGAGTTAATACCACTGATGTTGGTGGTTTGGCATGCGGTAAAAAAAGGTAGGAGCACAAGAAGAAGTAGGGTTCTCATATTCATCAATATTTAAGCCTTTTCACGCGAATTCTTTGCTGATAGAGTTAAAGTATGGACCATACTCTTTTAAACTTATGCCTGCAATTTAAAACACGAGTTTGTGATGAAATGCTGGCGATGCCTCAATTTGCACGAGACTCAATAAAAGGTGATTATCTATTTATTATAGATGGTTTGCCTCTTTTTATCTTGCTTGTTGATGAACAAGGCGCATGGTCTGTCTTTTTGAATAAAAAACCAACAGAAAAAAATTTTCAACCTGCGTTTGATACACTTCTCATTGATCAGTTTGATGTTGAAATTGATGCTAAATGCCCTTTTGCAATCCATACGAATCAAATTAATGATATTATTGAAAATTCAGCACGATGCCAAATTAAAACAGATGGCAACACCTTAAAACGCCTTCTGCTGGGAACGATAAAAGCAAAAGTCGCATTTATTACACAACGTGTGAAAATCACAGGTGACTTTCCTGCTTTTTTAAAGATAATTTCATATCTTAAAACAAAAGGCTTAAAACCTAATGCAAGTGCTTAATCACCAAGTTCATCTTCTTGATCCCCATTATAGCCATCCTGTTCTAGAATTTCATTGCACACAAGAACCAGATGCCATAGCACTTGAAATTGCAAAACGCATGGTTCAAAAAAGCTTATTTCAAATCAAAAAGATGATTGTCATTGCACATTTATCGCTTTCTCATAAAAGGCTTCAGCATACTGAAAATTTAGTGGTGTTATTTTTATTTAAACAAAAAGACACAAAACTAAAACTTTCCAAAGCCTGCCTTCAGCACAACTCAATACAAAAATTAAGCACCTATGCAGAATGTGAAGAGTGCTTTCAATCAACAAATCATAATAAATTTTTATTACATTTTACAAACAACTCTGTTTCTTCACCATCAATTCAAGATTTTTTAGAATTAAAACCAATTCATATTCCAAAACCATGGGGTCAAGAAATTTGGTATTCAGGCATCGAGTCTCGTGGTGTTTCAGATATTAAATTAAATAAGCAGATTGTGCCTATTTCATGGATTTTAGGTACCTTTCCAAATCTTATTTTTGGTAAAAAGCATGGCGTAAAAGATCCTATTTTACTCAAAATTCTTGATCCACTTGCAGAGCCTGTAAAAGGCGATCTTTATTACGAAACACACCTTGAAAAAAATGAAGTTTATATCGTTACAGCTCTTTCAAAATTGCCTGGTCAAATTAAAATTGGCATTAATCCTGAAAAACTTAAACTTTATTTAAATCATACAGATAATTATAAAGCTGATTTTTTAAAAAGTATTTTAAAATATGAAGCGGTTCGTCGAGAAATTGATGCGCTTACCGATCAAAACAAAAAAATTAATCTCAATTTATCTGAAAATGAAGCTTTTTTAAGAAAAGAAATGGATGATTTTTGTGGTTATAAATCATTAAATGTTGGTGATGTCATTTCAGTGCCCACCCGAGTTCCTCATGCGCTTCAACATGGTGTGCAGGTAATTGAGTTTCAAACTCCGGTTTATGAGCGTTTAATTATTAGCTTTGCGCAAAAAGTTTTAACCCAATCGCATTGGGACACAAAACGCGCCTTTAATGAAATAAAAGTGGAACCTTTCAAAGAACAAAAGCTTAAGATTCTTTCTCAATCTTCTAAAATTTTAAGAGAACGCGTTTGTAAATTTATTGACTTTAAAGTTGAGCGTTGGACAATGAATGCAAAAGCAGAGATACGCACAACGGCAAAACCATTTTATAGAATTGTTTTTGTGATATCTGGCAATTGTTTTATCAACAACAAACCTATTTCTCCACAAAACTGTATTTTAATTCCTCAAAAACAAAGCCTTTCTATAAAAAGCAAAACTAAAACTGTGCTGCTTTTATGTGAACCGCAACTTTCCATTTCCAAATAGGTTATTTTTATGAGTCGAGGCAAAAAATATCTTAATGATAGTGTAGAGAACTACTCACGCATAGAAAAAATGCGCAAAGGGAAACGCTCGGTTCGTGGCCGTATAACAGATGATTGGATTGTGAAAACACTGCCCACCGATATGATACTGGGAAGAGTGTTGGAAGTTCATAAACGGAATGTGTTTATTGCAGAAGAAGATGAATCTGGTTTGTGCGAAACCGATAAAATTTGGTTTTGCTCAATTGCGAAAAGACATTTTCAACGCGCACAATCAGAAAGAAACTTTGTTGTTGTAGGAGATCGTGTTGCATTTGAACCAGACAGAGATGTTGCCATTAATGAAGCAGGCGAAGTAGACGAAGATTTACCTCGTGGTGTGATTCAACACTCTTTGCCAAGAGAAAATCAAATTTCACGTAAAGATCCCTTAAATGCAGATTGGGAACATGTTTTATTTGCGAATATTGATGTTATTTTAATTGTAGCATCAGTGTTAAAACCAGAAGTGCGTTTTGGGCTTATTGATAGATTGCTCGTTCGTGCAGAACTAGAAAACATACCTGCTATTATTGTCTTAAATAAAATTGATCTTTTAAAAGCAGTCACAAAAAAAGAGTCAGAAATGAACTCTTTTGAAAAAGCATTTATTGAGCGTTATACAAAATACGTACAAATTTATCGTGATCTTAATTACCCTGTTTTTGAAATTTGTGCCTATAAACCCAGAACAACTGCTGCGGATATAAAAAGTTTAAAAGAATCGTTAAAAGGCAAAATGATTGGTTTAGTTGGCCATTCAGGTGTTGGCAAAAGCAGTATTGTAAATTTAATGAAGCCTGAAATTGAACAAATTGTCGATGAAAATTCAGATATTTTTTATAAAGGTCGCCATACAACAACTTATAATAGCCTTTTAAAATTAAATATTGGCGCTTATGCGATTGATTCTCCGGGCATTCGTGCTTTTGATGTAGAATCTTATGATGTGCGCACACTCACAGCTTGTTTTAAAGAATTTAAACCTTACACATGTAAATATCGTTCTTGTACACACACTCAAGAAGCTGAGTGTGAAATTAAAGCAGCAGTCGAACGCGGCGAAGTTTCGGAAGAACGTTATAAAAGCTTTTTAAGTATGGTCAAAGGCACAAAATCTCACCACTAATTATATACTAACCAAATTTTTTGTTTCTATAGTTTATTTACTCTTCGCACGTGTACGTATCACTTTTGATTTTTAACTTTGAGCTGTCATATATTTTACCTATAACAACAATAACATTTATATATTTTTTTCAATATCAAAAACAAGCTATCTTAACCCTATAGACCACTCAAAACATGTGGTCCCAAAATCCTCGTGCGACATTCTCATGATATGCGGCGATTGAAGGAGAAGTATGAAAAAGATAGAGCACACTTGTAAAAAAAATAATCTTTTAAATAACGAAAAATCTAAAAATCTAAAAAAAAACCAACAAGCCTCAGAAAAGCCTGATATTGCCACAAAACTAGCTATGGATATATTAGGAAGCATCATGCAGTTTTTGCGCACAATGAGTGCAGATATCTCATGCGCTTCATCACCTTGCCCAGCCTGTATTGCTCCACACATGCATAAGGTTGTGTCTGCGATCAATCAGCAAAAACCAATTACATTTGTGCTACCTGCCTTTCCCGGAAAATCTCCTAATCTAGAAAAGGTGCTAGGCCCATTGCCTGATATGGCCGAAAAACTTGCTCTTCGATTTTTGAATGATCTAAGCCATAAAATTAAAGAACTTTATGAACCTGGTGCGCAAATTATTTTATGCTCAGACGGTCGTGTTTTTTCAGACATTGTTGGAATGCAAGAAGAAGACGTCACCAACTATCAAAATGAGTTAGATAAAATTATTGAAAACTCAGATTTTACAAATATTTCAAAATTTAATTTAGATATTTTTTGTAAAGGAAAAACGTTCCTGCAAATGCGCAACGATTTAATGGAGCAATACGGACAATCATTAGATGCTCTTCAAGCAAAAGTGCGAAGAGGTGGAAAGCATTCTGAAAATTTAGAAGATTCCGAAGCTCATCGCATGTATTGCGGCATTACTCGATTCTTGTTTGAGGATTCATTATATCCTGGTCAAACCAAAAGTCGCACTGCAATTCAAAAAGATTCTAAAATTCGAGCCTACGAAGTTATCCGTAGAAGTAATGCATGGAGTCAATTAATCGCAGAACGTTTTCCTAACGCAGTGCGTTTGTCCATACACCCTCAAACTTGTGGCGCGGAAAAGCTTGGTATTCGATTTATCGGTACAGAAAGTTGGATGACTCCTTGGCATGGAGTTGTGGTGAATACTGCGCAAGGATTTGTTCTCATGAAACGCTGGGAAGCAGAAAAATTGAGTGCTCAACTTGTAAAAGATTCTGAAGGGCTCCCAAGCCATTATCAACTTGCTCAATAAAATTACTACCGAAGTTGTAAAAGGATATTGAAATGAATTTTAAAATGACACATCTAGATCCATTTGGATTACTTCTGGAGCCACATCACTCAAACGATGACATTTGCAATGTCGACATCAATAAATTACGAGAATTTTTTCATCGTCACCAGCTTATAGTATTAAGAGGATTTAGCACATTTAACACAGCCGAAACTTTCTCTGATTACTGTGCTCTTTGGGGTGAAATCGGCTTATGGCCTTTTGGTAAAGTGCTTGAACTTACCGAGCAAAAAAATCCTGAAGATCATATTTTTGACCACAATTACGTGCCATTACACTGGGATGGAATGTACCGCCCACAAGTGCCAGAATTTCAAATTTTTCATTGTGTAAGCGCTCCTCAAGATGATCAAGGTGGCCGAACAACATTCTCAAACACTAAAATGGCTCTTGAGCGTGCAACAGCTCACGATCATGACTATTGGAATAAAGTAACGGGAATTTATAACCGGAAAATGGAATTTTACCACAGCAAATCGGCTGCTCCCATTATAACAAAACATCCAGTCAAAGACTTTCCAGTCATACGTTTTTCAGAACCGCCTTTAGAGGGAGATGACACTTTTATTAACCATCCTACTTTTGAATTTAAAGGCGTACCGAAAGGCGAAAATATAAATTTTATAAATAGTTTACGTAAAGCCTTGTATGCACCCGAAAATTTTTATGCTCATACATGGCAAACAGGAGATGTGGTTATCGCAGATAATTATACACTTCTTCACGGTCGAGAAGCCTTTACCAGCGGTGCTTCTAGACACCTTAGACGTGTGCATGTACTAGGAGAGCCACCACTTAATAATCCACATTTGGTTTTTTCTAAATGAAAACACAAGATACCGATATTCTTATCGTTGGAGCAGGCCCTGTTGGGCTTATGTGTGCTTACCTTGGAGAACTTTGTGGTTTGCGCACAATAGTAATTGATAAATCGGCAGGCCCTTTACAGGTTGGTAAAGCAGATGCACTCAATGCGCGCACTTTGCAACTTTTTGAAATTGCAAATTTGTTTGAAGAACTTTATCCGTTAGGAAAAATATGCAACACAAGCTCTGTGTGGGCTAATGGAAAATTTATTTCTCGGCAATCCTCATGGTGGGATGAACTGAAAGGCTGCTTTCATAAACATTTTTTAATGCTTGGCCAATCGTATACCGAGCAACTCTTAGACGAAAAACTCCTAAAATTTGGCGCTGCAGTTCGACGCTTAACTGAAGTCGTGAATATTCAGCATACAGAAAATGGGTGCCTCACTACTCTTTCAAACCAAGAAACAATTCAATCACGCTATGTGATTGGAGCAGATGGTTCACATTCTTTTGTACGCAATTTTTTTAATGTGCCTTTTGAAATTCAAAGGCCTGATCTTATTTGGGCAGTAATCGATGGAATTATCGACACCGACTTTCCAAAGGTACCAGAAATTATTGTTTTTCAGGCAGATACTTCAGATGTTGCATGGATTCCTCGTGAAGAAAAAATCGATCGATTTTACGTACGCATGGATACAAAAGAATTTAGCATTGAACAAGCAATCGCTAAAATCAATCGTGCCTTACAACCTTTTACTTTAAATTTTCAAAAAATCGTCTGGTTTTCAAAATTTTCAGTGAAGGAATCTGTAGCCGAACAGTTTTTTATTCAAAATCGAATTTTTCTTGCTGGTGATGCCTGCCATATTCATTCCGTAAACGGTGGGCAAGGACTCAATACAGGCCTTGCAGATGCGTTTAATCTAATGTGGAAACTGAACATGGCCATAAATTTTGGAGCACCATCTGCTCTTTTAAAAACATATGAAGAGGAACGCAAACCAGTTGCACTGAGTGTGGTCAATACTTCAGCTGAGCTTGTGCGAACAACAAAGTATTCCAAAAACGAAACACACGCTCAAGATTATGTGCAGATTGTGCAAAAGCATGCTGGCAATGTAACGGGTATGGGCATTCGTTATGGGAATCAAGGGTTCGTAGGAACACGATTATTTGATTTTGAAATTTTTAATAGGTGTAACAAAACAAGAATTTACTCATTACTTGACTATACTAAATTCACACTTTTAATTTTTAGTGAAAGTAAAATGGATTTTAACCCTCCTGTATTTGTGAACATGATTCAAATTTATCCAGAAAAATGTAAAGTAGGCTATTGGGCTAAAGACCCTCAATATAAAAATCAGTTAATCTTAGTACGACCAGATTCCTATATTAAAGCGTCTGCATCACTCGATCAGATTGAATGTCTCTTTAAAGAATAATCTACATTTTTAATTGCATTCAAATTTTGTGACACTCTTTTCATTAATCAACACGCCATAATCTTTCAATGAATTATTATCGTCACAGCCCAAAGAACCATAACTATTCCAACCAAACTGCACGCTCCCAACATTAGGCATCGACGCAGAAGCGAGCTCTATACCAGCACAACGAGTTCTAATACTCTCCCTATTAAATTGAATTTCATATTCTCCATTATGAAATGCACCTGAAAAATAAAGTTTTGCTTTTTCTGTCCAATTAAGACTTGGAGAAAAACGATCTAATTCTAACCAGTCGATTTTGAGACTTCCGATAGACTCTTTTGTCTCAGAATCAAAAATCTTACAAAATGTTGGTTGAAACTCAGACGCAAATGCGTTTATTGAGCACAAGCTAATAATACCTAAGACATATAATTTCATACGTTTATTCTCCTTTTTTCAGTGTTGTACGTATCTTTTATTAACTACGTAATTATTTCGAAATTGCCTAATTCATAAATCACATATATCCATAAGAAATTATGATGTCTTTACTCCATCCATATTTAGATGCTTTTATTGCTGTTGCCGAAAATCGTAGTATTACAAATGGCGCAAAAAAATTGGGCTTAAGCCAAACAGCAATGACACAAAAAATTAAAGCATTAGAACGATCTCTTGGTTTTAGTGTTTTTACACGCAAAAGAACTGGTATAGAATTTACATTTGAAGGCGCAAAACTTTTTGAACACACTTTAAAAATAAAAGCTTGGGAAGGGGAATGGAACGCTTTATCCGACAATAGAATTGTTACAATCTCTGGTTCTAGTTCTTTACTCAGAGCACGTATTATACCAAAATTACTCACTTTTCTTAGGCAAAATGCACAACTTAAAATTCAATTCGACTTAATTGATAATATCTCGGCAATAAGTAGATTGCAATCTGGATATTCGCAAATTGTCATTGTAAAACCTGAAGAAGTCATGTTGGAAATGGATTCAAAAATTTTAAAATCAGAGCGTTATATTATGGTTGGCCCAGAAATTTGGAAGAACCGTAAGATTTCTGATATTTTGCAGAATGAATCTATTATAGATTTAGATCAAAACGATAAAATGACCTTAGATTTTTTAAAAAAATATAATTTAAAACACAATCCTAAACGTTATTTTGTTAATAATACTGACGCAATATTATCATTAATAGAGTCTACACTAGGATTTTCGGTTTTAAGCGAAGAATTTGCACTTGACGCTCTAAACTCTAATCAAATAGTCAATTTATGTCCTGGAAAATATCTGGATGTAAAAACTGCACTTGCCTTTTATCCACGTATATTTATGCCAGAGTATTTAAAACAAATTATTCATTGCATATGCAAATCCTAAGTTAAAAATGTACAATAATTTAGTTCGTGTTCTAAAATGAGAAAGCTTTGATTGATAAAATATATTCTATTGTCACACTTTGATCATCCATTCATTATTGAGCGAAAGGTTTAAACTATGGAGCATACAGTACTTGTTGGTGGGGGGTTAACAGGAATCTTATATGCTCTGCGCCTATCACAAACACAAAATTTAAATGAATCTCCAATCACAATCATCGATTCAAATGAATCACTTGGTGGCCGCTTCTTTTTTACAAGTTCAGGAACAAAAGAAAGAAGCGGTTATGGTTTTGAATATGAAGATCCTCAAAATTTAGATACATTAAAACGACATATTTTTTTATATCTTTCAGAAGATGAAAAATCATTTTTGGATAATTGGGTACATGAGAAACTTTTAAAACACCCTTTTCAAAACAAAGTACCTAAAAAATACTTTATGCGTAAAGAACTTTTAAATTCTGAATATATTTTATTATCAAACAGTGAATTTTTCACTAAAAAAGATGCCGAATTTTTACAGTCTATTGCACAGTTCGATTTATCAAACATAGACGAAGTAGAAAGAAATGGTGTATTTTCTCAATCAAAAATTTGGAAAAATGCGCATAAAACGATGCGCGAAAATACACTTAACTTGTTAGAATGCACTGTAAGTCGTTATGTTTTAACGCTCCCTCTAAAACAAGTAGTTGAAAAAATGCATCATGTCTTTTCTGAACAGAATAAGCCTTCCGACCCTTTCTTTTTACGAATAGCAGAAATTGAAAAAGCTTTTACAGAAATATTGCAAAAACGAGGTGTTACAATTCTCACAAAGTGCACATTAAAGTCTTTTAAGAAAGAAAACGATGCTTATGCTTTGTGCGTCATTCATGAAACTCAGAAAACTCTTACCTGTGAAAAATTAATTCTAACCATTCCACCATTTAATATTCGAATGCTCATTGAGCCTGAAAATCTTTCCAGAGAACTTGCTCGTTTTATTCATAAAGTTCAGCCAACTTCTTTAGTATGTTTAGAGCTTCATAATTTTAAGGACAAGTTAATTGAAGAATTAGAAAGCCATTTTTTAATGAACAATGAGTTCTATTTTCCGGTAGAAGGCAGCAAAGCCTACGTAACAAGCGATGAACGATTAATTGTTTCATTAGAACTGGACTATGAAACATCCTTACAAGCCCCTGCAGTTCGTGAAGCGCTTACCAAACTAAGACGATCTGTACGCAGAATTTTAAAGCCAGAAATTGCAAATGAGTTTAAGAAAGGCGCTTTTATCAGAAAAACTCAAGCTTTTGAAAGGATTATTCTACTTTCTATTGCGTCAAGTGTACCTTATCATTTAGAGCACTTCGAATTACCAAAACTATCAGACACGTCTTGCAAACTAACCAATGTTCTAATGTCAGGTGATTATTTTCACACACTTGGCGAAACAAGTTGGAAACGAATTGTAAAATCAATAGAGGCAAATATTTTATCTTAATGACAAAATTTAATTTTAGGACATACATATGAAAATTCCGTTTAAGATTTCCAAAAAAATCCTTATCATTTCAATAATATCAACAGTTTTTTACAGTTGTGAAGCTAATATAAAAATTAACGATGTACCAGAAAATGCAACGTCTTTTTTATACTCAGAATCTTATATCAATGGCGTTGATCTTCGTATTGCAGACTGTAAGCAAAATCATCACATTCTGTGTGAATTTGAGGGCTCGATTCAAAGCAGAACTTTTGTTTTTGATATGAACGGCCAACCTTATCCAATAAACTTTCTTTTAAAAGATGAAGGCATTTGTGAATATAGTCCAAGTCTTGCTTTGTATATACCAGTCGATTGTTCTGCAGCAGATGGGGAATACGTACAAGGTACAATAAACTGTTATGATGAAACTGAAGGAGGAACACCGATTGTAAAACTACAATCGGGAAATATAACGTTTAGTTGTTTGTAAGTATTAACCCTCAGCTTTCATCACTCATAACCTTTAGCAGTAAAAATTACAAAAATTTTGCAATTTCCAATTCAAGATCGGCAGGTGTATCTTTAGAAGCATAACGTTCAATTACATTTCCTTCTTTATCAATGAGAAATTTAGTAAAATTCCATTTAATAGCTTCAGTACCAAGTATACCTTTTGCAAGAGATTTTAAATGTACATAAAGAGGGTCGGCTTCCTTGCCATTAACCTTGATTTTAGAGAAAAGAGGAAAAGTAACATTAAATTTTGTGCTGCAAAATTCTTGAATTTCTTCATCTGTGCCAGGCTCTTGTCCGCCAAATTGGTTACAAGGAAACCCTAGAATTTCCAAGCCCTTGTCTTTGTATTTTTGATACAAATCTTCTAAACTTGCGTATTGTTTTGTGTAACCACATTTGCTGGCAACATTAACAATTAGAAGCACTTTACCTTCATAATCACGTAAAGTAGTTTTTTTTCCGTCGATTTTTGTAACTTCGAAATCATAAATTGATTTTTGCATAAAACTCCTTTATGGTCTGCAATCTTAAGTGAAACTTAGTTTTTATTGCGGTCGTAGCTCAGTTGGTTAGAGTGCCACGTTGACATCGTGGAAGTCAGAAGTTCGAGTCTTCTCGACCGCACCATTTCCGTTTACCATTCTAAAATCTACTCTATCAAAACATTTAATTCAATATTATTGCTTTACTATCAGCCTGGCGGCCAACTCATTTCACGTCCGCCCATCACATGACAATGTAAATAATGAACAGTTTGCTGCGCCTGAGCTCCATTATTAATAATTAAACGATACCCATCTTTATCAATTCCACATAATTTTGCTACTTTTTTAGCTGTAAGCAAAACGCGCCCCAGTAGAAGTGCATCTTCTTCCGTTTCAGCATCGTTCACATTTACAAACTTTTTTGTTTTTAGAATAACAAGTACATGAACAGGTGCTTGAGGTACGATATCTTTAAAAGCAAGTGTATACTCATCTTCATACACAGTCGTTGCGGGAATTTCTTTGTTTAAAATTTTCTCAAAAATGCTCAAATCCTGATTTAAATTCATACGACAATACATTCTTCCATTTTTGTTCATATTTAGGCGAAATGCCATTTAAATCTATAAATTTCATTTGTATTTCGTGCAACTGTTCTTGCATAATAATTGGCTTTTTATATGTTTCTAAAATAATTTTTTGGCCACTATTTAGTTCGCGCGAGAATCGTTTTGGAAAATAAACACGCACTTCTGAACGAATACATTTTAAATTTTTGCTAAAGAATTTTGGCAAAAGTTTATAAAAGTTTTTTACATGAGGACAATAATGAATATGAAGAGTCATTGTCTCACCTGTACATTCATCAATAAAACATTGACATCCGTAAGTCATTCCATCAAATGAGAACCATACATCTGTTTCGAGTCGTTTAAGACGCTCTAAAATCATTGAAAATCTCACCTTAACTGAAGTAGAATATAAAAATGAAACAAAAACAATACCAATGCCCAAATCATGAAATTGCAGATTATGTCGAAAACTTATTAAAACTCAAGCACGATGATGATCTTAACATTGTTCTTCAACAAGCAAAAGACGCTGGCACACCTGCGATTCAAGTGTCTCATGCTGATGCAAGACATTTAGAAGTGCTTGCCAGGCTTGTAAAACCTAAAAAAATATTAGAGTTTGGAACGCTGTGTGGTTATTCAGCTGTGTCCTTATCACGTGCCTTAGCTAAAAATGGCGTTTTATACACTTGTGAAAAAAGCCATCATCATGCTGCAACAGCTGCCCAAAATTTTAAAGACTTAAAATTGAATCGTAAAATTATTTTAATTGAAGGCAATGCTCTTACTCAGCTTGATAGACTCGAAAAAACTGGTCCTTATGATGTCATTTTTTTGGATTCTAAAAAAGAAGATTATCCAGATTTATTTGAATGGTGTGTAACAAATCTGAAAAAGGGTGGCTTGTTACTTGCAGATAACGTATTTGGTTTAGGCCATATTCATGTTATTGACGATAACCTAAATGAGAAATTAAAAAAAATAGTCTCTGCAGTTAACAACTTTAATGAACTTTGCGCATCAGACAAACGTCTTAGAACAACAATTTTGCCAACAGGTGAAGGTTTGCTAGCTGCTGTGAGATTATAATTAAATCAACATTAACTAAAAAACATACTTGGAAGGCACGATGCTAGTAAATATTTTACATACATTACAAACATCTCAAAGAAATGGGAATCCACTCATTAGTGATATCGCTCTTTTTACGTTAGATGGCATCCATACTCACATTAATCCAAGACCATATCTTAATTCAATTCGAATGTTTCCACACGTCGCAGAACTTATTGCCAATGCTCAACATGAAGTTCTCATAACATTATTCAAATTTCATAATGATTCTAATGGTGGACAGGAGATTATCAGGGCTCTTACCCGGCTTTCTGAAAGCGGACGACCAGTACGTATAAACATTATGCTCGAACACTCATCAGGTGTTGCCGCACAATTTATAAAAAGCAGTAAACAATCTCCACTTGATTTAAACTTAATCCACTCTCTAAATACTGCTCAGTGCCGTATTATCGTTACGCATCATAAGCACAGCGGCACTGCAAGTACTCATGCAAAATATATTGTTGTTGATGGCTCATGTGCATTTATATTGACTGGAGATCCCTCTTTAAAAAATATGTACACAAATGATGCCTGGATTGAAGCAGGAACAGAAGTACATGGTCCAATTGTCACTAGCATAAGAAATCATTTTGTACGCAATTGGAATAGTGAGCGCGTTCAACCAGCATATGAACGAGATAGAAAAGAACCTCTCGTCCTTCAGGAAGTATTGCCTTGTACATACGAAGAGGGTCAGAATGGTCTGATGTTTCTAGGTAAAGCAGCTTCCAATAATCTTTTTAAACAAAACTTAGGTCCCTATAAAATTGCATTTTTAATGCTCATGCAAAATGCTCGTTTTAATGTCCGATTAATGGTCAATAACATCAATGATATTGATGTTTTAATGTCACTAGCCGAATGTGCAATGCGTGGAGTGAAGGTTTCTATATTAATTGGTCGTTATATGACTGAAAAATCTGAAGCTTTGCCTTATGCTGGTGGCACAAATCTTTCAAGTATGCGTCAATTACTTCGCCTTACAAATCCAACTTTCCATCATAATTTAGATATTAGATGGGCATGCCATAATGGGCAATTGGTTCAAAATGGTGCGCCAGGTACAGTGCATTGTAAATTGACTATTATTGATGAAGAATACTTTTTAACAGGATCTTCTTTACAAGATGCACAGTCGCTTTATGGTTCACGTGAGTCTGACTTATTAATTCGTTCAAAACACCATGCACAAATTTATTTAAACGATATATTCCTTCGATATTTTCATTGCGCACGCGTAATGGAAGGTGAAGATAAATTTTTACGCGAAACAGACGACAATATCAGCAGAAAATTGATTGCAGTGAGATCTTTGCAGGACTTATTACCCATTTTACAAGATTATATTGCTACGCGTGAATATGAAGAAGATTCAATTTTCAAAGAAAAAGTAAAGTCTCTTTTTCAAGGAAAAAAATCACAAGACAAAAGTCGATCCAATAAAATTGCCGCCGCACTCAAACTAAAAAACTTCCTAACTGGTGAAACAAAAGATTTTACTTTAAACAGCGCAGAAAGACATTCATTTCAAGACGGCCGATTAGGAGAAATTTATAAAAAGTTTTGCTCCCTGCATTAAATAGATTTTTAATACCGCTTATTTTTTCATCAACCTGTTCTGGGTGGCACTGCAGCTGCCGATCTAGGGTCGGGCAAACTTGGCATAAGTTCTTCAATATGCTTTTTAGACTGTTCAGAACTAATGCCGCATTTTTGCGCAATAATATAAATCAGCACACTAAAACAAGCGATAATAAAAAAATCATATCCCATCAGTATAACTCCCATTCCACCACCATATGTTCCCAGTTTACTAAAAATACCTAATAAAATATAATATAAGAATAGCCATGATGCATGTTTAAACTGACTAAAAAGGGCGTCGTATTCTTTTCTAGAAAGAAGATATGAAAAATACACAACACTTCCTATCCCAATACAAAGAATAAGTTTTGAAATAATTGTCCAGCCTGTAAAAAATAAAATCATATTACAAATGTAAAATGCTAAAAAAGTAGAAACTTGATAAAAGGGAAGTTTGAATGAACGACGATGATCAGGGCAGTTTTTACGCAACACAGAAAGACAAATAGGAATTACCATATAAGTTGCAATAATTGCAGAGGATAAAAATGAGACCATGCTTTTCCAACCAGGAAATGGAAAAAACATAACCATTCCAACAGCAAAGTTAATCCACATACTAATTGCAGGAATGCCTTTTTTGTTAATTTTACTTACAAATGGAGGCAGATAACCATTTGCACCAAATGCGTAAAGTAAGCGAGATGTTGAAGCAACATATACAATTCCTGTACCAAGTGGTGAAATAATAGCATCAACATACAAAAGCCAAGCAAGCCAACCTAGTCCTAAAATTGCTGCAATACCGGCTAATGGGCCTGCGTCACCAAGAAATCTAAGTTTTGCCCAGCCATATTGTAATAATGTTTCTTGTGGCACGGCCATCAAAAAAGCTAATTGTAAAAGAGTGTACAAAAGCACACAAAATATTATTGATCCAAAAATTGAAATTGGTACATTTCTTTGGGGATTCGTGGTTTCAGCGGCCATCAAAATGCCTATTTGAAATCCGTTAAAAGAAAAGATAATTCCTGCTGTTGCAAATGCAGAAAGCACTCCAGCCCACCCAAACGGTAAAAACCCACCAGTACTTGGTAAAGTAATTGTTTGTAATCCATCTTTTGCAAAATACATAAATGCAGCAATTGCGAGCCCTGGGATAATAATTTTCCATATACTAAAATATTTATTGGTCTCAGACATAAATTTTACACCAATCATATTGATCCATACTAAAATAAGCATAAGTACAGATGCACAGGCGTACCCTATCGGTGTGAGATTATGTTCTGTTCCCGAACTTTCGTACAGAAATGGAAAAAAGTTTTCAGCGTATTGAATAGCGGCTAGAACTTCTAGGGGTGGGGTAACGACAAAAGTCATCCACGAAATCCAACCTAATAAAAACCCAACGAATCTTCCGTGAGTAAAATAAGGATAATTTGCAATTCCTCCAGCAATCGGAAACATCGTGCCAAGTTCTGCAAAATTAAAGCCGATGATGATCATACAAGCACCAGCGATGATCCATGATAAAATTGCTGCAGGACCAGCCATTTGAGCTGCATAAAGAGGGCTGAATAACCATCCTGATCCAACCATTGCGCCAACTGAAGCAAATAAAACTCCACTAGTTCCCATATGGCGTTTAAATTTCATATGACCCCCATGATTTCTCATGTTAAAAAAGAGAGCCTATGTTTTTTTTGTGAATGAGTCTAGTTGCGTTAAATTTGCAAAATAAAATTACAAGATTTGTGAGCCTGAAGGAGAGGTTTGCGCATTATCGAGCAGGCTTTTTGAAACAGATTTGCCAAAACGTTTGTTCACTGCATTAAGCGTATATATCATCAGTAAACCTTTAAATGTTTCCCAAGTATCTTGTTCAAGACTTAATAAAAGATCTTCATCAAAGAACATATGTGTATTCACTAAAAGAGTTTCTATTGCACCAAATACTTGATCGTATGTTCCAGCAGTTGCAAGATCAGTTAATTCTTCTTTGCTATTAATTGCATCTGCCAAACGTGTTGCGTTTTGACGAATCAAATTTGCTGTTTCATTATTCAAGATCATAAAAACACCTCCATGTGTATTTTAATTTACATCTTCCTTGACAGTTTTATTTTAACAAATAATCCAAGCCCTGCAAACAAGGCGAATCCAATAAAAATAATGAATCCATATGTCCAATTTCGGGAGGGAATTAAATTGGTTAAATAAAAGACTGGGTATGGCGCATCTTTATTCCAAGTAACACGAACATACTGCTGTCCATTAAGAGTTGAGTCGGAAGTATCATGGATAAAATCTGCCGATTCCATCGAAATTTTGGCGGAAGAATCTTTAAGAGCAATGACAGTTACACCAGGAAGTGAGCTAAACTGGCCAGCCTCCCATGTAAAATTTCCAAATGGAGCGTCCAAATAAAATGTACTTTGAATTTGTTGAACGCCCTCTTCAAGCTCAACAGAAAGCATTGAAGTTTGAGTGGAACTTTTGGGAAATGGCAGAATAAAATTCTTTTTCGAATTTGGTTCAATGCTATTGTTATTAAACATCCCAATATAATACACAGCCACTTTTCCCGTTAAGGGAATAAGAACAAATTGATTAACAGACGCAAGCCAAAGATTATTGCTTAGCTCAAATGCAGGCGGAATTTTTACGTCTGAAGGCACATCGCTATCTGCGTAAAGTGGATTTTGCGCCGTGATTTGAAGACTTACAAAACAAATAATCAAATATAAGAGGGTAGAGGACAAAGAACGCAAGGAGTACACTCCAAACTATATAGAATAAAATTAATATGAACATTTATTTACCACAAAGACTGTTCGATAGCAGGATTCTCAAAAAAGGGTTCAAAATCTGGACGCTGCTCTGATTTTGGATCCATACGTTTATAAAATAATGTCCAAGTAGAAATCATAGAACCATCCGCAAACACACACATAGTTGATTGCCCAGATTGATTATTATCGA
The DNA here is from genome assembly GCA_964352255.1 of uncultured Oligoflexia bacterium. GTDB lineage: Bacteria > Bdellovibrionota_B > Oligoflexia > Silvanigrellales > Silvanigrellaceae > Silvanigrella. The sequence goes on from CAYGQR010000001.1 coordinate 86,891, forward strand.
CATCTACCCAACCGCCATTCACAACATTGCCTAACTGATAAGCGCCGCCAAGCATACGACAATATTTTTTATCGCATCTTTCGCCTAAAGTATCCAAAATAGGTGTTGGACCTTTACGATAAGCTGTTGCTGCAAAATTTGAGGTAGTGCTTAGTAAAGATTTTTCAGAAATAAGAGAAGTGCGATTATCTTCTGAAAGCAAACAAAACTTTGCGGGTTCGCCCACTTGAACAAGCCCCTGCGCAGAATTAATCACAATTTGTTTTGTAACTGATTTAGCACCAATATCTTCACAAGTTTTGGCATTCACGGTATACGAAACACATATTTGAGCGAAAAAACACAAAGCCAAAAATATTTTTTTCATTCGAACACTCTCCATAAATAACAAAATTAAGCAATGTTTTCAAAAATCTTGAGAACAGAAATATCTTCTAATGTTGTTGTGTCACTCATAATTTTTCCTGTTTCTGCAAACTCTTTCAGTAAACGTCTGATCGTTTTACCACTTCGAGTTTTAGGAAAAGCTGGTACAAAATAAATTTTGTCGGCACGTGCAAAATGTCCAATTTGCACATCAATGTTGTTTTGTAACTCGTGCTTGAGACTATCCGTAGAGTTTACCCCTTCTTTAAGCATAACAAATGCAACAGGAGCTTGTCCTTTGATTGAGTGTTCAATACCAATAACAGCACATTCTGCAACATTTTTATGAGAAGAGACTGCATTTTCAAGCTCTACAGTGCTCAACCGATGACCACTTACATTTAAAACGTCATCAATTCGACCTGTAATCCAAAAGTACCCTTCTTCATCATAAGACGCTCCATCACCAGTAAAGTAATAACCTCGAAAATGCTTCCAATAGGTATCGAGATAACGTTGGTGATCTTTATGAATAGTACGTGCAATTGATGGCCAAGGATGCTTAATGCATAAAAATCCTTTTTCATGAGAAGAAAGCTCGTTTTGATGCTCATCTAAAATAACAGGCTCAATCCCAAAAACTGGACGGCCTGCGCTACCTGGTTTGGCAGAAATGTAATCAGGTAAAGGCACAATCATTGCACTGCCTGTTTCAGTTTGCCACCAAGTGTCTATAATTGGACATTTTTCTTTGCCTATAACTTTATTATACCATTCCCAGGTATCTGGACTAATGGGCTCTCCTACAGTTCCTAATAAACGAAGAGAAGATAAATCATATTTTTCAGGCCATTCTTTTCCATATTTGACAAACATACGAATGGCTGTTGGTGCCGTATATAGAATTGAAACTCGATATTTTTCAATCATTTCCCAAATTCGGCCTGGATTTGGATAAAACGGGGTGCCTTCATACAATAAAATGGTTCCGGCATTAGATAAAGGACCATAAACTGCATAAGTATGACCTGTAATCCAACCAATATCAGCCGTATTCCACAACACATCTGAATCTTGCAAATTAAAAATCCATTTTGTGGTCATATGTGTGCCAAGTAAATACCCAGCAGTTGTGTGCACTAATCCCTTTGGTTTTCCAGTTGTGCCACTTGTATAGAGCATAAATAGAGGATGTTCTGCGGGCAAAGACTTTGCTTTATGTTCAGAAGAGTGTTTACAAATCTCTTCATCCCAAAAAAAATCTCGATTGTTTACCATCGAGATTTCGTTTTTATTCTTATGTATTCTATTCACAACAATACATGCTGAAAGCGAAGAAGCCGATAAACAAGCCTCATCCGCAAGCTGCTTAATGGGAACAATAGTACCTTTTCGATAACCGCCATCTGCAGTCACAAGTAATTTTGCACTACAATCATTCATGCGATCAAGCAATGCATCTGCAGAGAATCCGCCAAATACAACGGTATGAGTAGCGCCAATGCGCGCACAAGCCAGCATTGCAATCACTGCTTCTGGTATAAGAGGCATATAAATAGCAACACAATCACCAACTTTTACATGAAAACTTTCAAGAAGATTGGCAAATTGACATACTTTTTGATGAAGTTCTAAATAAGAAAACTGTTGCGCAGATCCATCCTCACCTTCCCAAATGAGAGCTGTTTTATTTTGATATTTTGGTAGGTGTCTATCTAAACAATTGTAAGCAACATTCAGTTCTGCACCATCAAACCACTTGATTTGATTGTTTTCAAAACTAAAAACTGTATCCCACGATTTAAAAAATTCAATATTTTCTTGCGCATTTTGCGCCCAAAATTTTTGTGGATCTTGAATCGATTCTTGATAAGTTTTTTTGTAATCTTTCATTCAACTGTTACACTTTTTGCTAAGTTTCTTGGTTGATCAATATTATTACCTCTTTTCAACGCAATCCAATAAGCAAGTAAATGTACAACACTGGTTGTTAAAAAAGGTTGAATAAATTCATCGGCTACAGGAATTTTTATATTATAGTTTGCAATGCTATCAAGTTCATCATCACCTTCAGAGCCAATTGCAAATATTTTACCACTGCGTGCCTTAATTTCTTCAATATTACTTATGTTTTTTTCATATAAAAAATCTTTCGGACATAAACACACAACAGTCATTTCATCATCGATTAAAGCAATAGGACCATGTTTTAATTCACCACTTGGGTAACCTTCTGCATGAATGTAAGAAATTTCTTTTAACTTTAGCGCACCTTCCATCGCTATTGGCCACTGTAAGCCTCTGCCAGTATATAATATACTACGCGCATTCACAAAATTTTGACTCAATTCTTCAATTTTTGGAGAACTTTGCAAAGTCGCATCAATTAATGTGGGTACGCTTAAAAGAAGCTCAATTTTTTGGAGAAGCTCTTCTTTTGAAAGTGTATTTTGTTCTTGTGCAAAGATAAGAGCTAAAATCATCAAAGAACTTAGTTGTGCTGCAAATGCTTTTGTGCTTGCCACTCCAACTTCTGGACCCGCATAAATTAAACTTTCTGCATGGCAGTGATGTGCAATTGTACTTTGCGGTACATTTACAATAGCGAGTGTGACTGCGTGATTTGTAAGCGCATGCTTAATGGCTTGAAGGGTGTCCATTGTTTCGCCACTTTGCGAAAGCGCAACAATTAAAGTTTCTTTTGTAGCAGTACATGTTTTATAACGATATTCACTCGCAATATCGACTTCTACAGGAAGAGACGTGAGTTTCTCAATTGCAATTTTTCCAACCAAACCTGCATAATAACTAGTTCCACATGCAATAATTTGAATACGTTTAATATCTTTGTAATTAATTTGAGTAGAAGTGTACGCGTTTAAATTAATTCGACCTGTATCACGATCTAAACGATTAAGAAGAGTTTGGCCAACAGCTTGCGAACTTTCATGAATTTCTTTCAACATAAAATGATCAAAACCATTTTTTTCAAGCAGTTCAGAACTCCACTGAATAAGAGTTTCTGTGCGTTCTTGTGTATTGCCATCAAAATCGATTATTTGAATAGAATCTTTTTTAATGATTGCAATATCACGGTCTTCAAGGACAATCATTTTTTTCGTATGATCAACCAAGGCTGTAATGCCAGATGCAATGTAATTTTCGTTTTCTCCTTTTCCTATAATTAAGGGAGAAGCAAATTTAACCGCATACAAAGTATTTGGGGTGTCGATACATAAAATTGCAAGCGCAAATGTGCCCTGAATTTGTGAAACAACTGAGAGTAAAGATTTTTGGACACACCCTTCTGCATACTTTTCTGCTTCTTCGGAACTCGAAAAATCTGAATTCTTTTTGCTACATATTTTTTTGTATTCAAAATCTAATAAATGAACAGTCACTTCAGTGTCTGTTTCACTTTTAAACTCGTAACCTTCTTTTATAAGCATAGATTTAAGAGTTTTATAGTTTTCAATAATTCCATTGTGCAAAATAATAAAACGATTTGATTGATGTGGATGCGCATTATCTACAGATGGTTTGCCATGCGTTGCCCACCGTGTATGCCCAATTCCAATATTTGTTGATTGTGGAAGTTCAGGCAATTTTTCTTTTAGTTGAGATAATTTACCTTCTGCGCGAATAACACAAGGTTTGCCATGATCTAAAACAGCAATACCTGCAGAATCGTATCCACGATATTCAAGGCGTTTTAAACCATTGTAAAAAAAATCGGGACCTACACTATTGCCTATATAACCTACGACTCCGCACATAAAGCGGCCTCCACAAATTTTAACTGTTCAGGTGTATTGATACCAGAAAATTCACTTTCATGATCACTAGCAATAAAACCAACTTTATGCCCAAGCTTTTTAGCATTGTGGATAAGGTCGGTTAAATAAAACTCTGAAGCTTGATTTTTATTTTTAATTTCAGGCAACAGTTCGTCTAATATATCAAAATTAGCGCACATCACGCCTGAATTACAAAGGTTACCTTTTTTTTCTTCTTCTGAGCAGTCTTTTTCTTCACGAATTTCAAAAAAATCACCTTCACCATTTAAAACAATACGACCATATCCAAAGGGGTTTTTGGCATAAAAGGCAATAATGGTAACAGCGTTTTGTTCTTGCTCATGAAATTGCAATAATTTTTGATACGTATCGCTTTTAATACCTGGGGTATCGCCACATGTAATTAAAATTTTATCATTTTCATCCCAAGGACGCGGAACTGAATGTTCAGTCGAGGAGTCTTCAACAACAGAAGTATCAGATTTTTTATTTATTGGACTTTTAATAGTAAGAGCTGCCAAACCACACTGAACAGCATGTGCTGTTCCTAAAGGATTGATTTGATAACAAAAACGCACCATGGGTTGCTTATACGAATCTGTAATCATTTGTTTTAAAACAGGATTTTCGGAAATAACCACTAATATATATTTTATTCCAGCACCAATCACAGCATCAATAGACCAATTTAACAAAGGTTTTTTGAGTAGCATGTGCGCTACTTTTGGAGTATTAGATTGCATACGTTTACCGCGACCAGCAGCAAGTACAATAGCAAATATTTCGGACATACTAATAACTCTTTCTTAAGAATAAGTTGTAAATTTTAAAACAGACTATGACAAAATTTAAAAAAACTCCATTTTACCCGCTTTTATTATTAATTTGTCTTGGTCTAACGTGGGGCACAAGCTTCTCAATTGCGCGTTTTGCCATGGAAAGTGGCATTACACCCCTTGGTTATCTTTTTTGGCAAACTGTTGGGCCTGCTTTATTACTTTATATCATTATTTCTTTTATACAAAAAAAAATATTTATTCTTCAACAAAAACAAATATTTTTTTATTTTATAACTGGCCTACTTTGTATTCTGCTTCCTAATTACATCATGTTTAAATCTGCGTTACACATTCCTTCTGGCACTTTAGGATTAATTGTAAATACTTCACCAATTATTACTTATATTCTATCAATTGTTTTTATCATTGAAAAATTTGAATTTAAACGATTCATAGGAATTATGTGTGGATTTTTAGGTTTATATGTTTTGTTTTCATCGCAATTGCAGCTTAATGCCTCGATTCAAACGCCTTGGATTTTATTTGCTTTTTTAACACCAATTTTTTTAGCATTTTCTACAATTTATGTTGTTAAGTTTAAAGACGATCAAATTAATTCATTAGAACTGTCTTGCGGCATGCTTATTGCAGCAGCCACCCTCACCATTCCACTTACGTTTCTCTATCATGAGTTTCACCCAATCACGACAATCACACTTCCTAATATGATTATATTATTAGAAATTTTATTATCAAGTTTAGGATTTGTTTTGTTTTTTGAATTACTCCGCATCTCAGGGCCTGTGTATTATAGCCTTGTTAGCTGCATAGTGGCTTTATCTGCATTTGGGTGGGGATTCCTTGTATTTGGCGAATCGTTACACGGTAATGAAGCTTTTGCCGTCTTGCTAACAGTTTTTGCAATTTACTTGGTTAGTGCAAAAAACAAAAAGTGATCGAAACATAAATGTTATTCGTAATTTTTGTACAAGTCCCTGAGTGAAAGTATTTATTTAGGGCCGTTCCGGAAAAAAAGATAAGATAATAAAGTCTCTTTCTATAAGACACACTTTGAATATAGTTTGAGCCTTTAAAAAATTCTTTAACTCACTTGTAAGTACAATTTTTAACACAATAAAAAAACGAATATAAATTTGAATATTTGTAGAGTTTCTAGCGAGTAAAGTTTCAGAGTACTGATGCAAATTTTTAATTTGAGCTGGTTTTATAATTTGCGACATTCCTGTGTGCGTAAAATAGGTATAAAAATTTTTAGACGTCACACACAGTTGAGTTTTAATTTCTGCAACACAAAAAATTTTACTATTGTGGGCATCTTTTTGAATAAAAACTCTATCTATTTCACCTTTAAAAATTTTTTCATTTTTTTTATAAACGGCCCAATTGCATTTTTGTAAATAAACATCTACGCAACTTTCGCCCCACGCACCAAGAGCTTTTTTATATTTTAATTTTGGTACAGAAATATTGTGGCTCTGAATTACCGCAATATTTGATTGAAGCATTTCAGTCACAAGTACATTTGTTTCTTATTTTGAACTAGTTGATTTATAATGAGCATTTTCAAGTAAAACACCCATTCCAATACCACCAGCAGCACACACTGCAACAACTGCAAAACGCTCATTACGGCTAACAGCAATGCGAAGTGCATTTCCAATTAAGCGCGTACCAGTCGCAGCGAATGGATGACCAATTGCGATTGAACCACCACGAATGTTTATTTTTGCTTCTGGAATTGTACCAAAACATTCCATATTGAGTTTTTCTTTACAGAATTTTTCATCTGCCATGGCGTCTAAACAACTTAATACTTGAGCAGAAAAAGCTTCATGAATTTCGTAAACACCAACGTCATCTTTAGAAATGTCATTTCTTTTTAAAAGTTTTGGAATGACATAAGCAGGACCAATAAGAAGTTGGTCTTTAGGATCAACTGCAATTGTAATAACATCTAAAACATAGCCTAATGCGTTTAAATTATGTTTTTTTACATACTCTTCAGAGGCAAGAAGCGCACCAGATGCGCCATCGGTAAGTGCACTAGAAGTACCAGCAGTAATTGTACCGTGCTTTTTGTCAAACGCAGGCTTAAGTTTTGCAAGTGCTTCAATTGTGGTTTCGGAACGAACAAGATTATCTGCTTCAATAAATTTAGATTTATCTTTACCAGACCAAACAGGAACAATTTCTTCTGCAAGCAAATTTTCTTTTTGAGCTTTAGTAGCATTTTGATGACTTTGATAAGCAAACTTATCTTGACGAACACGGGAAATATCATTCTTAACTGCCATTACTTCAGCATGTTGACCCATTGTTAATCCAGTGAACGGCTCGGTAATACTTGGAGGCACAGGTAAAAACCATTGGGGTTTAACAGAAGTAATCAGTGAAATTTTTTCTTTCAGTGTTTTAGCTTTTGAAAGTTTCATAAAAAAACGACGAGCATCATTCGAAAACGGAATTGGCACATCTGACAAAACTTCAACACCACCAGCTAAAACAAGTTCATTTTGTCCTAACAAAATTCTATTCATTGCAATTTCTACACTTTGTAATGAAGAGTCACACGCTTTATTTAATGTAAAACCAGGAATAGAATTTGGTAGCCCTGCAAACAACACAATTTCACGCGCAAGATTTGCATTTTTGACTTGAGGAACCACAACTCCCCATACACATTCTTCAATGTCATATGCATTTACGCCAGAGCGTGCAATAAGCTCGGTAACAACTTTAATACTTAATGAAAGTGCTGTTTCTTCATCAAAAGCACCAAATGAGCGCACAAATGGCGTTCTCATTGCATTAATAACAGCCACTTTTGTTTTTTGGTTTTTCATACAAACTTCCTTTATTTTGTAAAATACATTAACCAATCAGATCATTTTCTAAAATTTTGGTAAAATTCCTATATGCCAAAATATCAGTCATAAAACTTTTTTCATTGGTGAGTGTTGGAAAAATTTTTTTAAATGTTTGTTGTAATCGGGTAAACTGTTGTTGCCCCCGTAGTGAAAATTTTTCCTGTACACACTTGATTGAATCATGACTCATCTTATCTTTCATATCAGAAGTATAATCTTCAGCAATCTTAAATTTTGGGTCTGGTTGAAGATTCTCTATTTGAATTTGAATAAAATTTTTAGCAAATTCAATTATTTCAGATTTACTTAAATTTTTTATGTAATTTGAAAAAATATCTTGCTGCTGATTGTTTGAAGCGTGTGGATTCTCGATCCATATTTTCATATCAAATCTATCGAGTAATGGACCACTGAGCTTTGATAAATAATTTTTACTTATGTGCGGTAAGCAACGACATGGTGTTGTTCTTGAAAATAAATACCCACAAGGACATGGATTGGTTGTGGCACACAATAAAAATTGTGCAGGATATTCAATTGTGCCAGCAGAGCGCGCAAGTTCTATAGACCCAGAATCTAACGGTTCACGCAATGCATCTAAACTGCTTCGTGAAAATTCTGAAATTTCATCTAAAAATAAAACACCATGATGAGCTAATGTAGCTTCGCCTGGTTTTAATGTTTGGCCACCAATTAATGCTGCAACAGTTGAAGAATGATGTGGCGAACGCAAAGGACGGCAATGCTTTTTTCGCTTTTGTTGAGAATAAATGAGTTGTAATTCAATCGATTCTAAAACGGTAAGTGGTTTTAAAAAATTTATAATTTTATTGGCATTGTATGTTTTTCCAATTCCAGGCTCACCTGCTAACAACAGGTGGTGATGCCCAACTGCTGCCACTAAAATTGCAACGCATATTTTAGGTTGAAAAGACATTTCAACTATTTCAAAAATTAATTTTTTAGTTTCTTCTTTAGAAAAAGAGTAATTGCGTTCAAGATTTAAATGAATATTTTGCGCAACCTTGCTTTTTTGTTTTCTTTCCAACATCCAATTTAATAAATTATCATAGCAATCAAAATCATTACGAATTGTTGTGCTAGAACAATGACCAATAGAAAAATGCCCCTCAAATTTTTCATCATAAAGAACTTTTTGGTATATTAATTGATTAGAAACAGGCTTTAATTGTGCTGTTAATGTAAGTTCGGATGCAAAAAATTCCTTTGGTCGTGTAGGTAAAATTATTTTTTGATCTTCAAATAAAGCAATGATAACGGCTGCAGAAACTGCAAAATCAAGTTCCTGCAGTGGAGAACGTGCAAGACGAAACAATTCATAAGCGCTTAAATTTACAACAACACGTTTAGCAGGAATGGGAATTCCTATAAATTCGAGTGCAGAACGAATTCGTTCACGCATATCGCGTGCAATGTCTGATTTTAAACCCAGAATATGCAACCCACTAAAACCGGCTCCAATCACACATTCAATTTCAACCGTAACAACATCTAAACCAACTAATATGCAAGAATAAGTTTTAGCCATATGCTCTCCTCTAAAAAAGAGAATGACAAAAAAGCTAAAAAATACCGCTATCCATTATAATTGAGTATTTATTTTTACAAGATGACTAAAAATTAATCTTTTTTTTGGCTTCTCAAACGTCTTCTATTGATTTTAAGCGTTTTTTATTGAAAATAAGCACTTCTTTGAAGGTTAGCAATGCTGCTATTGAAGTGAATAGCAGTCTAATTGTGCTAATTCATTGCTTCCATCCGGTTTGGAATTTCCCTCCCGTAAGAATGCAACATAGACTTTCCCATTAGTGTAACCTGAAGTTGTAAGTAGAGATACTTTAAAGCCTTCATCCAGGTCTTTTTTCTTAGGTTCATAACACTTTGCGTGCCAAGCATTCGGCCACGACCTCTCCCACTCACACTCTAGATTTTTGAGTATTTCGTGATTTTTCATGACAGTAGCCGTGCTCGTGTTGAACCATCCATTTAATGCACCAATTTTAAATAAAATTTGATAAGGAACACGGTAGTTTGGGTGCATCGTATCAGAATGACAAAAAGCATCTGGAAATTGATCAGATGCAAAGACAGATGCAGAAAATAAGCTGAGAGCAGAATACAAAAAATATTTTTTCATCAATTATGAATCTTTCCTTAATTTATATGAGAGTCATCAATACTCAAAAAAATAACTTAAAGAAAATTCATAGAATTTACAATATTTTTAATCAATTTTCCATTTTCGTTGAGTGATTAAGCGTGCACCGCGTGAAAATGTAAAATAGGACCAAATCCATCGAATAAAAACGAGAGTTTTATTATGTAAACCGTTTATATAAACTATATGAATAAATAACCAAATAAACCATGCAAAATGCCCAGTAAGTTTTAAATTTCCAATTTCAGCAATTGCACGACCGCGGCCAATTGTTGCCATTTTTCCTTTATCAAAATACTTAAATTCGGACATTGGTGTTGCTTTGATTTGATTGAGAATATTTTTTGCGGCACAAACTCCTGCTTGCATTGCAACAGCAGCAAGACCAGGCAAAGGTTGACCATCTTTATCTTCTACATGCGCTTGATCGCCAAGAACAAAAATATTCTGATGGTTTTTAAGATGCAAATACGGCCCAACTTTAACACGACCATTTTTATCAAGATTATCCGTGAGCAATGCACTTAATGGAGAAGGCTTTACACCTGCGGCCCACAAAACAGTCGCTGCAGGTATAAAACCTTCTTTTAATGTAACGCCTTCAGCTGAAATTTGAGTTACAAGAGAATTTAAACGAACTGCAATTCCCATATCTTCTAAATCTTTATCCGCACATCTAGAGCTGCTATCTGAAAATCCTGCTAATAAGCGCGATCCGGCTTCTACAAGCACAATTTTTGCGCGCTGAGGATTAATATTTTTAAAATCTCGTGCAAGTGTATATTTTGCCATTTCAACAAGTGAACCTGCAAGCTCAACACCTGTAGGCCCTCCGCCAACTACCACAAACGTCATAAGTCGCTCAATTTTTGTTGAATCGGTTTCACGCTCTGCTAGTTCAAATGCAAGAAGCACACGGCGTCTAATTTCAAGCGCTTGCTCAATTGTTTTCATGCCTGGTGCAAAATCTTGCCACTCATCTTTTCCAAAATAACTATGCGTTGCGCCGCAGGCGACAATTAGATAATCAAATTCATAAGAATTTTCATCAGCACAAACGATTTTTGCTGATTTATCGATATGCGTAACATTGCCATAGATAACATTTACATTTTTATAATGAGAAAGTTGTGAGCGAATAGGAAAAGCGATTTCAGGAGGAGTTAAACCTGCCATTGCAACCTGATACAAAAGAGGCTGAAACAAATGATAATTACATTTATCAATTAAAGTAATTTGAACATTTTTTTTATTCCCCAAGACTTTTGCCGCATTTATACCAGCAAAACCACCACCAATAATAACCACTTTAAATTGTTTTTTTTGTGTCATGATCGACTCACTCGAAATGCACCAAACAACAGTTTAATTACTGCAAACCGAGCCTGTGCATAAAAAATAGGATTGCTCACTTCAACAATATTGGGATCTTGAGATTCAAACCTTGTATTCATTTCTTGATACAACTTTGAAAATGCCCGATGACCAAGATCTTTTCTGAGAATATCCCAGATTGCATCTATCATAGCATGCATTACAGGTTCCGTAACAGAGGAAAGAGTTCGCAATAAAACATGACTATGCGCTTCTTCTACTTGTGATGAACATGTTTTCCAATGATTAAATAAAATAACGGATAGTTGATAACGAAAGTAATCGCCAACCGTTACGCCAAACAATCTATGACTTCCACTAACGCAATGTCTTATTTCTTTTTTTTGAGCTTCTGTTAAAAAAGGTTCAATTGATTGATGATAATAATTTTTAGACTGAAGGTATTTCACATTTCTATAAAATAATATCCCAAGCCCAATAGCAGCTCCTGTAGAGGCGAGTATGATAGGCACAATGCCTAAACTTGCAATTGATCCAAAAATTGCAATTAAACCTATTATACCAGAGGCAAGCCCTAACATCGGCAATCCAATCCGATGAATAACACCTTGAGCTTCTGTTAGCCATCCAGGGTAATATTTATAAGCAGTCCAACACATAGAGGATAAAAATGGATTTAGATTTTGAAAATAAGACAGTTTTAAATCTGCAGTTTTTTGAAACACACTGCTACGTAAGGACAGTTGAATCGCTTGTGAATTTTGAACCAGCAAAGAATAAATGACTTGAGAAGCAATGCGACGGCCATGAGCACGATGCAACCATTGGAAACCTTCGGCAAGCGAAATTAAGCTAGTAACAGCATCTGCCCCTGGGACAAAAGCACCGACTCCACCCACATCGGCTATTTTTAAAGAGCCAAATATAACCTCTGCATTAAAGGTAAGAATATTTTCTGTGCCTGTTAAAATGCTTTCTGTATCATGCTCTTTAATACCACTTACGATTCTATGAACACCATCAAAACATTCGTGCATAGCTGGCACAAATCCAATAGTTTCTAATCCAGCGGCAGACGAAGAGGCAAGACCAAAACCAATGGATGGAAGCCCATCACCTAAAGCTTTAAAACCCTGATCTGCACAATCCAAAACAGTTTCAGTGCATTCTAAGCCTGTGCCGAAAGTAAATTTTTGACGGTGTGGAATTGAAAATGAGTCGACAATGCTCTCGTAACCTTTGTGAGTACGAACAACAGGAGAGTCTATAAGAGATTCATACCCTTTTTTTTGCGCTGGCCCAGGAGAGGCAAACCTGCTAATTTCATCATCTTCTTTTCGATTTGCGCGAATGATTGAATCAGATAAGTCTGCAAGCAAATTGATAATAGTCATAATTTATCAAAGAAGTGGTGGCTCCTCCCAGAATTGAACTGGGGACACAAGGATTTTCAATCCTCTGCTCTACCAACTGAGCTAAAGAGCCATAAAACATGGGTAGTGAATTTCAGTAATACAACAAACACCTATAAGTCAAGCACTTAGACAAATAAAGACTCATATTCAAAAATAATTTGCTTGAGCCGCTTTATACATTACTTCTGCTAAAGTGTTGAATAGAGGACATACAGGGGCTTTTTCCCCGTTCGCTAAGGCAAATGAAATTTCTCCTGTGCCTTCTACCATACACGCTGCAATTGCTTGGGGTGCTGCATATTTTAAACATTTACCAGACATTTCTGTAAAACATCCTAACACCTGTGCATTTGCTCCATCATAAGCTGCACGCCTCCATTTTCCAGATAAAGAAGGACGGCTACAACCTGGTTGATAAGGATTCATGAAACATTGAGAGTTAAAATTTTTTTCTAGAGGAATAGGCGATGCATACAGAGCAAAAAACATTGGCCCCTCTACTGATAAAGGAAGTTTTTTTAATGCACTTTCAGCAAGCTTCTCTCTTTGATGCCATTCAAATTCTACACTTGGATAATAAAGAGATTTGGCAGAAAAAAAGTGTTGCGATTGCATATGTTTTGCTGATCTATTTTTAGATCGAAAGTCTTGATAAGAATATTCACTTGCTTCAAATCCTTTTGATTGGCCACAAGTACTAAACTCAAATTGTCCTGATTGAACTGCGCGCAGCAAATATCCCGTTTCATTTGCACACATCTCAGTAGAGTTTTTTATTACTTTTGTTTTATCAAGAAACACATCATTCTGAAGATCAACACTTTTAGAAAAATATTGGCTTGAATTTAAACTATTGTATAAAATTGAATTACTTATTTGTGATGTTGTTTTTGATGAATGCTCCCATTGAGCTTCTAATCGCTCCAAATCATCAAATAACGCATCGGATACTAAAAGCGCATCTAGTGCAGACTCTTCAGTCAACACACGCATTTCTTGATTCAAATAAAAGTTTATTCCTGACAAAAGAATAAAAAAAAGCGGAATAAAAATTAAAAACTCTGTTAATGACTGGCCTTGTTGATTCCTCATGTCTTTAAACCCATATCTTGTTCTGTTATTATTGCAGTCCAAAATGGTTTAAAAAATGCCTGTAAAAATTTTGATTTGGAAATTTCACAGGGGGAAAACCAATCTTTTTCTACAATAAAGTCTCCACCTGTTTTGTGTTTTTCTACAGAATCGCAAGAAAAGAGTGGATGTATAATACGAACCGTTGATTTTAATGTACTTATTGATTTTGACTTGAGTGCTAAAAAAAAGAGAGGGGCAATTTCTGGTTTCACATAAGTGATTCCATACTTAAATGAAAAATTTTTGCCTGAATATGAATCTATTTTAGTAAAATCTACAACAAAATTATCTTCATTTGTTGTTAATATTGGCAATGCTGTACTCATGATTTTATTAAGTGCACTTCTTTTGTGTTCAAGCTGAGTCCCGTTTTTATACAATCCAAATTTATATACACTTGGGAAAACATGACTCGTGTAATGAGAAGGCTGTAATTGTATGCTAAGTGCCTCAAGTGCAATTGTATGAATTTCATTATTTGTACTTTGCGAAAGTAAAACTCGAATTTCATTTGGAAGTTTTTTGATAAGCAATTCATTTTCATGTGCCAAAGCTTTTGCAACCATAAAACCTTGTGAAGACTTTAATTCTAATAGTTTAAATTTTGTTTCAATAGATGTTGCCGAGCCTTTTGACAAAGGCCCTTTTTCTGACGTGTTTTTGAGATTTTGATACGTTTCCCAGTAAGGTTGTTCATAAGACACTCCAATAGCAAATTCCACTCCCTTAATATAAGCCACTTGCACACTCATAATTGAAGCAACAATATTTTGATTATTAATTGAAATTTGATTAAATATTTGTGCATATTCAGATGCCGTTTTCAGCATTTCAAATCGTGACGTGAGCGTGTCTGAATAAAAAGTTTTTATTGATTTCACAATAAAAATAAAATACCAGCTTATAAGCATCACAAGCAGAATAAAAAATATTCCTCCAAATAAAGCTTGGCCAGATTCTTTATTTCGAAAAGACATTTTTATACTCGATATTTTCAAAAGATTTCAAAAATAATTCACGCTGATTCTGATCAATAAGTTTAAATTTTTTTGGTATGCCAATTCCATGATAAAAGATTTGTGTAGAAGCAGGCCATGGAGAATATCCTGCGGCTCTTACTCTAAACCATATTTTTGGTGCTTTGTTGGAGGAAAAAAACTGTCCAAGACAATCACGATTAAAGGGATCATCTTGTGTTTTACGACCAATAACAACTTTTTCAGGCCCAGTAAATCGATTCAAAAAAGAAGAAAAAAGAACAGGCAAGCAAGTAGTTGCTTTTAAATGGACTCCTGCAAAATAAGATTCGTTTTGTGTTTTGTATTTTTTGTGATCTTTGATTAAATCTATTTTTGTATTGATTTGATGTTTTGTAAATATTGTTGAATCCGCTTCAAAAGAGACTAAAGAAGTGCCCAAACGTGCTAAATCTTTTTGTATTGCATATTGAATTTTAGCTTCAAGTTTTGTTGAAGCAAATGAAGTATCAGGATTGTTTGCAAAGTATTGATTACGAATAAAAGACATTTCATCTAATGCGATATATTTTGCATAATAATTGACTGAAACTTGAAATAGCATTTTAAAGGTTTGAAGCCTAACAAGCTCAATTACAGAAAACGACACTAAAAACAAAAGAAAGTATGTAATTAAAGATTCTACAAGGGCTTGTCCGCTTTGTGATTTCATTTTTGGCCATGTTTTTAGAGTTTGAAATAAAATTGTAAGTTGAATGATCAAAAACAAAATACAATTGTGTGTTTACCTCAAACCTCTCGCCACAGAACACAGACATTTTTTTCTCGCCAATCACAATAAAAAATTCATTATTATCAGATGTTTGTATTGTAAAATCGATAAAATTTTCAATAAAAAACGATTTTTGAGAGGCAAAAGAATAAATTTTATAACCCATTTTTAAGCCCTAAAGTATTGACAGATAAAAATAAAAGAAAATTTTAAAAAAGAAATTTCGTACAATAAACCAAAGAAAATAAAAGCCCATTTAAGAAATTCAAAACATTTAGACTGTACATCTTTATTAAAATCATAAAATACGTATCGAGTTGATTCTTTTAACTTTTGAATAGCAACTTCAGACGTACATTCAAAATAAATTTTATCCTTATGGTTTGAAACTAGTTGACCAAATGAAAAAGAAGTTTGTTTTCGCTCTTTATCAAAAATTAAATACATATTCTCACCTTTTAATTACAAATCTCTTTTATGAATTGCACTGACTGCAATCCACAATTCTGTTGAGTTACTTGCGTATTTTTTGCTTTGAAAGAAATCTCCAATAATAGGCAATTTAGATAAAATAGGGATTTCTTCTTTCTTTTTTAAATCTGTATTTTGAATTAAGCCGCTTATAATAGCGGCACTTCCTTCTTTAAGAATAATATTTGTTGATATTTTGCGTGAATTAAATCCAGGAGTGTTTTGATAACTTAACGCTTCATTAACCTGACTATATTCAGCATTTAACTTTAACCAAATTGTACCATCATCATTTACGTGAGGAATAACATCAAAAAGAATCCCAACTGATTTAAAGGAAACTGATGTACTTGAAGTAGAACCATTAATTGTCACCGAAGGAATCGGCACTTCGCCCCCGGCTAAAAACGATGCTTTTTCTCCCGATCTGGTCATAATCACAGGTTTTGCGATTTCACGTACATAATTACGTGCAGAAAGAGCCCGAAAAAAAGTAGAAAAAGGCGCAATCTGAAATGATGGCTTATTGCCCGAGTCTCCACCAAATGTTGCAGAAGTACCACTTGTGCCTAATCCTGGGTAACTCAATCCAGTCTCTTTTTTATGCCCTCGGCCTACTTCAAAAAATTCAAAATTAATTTGGACTACGCTACTTTCACCATAATAAGTTGTCGTTAAATCAATAAGATTGGGCATAATTGAACTTAAATATATCCAAATTTTTTCTTTTTCATTTTGAGAAGAGTAAGTTCCTTTTAATAAAATTTGCTCACCTCTTTGAATAATATTCAGATTATGATCTCCCATAATTCTAATTTCACTGTTCAAAGAATTAATGACTTGCTTCATAATTTTGGAATCAATTTCAAAACTTGGATAAAAAGATTTTGGATGTGCTGCAATTATTTTTGAAATGTTTTGAAACTGCTCAATGTTTTCAATTTTTCCAAAAATAAATATTTTTCCTGCATTGATTGAATGAGTTAAAAAAGACAGTTGCTTAATTTTTATCAACGCATTTTCAAATTCAGGAGAATTGTTATTTTCCGCAGGCTGCATATCATCTAATAAACTTTTTACTCCATCACGCAGAGCAGTTACATTGATTTTTAAAATTTCGTCAGGATTTTCAAGATATTGAAATGTAAGAGATGTTTGACCAATTTGTTTGGGTGTAATTTTAATTGAATTTGTAAGACCTATTCGCTCAAGTTCAATAATTTCAGGATCATCAACTTGTATTGTTTGTGGAGCTTCTTCTAGTTGAATTGTACGAGAATTGCCCAAGCTTAATTGCAAATCGGTGTTTGCAAACGCTGAGTTTACAACGAAAAAACTTGAAATTAAAAAGATTAAAAATGGCAGCATCTTAAAAAAATAAAAAACAAATTTTGATGCTTTATGATTTAAAATAGAAATAGATTTTTTAAAATCCCCTTCAGCCTGTCGCAATGCATAAGACTCATGACATTCAACAACATATTGTGTCTTATTTGGACACACAAAAACTCTATTTGGTTCTACAAGTATGGGATTTGCAATAAGGTTTTTATTTTTATCAAATACAAAAATAGAAATGGAAAAACGCATACCAATTGTATGAAAAATCTTTTGATTTTCAAAAACTAAGCCTTCTGATTTAGTTAAGTTCATATGATTTAAAAGACCTGTTTTGCGTGCTGAACTTGTGCGTGTTTGTAAAAGCAAAATCTTTACATCTTCTACATTTATGTAAGATAAATTTTCTGAAATAGTTATGGGTTTCAAGAGAAACTCCTCTTCAATAGTTAAATCCAATAAAGCTTTCTAACCTTAAAATTATCTTCATTCACACAGACATAAAAATGTCTGTGTGAAAGTTTAATGATTTCTTTATTTTCATGCTCACAAGGAGAATTTTATGAAAAAACAATTTTTTGGTTCGTGTTCTGGGCAAGGTTTAACTGAGTATGCAGTTATTTTAAGCTTAGTGGCAGTAGCATCTATTTCGTCTATGGCATTTTTTGGAGCTGCTATTAAAGGTAAAGTGGCGTCACTGTCAGGAGCGATTGCAGGGCAAGATTCAGCTGAAATAAAGAAGTCGGAACAAAAAGCTAAAAATGCGGCCACAGAAGCATACAAATCAGCTTCAAAAACAAAAGGCAACACTTCAATCTCAGAATCAGAAATTTTTGGACGCAAAACACTTTAAATGAAAAAGAATATTTATTTCAAATGGTTAGGGTTCATTGTAGGATCAATTGTTATAATAATCGGCTTTAATGCAATATCATTTAAAGAATCTGTACCAAATTCATACAAAACCTATTTAATTTCACATTCAAAAATCAATCAAGGTGAAGCACTCAGTTTTGAAAATACTTCGGTTGCACGATTTGATATTGGACAAAGCGAAAGTCATTTTATTTTAAGCGATGAATTTGAAAATTATGAAGGCCTTTTTGCGCAAGAAACTATCTTAGAAAATCAGCCATTAAAAAAATCTTTTTTTGATAAAGAACTTTCCTCAAATCATAAAATCCCCAATGGAAAAAGACTGTATATTTTAGATGTGCCTGTTGGGCCCATTGTTTCCATTTTAAAATCAAAAGATACGATTGATGTCATTGCTCACATTGACATGCCTGGTCTACAAAAAATGACAGAAACAATTTTAGAGGGTGTTCAACTAGTTGAGACTGAACATCTTTCAAATGAACCAATTGAAAATATTAAATATTTAAGCTTTTATCTTTCGCCTGATGAAGTAAAAATCTTATCTTTTATCAAACCTTATTCAGATTTTTCAGTTGTTCTTCGTAATCCTAACGACAAATCAAATTCTAAAGTGAATCCCATGACATTTAATGAATTTGTACAAAATGAAAAAATTCAGCTCATCCTGCATTCAGGTTCTTTTCGAATTATAAATGGAAAGCCCTTAAAATCTATTTCTACAGCAGGCACAATTAAATGAGTTGGATACTTGAAAATCTTGATTCAAAAAAGAAAATAATCTTTTCTGACAATTCTATACTGACAATTGGCACAGAAAAAGACGCTGATATTCTTATTCAAAAAAATCGAAGTTCTGTTCATTCGCAAATTATTCTTGATGAAAAATTTTTATTCCATATCCATAATGAAAAAGTAAAAATTTTTTATAAAAAGAGTTCTCTTGTCATCAATGATGAAACATATGCCTGTTCTTATCAGTGCTCTGACGAAAGCGAAGAGCCTACTCATCTTTTGGAAAACAGAGAAGAATGTTTTTTGTCTCAAGATTTTATTGATTTATTTGAAAATCTACAAAAAACATACTTTGATTTTCATCAAGTAAATAAAGAGTACAAAAGCATTCAGCCACATGAGCTTATTAATCATATTGCATATTTATCGGAAACTTTTTTATTTGATTCTCTCAATGTTTTTACAGCAAAAAAACGAAGCCATTTCAAAAATTTAGTTTGGTGTTTATGGGCGCGTATTTTTAAGTATGGAATTTTAACACCCGCGATTTTGAATGATGATATTTCAGAAATTATGGTGAACGGAAAAGAAAATATCTATTTTGAAATAAAAGGTAAACTTCAAAAAAGTTCTCTTTATTTTAAAAATGAAAACGAACTGATTGGTTTAATAGAAAAAATTTGCGCAGGCGTTGGACGCAGAATTGATGAAAGCAATCCATCTTGTGATGCTCGATTAAGCGAGGGGCATAGAATTCATGCAATTATTCCCCCATTATCTCTTGTAGGACCTTGCTTAACAATTAGAAAATTTCCGAACTTTTCTTTTACTCTAAAATCTCTTTTAGAAAATAAATCCCTTACAGAAGAATCTTTTCATATTTTAACAACTGCCATTAAAGCCAAAAAAAATATTCTTATATCAGGTGGAACTGGATCGGGAAAAACCACCCTTTTAAATTGCCTCTCAAGATATATTCCTCACCAAGAACGTATTATTACAATCGAAGATTCAGCAGAATTACAATTACAGCAACCACACACGATTCGTTTAGAGTGTAGACATGAAAATACTGAACAAAAAGGAAGCGTGACAGTTCGAGATTTATTAAAAAATTCTCTACGAATGCGGCCCGATCGCATCATTATTGGTGAGTGTCGGGGCGAAGAAGCACTTGATATGCTCCAAGCAATGAATACAGGCCACAATGGAAGTATGACGACCTTACATGCAAATACGCCAACCGATGCCTTAAGGCGACTTGAAACCTTAACTATGTTTGGAAGCGTGCATTTACCATCACATGCCATCCGAGAGCAAATTTGCAGTGCAATCAATATTGTCGTGCAACAATCACGTTTACCCTGTGGTTCACGAGCAGTCACAGCAATAGAAGAAGTGGCTTATTTTCACGAATCAACTTCACAAATAAAGACAAAAACACTGTATGAATACAATTCTACTCGATAATGCAATCACCAAATTCAATAAAACATTTCTGTTCTGTAGAAAGTTTTTGAAAAAAAACAAAAGGTGTGAGGGCGATATTGTCAGTTTTATAGATTTTTTAATCTCTTATTTAAATTCTGGTGCAACAATACAACGTTGTTTTGAAGTTGCTGTTCAAAAAAAGAACTTTGAGACTGAAGTACAAAACTCAATTATAAACACACTGGCTTATTTTCATCAGGGATATTCTTTTCGTATTGCCATTGAAACAGTTTACAAACAAATTCTCAAACAAAAAAGAAACAAATATCTTGCACTCTTATTTAATGGACTTGCAATGTTACTCATAAAGGGCTCTCAAAGCTCTTCTCTCTTACAGAAAATAAAAGAAAAAATTGAAGATGAAATTCAGTTTTTACAAAAACTAAAAGTCATTACTGCACAAATGACCATACAAGCAAATGTGATTTTATTTTCACCTCTGGTACTTTCGTTGATTTTGCTGATTATTTCGCCTGATCATATATATATTTTTTTCGAATCTTTCGTCGGCATCAGTATTTTAATCTTCATGGTTTGTTTAAACATTTTAGGATGGTTTAGTTTAAGAAAAATTCTTGCTATCAATCAATAAGGTTTTATGAATTTAAAAAAAGAGTTTAGAAACTATCAAATAGCTATCAACTTTATTGAATATCTTCTTATCTGCCTCGAAGCCGGTGAGCATATTCAGAGTGCTTTTTTTCTTTCTATTCAACAGGTTGACAAAAGCCTCTTTCAGAAAGAGTGTTTAAAAGTTTTAAAAAAATACGAATTAGGTGATTCTTTCAATGAAGCTCTTTCAAACTGTGCAAAAAAAACTGAGTCAAAATTATGCCAAGAAATTTTTGACACAATTCAAACTGGGCTCCAATTAGGAACACAACTCACTAAAATCATAAAAGAAATGAGTATACAACTTAGATTGCAGTCTAAAACATATCTAGAGAAATTAGCGCATGAAGCACCCATAAAAATGATATTTCCACTCGTCATCTTTATATTCCCTGTGCTATTCACCCTGCTTGGTACAAAAACTTTACTTAATTTTGTACAATCTTTAGGAGTTTAAAATGTATTATAATGTGCTTTTGACGCACTCATGGTTACGTTGGGTTATTTTTTTCAGCTTATTAATTGTTTTTATACGTGCCATGTATGGTTGGATCAAAAAATCTAATTACACCACTTTTGATAATATTATGTCTATTATACTTGTGGCAAGTACACATCTTCAAGTTCTTCTTGGATTTTGGCTATACTTTTTCTTAAGCCCTCTTACAACCACACCTGCCCCAGCAAACTTTATGAAAAATCCAGCTTTGCGTTATTGGAAAGTTGAACATTTTTTTATTATGATTGTGTTTTTAATTCTTGTACAAGCAGGACGGTCTATCAGTAGGCGTAGGCATATTGCAGTTCGTAAACATAAAATTATTACTATTTTTTCTTTACTCGCATTTGCAGTACTTGCATTTGGGCTTCCGTGGTCAAATAAACCTTATGGACGTCCTTTATTACATACAAATTCAACAATCAAAATCAATGCACATAATATTTGATCTTCAAGGTACGCATGTGTAGTATCTTGCAGAAAATATTCTAAAAAAGGAGCATTCATGGCATTAAAACAGGCGAATCAGCCACGTGAATTAAATCGCGAAGAAGTTGCACAACTGAAGCAAGAGCTCACAAAATTAAAAGATGAGTTAATTTTAAAAGCAAACACACGTAAACACGATGGTTCTTACGAAATCAGTCGTGACGATATTTCAGATGAAACAGATTTAGCTGCTGTTGAAACCGATCAAGAGGTAAATTTAAAACTTGCTGAAGCTGAACGCCAAAAACTAAACCTAATCGAAAGAGCCTTAAAGAAAATCGACTATAACGATGGCAGTTTTGGTTTATGCGAATCAACAGGCGAACCAATTGGTGTTAAGCGTTTACAAATTCAGCCATGGGCATTGTATTCACTGCGTCACCAAGAAGATCTTGAACGGAACAGGCGTAGCAGTTTATAAAGCGCCCAAATTCCCAGAACAAAAATTGGCCAGTTATAAACGTAAGAAAATAATGTTTTACCTTCATACAAAGGCACATCAAAAAATCCCGAGTCTGAAGTTAAAATATCGTTTGGACCCCAAATAACACGGCCAATAGGATCAAAAACAACCGTTGGTCCTGTATTTGAAATCATGACCATACTACGTGCATTTTCTACAGCACGTGCCTTATTTAAATAGCTAAATTCTAACCCTGCGTTACTATCAACCATCCACATAAAATTTGCTTGATTCACAAAGAAATCAGCATTTCCGTATTTGGCTTGTAAATAAGGAAGCTCTTGCGCAATGCTATCAAAACAAATTAAAGGCGCTACATGAAATTTATTTTCTACATTCAATGCCTGAAAACTTGTCCCAACTTCAACCTTGCTTGAATTTTTAATGAGCTTTCTATACATTTTGCCCAATTCAGGAAATGTGTTTTCTAACGGTAAAGACTCGCCAAAAGGAATAGGAATCCATTTTTCAAAGTAATCTTTCCCTACCCCTGTTTTGGTAATAATTTTTGAAACAGACCAAATACTCCAAAATTTGTCGCTAGGATGTTTTTGCTTTTGCACAACATCTTGAAGCAATATAGGCACATCTAATTTTTGAGAAAGTTCAGACACAATATCTTGAAGCATTTTATTTCTAAAGATTCTGTCTGGTGCAACACTTTCAGGCCATACTAATAGATCGGGGCGTTTGTTGTCTTGTGCTAAAGATTTTTGCACGACCTCCTCACTCATTTTGATAACAGTATCTAAGCTTATAATATGAGCATTTTTGGCATGAATACGCTTTGAAGCGAGCTCTTGAAAGGTAAAATTTGGTTGAATAAAAGCAACGCGAACTTTTGGAGAGTTTTCTATTTCTGGAGATAATTGATGAATACGCACAAGTCCAAAGATAACCACTGCTGCCCATATGCCAACAGTGACTGCAATCGGCTTAAACAATGCTTTTTTCTTTTTACGATTAATAATGATGTGAGTAATCGCTAAATTTGTAAATAATAAAACAAATGTGCCTGTATTAAATCCAAACAGACTAGAGAGTTGCCAAAAATAAAGTTGGTTAAAGGTTTGGCCTATAGACCAATCAAAAAATCTTGGAACTAACATCTCACAAACTGTAATTAAAATAGCCAAAACAAAAAAATGGATTTTTTTGTGAGAGTATTTTTTTTGGGATCTACGATAAAATAAAATAGGTAAAAATAACAAAACAAAATAAAAGCTACTGAGAAGGGAAATACACCCGTAAATCAAATAACCAGAAATTTCTGATAATCCAGAAAAATAAATTATTGGTTGTGAAACCCAAAAAAATGCAGTTAACTGAAAAGTTAAACCCATCAGCACAATATAAAAAATACTTTTCAATAGGTATCGCTTTGTCTTAATAGAAAAAATGACTAAAAACAAAGGTACGAATGCGATGGCTGTTATATAGGGTAGTGCAATATTAGGAAATGTATATCCTGGAAACCCCAAACTTAACAAAAAACCGCTTAAAATAGCGGCTAAAACTTTAACAAGAACGTTATCTCTAAGTTTCATAAATACATATCCTATGTTAGCATAATCAATTGCGTAATGCCCTGATTGCAGACTCAAAAAGGTTCTAAATATGCGTGTCTATTTTTCAAAATTTAAAATGAGCTTAAGTTATTTTGTGCTTTTTTTCATCTTATCTTTTCCATCTCATTTCACATATGCAAATCTTAACTTACAAGGTCAAACACCACAGGTTCAGTTTCAAGGCACAACACACAACTTTGGTTTTATTAAGCAAGGCCAAGTTATGAGCCATTTATTTCCCTTTCAAAATACGGGAAATGGAATTTTAGTTTTTACAAGTTTACACGCTTCATGTGGTTGCCTTAATGCACGCGCACTTTCTCAGAACAGCGCAACACCAAAAAACATTTTTAAACCAGGCGAAAAGGGCATGATTGCGGTCGACTTTAATTCTAGTCAATTTTCTGGAAATGTAGTTCGCACAGTTACCGTTGAAACAAACGCTAATGATCACCAATCTTCCGCTACTCTTAAACTTTCTGCAAATATCACAGAAGAAATAAGTGCATCACCGGCATTATTGTATCTTGGAAAAATTTCTCGATCATCTGAAAATACATATACAATAAAATTAAATTTAAAAAATTCTTCTCTACAAACTCTTCGGGTAGAATCTGATTTGCCATTTCTTGAAGCAACTTTGCTTCATAACAAACAAAATCCGCAATCAGAAAAATTATTTATAAAAATTACTCAAAAAACATCACTTCCAGTTGGGCCGTTCAGAGGTACCATAACGGTTAAAAACACTTCCAAGTATTACCCCGATTTTAAAATTCCAATTATGGGTGAGGTTATTGGTCATATTGAAGCATCAAGCAAATTTATTGAATTTGGAGTTGTTAATACAGAAAAAATCTCAGAACGCATCCTCTCGTTTGAATCAATTGATAAGAATTTTTCAATAAAGAATATAAAAATCGAGTTAAATAAACTAGCGTATACTAAAAATCTTAAGGAAAAAGATTTGTTTCAAATTACAAAAGTTCACAGCACATATATAAAACAAGGACGCTCTATAAATCACTATAAGTTGGCTTTAAAATTAAAATACCCTAATCGTTATTCTGCTAAAACAGAAAAAGCACTTTTGACGGGAGTCAATGTTTCAGGTAGTTTTGTGATAGAAACGAACGATTCAGATTATACAGAAATTAAAGTCCCTTTTTTTGGAATCCTAAAACACGAGAAATAAATTATGGTTCGCGTATTTGATATAAATTTACTCACTCCACAATTGGCATATGGCATTACAACCACTGCTGTTTGTTTGTTAATCGTTGGCTTGATTCTTCTTTTTATCGTAGGAAAACACTAATGTCTTTTCTCAAAAACTTTTTTTCCAAAAAAAAATCTTACACAAAATATGGTGACACATTAAAACGCGTCCTTTCTACAAAAGAACAACGGTTAGAAGCAATCGATGTGCTTGAAAAGCTTGAGGCAAATTTAGGTGTGCCTGAACTTTTAAAACGTTTTGAACTTGTCGTTGAATCAGGCTTACAAGATACTAAAGAAAAAGAAATTTGCTTAAAAGCAATTATAGCTAAAAAAGAAGCTGCTCAACCTGCAGTTAAAGAGTACATTTCACACCAAAGACGTCTTGCTTGGGTTCTTCGCATTGCAGAGCAAATTTTTGCAAAGGAAGAGTATTTAAATCTTCTCCTAGAACAATTGATTTTTGATGTGATGGATTTTGATGATGATGCTCGAGAACGTAATTTAGATCTTCTTCATGCCCTAAAAGAATCACAAGATCCTAAAATTACAGGAAAAGTTTCTGCATTTTTAAAAAGTCGAGACGATGACACTCAACTTGCTGCTCTCGAATGTCTAGAAATTCAGGCGGAAAAAGATAAAAATGCAAGAGATATCATTTTAGGTCTTGCTCAAAATGGCTCTCATGATATTAATTCACGCTTTATGGGAGCAATTGCTCATATTATCAAAAAACATCAGTGGTAATGAATTAATATGATGATTTCACACGACGAACTGTTAGATCTGATAGCAATATCAGGAGCAGGACTTATCATTTTTATCTTTTTTGTTCTTATTTTATATAAAAACAAAAAAAAGAAAATTGCATACAAACAAGAAGAAGATGAGTCTCAATTAATCATAGACTCAACAGAACAGGCTGGATCAACATGGCTTGTCCGTTTACGAGATGGTCTTGAAAAAACGCGCTCACAGCTTTCTTATGGATTAAGTGAGTTCTTTCTTAATCATAAAGACAAACTCACACGTGATGACACTTTAGAAAAACTATTTGAAATTTTAATTTCATGCGACGTTGGTGTCGAAACAACAGAACTCTTAGTTTCTAAAGTGAAAGAAAAGCTTACACATGAAGATATTCATAATTACAAAAAATTTGAACAACTTCTTAAAAATGAAATTGCAGAAATGCTTTCTCATGTTCCCGAAAATCCTAAAGGAACCATTGAGCATACAAAATGCTCGCCTCATGTTGTTTTACTGGTTGGAGTTAATGGTGTTGGAAAAACAACCACAACTGGAAAGCTTGCCTTTCGGGCCCATCAATTAGAAAAAAAAGTTGTTATTGGTGCAGCCGATACATTTCGTGCAGCAGCAGTCGAACAACTTGCAGTATGGGCTCAGCGCGCCAATGCAGAAATGATTCAATTAAAATCAAATACAGATCCTGCTTCGGTTGCTTTTGAAGCTGTGAAACGAGCTATTGAAGAAAAGCATGATTATTGTTTAATCGACACAGCAGGACGCTTACAAACTCGTCAAGACTTAATGGACGAACTTTCAAAAGTCCGTCGTGTTATTGGCAAACAAATGCCAGGAGCACCTCACGAGGTTCTTCTTGTTTTAGACGCCTCTATGGGCCAAAATGCAATAGAACAAGCAAAACTTTTCCAAGCAGCTGTCCAAGTTTCTGGAATTGTTCTTACCAAACTTGATGGCACCGCAAAAGGTGGAGTTCTACTTGCTATTGCGGCTAAACTTAAGCTACCTATTCGCTATATTGGAGTTGGAGAAAGTGTCGAAGATCTTCAACCATTTCATGCGAATGAATATACAGAAGCTTTATTTGCCTAAATTGAAAGGACCTTTATGGGAACAATGTATGACACACGCGAATTTCGTCGTGGATTGAAAGTACTGATGAGTAACGATCCATGGAGTATTGTTGATTTTCAACATGTTAACCCTGGAAAAGGTGCGGCATTTACGCGCGTAAAGCTTAAAAATTTACGTACTGGACAGGTTATTGAATCAAACATTAAAAGTGGTGATAAACTAGAAAAGCCTGATGTCGAACAACATAGCATGCAATATATGTATAATGATGGCGATATGTATTACTTTATGGATACAAGCAGCTATGATCAAATTAGTTTAAATAATGAAGATGTTTCTGATACAAAAAATTACTTAACTGAAAATGCTATCATTACTGTTATGTTTTTTAATGGTAAGCCTATTGGCGTTGAAACAGATACATTTGTCAGCCTAAAAGTTGCAGAAACAACAGCGGGTGTCCGTGGCGATACTGCAACAGGCGGCTCAAAACCTGCTACACTTGAAACTGGGATGACAATTCCGGTCCCAATGCATATTAATGAAGGCGATGTCTTAAAAATAGACACTCGTACTGGGTCCTATGTAGAAAGGGTAAGTCGCGCATGACACGTGAATTAAAAGTAAAAAAATTAGTGAACGAAAAGAAAATTGAAAAATTAATTGAGCTTATGAAAAAAAATAAGCTTGATGTTATTCAGGTTGAGACTGAAGGCGAAAAAATTTATCTTGCACGTAATGTGAAAAGTCTAAATGGGCTTCAAGGCATTAATCCTCTTTCTCAACAAACGAATCCAATTCCACCATTAGCTGCTTCAGGTGCTTCTACCGCCTCTTCTCTTACAGAAGATACACCCACAGAAAATAATGCTCCAAAAATCCCTGATGGGCATAAAGTAAATAGTCCATTTGTAGGAACTTTATATCATGCTCCAAGTCCTGAATCTCCAAATTTTGTAGAAGTAGGCACTGTTGTTAAACAGGGGCAAACTCTTTGTATTGTGGAAGCAATGAAATTAATGAATGAAATTGAATCCGATGTAGCTGGTAAAGTGGTTGCGATACTTGCAGATAATGGAACACCGGTTGAATTTGGCACTCCTTTATTTGTCATTGCAGCAAACTAAATAGGAAAGTTTGATGAAATTCAAAAAAATCTTAATCGCAAATCGTGGTGAAATTGCAGTTCGTATTATTCGAGCATGCCGTGAACTTGGCATTAAAAGCGTTGCTGTTTACTCTGAAGCAGACAAACACAGTATTCATACAAAGCTTGCAGATGAAAGCATTTGCATTGGTCCTGCACCAAGCAATCAAAGCTATTTAAATATTCCAACTATTATTGCTGCAGCAGAATTAAGTGGCGCAGATGCAATACATCCAGGTTATGGATTTCTTTCTGAAAATTCTACATTTGCCGAAGTGTGCCGTAGTTCTGAATTTGTTTTTATTGGTCCTACACCAGAACAAATGAACAAATTAGGCGATAAAGTTTCTGCACGTGCAGTTGCCAAAATAGCAGGTCTCCCTTTTTTACCAGGCTCACAAGCAGCCTTAAACAATGCTGAAGAAGCAAAAAAAATGGCTTCATCAATTGGTTATCCTATTATTTTTAAAGCAAGTGGTGGTGGTGGCGGTCGAGGAATGAAAATTGTTCATCGCGAGTCAGATGTTGAACAAGCATTTCTAACCTGCCGTTCAGAAGCGATTGCAGGTTTTGGAAATGGTGATGTTTATATTGAAAAATATCTAGAACATCCACGCCACATCGAAATTCAACTTCTTGCAGATTCACATGGCAAAATTCTTTCACTAGGTGAGCGTGATTGTAGTGTTCAACGCCGCCATCAAAAAGTGATTGAAGAAGCTCCATGTGCGCTTCTCACTCCTGAAATACGCAAACAACTTGGAGAGCACGCTATTTCTCTTGCAAGAACGGTTGGGTATGCTGGCGCAGGAACAGTAGAATTTTTGATGGATGAGAATAAAAATTTCTATTTCATGGAAATGAATACACGTGTTCAAGTAGAGCATCCTGTTACTGAGCAAATCACTGGTATTGATATTGTAAAACACCAAATTCTTGTTGCAATGGGCGAGCATCTTCCCTTTGAACAAGAAGATATCAAAATAAATGGGCATTCAATTGAATGCCGAATTAATGCAGAAGATCCTGTTTCGTTTGCACCATGGCCAGGAAAAATTACAGCCTATTCACCGCCTGGTGGATTAGGGATCCGTATCGATTCATTTGTTTATAATGAATACACAGTTGTTCCCTATTACGATTCTATGATTGGAAAACTTATTGTTCACGCAAATTCTCGTGAAGAGGCTCTTGCTCGTATGCGCAGTGCTTTAAAAGAGTTTTTGATTGATGGCATTCGTACAAACATTAGTTTCCACGAAAAAGTATTGTTAGAACCAGAATTTATTGAAGATAGACACTCTACCCGCTTTTTAGAAGAAAACGGGTATGTGAAAACTAAAAAGTAATCTATTGACAAGGAATACAAAGAGGATTGCTTAGAGTATTTGGTGTAGATACATTAGGTGAAATGCATGAAAAGCTACTACCAGTTACAAATGGAAAAAATTCAGCTTCTGTTAGTACAGGCGGTATATCTTGTACCAATAAACCACCTGCAATTTCTATCGATTGATAATCCACACCACAAGTTAGCCCTGTACCTGCGTTTACAAATGTAGTATAAGATTGCCCTACCGGAATCACATTAACCAACTGAAGAGAATTGGGACTAATCGGGTCCATACAATTAAGGTTTGTGAAATATCGTATTCTAATTGATGCAAAAAACGCATCAGCAGTTTGCAGAAGCATCGCTGCTGCCAGACACCCAGGACCTGCTTCGCCGCAATCTCCCGAAAAAACAGGTTCATTTCCATTAGCAGGTTTCGCATTAAATCGCACGTCTGTTTTCGTAGGGTCACAAGAAGGGAGATTGGGAAAAGTAACAACCTCGTTATTTAGAACACTTTCAGTCACGTTACAACTAAACAACGGTAGGAGCAAAGGCACAATAAACAATTTACGAAGTGTCAAAAATTTATTACAAAAAATTGTCATGAATAATATCCTTTACTAATAAAATTATTTCCACCGTATAACAAAAGCAACTGTTGGCACATAAAATAGCAAAGGATTTAAATTAATTTTTCCAGCAGTAATATCGCCATATTTATTAATTGCATCTATTTTAGTGCCACCTTGAAAGCGCGCAGCAATACGAATTAATGCGGAAACTTTGTCTTGAGGATTAAAGTTCAAATTCAACCCAATATTCGCAACTCCATTAAATGCAAAACCACTATTTGCCGAAATAGCAGAATCAGACGGTTTCGAAATCATGGAACGGTGTCCAATCCCAGGCCCTAGTTCAAGAAAAAAGGATAAATGAGGACGGTATTTATGAACTGGTAAAGAAGAAACTTTAAGTAATTGTTCAAAACCAAAAACATATGCAGCATCTAAACCAGATGTTTTGGCTTTTCCAGTACCTACATCTGTTTTACTATATATAGTGTCTACAATTGTAGCTCCATAAAACATACGACCATGTTTCATAGGCGTAAAACTGGTTGCCCAACCAAATTGAGCACCGTACATGGGAATTTGTAATGTATCATCTTCAGTATTCACTGGTAAAACAAGATTAAATCCGCCCCAAACCCACGAATATTTTGTATTTAAAAACTGTGATTGCCCATTCGTATTTGCCTTCTCGCCAGCAAATACATTTAGACTCATAAATATAAATAAAGAAAAGCAAAGAGTACGAATTAAATAAATCATTTTCATTATAGGCTCTTTCATCTCAAGACGCATAAAAATTATCGTTCAATAAAATTAAACTTCTTCTCTAAGTCCAAATGTGCCCCCACCCACAAATGTCATTCCGATTGCAACAAATAATAAGATAAAGTCTAATTCAGCTTTTAAGCCTCCTGTTGCTGTAATAGAAAATGGAGCAAAACCACTTGAATAGAGAAAAAATATTGCTATTATCATGTTAAGAACAATGACAAACGAAGCTGCACGAGTGAATAAGCCTAAAATAAGCATGATTGGTGCAACCACTTCGCCAATATAAACACCATAACTTATAAATGCAGGCAAATGATACGATGTGATCCACTGATGAATAAACTCAATCCCAAAACGAAGTTTATGAATTCCGTGTAATAAAACTATAAAACCAAGCCCAAAACGTAAAACTAACTTTCCAAAATTTGGCATATTTAAAAAAGATTTTGTCATAAAATTTACCTATTAAAAAAACACAATCAAGAACCAACCCACTTTTACCGCATATAACTAAAATACGATGAAAACTAAGCTTACATATAATACGCTATAAAAATTTTTTATGAAATTAAAAGGCGAGAAAAATAAATATTTAAAAGGACTTTCATCACCTGATTAAGGTCCTTTTAAATAATCTATGAAGCACTTAAAAACAGCTTAGTCAATTTATTGACTAAGCTCAGAATTAATATTTAAATTTTTTCTTAGGCGAGCAACAGTTCTTGGTGTTAAAGCAAGTTCACTTTCTTTTTTCGAAGCCAGCTGACCACAAGCAGCACTAACATCTTGGCCGCGGCTGTAACGTATAGGTGCAGGGTAACCACGAGTGCTTAAAAACTTTTGAAAGTCTTCTAGTTTTGATTTTGCAGAGGCTTCCATTTCAATACCAGGATGGGCATTCATAGGAATTAAATTTACTTTTGCTTTTATGCCATGCAAAAATTTAACCAATTTTTGTGCATGAGCAACAGAATCATTTTTATTTTTAATCATAATATATTCAAACGTAATACCATGACGATTTTGAATAGGATAATTTAAAAGAACTTTGCGTAAATCCGCAAGAGGATACTTTTTATTAATAGGCATCATTTGAGAACGAAGCTCGTCATCCGCAGCATGCAATGAAATTGCCAAAGGAATTTGAGGTAAATCACGGCCTAATTGCTCAATTTCTGGAATTAAACCTGAAGTAGAAACCGTCACCTTATTGTGCGATAAATTAAACATATCTTTATTAATAAGATGCTTGCATGTTTCAATAACAGCGTCGTAATTATCAAGCGGTTCACCCATTCCCATAAACACAATATTTGTTAGGCGTCGATCTGGATTTGTGGTTTGTAAATGGGCTTTTGCATAAGCAGCTTGATACAAAATTTCGCCCATAGTAAGACTACGGGTAAGCCCCATTTTACCTGTTTGGCAAAAACGACAACCTAATTTGCAGCCAACCTGGCTACTGACACAAAGTGTGACTCGGTTATGAAAAGGCATTAAAACCGCTTCAAAGAAATAACCTTCTACTGTTTTAAATAAAAACTTTTCTGTACCATCTGTTGGTGATTGTAATTTTGAATCGAGTTCGGGAAATGACCAATCAAATTCTTCAGCGAGTTTTGCACGAAGTGGTGCTTTAATATTAGAAAATTCTTCTGGATTAAAGGCAAAATCGACATACATCCATTTAACAACTTGTTTTGCACGGTAAGGTTTTTCACCTAAACTTAAAAACCATTCTTCCCACATTTTGAGTGTTTGCGATAACGCAAGAGGCTTATTCAACGACAGTATCCTTTATGGTTAAAAACTTCACGATATCTTTCAGAAACTGTAGAGAGTTTTCAATTAAGATTAAGTGACCAACTTGAGGGTAAATAATCAACTGACTATTTGGAATTAATTTGGAAAGAATATAAGAATTTTCGACAGGAAGAATATTATCTTCGTCACCTGAAATAATAATTGTATTCTTTGCACTGTAATTTTTAAAATCTTTTATGCCTTCAAAGTTCTTAGAAGCTTCAGCTTGTTTTTTTGTCGATTTTTGCGCTTCTTCAGATTTAAGTGTTTTTTCCATATTTGTGATAAACATCTTAAATAACAATGGCGAATTTTTTAAAAATTTTGCACCAAAATAAAATGCTAAACGCTTTGAAATCACTTCATGAGAAAGATCTGCACCTAAGTGTTTTTCATTTAGAATGTCTGCTGTAGGCCAAACTCGATTGTCACCACCAGCAGTTGTGCTTACAAGAAATAAATTCTGAAGCTGAGGACAATCAGGCAAGTTTGTTAAAATTTGCGCAATCATTCCGCCCATGCTAATTCCTAAAACAGAAACATGAGAAATTTTAAACTCATCTTTATAATGTTTTAGAAGCGCAAGCGCATCTAATGCAAAATCTTGTAAAGAAGTGTCTTCGGCATTTTTTAACACCTTTGTTTCTCCACAAAATCTATTGTCAAA
Organism: uncultured Oligoflexia bacterium; assembly: GCA_964352255.1. GTDB lineage: Bacteria > Bdellovibrionota_B > Oligoflexia > Silvanigrellales > Silvanigrellaceae > Silvanigrella. The sequence continues at coordinate 120,428 of CAYGQR010000001.1, forward strand.
TGCTATAGTAATAGTATCTGGACATTCTATTTTAAGTTTTTGACGAAGCGCACGAAAATCTAGGCGCGTTCTTTGAAAACCATTAATTAAAAGAAGAATTTTAGTTTTAGGAACATCTGTACTGTCAGACATCACAACATCATAAGCAAGATGTGTGTCGTGCAATTTAAAAACTTTTGATGTTCGTGCTTTTATTTCAAAATTTTGTGTCATATGTCATAATAAATGTGTGTATGTACTTAAAAGATTTGCCAAAACGGCAGAAGGACATTTTATGCTACAATTAAAAAATCGGTTTCTTGTCTCAATTATTGCGACTGTAGCATTAGTATTTCCTAATGCTCAAGCGGAAGTTGAAGCCAAAACTCAACCTAAACCTTATCTTTCATGCCCAATTTTAAAAAAGAGAACAAAAGATTTTTTAAAGTATCATTATGTTTTTCGTTCTTTTGATAGAACGCTTTCAAAACGAACCTTTTCGAATTATCTGCGATTTTTAGACCCAGGTAAACTGTTTTTTTTACAATCTGACATCGATAGCTTCAAAAAATACGAAAATATTGTCGGAAAAAAGATCAATTCTAAGGATTGTGCTTTTATTTCGGATATTTACGACGTTTACTTAAAACGTGTAGACCAAAGCATAGGATATAGCCAAGAAATTCTTAAATCCAAAATTTCATTTGAGACAGATGAATATATCGAAACTGATCGTAAAAAGCTGCGGTGGGCCAATACTCCACAAGACCTTCAAGATCGCTGGAAAAAAACTGTTAAGTTCGTCATGCTCAATATGAAAGATACAGGAAGCCGCTCTGTTGTCACGACGCGCATTAAAAAACGCTACGAGCTCATTCAAAAAGAATCTAAAGAACGTACAAGCGATGATATTAATGCAATCTTTTTAAACGCTTTTGCACTTTCGCTTGATCCACATTCTTCATTTTTAACACCGGTTGATAATGCTCAATTTCAGATTGATTTTAGCTTAAAACTTGTTGGTGTTGGCGCCACACTCATGAGCCCAGATGGGTACACAACCGTGGATGCACTTGTGCCTGGTGGGGCCGCAGCTCTTGATGGCCGTTTGAAAAAAGGCGATAAAATCATTGCAGTAGACCCTGGTGATGGCTCTGGATTATCTGATGTTATCGACATGAGCCTTGATAAAGTTGTTCAACTTATTCGAGGTAAAGAAGGTTCAACTGTCACTCTTGTTGTGATGCGCCAAAATAACGAAGGTGACGTACAACGCTTACACATCAAATTAAAACGCGCCTTAGTCGAAATTAAAGAGAGTGAAGCAAAAAGCGATATTATTAAATTAGATGGCAAAAAGATTGGGGTTATCAACCTACCAAGTTTTTATATTGATTATAAACAATGCCAAATTCGTCCTGCAACATGCCGCAGTAGTGCAAACGATATGTTCCGTGAAATCAACAAGCTCACCAAAAAAGGTGTAGATGGAATCGTGATAGATTTACGCCGCAATGGTGGTGGAGATTTAAGCGAAGCAGAACGAATTGTCTCTTATTTTATTGGAAACCCTGTTGTAACTCAAGTTCAGGATAGAGATGGTTCTGTTCATCGCTTAGAATTACAAAGTGACCCATTCTATTCAGGCCCCCTTGCACTCTTAATTAGCCGCTATACAGCAAGTGCCTCTGAAATTTTTGCAGGTGCTGTACAAGATTATGGACGAGGGCTGATTATTGGAGATTCGCGTACATTTGGAAAAGGAACAGTTCAAACAGTAATGGATATTCCTGGAAGTGCTGGTCGGCAAACGAATGGTGCTATCCACGTAACAATTGCCAAATTTTTTAGGCCTAGTGGAAAAAGTAATCAAGAAAAAGGAATTATTTCAGATGTTGTGATTCCAGATCCTATTGATTTCTTTGGAATTGGTGAAAAAGACTACGATTACGCGCTTCCTTATACAACAATTAAAGCGGCTCCTAATTTTACGCCTATTCAAAAATTAACACCAATTATTCCGACATTGCAAAAACGAAGTGAGAAACGAATTTCAAAATTGCCAGAGTATAAAGATTTACAAGCAGCAATTGAAAAAGCACGTGAAAACCAAAATACTCTTGTGTCTCTTAAAGAGAAAAGTAAAGACAAAAAGAAGAAAAACAAAAAATCCATTGACAACTCCGACACTCAAAGCGCATTTTCAATGCAGGTCATACATCCTAAAGATTATGAACTGAAAGAATCCGCCCACATTTTGATTGATAGTACAAAACTGTTAGGGCGCACAAATTGGGAAGCGCGAATCAATGGTTATCGATGATATTTATGATATTACAGTTTTAGGAGCAGGTCCAACTGGGCTATTTGCCGCTTTTTATGCTGGCTTACGCGAGTCAAAATGTAAAATCGTTGATTCAATGCCCGTATTAGGGGGCCGCCTTATGGCCGTATACCCTGAAAAATATATTTACGATGTTGGTGGTTTACCTAAAATTCTTGCTAAAGATTTGGTCGAAAATCTTATCGAACAAATGAGGCCCTACAGCACCACTATTTGTTTAGAAGAACATGCTCAAAACATTGAAAAAAAAGACGATATTTGGCATATAACAACAGAAAAAGGCGTACATCTTACAAAAACCATTATTCTAGCAGGCGGTACAGGCTTATATAGCCCCAAAAAACATACCGCAGAATCGGCACAACAGTTTGAGGGTTGTGGACTTTCTTACGCAGTTATCAATAAACAAGAATATAAAGATAAAGATGTTGTCATCCTTGGTGGCGGAGACAGCGCCTTAGATTGGGCAAATGAACTTGTTTCAATTGCCAAAACAGTCACCCTTATTCACCGTTCAGACAATTTACGCGCACATGGTGCTTCTGTTCAAAAACTTGTTCAATCATCGGCAAAAATGCTCTTAAATCAAGAAGTTATTGATTTTCATGGTGAAGACGAACTTACTGGTGTGACAATCAAAAATGTTGATACTGAAGAAATTTCAACCCTTAAGTGTAATGCTGCTATTGTTTTATTTGGCTTTAGCAACTCTCTTGGAAAAATTCAAGAATGGGGATTTGAATTTTATGAAAAAGGTCTTCGTGTAAATTCAAAAATGGAAACAAACGTACCTGGCATTTTTGCAGCAGGCGATATTGCCCGTTATGAAGGTAAACTAGACCTTATTGCAACTGGATTTTCTGAAGCAGCTACCGCGGTTGCATATGCAAAAATATACATTAATCCAAAAGTTAAAGCACAACCTCTTTACTCAACAACAGTTATGGAAATTAAAGAGAAAAAGGCTCGTAGAGCATAATTATTTTGTCTAAATCTAAAAACTAGGCTATAGACTTTGGTCAAGATGAGCAAGCATCCAACATTAAAGCGGTTTCTCTAGAAGCAATATTGAAGAAATATTGAAGAAATATTGAAGAAATATATAGATTTTATGCGTAAAAATTGCTATCATAATAACAAGAAACACTGTCCTTATTTCTCTTTGTATTACTCTTTTATAGAGTCCAAAGACCAGCAGTCACTCCGGCCCTATATTCATATAGTGGCTTCTAAAAAAGGGGTGCATCAAAAGGCTGTCAAACGTAACTTAGCCAAACGGCGCTTACGTTCTACTTTAAGGCAATTTTTAAAATCACACGAGTTACCACAAAATTTAATGCTTAAGATCATTGCAAAACGGTCAATATTAGACTGTCCTTTTGAAGATTTAAATTTTCTGTTTAACAAAAATTTGAAAGCTGTAAATTTATGAATTTTAGTACGCGAGTACTTGTTTTTTTCATTAAATCGTATCAATACCTATTATCTCCACTATTAGGACAACACTGTCGGTTTTATCCAACATGCTCTAATTATGGACTTGATGTTTTAAAAAAGTATGGAACTATTCGAGGCACAATAAAAATTGTTTGTCGCCTTTGTAAATGTCATCCATTTCACGCTGGAGGAATCGATCTGCCATGATAAAAAAAGAAACCATTGGCCTCACACTCAGTATGTTTTTTCTTTTTATTGGATACATTGCTATCCAAAATCATTATGTTGAAAAAAATCAAAAAGCAGCATCTCAAACCACAACCGAGCAAATTACGAATCCAGCAGCAGTAAGTGCCCAAAAGCAAGCTTCGGTAACATCTGCTCCAAAACAAAAAAAATTACCGTTAATTGTTGAAAACGCGTCTGCTCTTACAACAAAAACACCGACAACTATTTTTAACTTTACTTCACAAGGTGGTTGTTTAGGGCAAAATATACTGAATAACACTCATACAACTTATAACAACAGTACCCCTGTGTCTGTTATTGCAAACGATAAAGCGTGTAAAGCTTTTGGTATGCGTATAGGTAGTGAAGATCTGCGTAATTCCCCTTCTCGTATTTGGAAAGATACAGCAGGCCTTACACATATAGTACAACGCACATCTCAACTTGAAATTGAAAAAACGTTCCGTTTTTCTGAAGACGATGATGCTTTACATAATTTTACATTAGAAGTGCGTAATATTTCTAATAGTTATGTTGATACATCTGCAGATTTGGAAATTGGAGCAACTTCAGACATGAAAGATGCTGGTGGCTTCTTTGCAGAAACCCCACCTCAATTTCATGGTGTTGCAGTTCGTTTACAAAATGAAAAAGTTAAACGTGAGAAAACGCCGTTTGAAGGAACTCCTGGCTTTAAAACTCTTTATGATGAGTCAAATATAAACCCAGCATGGCTTACAGCAGATTCACTATACTGGATGAATACACTTATACCTCAATTTAGCACGCCAGTCGGTTTTCAAGTGGTTCGTACTGGTTATAATTTAAGAAAAAATGCAGAAGCACCTATTAACCAAACAGTTTATGACGCCTTTGTCAGACACCCAGTACATTTAGCTCCAGGCCAAGCCACTACGTTTAACTATAAAATGTATTTTGGCACAAAAAGTGAAACACTCTTAAAGAAATTCGATGCCTATCATTTAAACGAAACAATTGATTATGGTTTCTTTAAAATTATTGCACGCCCACTTTATTATATACTCTCGTTTTTAAATTCGATTGTTCATAACTGGGGAATGGCAATCATATTTTTAACTGTCCTCATTAATATCGTATTTTTACCGCTTCAGTTAAAAGCTTTTAACTCAGCACAAAAAATGCAAGTATTTCAACCAGAATTAAAAGTATTACAAGCAAAATACAAAGACGATAAACAAACACTTCAAAAAGAAAGTATGGCATTAATGTCTAAGCATGGCGTTAATCCACTCAGCGGGTGTTTACCACTATTGCCTCAAATCCCAGTATTTTTTGGATTAGATTCAGCTCTTCGCCATACATTTGCACTTCGTCAAGCACCATTTTTTGGTTGGATTCATGACTTAACACTTCATGATCCATATTTTGTATTGCCTATTTTAATGGCTATTTTAATGGTCGGTTATCAAAAAATGATTCCAATGCCATCAATGGACCCTACACAAGCAAAAGTAATGAAGTTTTTACCAATCATCTTCTCGTTCTTTATGGTGTTTTATCCATCAGGACTTGCGTTGTATGTCATTACAAACACGCTTATTTCAATGATACGTCAGTACATCTTTATGCGTCGTTCTAAAAAACCTCAGGTACAACAATTACAACAAACAATTGTGCAAGGTTAAACTTGTTTCGGTGAGATAAAAAATGAGTTTTATAAAAAAGTTTTTTTCCAAAATCTTTGTAGCTAAAAGTGAAGAACTTACAGGTGCAGTGCGCACAAACAATGACGAGCAACTTAAGTCAGCTGCTCGTGATGCAGTTAAAAGTGCGTTTAACCATAACAAACCTAAACTCAATCCAAAAGAAAAAGAAAAATGCCCCGCTCAAAATTCTGATTCTAAAAGAAACACTGATACAAAAACAAGTTCAGTAGATTTCAAAAATCCTCGAGTTTTAGCAATTCTTGCTGAATACAATCAACATTTTTTTGCTGCTTTTAAGCTTGATGATTCTCAATACAAGCTTAAAACTGAAAAGCAAAATATGATTGTGCAAATTTACGACAAAGACTTTTCAGAATCATTGTCACAATCCAACAAATTATCTTTGTCCTATGAACATATTTTTTTACGACTCGTACAAAAAGAATTTAGACATTTTGAATGCCGTATTTCCTTACAAGCAGGAGATTCCCAACAACAGCACCAAAAAAACATACAATCTCTTGCTCATAAACTTGCATCTCGCGTGAGAAAGTCCGGCCAAAAAGTCACTGTGCCTGCAAAAAGTAGTTATGAAAGAAGCATTATACATCAGGTAGTGGCAAAGTTTCCAGATTTAGGCTCTAAAAGTGTTGGTCCACATCATCAAAGACGCTTAATTATTTATTCCTTACAAACAAGAGTTCCTACAAACAAGCCAAATACCCAACATGTCAATGAATGATATTATATTTGCCTTAGCAACTGGTTTACATACGAGTGCATTGCATCTTCATAGGGTTTCTGGAAATGGCGTAATTGAAAAACTTACACCGTACTTATACCAAAAAGCGCCTTTTTGTTTTCCAAACGAAGTAAAATATCCATACACTAAATATTTAAATATACTAAATGAGAATAATGAACTCATTGATGATGTTATGGTTACATTTTATCGTAATCCAAGCAGCTACACAGGCGAAGATCTTATTGAGATTACATGCCATGGCAATCCAATCATTTCTCAAAATCTGCAATCATTTTTTCGTTCTATTCAATTTCGCGATGCGCTTGAAGGTGAATTTACTCAAAGAGCTTTTTTAAATGGCAAACTTGATTTATCTCAAGCCGAAGCTATTCGTGAGCTGATTCATGCCGAAACTCAAGCTGGCGTAAAGCTCTCACGCAATCAGCTTAATGGCGCTCTCGCAAATGAAATTCATCGATTAAAAAATAAATTTATTACTATTTTAAGTTATCTGGAAGCGCATATAGATTTTGCACCAGACGAAGTAGGATCATATGATCCTGCACATTTAATTCCAACATTAAATGAAATTTTAGAACGATTAACGCTTTTAAAATCAACTTATCAAAATGGAATAAAACTGAAGACAGGCTTAAAGTTTGTGTTGTGTGGCCGTCCTAATGCTGGAAAATCGACTTTATATAACAAACTTCTAAACTCAGATCGTGCGATTGTAACTGAAATTGCAGGAACAACTCGTGATGTTTTAAGTGAACGACTTCAAATTGAGAATAGAGATTTTGTTTTAATGGATACAGCAGGTCTGAGAACTGCAAAAAATTCTGTAGAACGAATTGGTATAGAGAAATCTCGACAAACATTAGACGAAGCAGATATTATTGGCATTATTATTGATGGCACAAAATTAAAACAGTCTATTGAAACTATAACCGAATACTTAAAAAAATTTCTTTCTTTCAAGAATATTCTTTTTATTGTCTCAAAAGCAGATCTTTTGACTGAGAAAAAATGTAAAACAATTTCAACGAGCATTAATTCTGCATTTCCTAATTCTCGTTATTTATTTATTTCGCATGATGATATTGACGCTCTAAAAAATTATTTAAAAGAACAATATGACTCGATTCTTTCTTCGTCTCATGCATTGCAAAAAGATGCTCCAACGCTGTTATCAGCAAGAAGTTACGATAAAATTCAATCTGCAAATATGCTGTTAGAAGAAACAAAAACTCTTATTCTAAAGACTGATCTACCAGAAAAAATTGCCTCTAATTTTTATGTGGCTTTAAAGACGTTAGAAGAAATTTTAGGTGAGTTTGATATTGATTCCGTGTATGCATCAATTTTTTCTACGTTTTGTATTGGCAAATGATATTAATCTTTGATTGATTGGCATTAATAATAAACTTCCATTAATGTAAGAGCATAACCTGGCGCACAAAGATTATACCCAGCCTCTCCTGTAACTAGCCTATTCTGTAAATCTTTTAGTGAACTACGTTCTTGCAACACAAGCAATGCTGCACCAACTAAATTACGAATTAAATTTTTTAAAAATCCATTTCCAAATATATCAATCGTATACAGTTCAGGATATCTAGAATTTTGAACCACATTTATTTTATGAATTGTTCTGATAGTATTTTTCGCACCACAATCATTTGCACGGAATGAATTGAAGTCGTGCGTGCCTTCAAAGGCTTTAAGAATAGATTCAAGTAATGCAAGATCGTATGTTGGTTTGAAATGCCAAGCCGTATCACGATACTGGACATGTTCACCTGAACTATTCCAAAGTAAATAACGATAATGTTTTCCAGTTGAAGAAAAACGAGCGCTAAAATCAACACTAACCTCTTCACAACTATAAATACAAATATCAAACTTTTCTTTGCCGTGTAAAATTCCGTTTAAGGACTTTACAATACGTTCATATGATAATTCTGTTTGAGAAATCACATTAAAAACAAAATGATTTGCGTGTACACCAGCATCAAGTCGACTACAGCCTGTAATTTTTACCGTTTCTTTAGTCAGAACATGCCACGCTGCTGTAAGCGTACCTTCTACCGTTACAGCGTTGGGCTGTACCTGATATCCAGAAAAATTTCTTCCGTTCCAAGAACATGTGATTTTTAAATTACGCGATTTGAGTGGTTTCATATTTAATAAATGGTATTTTCCCAGTTTCTTCAGGATATAAATCAGGAACTCGATTCACAATAAGCCCAACAGTATTGGTTAATTTTTGAGTTTCAATAAATTTAGCAAAAGCCATTTTAATTGTATTTGCACCTTCTGCAGACCCTACAATATTCGCAAATACTTTCTGATTACCAATAACAATTTGAAATCTTTCGACTCCAGGAATATCTATTGCCAGTTCATGAAATATTGCAGGATGAAAAACATGCTTTTCGCCATTTTCAAGATGAAAGTAGACAGGTTTGAGATTACGTGCAACAAAATCTTTTGCACATAATTCACCAAACTTATTGGTTTTTGTCGAAACTCTATCTCCAATCGAATAACGAATGAATGGTTGAGTATAATTAATAAAATTAGTTAAAACAACGTTTCCAGATTCACCAGATTGAACAGACTGCCCTTCGTTATTCAACACTTCAAGCTTTGATAATTGAGAATAATTTTTGAAAATTTCCTCGCCTTGATCTTTTGTACCAATAATAATTGCTTCAGATGCACCATAATTATTCATCACACGGCAATTAAATACTTTTGAAACACGCAACTGCTCTTTATACGAAATTTTTTCCCCACCAAAAATGATTAATTTAGGAGCGATTTTTAAGTTTCCTGACTTTTGATGCGAAACGAGTGAGTGAAAAATGCCTGGGTATGTTCCAATATGATCTGGTTGAAATTCATTCAGTTCTAAGATGATGTCATCAATATTATTTAATAATGAAATTTCTTTCACTTCATAAAGCTGTTTTGGCAATGCGCGCAAAGTAGCGATTCCTGCACTCGTACCACCTGTTAACAATAAAGCTGCAATTTTAGTTCGAGGTTGCCATGGCTTAGAAGGTCTAAAACCGTGAATGAAGATAGTGGTTAAAATACTTTGCCAGTCTTGTTTAGAGTATAAAACTGGAAGTTTTTTACCCGTAGAACCAGAGGTCGTAAAACAGTAATACCTATCATTTAAAACCGGGGTTTTTCCTTTGTTTTGTTCAATAAAGTTAGAAACATAATCGTGTTTTAAGGTTTTGTCTGTCCAAATATATTCAATATTCTCAATAATTTCCGATTTAGAAACGATAGGGAGATCATGCAATTTGACATAAGGAATATCATCTTCGTGAATACCCGCATTTGAGTACAATTCACGGTAAAATTCTGAATTTAAATACGCATGCTTTACTAGTTTTCGTAATTTGTAATTCTGGAAATTTTCAATAGCAGAATTCAGTTCTTTTGATGGTCGAGCAAAACTTGTGATACTTTTTAAATAAGCGTATTCAGCACCTGTCCCTAAAAAATTTACCAAATTCATAATGCACCCATCCGTGTGTGAAGACTGAAAAAAAGCAGCATGATCAGTCAATATTTCTGATAAAGAATTTTCTATTTATTATTGCAACCAATAGAGAAAAAATAAAAATTTTTTTAAAAAAAACTTGATTTAATCGATTGATGTGACTTTATTTTACTTTTTTTTTAAAATCAATTTTCTGATAAGAAAGACAAGATAAACTACAGAATAAACGATAAATTGGCATTAAAGCTCCAAAACAATGGCTCTAAATGCAGACCGGTACTCTTCTTGTGGTAGAAAATTAAGATATTCTTTTACTATAAAAAAAAAATTTCACTACTCACGCAAGGAAATTTCTTATTTATTTTGGAGTTTTTAATTATGCTTTAATGCATTTAAATATGTGTCATAAAACCGGGATACAAGACTAAAAATGCCAACAAAAAGTTAAAAAATCTAAGACGATATTCATACTTAAGAAGAGTAAATAAATTTTTGGTTGGCATTAAAACTCGCAATGCCCGGGCGTTCGTGGGAAAGGAATAACATCCCGTACATTCCCCATTCCTGTAATCCATACTAAAAGACGTTCCAAACCAAGACCAAATCCTGAATGTGGAACAGTTCCAAACTTACGTAAATCTAAATACCAATCCATAGTTTTGGGATTAATCCCTTTACTCATCATGCGCTCTTGCAAAAGTTCAGAACGATCTTCACGCTGACTACCACCAATCACTTCACCAATACCTGGCATTAAAACATCCATAGCACGAACAGTTTTTTGATCGTCGTTTAAATACATATAAAAAGCTTTAAGCTCTTCTGGATAGTTATAAACAATTGTGGGAGCTTTAAAATGTTCTTCACATAAAAAGCGCTCATGCTCACTTTTTAAATCACATCCCCAAAAAACGGGGAATTCAAACTCTTTTTTAGATTCGTTTAAAATATCGATTACTTCTGTATAACTGACACGTACAAACGGCGTTTCTAATGATTTTTGCAAACAATCTAAAGTATCAGTTTGCTCTGAGTATTTATGGCATATAGCGAGATCGTTTGCTGATTTTTCGAGCACTTCTTGCACAACATAACGAATTAAGCTTTGAGCAAGATCCATATTATCTTCAAGCGTTGCAAATGCCATTTCGGGTTCAATCATCCAAAATTCAGCTAAATGTCTTGATGTGTGAGAATTTTCTGCGCGGAATGTTGGGCCAAAAGTATACACTTTATTCAATCCAGCAATGAGCGCTTCTGCTTCTAATTGGCCTGTTACACAAAGCATGGCTTGTTTATTAAAAAAATCGCCTGCTATATGAAATGATTCGCCAGCGCCTTCAGCATCAATTGCTGTAATGACTGGTGTATGAATGTAATTAAAATCATTTTTTTGAAAGAAGTTATGAATTGCCAAACTCACCACACTACGAATACGAAAAATACTCGAAAACGTTGCTGTTCTCATTCTTAAATGAGCTACATCTCGCAAATGCTCTAAAGACATATCTTTTTTTTGTAACGGATATTCTTCTGAATTCACTTTCCCAATAATACGAACAGCTGTTGCCTGCATTTCATATTTTTGACCTTTTGCAGGACTCAAAATGAGATCCCCGTCCACTTCAATGGAATAACCTGTCAAAATATTTTCGACATCGGTATAATTGGGCAGTTGATTGCCCACGACAATTTGTAGAGACTGTGAATGTGAAGCATCATTTAATTCAATAAAAGAGAATTTTTTTGAACCTCTTTTGGTACGCACCCATCCTGCGACTTTAATTTGTCCTAGTGGGGCGCGATCTTGATGAATATGTGCAATAGAACTGAATTTATTAAGTAATTTTTCGTTTTTCATATGAACGCAATAAACATCAAATAAGCCTAAAAATCAATCAAGACCTGAGTAAAATCATTCTTGCCAAAAAAATGGCGTCTGCCCATTGCGAAATAGTCTAGGAAATTTTATAAATTTTATATGAATAAATATAGATTTTTCCTAAAAATTTTGTGTGTTGCTACCCTCTTACTCCTTCAACAAGGAGGCGTGTGGGCAAACTCTAAAGAAAACCTTTACTTCCCTCTTGCATGGGAAATAACCTCACAAGGTGTGCTTAATGCCCAAGACTTTACAAATGGAACAGTCTCGTTTGATAATGTTTCCATGGGTAAACGCGTCACGTTCCCCTTAAAAAAACCAATTGCAAAAGGCAAAAACCAAGTTGCGTTTTTGAGCCCTACTGCGCTTATTTTACCGGCAGGCAAGTATTCAAAAGTGCAACTTTCTGTTCAATACAAAAATCAAGCGCCACTTACATATGATTATAATATTCGTTTTGATACGGTTGCAAACAAATTAACTGTGCTAGGCGGAGTATTTTTACAGTCTAAATTAAATGCATCAAATTCAAATATTGACCATAAACTACTAATTTCTCTCAATAAACATTCAATTGATTATACTGATATCAAAAAAACAATTCCAAAATTGCAAAAAGAAGACATCAATTTTAACAATAGTAGTTCACCAAGAGTCTTACATCGATTGGACCGCAAAAGACGTGGAGACGCTGCCTATTATGGAACAGAAATCAAAATGCCTTGCCGTTACCAAGGTGTGGTTGCTGTTACCTTTAAGCATGACAATGAGCCTATTGAATATTATAAAGAACTCGAAATTTCAGAAGGACGTTGCCATACTGGTGAAGCAACTTATAGAGGACCTATGACTTTTTCATTAGAAAAAGGAACCTGGACCGCCACAAGTGTCACGCAAGTTCCCCGCAATAAACTACGCGAACTTGGCTATGATGTGCTTAATCGCGACCCTTTTCGCGATCATTATCAATTAGAAATGAGAAAATTTTTAAGTAACAATGCTTATACTAAAGATTTAGCCGATGAGTTTCAATTTACCGTTGACGCAGAATTTTATAGAAAACCATTTTTATATATTGGCGCATTTCAGCCCATTTTAAAATCAGATCAAACAATTGAATCAACTCTGTTTAAAAGAAGTTTTGCTCTTAGAGATTTTCGGAAAGTTTTTGGACAACGTCAAGTTTATAACGGTTATAGTGGTGAGCGTTTAATTCACGATAAAATTTTAGGTACTATTTCTGTTTTATTTCACAAAGTGGAAACAAGTGGAACAAGTTTTAAATCTGCACAAAATACTGCGCTCAAAAAAATTACTTACTGTGTAAATCAATCTGATAAATTAAATCCTTTATTTGAAGTAAATGGTTCTATTTTAATGCGTCAGGCAGAAAGCAGTAATCGCAAAAAAAGTGAATTTAAATTCCCAAACTCTGCACGTACTGTACAACACTTTCAGAATTGCCTTGCTTCACAATTTAAATCTGCATCAAGTTCTCTTTTTGGAAAAGAGCTCATGATTGATGCTCAAATTTATGGTTTATAAATTCCTTAAAGTTGTCTATATAATTTTATTATCGCTTTTAAAAATTAAACCTTTTTAAAAATTGTCTCATAGATTCTATATGAACAATTTAGGAATTTTAAAGTTATGATAGAGCTTACAGGCAATGCCATTATCATTCAGTCCGGTGGTCCCACTGCAGTTATTAATCAAACACTTGTGGGCGCAATAAAAGCAAGTAAACAATACAAACAAATAGAATGTTTTTTTGGTGCTTTTCATGGTTTGCATGGCTTTCTTCACGAAAATTTAATCGATTTAACAAATGAAAATTTGGAAATTTTAGATGAAATTGGCCATTCACCAGGAGCAGCTTTAGGTTCCGCACGTCTTAAGCCTAAATCTTCTGATATCAATCGTATTTTTGAAATTTTAAGCGCTCATAACATTAAATTTATTTTTTATAATGGTGGAAACGATTCAGCAGAATCTGCTCAATTAATTAGAGAAGAAGCAAACAAACGCTCGTATGAAGTATGCATTTTACACTTACCAAAAACAATTGATAACGATCTTATGATGACCGATCATTGCCCAGGATATGGAAGTGTTGCAAAAGTTGTTTCACATATTGTGGCTGGCGATGATATGGATAACAGAAGTTTTTATAACGGTATCAAAATTAATATTGTCATGGGCAGACATGCAGGCTGGATTGCTGCTGCAACTGCTTTGGCAAAAAAAGGCCATACAGATAATAGTGTTCACGATGATGTAGGCCCTCATCTTATATACTTTCCAGAAATCGACTTTAGCGATCAAAAATTTATTGCCGATGTGCAAAAAACATACGATCGCATCGGTCGTGCTTCAATTGTTGTTGCTGAAGGTATTGCCGATCAAATTGAAAACAATCGTTTTACAAATGAAACAGATGAATTTGGTAATAAGCAGCTCTCTGGATCTGGAAAACTTGGCGATTATTTGACAGCCTTACTCACAGACAATCTGAAAATTAACACTGAACATGGCAAATTACGTTGCCGCGCAGATACTCTTGGTTATTTACAACGATCATTGTGTGGCATGGCTTCAAAAGTTGACCAAGAAGAAGCCTTCTTGGTAGGATCTATGGGAGTGAAGTACATGATGGAAGGTGAATCCGATAAAATGGTGACACTTGTCCGTTCATCTCAAAGCCCCTATAAATGCACAACAGGCCTTTGCGATTTAAAACTTGTTGCGCAAAAAACAAAGCTCATGCCACGCAGTATGATAAATGCTGACGGCAATGGTGTTACAGAAGAATTTTTTGAATATGTAACTCCATTATTGTGTTCAATGCCTAAAGTCCGTGCATTGAAACCAAATTTTGCTGAAAAAAAACTGGAAAAATACGCAAGGGCCTAACTTTTGGAGATAATGATATGCAAACCAGTGTTCGTATTCTTTCTCATTACTTAGCAGATTCCTTTTATCTGTATTTAAAAACACACAATTTTCATTGGAATGTAACAGGTCCTTTATTTTTTTCTTTGCATAAAATGTTTGAAGAACAATACAATGAACTTTTTCTAAGTTTAGATGCAATTGCTGAGCGTGTGCGTACGTTTAACGTTTCTGTTCCTGCAACTACAATCGAATTACAAGAACTCACCTGCCTTAAAGAGCATGCAAAAGAAGTTCCTAATGCTCGTGATATGATTAAATATCTTTTTGAAGATCACGAACGTGTGATTGAAAATTTAAAAAATTGGATCAATGAAGTTGCAGAAGATGCTGATACACAAGATTATTTAATCTCTCGCTTACAAGTTCATGAAAAAACAGCATGGATGTTACGCTCAAGTTTCTAAATTAATATGATGCATGAGGTGTCATTCACATGATAAAGTCAGTCCATCTTATTGTATGCACAGAACAAACCACTACTTTAAATCGAGCACTTCACAAAACAGCGGTTGCTGCATGTGAAGGTGCCGGTTTACATGTGCAAACAACAGATATTTATGAGTTTTATAAAGAAGGCCATCCGAGTATTTTACCTTATGGTATAGATACATCTGATGCTGAAGATGAAGCCATTCATGAAGAACACGAAAAAATTCAGATGGCCGATCTCGTTATTGTTCAGTTTCCATTATACTTATTCAATATTCCTGGCTTACTCAAAAATTATTTTGATCGTGTGTGGGAAAAAGATTATAATCAATTAAATCATTCTTCAAAAAACTTACCGCTTAACGGCCAACGCTTTTTATTTTCACTTACAACCGATTTTACTGATTCAGAATTTAATGCAAATTCAAATATTGGGACTTTAGATCAATCCTTATTCCCACTAAAAACGGCGTGCGCGCTTTTTGGTTTTGAAAGTATGACACCATTTGTGTGCTACGGAGTGCATAGCAAGCCCCATGAAGGCACTGAAGCGTGTATAAAAAGTTATCATGCGCATATTGAAACCATCATTGGTACGTCGAGTATTGCTCTCATTCCTTAAGAATCACAATAATGCGAATTATTTTATCGTATATGTTTTTTCCCTAAAAAACGTAACATTAATGAGAAACATCAATTTTTTGATATAAATCTTCATAATATTTGGGGGATTTCAATGCATCAGCATTCTCAAATAATTGGGTATGAAGATTATCTAGTGGTAGTAAAATATTTTTTTTCTCTTTGTTGACAATTTTTGTGAATTTATTTTGTAAATTGTCAGACACTTTATGCAAAGATTTTTTATCGGTTTCTGCGGCTAAGGCAAGGTAATATAAATCAAAAAATTGGCCAATTAAAAGAGAAGCACCAAGCATAAGAGATTGAGCAGAAAAACTTGTTCCAATTTGTTTTTTAATATCTTCGCCTACAACAGCACGAATAAATGTAGAAGAACAATATAATAAATTTGGTGGACACATAATTGCCCAAGTTTTAAGTTTTGAATCTATTGCATGGTTTGCAAAATAAAGATTAAATTCTGCCTCAAAATCTGTTGTAGAACGCATACCACGAATCAGATGGGTAATGTTCCGTTTTTGTGCATACTTTGCAACAAGGCCATCAAAAGTTGTAACCGTTAATTTTTTATTTTTTAAAATTAGCGGTTGTTTTACATCGACATCCCACCAATTTGTATTTGGGTCATTTGCATGTGCAACAAGCCGTGCACGAGTGTCTGCATCTAAAGTCCCTCTTTTAGAAGGATGCACAGCAACAACAACATGCATTTCATCAAAAATATCTAATGCATTTTCAAGTACGTATTGATGCCCAATACTCCATGGATCAAACGATCCTGCATATAAACCAATTTTCATAATTGAGCCTTTATAAGTGTGAGCTTCTTCATTGTCCAAAAAAGGGATAATATACTTTTCTAAATAAAAACATCAAAAAACAAACTCAGCAACTACAGGAAAGTGATCGGACATATCGTAAATAGGATACATTTTTGGGTTTTCAGTGTCGCGAATAGGCCTAATATCATTAATTGCATAGGTGGGTACTTTATGATTCTTCAAATACAAAACATAATCAACGCGTGAAGTACTGTACGAAGAAAGCCCGAGCATTGTATTAATTCTAAAATCGGCAGAGTAGGTTAATCCTGTTTGCAAAGGGTCAATTGCCTCAAGTGTATTCAGCAAATAAGCATATTCTGTTTCTAAATCATTTGAGTGATAAAACGCTACAACACCTGAATATTTATTGATATTTAAATCACCTGCCACTAACACTGGCTCAGAAATTGGAATATTTTGCTGTTCAATAAATTCTTTTAGTTCACGTACTTGCTTTGCTCGAGATTGTTCAAAAGCATTCGTTTCATTCTCGTTATTCCAGGCTTGTAAATGCGTTGAAAATATATTGTATATTTGCTCGGTTCCATTCTCAGTTTTACGAATTTTAATATAAGATACACCCTTATTGGCGGCACAATCTAAGCTATGACAGTTTTTATAAACCATTTGTTTTGTCTCTAAAATTGGCCATTTACTAAATGTAACGACCCCACTTGAGAGAAAGTTGATGCCACTCATACCCGCCGCATCAACATAATAAGGATAATATTCACGCATATCACGAATCATTTTATCGCGAATGCCACGCTCAAAAACTTCATGTAATGTAACGTAATCATAATTATTGTTAATGAGTTCAGGCAACCTACGGGCACGTTCGTCTCGATGATTTGGAGGATTGGTATGGTCTGAATAAAAAGGCCATAATTGCACATTATAATTTAAAATTTTAAGTGTATTCGATTGAGAAAACTCAAACGCATCTTCATATGCTTTATCAATAACTAAAACAAAAGACGGCCACGAAACTGTTTGATCGGTTCTTGCAAAAGGTATAAATCTAAATATTAGATTATTTGAATTTGGAATGTTAAAAGAAGCCTGTTTTTTTGGATCAAATACAATTCTTTCGCCTGATGGTAACACGACATACGTTTCTATAATTTTAGAACCGCTAAAAAGTCCTTTTGTTGTAATATAAAAATTTAAAAATTGATCGGGATTATTATTATCCAGTACCAAAACATTAAAATGATATTCTTTTCCATTTTTAATATTTACATTTGAATTAAATTCTAATGCTTTTTGATTTGAGAAATAAGCATCTACAAAAAAGTTTTCAACCGTATGATAATCTCGATTTAAAATTAAATTTGTTTCAGAATCGGCATCAATAAGATTTGAATGAATTGTGTAAGAATGTTTTGAATTATTTGAAAAAATGACTTTTGTAACAGCGAATGCATGAGTTGATACCAATAACGAAACAATAAAAATATATTTTAAGATCATATATCTCCCAAATTTTTATCTAATTTTAAATAAAGTTTGGGTGAATTTTAAAGTCTTATGAAAAATTTTGCAAATCAGTTCAATCTAAAAAACCAGAGAATTTGTGCAGAATTTTATAAAACTGCGAAGATACAAAACTGTTTTTAAGATAACTTTCAGAATAAGGAGGCAAATTTGGCTTATAATTCGTGTTTTGAGATCGAATTGGAAAATAAGGATTCCCAATCGCAATTTTACCCAAAGAAACCATACTGGCTCCCGCTTCAAGCACTTCTTCACACTGTTGCGTTGAGACAAGCCCACCTGCTATTAAAAGAGGGTAATCTTGCGGCAATACAGAGCGAAAATCTGATAATAAATTGAATCTCATGGCATCCCATGTTGAAATATGGAAATAATCGGCTCCATTTTCAGCAAGCCATTTGGCAATTTGTACATTTTCTGCCAAATCTAACCCACTCTGTATGCCAAAATTTTCGGGCGATAAACGCGCCCCAATAATAAAACTTGGCGAAACACGTTTTCTGCAGGCTTGCAAAACCTCTAAATAAAAGCGCGCACGATTTTTTAACGAACCACCATACGCATCGCAGCGTTTGTTGCTTTGTTGGCTAATAAACTGAGTAATTAAATACCCATTCGCTCCATGCAATTCGACTCCTGCAAAACCCGCCATTTCACTGCGCTCTGCAGCAACTGCATATTCTTCAACAATACTCTTGATTTTTTCTTGACTCATTTCATTTAAATCAAGAGGAGGATGCCCTAAAATTTCTTCAGGAGAACGCAAACCTCCATGATAAATTTGAATAATACCGAGGGAACCATATGCATTAAACACACCAGATAAAGCTTTTAATGAAGGGATAAATTTATCCTCAAAAATTCCCATTTGATTTGGCCACCCTTGTCCTTCAAGCGAAATATGAGACGCGCAAGTTATTACCATCCCAAACCCCCCTTGAGCAAACTGCTTTAACCACAAAAATTCTGAATGGCTGAGTACGCCATTTGTATGACTTTGAGAGTTTGTCATCGGTGCAAGTGCAAATCTATTTTTAGATATGATACCATTTGGAAACTGAAGTTCAGTATGGAGTTTGCTCTTCATGCATCACCTTTCCTATAAATTGAGCATAGTATTTCAATGACAGTTATGAAATAATATTAGAATGAAATATAAAAAACTGCAGCCCAGATTTTTTAAAAAAGTTATTTATCTTTATTTTAGTACTTTTATTGTTTTTATTTTTATGATCGTCATTAATATCATGATGTACATGGAAACAAACCCCAAAGTACATCCCATTGCAGAATACACAAGTTCAAGTCCTAAAAAAGAATATGCTATTGTGCTTGGTGCTAGCGTTCGTGGAAATAGATTGTCTATGATTTTACGTCATAGGGTAGATGCAGCAATTGTGTTGTATCGAAAAGGTTTAGTGAAAAAAATTCTGATGAGCGGTGATGGAATAGATATCAATTATAATGAGCCTAAAGCCATGAAACTCTATGCTATGAGACAAGGAGTACCGGCAAACGTAATTTTTACAGACAAGAGTGGTTTTGATACTTATCACTCTATTTTACGTTCAAAACTAGAGTTCAATATTCAAAATGCTTATATTGTTTCGCAACCTTTTCATACAGGACGTGCAATTTGGATTGCAAAACATATTGATATTCAGGCAAACGGCGTAACTGTAGGCGAATTCAAACCTTTTAGTTATTATACATTTCGAGAATTTTTTGCTCGCTTTAAAGATTTTTGGCAAATGTTTTTTAAAATGATGTTACATCAGAACCATTAAGTTCAGCTAATATTTATTATACCAACCCAAAGTTTATTGACTCTGCTTAAGCGTGTGTGCGTATTGTCTTGGATTTTTAACTTTTGGTTGGCATTTATTATGAGATAGGTTGGCTAATTTAAAAAATTAAACCTTCAGAAGCTCGCCGGTTGAAAGCCCTGTTAATTTTTTTAAATTACGAACCAGCCACCATAAACCAAAACCCGAAAGTAAAAGTTTTGGAACAAGAATAATCATATAACTTAAGAACAACATACGAGCGAGTTCTTGATTAAATGCTGATGTGCCTGCAGGGGAAATAATAATATTGTAAGCAAGGAAATAATTTAAAATTCCAGCGATTAAAAAAGTGCCACCAAAAAGCCAAGTGAGTTTTTTTGTCACGAGATAAAATAAATCTAAATTTTGATTTTCAATTAATTTCTGTTCTAAAAGATCAGTTTTAAAAATATTTTCGTTATAAATAAAATAATTAATAAGTGGACGCTTAAACTTTAGAGAAATAAGCGCATACACACCAATAAAAATAGGAAGTGCTGCTTCTTGGGCAGCAAATAAAATTCCGTCTAATTTAAATAACGCAAATGAGCCCTTAAAAAGCATGCTAAAAAAACCAATTACAGACAACGGATTAATGATTTTTCTAGCTGCATAGTCGTAAAGCGCATAACTAAGAGGAAACGCAATAGCAACTAATAGACTGACTGTAGGCCCTAATGCTTCGTTTGCTTTTGATAAAATAAGCACTGGAATAGCAATATTGAAAAGAATTGCTAAAAAAAGGTTTTCACGTTTTTTGGGGATTTTTGGGATCGTATCGTTTTGAGTAGTATTGGATTGTGACATAGAAACAACTTATTCTGTATGGGCGCCAGGAAGTGTAAAATACCTGTTAATTTAGAGGGTTTGCTTTTGCAGCCTCTACTTGTTCAGGTATTTCGGCCATAACAGGATTTAGTGAAGATGCAATTTTATCTCGTAAATCATCATCAGAACCCCATTCAAGCGCATGAAATAGCACATTATCAATGTGATCAACAGGGATAATTTCGAGATTTTCTCTTACACTTAAAGGAATGTCGTTTAAATCACGTTCATTATCTTTAGGAATAATAATTTTTTTAATGCCAGCTCTATGCGCAGCAAGCATTTTTTCTTTTAAACCACCAATAGGAAGCACACGACCACGAAGTGTAATTTCGCCTGTCATAGCCACTTCACGATTAAATGGTTTTTTCGTAAGAGCACTGACAAGTGCAGTTGCAATTGTAATCCCTGCACTAGGCCCATCTTTGGGAATAGCCCCTTCTGGAAAATGCACATGAATTTCTATATTATTATAAAAATCCTCTGGCAAATTTAAGAACGCACCCCGTGAACGGACATAACTAAAGGCAGCTTGAGCAGACTCTTGCATTACATCCCCAAGTTTTCCAGTAATTCGTAAATGACCTTTACCAGGCATTAGAACCACTTCTGTAACCAACAATTCACCACCTGCTTCTGTATAAGCAAGCCCCTGACAAATGCCAATTGCACTTTTGTTTTCTTTTGCACTATGACTAAATTTATGCTGACCTAAATACTTTTGTAGTAACTCTTGAGTGACTTGTGGCGGTTTTAAATCAATTGATTCTGGTGCATTTTTTAGTAATTCACGAGCAATTTTACGACATACATTTGAAATTTCGCGTTCTAAATTTCTAACACCAGCTTCACGTGTATAATAACGAACCAAATCTTTTAAGGCTTCATCTTCAAAGGTAACAGGATTTTTTTCAAATCCATTTGCTTTTGAAATTTTGTCAATCAAATGTTTTTGAACAATACTAATTTTCTCAACTTCGGTATATCCGCCAAGTTGAATTAATTCCATACGATCTAAAAGTGGCCCCGGAATATTTGAAACTGTATTTGCAGTGGCAATAAATAAAATGGGCGAAAGATCATAATCTAAATCGAGGTAATGATCATTAAATGTATTATTTTGCTCTGGATCTAAAACTTCAAGCATCGCACTTCCAGGGTCGCCTCTAAAATCACTACTCATTTTATCAATTTCATCTAATAAAACGACGGGATTTCCTGTTCCACTCTTTTTAAGTGCATTAATAATTTTACCAGGCATTGCTCCTACATATGTACGACGATGGCCACGAATTTCGGCTTCATCACGCACACCACCTAATGAAATACGTACAAATTCACGACTTACTGCACGTGCAACACTACGAGCAAGACTTGTTTTTCCTACACCAGGAGGGCCTACTAAACAAAGAATAGGACCTTTTATTGTGTTCGAAATATTTGTTACTGCAAGAAATTCTAAAATTCTTTCTTTTACTTTTTCTAAACCATGATGATCTTCATCAAGAACTTTCTCTGCAAATAAAATATCTTTTTTACCCTCTGTATATTCAGCCCAAGGCAACGAGAGTAAAGTATCAATATAACTGCGCACAACAGAAGCTTCAGCACTCATTGGTGCCATACCTTTTAATTTACGAATTTCTTTTTTAATTCGCGTTTGTGCTTCTTCAGAAAGTTTTTTTGTTTTTAGTTTGCTTTCAATCTCAGCAATTTCGGTACGTAAATCATCTGTATTGCCAAGTTCTTTTTGAATGGCTGTCATTTGCTCATTCAGATAATATTCTTTTTGAGTTTTTTCCATCTGACGTTTAACACGCGCACGAATTTTTTTCTCAACGCGTAAAATTTCTATTTCAGATTGAATAACTCCAAAGATTTCTTCTAAACGTTTTGCAGGATCAAGAATCTCAAGAATTTTTTGTTTATCAACAAGCTTCAGATTTGAAAGTTGAACAACAAGTGTATCTGCCAGTTTACTTTCTTCTTCTATATTGGAAATAGAAAAAATAATTTCAGGCGACAGTTTCTTATTTAATTTTACATATGTATCAAAAGATTGTTTTACCGCTCTCATGAGAGCTTCATTTTCAGCATTTTTTGAAGTTGTATCTAAAACTTCAGCAACTTCTACAAGTAACATGTCATTCGATTCATGATACCCAGTAATTTTACCTCTTTTTTTGCCTTCAACTAGAATTTTGACGGTGCCATCTGGCAATCGAAGCAACTGCAAAATTTGCGCAACAGTTCCAAACTCATAAATTTCATCAGGAGTTGGATCATTTGATTTTGGTTTTTTTTGTGCAGCAAGAAAAATTTCGCGATTGCGTGCCATCGCACTATCTAATGCTTTAATACTTTTTTCACGGCCCACAAAAAGAGGAACTACTGTATGTGGAAATACCAGCAACTCTCTTAGGGGTAACAAAGGAAGAATACGTCCAGAAGTTTTTTTATCAACCATGTCTGACCTCCCTCTATATTTTAATTCATTTTGTGAGGAATTCATATGGTGGAAAAAAAGATTACATAAATAACTATATCGTTGCAGTCTGATAAAAATAGATGTAGGCATGGCTATTGAGGAAATTTACTTTTAACCTAGTTTTCATCTTTTTTAAGGAGTCTTTTATGCCAAAGGGCAAATCCCAAACCAAAACCGTTGCTACTAGTAATATTGTTGCCGACGTAGCTGCTCGTTTTAGCGAGCTTCCAAAGAAGCTTACTAAAGAAGTTATCACTAATTTTTTAGAGACAGTAGAAAAAAGTGTCTCTGGCGGACACAAAGTTCGTATCGATCGTGTTGGAATTTTGACTGTCAAAGATCGCGCTGCTCGTAAAGGCCGCAATCCACAAACTGGCGAAGAAATTAAAATTCCTGCAAGCAAAAAAATCTCTTTCCGCGTTGCAAAATCTCTAAAAGAAAAAGTAGGGATTTTAAAAAAAGTGGTTAAAAAGAAATAATTCCCACTGTCATTCGAATAAGTACTGCCATATTGCAGCGTAGCTTTGTCATCCCGCGGCTCGACCGCGGGATGACAAACTGCTTTCTGCTTTTCCAAAAAACACGGTAGAATTCTTGAGAAGCCCAAAATGCAAGGCGTCGCAAGCCAAACGAGACGCTGTCACAACGAAGCAGGTTGGGCTTCTCAAGAATTCTACCTCCCGAAATTCATAAACAACGTTTTATCCACAACTTGAATAGCAACCACTTCTGTTACTTGAATATTTTTCTCAAGTCTTGCAGGCAATTTCATTGGTAATGTTTTGGCAATCACATCTTCAAAAACCACATCAAGCGCTTCAGTATCTAAGTTTGGATACATTTTGTTTGTTAAATTTTCAAAATGACTGAGCGTTCCATCAGGATTGATAAAAACTTTATAATAAACCACATTACCTGGCCGTAAAGGCGAATGTCGAGGCACATTTCGATCAGTTGAATTCCAAACTGCACCAAAACGATCATGAAACATTTTGCTAAATTGATAAAGACTCATGTCTTTATGTTCAAAACGCTCAACAACTCTTGGAATATCACGACGACGATCAGTCCCTTTCATTGGAATGTCGCCCCCATCACCTGTAATTTCTGTCGGACTTTTACGTTGCTGACGCATTTTATTTAAAAACTGAGGATTTGATCTAGGCAAAAACTTCTCAAGTCCCTGTGATTTCTCTGGCACCACCGGCTTCTTTGATGGCCTTGATGGTACACTAAAAGGAGATTTTGGACTTTCTTGTGTAAGAACCTTTGACTTAGGTTCTTTTGGTTTCAATTTTTTTGGCTCTTTTGCCACTTCCGGCGGATTGAAGGTGACTTTTATCGGTTGTTCTTCTTTATTGTCAGCAGATATGGTTTCAATAGGAACTGTTTTTGTTAAATAAGTAAGTAAACAAAAAAGAACAATGTGTAAAATTATTGACAACACAAAAGCACAAGGCCCTATAAAAGGGCGCTTTTTGTAAAAATAAGACAGTCCTGTGTTTGTGTTCATAAATAGTTTATCCAACTAAGACGATACTTGTCATTATAACGTAAATTATTGGGGAAACCTATGCCAAATCATAATTCTCAAAAAAATCCTACTAGAATAGAACATGATCTTTTAGGAGAATACACTTTACCTGAAGATGTTTATTATGGCATCCAAACTGCAAGAGCTGTTAATAATTTTTATATCAGCGATGTAAAACTTTCATTCTTTCCTATATTAGTGATGAGTCTTGCACAAATCAAAAAGGGCGCCGCTTTAACTAATTGCGCCTTAAAATTAATAGATACCAAAACAACACAATATATCACACAAGCATGTGATGAAATTATTGCTGGCAAACTGCATGATCAATTCGTTGTTGACATGATTCAAGGTGGTGCAGGCACATCAACCAATATGAATGCAAATGAAGTGATTGCAAACAGGGCACTTGAAATTGCAGAAGATGCAAAAGGGAATTACAAAAAAATCCATCCAAATAATCATGTAAATTTAGGACAATCTACAAATGATGCTTATCCTTCTGCAATTAACTTAACGATTTTACAATCTTTACCCATACTCAAAACCTCATTAAAAGATCTGATTTATGCGTTTCGCAAAAAAAGTGCTGAATTTTCAGAAATTATTAAAATGGGTCGAACACAGCTTCAAGATGCGATCCCAATGACACTTGGACAAGAGTTTGAAGCGTTTGCAGTTATACTAGAAAATGAATATAAATATTTATCGCAAATCGAAAAATTATTTTTAGAACTTAATATGGGTGCAACAGCAATTGGTACAGGTTTAAATGCACATCCTCAATTTGCTGAAACAGTGATTGAGAAACTTCAAGAAATTACTCATTTTCCTCTTAAAAATGCAAAAAATTTAATTGCAGCCACGCAAGACACAGGCAGATTTGTAAAACTTTCTGGCGCACTGAAGTCACTTGCAATAAAATTGAGTAAAATTGCATCTGACTTAAGACTTCTTTCTAGCGGACCGCGTTGCGGGTTTTACGATATTTCTTTACCTGCTGTACAACCAGGTTCAAGTATTATGCCTGGCAAAGTAAATCCAGTGATCCCGGAACTTATAAATCAAGTAGCTTTTCAGGTGATTGGAAGCGATGCAACCATTACAATGGCTGCAGAGCATGGCCAATTGCAACTGAATGTATTTGAACCTATTATTTTATTTAATCTTTTACAAAATTTAATGATGCTTGGACGTGCAATCACAACACTACAGTTTAGCTGCATAGAAAATATCAAAGCAAACAAAGAAGTGTGTCAGAATCATATTGAACGTAGTATTGGACTTGTGACGGCTTTAAATCCTATTATTGGATACGAAAATGCCACAATGATTGCAAAAGAAGCATTGGAAACCGGGGAAAGCGTTTATAATCTTGTTTTAAGACATAAACTTCTCACACCACAAAAATTAAAAGATGCTCTTAAACCTGAAAATATGGTTTCGAACAAGCCTAACGATAAAACCTAAATAACAATCGAAAGCTAAAATGCCATCCTAACTATAAAGTAAATTACACTGACAGTCAGGCTCTTCTAAAACACGCTTAAAATCACTCGAATCAACAATTTCTGTCAGCACTTCACAAGCATTCAATAATTCGCCAGATAAGAAGCATCGTAAAATCGGTGAAAATTGCCCAGAACAAATACTGACATCAAAATTTGATAAGTTAATTCCAGTATTAATTTCTTGTTGAACAGCGGTGATTCTATTGTTTTGTACAATTTCGCACAAATTACGACACGCTTGTACATTGACTAAATCGCACGGATTAAAGGAAGGCTGTAAATTTAAAGGTGTGCGAGGAGCTTTCTCACATCCATAAAAACCAAATAAAAAAATCACAGCAAGCAGAATTTTCGTTATTTTCATCATAAATCTTTCTATAACAATTGCGTTATACTTACTTATTGACAGAAAAATTATTCACATTTTGCTGTCGGAGTATTGAATCGACTTGTATCCGCATTATTCCAAAGTGGTTCCCAAAATGTTGTCATTACTTCGCTAACAACAGTTGTGCCTTCATTAATGACACCAAATTGCTGCAGTGAAGATGGGTAAAAATTATGACTACCAAAATAGAAAATATTATCATCTACACTCCAAAATTTATTATGTTGTGCAGGGCCACCCTGAGCAGTCGATTCGTTTTTGTAACTAAAATATCCTAGTTGTAAATTTTTATTGAGTTCAGCTTGAGCGGTTGCTTTACTGTGTCCGCGCGCCTCTAAAGAACGGCACATGTATTGAAACGCATGATTAAGATCAACATATGAACCATACCCATCTGTTTGTGGAGTACTGGTTGTCACAATCTGCACAGTACGATTATTAATACCTTGCTCTTTTTTTAGATTATTATCAAACACACTCACAATTGCTTCCATCGTAATATTTGGATTTGGTAAATTTGTCATTCCAGGATTTTCTGGCCAAAAAGATCCATCACCTGTAGGATGAAATGCGGAACGGCCTTGAATAAATAAACTTTGTTGCGAAACTTTCACATTTTTAATTGCATGGCTCATTGCGTAAGCACGGGCAGGCTCTGAAATGTCGGCTGCTTGCGCAAAATGGACTCCATCAATGATTTTATTATTAAGACTGCTTAATTTGCTTGTATACATTGAAAGAACATCAATATCACCTAATTGCGGTTCAATAGAGCGTGGTTGAATATCAATCGATGTCCATTTTTCTGAACAAGTATCTTCAGTACTAATTCCATTATTCGCTGTGTAAATTGCGCAAAAATTAGAATCTTCACCAGGCGTTTGGCGTACATATTTAAATAAAGTATCAACAAATGTACTTGCACCAAGTGCAATTGGACCTTCATAACGAATGAGTGCGTCGTTTACAGGTAAAAAATGATGAGCCTGACCTTTTGCAAGTTTATCTGTTAATAAATAGTCATAACCATAAAAATTTTGACCGCCTGCAAATAAAATTGCTTTATCTACGTTTAAGATTTTTCCATGATTCCATGCAAAATCAAAGGTATCATCAGTACTTTGGTACACATTACCACACCCTGTATCAGGGAATGAAACTTGTGTTGGACATGTACGATGGGGCACAACCACGATTGTCAATTGATTATTTGGATTAAAATCACTTGTAAGAAGTGTTAAAAAATCTTTCACTTCTTTTGATGGTAAAACAGTTGGGTAAGTACCGCCTAAAATTCGAACAATTACAGCTCTATCTGTATTGGATAAATCTGTAAGGCCTTTTTTAATTGCATAAAAAATGGCATCGGGTGGTGCAAATGCACTATTCGAAAAATCGCGGAAATCTTGATCGGTTAAAATAGGTTGCCCAGGGCTTAAATCGGTAATGTCAATTGTAGATTGTGCGCTTACAATTGCTGCATAAAAACCTTCCAAAATATTTTGTGCACGACTCATACAAACTTTTTGAGTTGTGTCGAGTGTACTACCATTTAAACATGTTATTGGTATATTTGAAAAACTGGGACTACTGACAAAATCGGGGAGTTCACATGTAACAGGGAATCCTGCAGGTGTACTTGCCGTTTTACAATCTGCATCTGTAGTACATGTTGGTAAGTTAAAACAAGGATCACAAGGTGTTGTTCCACCACCAGGGCGAGCCCCTTTTTTATCGCAAAACACTGTACTGTAATCATCTAAATTAAAACCCCAAATATTTGGCGTTTGTAAAAACCAATTATCGCCCCGTAAAATATTTACTTCTGGTTTTGCAAAAGCAATATTTTCATAAAGCGGATTTAAATTTTCATAAATATCATTTAGTGAAACAGGAGCTGGTGCCGCTGCTTTTAAGAGGTTTTTACTTTTATTGGCATTTTCATTTTTTTCTAAATATTGAGCACAACCTAATACTCCTAAAACAACAAGCAAAATGGCGCTGCTAAAATATGCAAAAAATTTAAATCGAAAGATTCTTTTTTTCATCCTACAAACTCCACAAAAAGAACATTATATGAATATAACAATCTTATGCAGTATTGTTTGGAAGAGCAAACAAGGCAAAGCATTCAAATCAATAGTATAATTGGAGTTTTTAAAAGTTTTTCAAAATTTTGACAAAATTAAAATTGACGAAGGCTAAGGGATTTTAAAAATTGCAGCAGCTCATCTAAGTATTCGTGTTGCGGTTTCAAAGATTCACTATCAGTTGTGTTGAGAATATTTGGAAGATCGTTTAATACATCCTTAATTAAAATTTCGGCGTATGTTTGCGCTTTCTCAACCCCTAAAATACTTATTGCTGTAATTTTATCTTGATTTAAATCTTTACAGGCAGTTTTACCAAGCTGTTCACTTGTTTGAGTTTCATCTAAAATATCGTCGATAATTTGAAATGAAAAACCTAATTTTAAACCCAAATCAAAAAGTTTTTGTTGAATCTGAAAAATGTGTTCTTCTTCTAAACTAAAATGATTTGAGTAAATGCCACATAAAAAACCAATTGCAAAGCAAGCAGCAAAAAGCTTGCCAGTTTTATTTTTATGCACTGTTTGAAAAAGTTTAAACTGAGCCTCTGCATCTAATTCAGAAAACATATCTTGATATTCTACCTCAGAAATATCAAGCCATTGCCCCCAGATCATACCCCGCATACTAATGGACGCACTAAAAATTTTAATCTGCTTTAATATTAAATGAGACCTATTGTGTAAATTTTCATCGAGTGCACGAGAATGTGACAAAATTTCGAATGCAGCAGTTAAAAGTCCATCTCCCACAAGCAAACCTTTTGCATCACCATAAACCGTATGAACAGTAGGCTTACCACGGCGCAAAGCATCATTATCCATACAAGGTAAATCATCATGCACTAAAGAATAAGTATGAGCACATTCGATTGCAGCGGCCGCCGACAATGCATTTGACACACCACGAGGACCACCAAAACAACCTGCAACTAATACCAACAATAAGGGACGCACTAACTTTCCACCCGATTGAAAAGAATGAAAATGGGCGGCGTTGATTTCCTGAAGGTATTTATCTAAAACAGAATTATTTTGAGCTTCATCTAGTATTTGTGCATACTCGAGTAATTCTGCTTTAACTGCTTTTTTAACAAGTGATCGAAGTGAAGTAATCACAGGCTTATCCAATACTACTTAAAGCCATTGATTTAACGTGTAAGTATGCTTCATGGGAAGATTTGAATGCCGCTGCTTCAGACTCAGACAAAGGCACTTCAAGTACTTTAACTGCACCTTTATTGGTAAGCTGAACAGGAACACACAAACAAGCGTCTGAAATGCCATATTCGCCTTTAAGTTCAATAGAACAAGGAAGCACACGACCTTGATTGTGCACAATGCTTTCAAGCATTGTGGTAATTCCAAAACCAGGAGCAAGACATGCTGATGTGCCAACTAATTCAGTAATTTCAGCACCACCACGTTTTGTATTTGCAACAACTTCATCTATTTGTTCTTTAGAAAGCAGCGCTGTTAAAGGAACACTACCCACAGTTGCAGTGCTAACAACTGGAACCATATCTTTATCTGTATGTGCACCAATAACCATTGCAGACACATCTTGAATGTGTACGCCTACTTCTTTTGAAATATTTGTGCGGAAACGAGAAGAATCAAGTACCCCAGACATTCCAATCACACGTTCACGTGGAAATTCTGTCACTTTTTGCGCAACAGTAAGCATGGCATCTAAAGGATTAGAAACAATAATTACAATACTGTTTGGAGCATGAATTTTAATATTTTCGCAAATGCCTTTCACGATTCCTGCATTAATGCCAACAAGCTCTTCGCGACTTTGTCCTGGCTTACGTGGAACACCTGCAGTGACAACAACAATATCAGAATCCTTAAGCAATGAAGCATCGGCACTAGATTCAAAAACAGATGCAAAATTGGCAAATGCGCCGCCTTGAGCTAAATCGAGAGCACGACCTTGAGCAACATTTGGCTTTAAATCGATTAAAACAAAATTTCCGAGTTCTTTTTGCATAGACCATTGTAAAGCTGCTGCGCCAACATTTCCACCAGCACCTACAATCGCAATTTTTGGTTGTTGTAACATAAAAATCTCCCACATTCATAAAAGTAATGCGGCAGACTAGCGCAAGCTTTGTGAGAAAATCAAGCAATTATCATGGAATTGCAATTAAGCCATTATTTCCTAAAATATAGCCTTTTATCATTTTTTTTGTTTTAACTGTATACCGAATTGCTTGTACATTTTGTAATTCTCGCAAATTCACGACAAAATCGTGCCCAGGAACATCTTTATCGCAAGCTATTTTATAATCAACTTCAACAACACCAACATTGTCATGCATTTTTTTTCGGAATTTTTTATTAATATCATCAAGTTTATAAGTACAATTTAGATTTTGAAATCCAAACATTTCAGCCATATTATTTTTTAAGTAATCTTCAAAATGAATAAGAGCTTCGACTTCTTCCGTCTTTCTAGGCTTACCATTAGCGTTATAAATATTTTGTGTAGAAAATTCAAAAGAGACATCTGCTCTATTTTTTGCAAAAAAACCAAAAATACGACCAACATCGATATTTACATGTGCAATATTACTCGAAAGACCAGTAAGATTTTTTTGTGATTCTGCAACAGCTGGTAATTGCACGCTCACAATTCCACTAAATAAAATTGTTGGAAAAATGGTAAATGGCTTCATATGACTCCCCTATTTCAAGTTCTAGGAATCGATATCGACATTATGCATGCCAGTCTTTAACTTTTCTCTTTTTTTAAAAAATTAAATTTTGATAAAAAATCCTGCAGTAAAGACAGCCCAGCAATAACTGAATTGTAACCCCACAATTTCCCAAGAAAAATTTCCAAAAACTTGAAAAAAAGGAATCGGATTCATATTTTTAATGCCTGGTATAAGGTGATTTAAAGAAGCAATGGGAGAATTTTTTTGATAGCCCCAAATTGCTCCTATACGATAACCAGCATCAATTTGTGTGTAATATTTAAATTTTTGAGAATAAATAACTCTTTGTAAACCAAGCGTGTAGGTTCGGTTATTATGAGAATTTAAAAAGGTTGCTGCAAAAATTCCTTCATAATTTAAACCGACTAAACGATTAATATTATTGAGACGAGAATTACGACCAGGTAAAAAATGAGTTGTCCACATGCCTAAATAAATACAATTATCATCTTTTACACCCCAAAATCCTTTCCAAGAAGAAGTGGTTTGAGGACTTTCCCAGTTAACTGCATACAAAGCATTATTGAAAAATATGAGAATCAAAATCAAGACAACACGTTTCAACAAGCACACTCTTCCAATGCAATTTTTTTAAAAAAACATAAAACTGAATTTTACTTAGCATGTTAATTTGAAAATGGGCGACGAAAATTTTAAATTTTAATAAAGAATCCTGCAGTCACAACTGCCCAGCAATAGCTCACTTGAATTCCAACAACCTCCCAAGAAAAATTACCAATAATTTGTGGCACAAAAATAGGATTCATATTTTTAATACCTGGAATAACACGATTTAAACCATCAAACATTTTAGTATCTTTATAACCCCAGATAAATCCAAGGCGGTATCCAAAATCCATTTGTAAATAATGAGGATATTTTTGTGAATAAACTATTCTTTGAACACCAAGAGAATAGCTTTTAATGTCAAATGAATTATAAAATATAGCACCAAAAATTCCATAATAATTAATGCCAATTAAACGATTTATATTGTTTTTGTCTGAATTATGACCAGGTAAATGCCGTGTCCACATCCCTAAGTAAATAGCATTATCATCGCGTTGGCCCCAGAGTCCTTTCCAAGGAGAAGAAGTTTCAGGCTCTTGCCACTGTGCAGCAGAAAGCGCCTGAATTGAACAAAGCGCAATTATTCCATAGAGAGTAGATCGAACGCCGAAGGAGTCGTTGTGCGATCGTGTCTTCGAGTAATTGAACTTTGTGAAATGAAGTTGAGTAAATACCACTTTCCACCAGCCTTACAGTTTGTGCCGCTTGACGCGTCTCCACCGAAAGGTTGACGGTGCACAACTGCACCTGTGCTTTTACGATTAACGTAGAAGTTTCCAGCATATTCACTTAACATTGGCACAGCATTGGCTAAGAAAGATTCATTACGACTAATGACACTTCCAGTAAGCCGAAAATTGTGTTTTTCAATATGCGAGACCACTTCGCTAAGATCGCGATACACTCTAATTGCTGTAAGAGGTCCAAAAACTTCTTCTTGCAATAACTCGTGTTCAGAAGAGGAAACTTCAACCACGGTTGGATTAATATACAATCCTTGAGATGTACCACCAACAAGCACTTCGCAGTTTTTATCGCTCTTAGCTCTTTCGATGTACCCTGTAATTTTATCAAACTGTCTCTGATTAATGACAGGCCCAACATCAGCTGTGCGCTCTAATGGATTACAAACCTTTAATGCTTGCGCTTCTTGAATAACTAGTTTTTTCAACTGGGGCCAAATTGTCTCATGTGCAAAAATAATGCTACTGGCCGAACATTTTTGCCCACTTCTACCAAAGGCACCTTGTACAATTGCGCGTGCGGAGTCTAAAACATCGGCATCTGCATCAATCACAACAAAGTTTTTGCCGCCAGTTTCTGCACAAAATCTTGGGAAATTTGGACGTTCATATTCTGTATTGTATAAATAATTACCGAAAGCACGTGCAGTTGGAAAACTACCTGTAAAATTAACAGCAGATAATTCAGGATGAGTAAGCACTGTTGATAAACATTTTTTGCCATCACCAGAAATCATATTAATAACACCTGGGGGGAAGCCAGCTTCTTCAAGTGCAAGCATTAATAAATAAGAAGTGAGGGCTGCATCATCTGATGGTTTCCAAACAACTGTATTGCCAGTTAATGCCATTGCAAGAGGAAGATGATACCCAATTGCAGCAGGGAAATTAAAGGGAGTAACTGCACAGGTAAAACCTTTTAATGGTCTTAGACTTAATGAACTGCTTTCAGTTTCAGCATCACCAAGCTTTTCGCCTAATAGCTCATCATAATAAAAATTATTGAATTTAATAAAATCAATAAGTTCTGCCCATTCAACATAAGTTTCAACTGAAGTATATCCACATTCAACTGCTTCGGTTCCACAAATATCATAACGCCATTTTTGTAGAATTGCTTCTAAATCGCGCATTTTTTGCATACGTGCACGCGGCGGAACAGAAGCCCATGCCTCTTTTGCAGCAAGTGCAGCTTCAATTGCAGATTTTGCATGAGACTCATCTGCTTGTTGACATGTGCCAATTACTTCGCCTGTAGAAGGGTTAACATCATTAATTTTTTCTTTTGTATAAACTTTTTGGCCATTGATAATCATTGGCACATCAAAGTTTTTAGGAACTTTTTTTGTTGCTGCAGAAAATTGAGCCCATTCTGTATCGATATCGCGTGGATTGAAAAATGGTTCAGGAGTAGGAACAGTACCAGAAATATTAAGAAGATGATTGCCTTGCATGGGACCTCAAATGTTTGATATATTTTCTAACGGCTTGCTTATGGACTCTGTAAGAACTTGAAAAAGTGTGAGTACCATTACCAGTCGCCACAAAATAAAGGGCTGAAGATTCTGCAGGATTCAGGACAGCCTGAAGGCTTTGTAGACCTGGATTTGCAATGGGTCCAACGGGAAGCCCATAACGTGTATACGTATTGTATTGATTTCGCGCACGCAAATGTTTTTTTGTAATTCGACCTTTATATTGATCCCATATGCCATAAATAACAGTTGGATCTGATTGTAATTTCATCTTAATTTTCAATCTATTAAAAAATACAGTTGCAATTTCATTCATTTCTTCTTGAACGGCCGACTCTTTTTGGACAATAGAAGCAAGTGTAACCAACTGAAATGGTGTTAGATTCATTTCTTTTGCTTGCACAAGAAGTTCTTCAGGAATCATCTGTTTAAAATGTGAAATAAAAGATTTAATCACATGCTCTGGTTTTTCATTAGGATCAAAAAAATAAGTGTCAGGAAATAAAAAACCTTCTAAACTTTTTGGTAAATTTTCGTCGACTGGGAGTAAACTAATGAGTTCTTTATCAAACATAAATTTAAGCCAAATATCTTTTTCATATTGTGGAAAAAAATTGGAAAGCCTGTTCGAAACTTGATAAATATTGAGCCCTTCAGGAATAGTCAGCTTTAATTTTATACTATCGCCTTCAACAAGTTTACTTAAAATTTGCGCAGGGGTATTTTGATGCGTAAAAACAAATGTGCCAAACTTCATTTGCTTTTCAGAACCAACAAGTTTTGTATAAATTTTAAACAATTCTGGATGAACTAAAACTTCATGTTGTCGAAGTGCATGAGCAACCTCATGAATTGATTTTCCTTCTTCAACATAATACACCACATCATCTTTTAGATGATGAATAGGTGTATGAGCCCACTTTAAAAAAAAGGCAAAAGGAATAAAAACAATTAAAAAGAAGATTGCAAGAAAGAGATAAAAATTACCAAATTTCACTTTCAATTTTTTTTCTTACCTCATTTAAATTTTTATATTCTGGTATACAAGTATCATTCCAAGATTTATGATTTTTTATACGATAAGTATAATTTTTTTCTATTATATCTTCTTTTTCACATTTGAAAACTTTTTCATCTTCTACAAGATAATAAAGATTTTGTGCCGTTTTAAGATTCGAAATAATATAGACTCTTGGTACTGATATTTTTAAATTCGACTTTCGTGTAGCCGTTCTATTCGTTAGTAACAAAACGTTTTTGTAAAATGATTTCTCAGTTTTTTGAAACCAAAACGAAGTACCTGTAAATCCTAAATGTCCTAATATATTTTTTTGACAATCAAGCCCATATAAAAAACGCGATTCAAGTGTAATAGTACTTTGAATAGGCTGTGTTTTTTGTAAAAATTCACTACCTTTCAAGACGTCTAAAATATTTCCGTAAAACCCAGCATGCCCTGAAATAATTTTTTGATCTTCCTGCAAAGAGGCCAAAATATTTGCGTTTGTATCATGCACAACTCCAAAAAATTTATGATTTTTTATGCACGTATTCTCATTTAGAATATAAGGAAAACTTGGAATTGCAAATTTAGCTTTTTGTGGTTCAAAACCTACATGAAAAAAGTTTGTTTTCAGAATTGCATTTATTTTTTCAATTTCATGAAGCCAGTTCAAATTTGGCCATAAAGATTCAATAAGTAAAACTAAAAACATATAATTTAAATCTGAATATTCTTTTGAGTTTTCTTCATTATAGTAAGAAAGTAAAAATTCTAAATATTCTGCTTTTGCATTCTTGGTATTTGAATGGGTAAAGGCACCTTTAAGCCAAGCCCAGCTTTTAAAATGGCTTTTGTGTGAAAGAAAATCATTAAATGTAAGCTTAGATTGATTTTGAACAAATTCAATTAATTGTGCATTCCAAATATTTGTGTGCCATTTAAATTTAGAAAAATTTTGTGTAATCAGTATAGGATAAGCCTCAGCCCACTGCATTCGTAAAAAAACGTTTAAAAATAGTGGCTTTGTCAAACTTGCCAAATCAAAATTTGGATGCAGATTTAAAGATTGAGACTTCATCTGACTTGAAGAATCGGGTTCTAAAAAAGCCTCGTCAGCCCAAAAACTAGATATTAGATACTCTTCATTACCCAAGGACCAAGCAGTAAAAGCACCCCTTTCAACCTCTTCCTCGAGTAAAGTAAAACAATTTTGAAAGTTTTGGGGTAAACTGTTCGTAATTTCTTTAATTTCTTTTGGTTTCATGTTAAAAATCCACATATAATACGAAGAGAGGTTGCATTTATTAAACATCCTATATTTTATCTTTCCGCCTGTCCTACGACAATGGACGTAGCAAAAGACATCGCTAAACGTACTGATTTAAAACAAAGTTCGTTTTTTGTTGTGACGCAATCACAAACGCGCGGCAAAGGACGATTAGGACGTAATTGGGTACAATCATCAGTAAAACAAAATCATACCTCTTCAGTATCTTGTAACTCAACTAAAACGCCAAAAGAAAGAATAGAATTAGAAAAAAGAACATTTCAAAATTTATATAAAAATGAAAATGATCTTTTGCCTTTTACATATGCTCTCCATACAAGTACTCTAAAAATTCCTTTAGAATGGCTCACGTTAATGACCGGTGTTGCTGTTTATGATGCATTTTTGACGATTTCAAAATTTATAAAAATGCGTTTTGGATTAAATACTCAAACAGGGCATTTATTTTTAAAATGGCCTAACGATATTTTATGGAAAACAAACACAGGAAAGTACAAAAAAATTTCTGGAATTTTGTGTGAAACACAAATGATGGCAAATCATAATCCAGACAATATCGTTCGCTATGAAAATGAATCCGATTCTATTC
>CAYGQR010000001.1:157668-230439 GCA_964352255.1 uncultured Oligoflexia bacterium
ATGCACCATTTGTATCCGATTCCGGTGGTTTCTTTGAAGAAGTTTTTTTAAAGAACAACCTCAAAAAATTATCAATAAAAAATAACAATCTTATTTTAGAAAAATTATTTAAAACAATTGCTGCAAATATTAAAAAATATTTGTGCAATACCAATGATGTTTCAAATTTACAAAAGCACGCCCTTAAACGAATGTTTCCTCTCAATACAGCACTTAAGCTAAAAGATAATGCCTCTATTGGAACATTTTTTGGACTTGATGAATCTGGGTCATTACAAATTCTTACTTCTGAACAAAATATTCAGACAGTCTATTCAGCCGATAGCATTGAAATATCAAAAAACAATAAAAATCTTATTTGTATCGACTTTGGCAATACCCGCATACATATGACCGCCATCAATGAGTTTCACGAAGTATCAGAACTCCATTTTCATTATGACACTTTCTCTACAATCAAAAATAAATTTAAAAAATTTATTCGCTTATTTCAGTCTGATTTTATTACTAAGATAAGAACTGTTTATATTTCTGTAAATTCCGCGCGGAAAACATCCCTTGCTTTAAAAGGCATTCAAGGGCTTTTACAAATGTATTTGCCAGATAAAAATATAAAAAGTCAAAAAGTCACGGAAAAAGAAATTTTTAAAAATTTTCCAATTCTCAATACGTTCGATCAAAAAACACTAGGTGCGGATCGATCTTTAAAATGCATCTTTTCCTATACAAAAAGCCAAGAAATTAACAAAAATGTTCTTGTTGTTTCTTTTGGAACTGCAACAACCTGTGAAGGGTTTACACCTGAAGGCAAAATGATAGAAAATTTTGTTTACCCAGGTGTACAAATGTCTTTTGATGCTTTGCATCATTTTACTGCGTTATTACCACGCATTGATGCTAAAAAAAGTAAATTCATTGAAAACCCAAATTACTGGACTCAAGAATTGTATTTGAACAGAGGAATTACAATTATTCTTGTTGCCTCTATTTTGCTTGTTGCGAAATTACACGGTCCGTGTCGAATTTTTCTTACTGGTGGTGACTCTCATCTTATCAAACAAATTCTTTTAGCCTTGGTTCCTAAAGAACTTTTAGACAATCTTGATATTGAAATCACTGAAAATATAGAAACAAAAATTCTTGCAGAGTATTATGAAAAATTTAAATGATTTTTCACAACTAGGGCAACGAATAGAAGAAACTAAAGACTGCATTCGTATTGATGCTTATCTTGCTCAAAAATATCCTTTTTTAAGCCGAGTTAAATGGAAGTTGCGCATTCAGTCAGAAGATGTCTGTATCCAATCACACCTAGATACTGAAATGCGCGCAATAAAATCTACCTATCATTTAAAAAAATACGATCAAATTTGGCATACGCCAACATCAGAAAAACAAGTTGTAACAGAACAAAAAATTGATCTTATTTATAATGATGGCGATGTGTATATCTTTGTCAAACCTGCAAATATGGTTGTACACCCAGTTGGTGTATATGGACGTAATAATTTTATCACCCATATTAGAAACATGGGATATTTAGATTGTTTTCCTGTACATCGAATCGATAAAGAAACAAGCGGTTTACTTGTTTGCGCGCGCAAATCAGACACGCGCAAACAAATGTCAGATCTGTTTCTACAAAATAAAATTCACAAAGTGTATCTGGCACTTACAAAAAGCACAAAAAAACCTGACGACAATTTTTTAATTTCACACCCGATTGGAAGTGCAAAAAAATCCAAAATCCGACTAAAACATTGGATCAATGGCGAAAATGCTGTGCCCAGTCAAACATATTTTCACACACTTTCATCTTACGAAGATTATTACCTTTTTGCATGCATTCCTAAAACAGGTCGTACAAATCAAATTCGTATTCATCTTGCTTCTGAAGGGCATTGGATTGTTGGAGATAAAATGTATCATCCAGACGAAAATGTATTTATCGAACATTTTGAAAAAGGCTATACAGATTGGGTACATACACAAACTCTCTTTCCAAGACATATTCTGCATAATGCAGGAATTTATATTCCAGGCTTTACTCCACAGTTAGTTCTTTGTGCTCCAACAGAAGATTTACGTGCCTATCCAATGATGCAAAAGCTTATGGAACTTGCTAATTTAAAAGAAGATTTAAGTAACCTTAAAGACTTTATATGATGCCAAAAAGCAAACATTTCCTAAGGTAATGTTCTTTTCTTCCGAACAAATTTAGTAGGAGGAACTTGAATATGAACCCACAATCCTCGGATGAAAATCCAAAATTAGATCCAATTAGATATTGTCGTGAATGGTGGAATGGCAATTCTCGTGATGGCTTGTTTACGAATGGTGATGGTTATCATTATTACGAAATGGATCATGATGGCACAATTAACAAAGCATTTGAATATTATGAAAATGATGAAGCGGAAGAGTTTGCAACACCGCTTACAGAATTTATTGGTGTCAATTGGTTTGAAATTTTTGGCTCAAATGACAAAGAACTTTTAGAAAATATTTATGAACATGAATTTAATAAAGTTGTAGATATTGCTGGAAAAAGTTCGTAGACATTTTCGAACTAGGATTCATAGATGAAATATTATAAAATTTTAAATGTTGATCATAAAGCAACACAAAACGAAATAAAACAATCATACCGCAAATTAGCATTAAAGTATCATCCCGATCGTAATCCGGATAATAAAGAAGCTGAAGAAAAGTTTAAGCAAATTTCGGAAGCTTATAGTGTTTTATCAGATGAAACAAAACGAAAACAATATGATGTTTTAGGTGATAAACGTTTCCAACACGCGCAACATTCTGATGGTCATTATGAAGCACCACAGAATATCGACCTTGATGCTATTTTAAATGAAATGGATTTATCTGGTTTTGGCTTTAGTGGCGGCCCAAGACATAAAACACGTAAAAGTGGTTATGCATATGAACCTCAAGAAGATTTGACTAGATATGATGCAGAGCATGATCTTGAAATTGGATTTATGGAAGCCTATTTAGGTTCAGAAAGACACATTTCACTTGCTTATCCTGATGGAAACGAAGTAAAAACAAAAATTAAAATTCCTGCAGGAATTGAAAGTGGTAAAAAACTACGCTTAAAAGGTTATGGCCGTAAATCTCCAAAAGGTGCAAAAGGAGATTTGTATTTAAATATCAATATAAGTCCACATCCTAAGTTTAAGCGCCTTGGAAATGATATAGAAACAGAAATTGAAGTTCCTTATTCTATCATGTGTTTAGGTGGCACCGTTAGTGTTCAAACACCTAAAGACAATAAACAAATAAAAATTCAACCAAACATGCAATCTAATATAAAAGTTCGCCTGAAAAATTATGGCTTTCCAACAATGAAGTCTGAAAAAAGCGGCGATTTGTATGTGAAATTACAAGTTAATGTTCCTGCCAAAGATGAAATGACAGACGCAAGACAAGACGCCTTAGAAAACCTACAAAAAACTGGCTTGTAGCCTACACAACAGGACAATACTGCCCCACCCCAACTTTACTCTCAAAAATTGGGGCAAATATATTTAAAATTCCAATTCAAAGTTAAAAATTAAAGTTTACAAAAAGTTGAATAAAATTTTAATGTTAGACACTAAGGATTTTATGAGACAATTTATCACTTTCCATAATCATAATTATTATATAGTAAGAACTTTAGTGCTTATTTTCAATATTTATTCAGAGATTTATAAATGTCTATTTTTAAAAAACCAACAATTTTTATATTAACTTTATTGCCAATTGTGATTTTTTCAAGTTGCGCCAGTCTTTTTGGTGAAAACTCAAGAACTGTTCGTGTAAACTCAGATCCTACAGGTGCTGGCATTTATATTGAAGGTAAAAATCGCGGCAGCACTCCAAAAAGTATTGAACTTCCTCGTTATATCTATGGGGAACAAGAAATCGAAATACGCAAACCTGGATACGAAACTGAAACTCTTGTTGTACACAGCGATTTTCAACTGGTTTCGCTTTGGAACCTTTTAAATGGTTGGGGCTTCATTATCGATGCTGCAACTGGTGATATTGTTAAAATAGCACCCAACGATCGCAGCTTTAATGCAGAACTCAGATCAAAAAAATAAACTTCACACCAACTCAAAACCACACATCCTAGGCACAATTATACACCAATCCACTCCTCTTCATTTTTGAAAAAATAAAAGAAGGGGATTATTCTG
Source organism: uncultured Oligoflexia bacterium (assembly GCA_964352255.1). Taxonomy (GTDB): domain Bacteria; phylum Bdellovibrionota_B; class Oligoflexia; order Silvanigrellales; family Silvanigrellaceae; genus Silvanigrella. Next base: position 161,868 of record CAYGQR010000001.1, read on the forward strand.
AAATAAAATTGAAATAAAATTGAAGTGGGACAAAAAAATGAAGAGCGGAGCTCTTTCTTAATCTTATTTTGGAGAAATAAGAAAAGAGTAGTTTGCATGCATTTGCTTCCCGCACGTAAAAACAAAAACTTATGCCCCGTAACAATTCCAGGGGCAACTCTGCATGCAAATACTCTATTTCGCATTTCTCCAAAATAAGATTAAGAAAGAGCTCCGCTTGTTAGATTATTAACCAAAAAACAAACAATCACGCATTAAATTTTATAAGAAAGAATCATTCAATTCTTTAATGACTCGCGCGTTCCATCATTTTAGTTAGCTTTTTAGCAAACGAACCAGGATTTTTAATCTGATTTCCTTCTGCAAGAAGAGCAGTATCATATAAAACATCAACCCATTCATTTAAGTCTTCGCCTGCAACTACTTCAGAATTTTTCTTAGAAGCAAGATTTTTAATAAGTGGATGTGATGGATTCAATTCCAAAATTTTCTTTTGCGCAGGCATTGCTTGGCCACTTGCACGCATCATACGCTCAAGATGACTAGACATATCGTTTGTATCGGCAACTAAACAACATGCACTTTCTTTTAAACGTTTAGAAATACGAACTTCTTTAATAAATTCACCTAAACGATTGCGGAAAAGATCGATTAACCCTGCAAGTTGTTCAGGGCTTGCTTCTGCTTCAGCTGCTTCTTTTTTACTTTCTTCAGATTCTTGACCAACAGAAGAAATATCGAGATCGCCTTTAGAAATGGATTTAAATTCAGCATCACCATGCTTTGGATAGCTCATCAAGAACCATTCATCGATTGGATCTGTTAAAAACAGCACTTCAATTCCGCGAGCAAGTAAAGTTTCTAAATGAGGACTTTTTTCTACTGCTTCAAAACTTGAACCTGTTACATAATAAAGATCTTTTTGACCTTCAACTTTACGGTCAAGGTATTCTTTTAAAGAAACCCAACCATCAGCGCCAGTTGTAGTTGATTTAAAGCGCACAAGCTCACTAAGCACTTTGTGTTGTTCTTGATCGAAATGAAAACCTTCTTTAAGAACTGCACCAAACACTTTATAAAATGCTAAGTATTTTTCACTGTCTTTTTCTGCAAGTTTTTTGAGTGAACCAAGAACTTTTTTAACAACTTGTTTTTTAATTTGTGGAAGTTTAGTATTTTCTTGCAAAATTTCCCGAGAAACATTGAGAGGGAGATCATCCGTTTCTACTACACCAGATGCAAATCTTAAATATTCTGGCAAAAGCTCTTTGCATTTTTCTGCAATCGAAACTCGTTTAACATACAAATGCAGACCATGATTATCACGTGTATACAAATCAAACGGCGCTTCTGTTGGAATATAAACCACTGCATGAAAAGGCAATAACCCTTCCGAATTAATGTGTTCCCACATTAAAGGTTCACGCCAATCTTTAGAAAGTTGCTTATACAATTCTATATAGTCTTCTTTTTTATTTTCACGTTTAGGACGAATCCAAACAGGTGTAGATTGATTTAAACGAACTTCTTCAGTTTTCTTTTCTTTTGTTTCAGGGTCTTCTTTAGTTTCGACAAGAAAGATTGGATAAGTAACGTAGTTACTATATTTTTGCACCACGCCACGTGCACGCCAGTCTTGTGAAAATTCTTTTTCTTCTTCTTTTAAATAAATTTCGATGCGCGTACCACGAGTTTCTTTGTCACATTCTTCTAATGTGTAAGAACCTTGCCCATCAGATGTCCAACGGTAACCTTTACTATTTTCAAGTGCTGATCGTGTTTGAAGAACGATTTTTTCTGCAACCATAAAAACGGCGTAAAAACCAACACCAAACTGACCAATTAGATTGGCATCTTTTTTATCTTGATCAGAAAGTTTCTCTAAAAATTTCTTTGTTCCAGAATTTGCAATAGTACCAAGATTAGAAATAATCTCTTCTTTAGTCATGCCAATACCGTTATCTTCAATAACCAGCATTTTTTGATCTTCATGAGCACTGATAACTATTGATGGCTCACGATCTGATTTCAATAAATTATGATTGGTAATTTCTTCAAAACGAATTTTATCAATTGCATCACTTGAGTTTGAAATTAATTCGCGCAAGAAAATCTCTTTATTAGAATATAAAGAGTGAATCATAAGATTCATTAATTGTTGCACTTCGGCCTGAAAGGAATGTGTTTCTAGAGTCATTTTTCAAAATCCTTTGATACTGCTGCATCGTTTGTAAACATGAATGAGAAATAAGACTTAAGTCTTTTAACAGGCCGGGAATCTACAATATAGTGCTGGCCTAGGTCAAATAATTTCTTTGAGCCACCTTGAACAGGAATTGAAAAAATAAAAAGCCAAATAATTCCATAAACTAAAAATTTCATAATGCTTCCCATCATCTAAAAAATTTCATATAGTTCACTCAATTGAATTGAGTCAATCCCCTAATATTATTTCAGTTTACTCTATAAGAAAGGATTCGAATATGAAAGAATGGATTTCTTTTATGAATTCATCAACCACTAATATCAAAGAAACTCTTTCCTCTCCAAACAAGTTTATTAATCTTGGCTGGAAAAAACTCTCTAAACTTCCTGCTGGTAAAAAGCTATTTGCAGCACTAATTGGGCGATATATTCCTTATACAGGTTCTATTAAGCCCTTTGTTCAAAGTATCAAAAAAGGACACGTCAAAATTTCAATGAAAGATAGACATGCAGTTCGAAATCATCTGAATTCAATTCATGCACTTGCGCTTGCAAATCTTGGTGAATTTACCACAGGTCTGTGTCTTTTTTCACAGCTTGCAGATGGCCAAAAAGCCATTCTTACACATATCGAAGTCGAGTATTTAAAAAAAGCTCGAGGTGATCTGCTTAGTGAAGCAAAACATCAGCTTCCAAAAACGTTTGAAAGCGACACAGATTTTCCTATTTCTGCAGAAATTAAAAATAAAAATAATGAAATTGTTAGTAAAGTACATGCCACATGGCGTGTTCGTTTATAGTTTAAGGAATTTTTATGGCTCATTATAATACAGAATTTACAAAAAAACTTGATATTGAACATCCTATCATTTGCGGACCAATGTATCCTTGTAGCAATCCTGAACTTGTAGCTGCTGCATCTGAATCGGGTGGCATTGGCATTGTTCAACCCCTCACTCTTGTTTTTGTTTTTAAATACGACTTTAGAGAAGGTTTAAAATACATTAAATCAAAAACCGATAAACCAATTGGAATGAATTTAATTGTTGAAAAATCATCTAAAAAATACGAAGCCCGCATGAAAAAATGGCTCGACATTGCATTAGAAGAAGGAATTCGATTTTTTATTACATCACTTGGGAATCCAAAATGGGTTGTTGAACAAGTTGCTCCATATGGTGGAATTGTTTATCATGACGTTGTTGATAAAAAATGGGCTAAAAAAGCTGTTGAAAGTGGGGTTCATGGATTAATTGGTGTGAACAACCAAGCAGGCGGACACGCCGGTGGCATTACGCCTGAAAAATTATTTAATGACCTTTCTATATTTGGCTTACCCGTTATTTGCGCAGGTAGCGTAAGCGATAAAACGACCTATGATCATGCAATGAAAATTGGTTATGCTGGTGTGCAAATGGGCACTAAATTTATTGCCACGAAAGAATCCCTTGCCCATCAAGATTATAAAGATGCAATTGTAAAAGCCGAAAAAGAAGATATTGTTTTAACAGAAAAAATTTCTGGTGTTCCTGTTGCTGTTATTAAAACAAAGTACATTGAAAAAATTGGAACAAAAGCAAATGCATTTGTAAAGTATTTATTAAAACATCCTAAAGCAAAACATTGGATGAGAATGTTTTATACGATAAAAGCTTTATGGAGTTTAAAACGTGCAAACTTAGAAGGTGGTAGTTACAAAGATTACTGGCAAGCAGGAAAAAGCGTTGAAAACATTCATGAAGTTAAAACAGTGCAAGAAGTTTTCGATGAGCTGACTCAAGAACCAACTCAAATAAAAAAAGCTGCTTAAAAGTGTTGGTTTAGTAAAAATTTATTCTGATTAAATCAACCCAAATACACTATTCATTATACTCATAGTGTATTGCAAAAGTGGGAAAAGAATTTTTTGCAAAATGCCTGTAAGCAATAACGCAAGTAAAATCCAAATACCATAACGTTCAATTTGATTATAATAACGATTCAAATTATCGGGTAAAATACTTGACACCACTCTACTGCCATCGAGTGGCGGGATAGGAATTAAGTTTAGTATCATCAGAACAAAATTGATCATAATTCCAAATTTTGCAGCAGAATAAATAAAGTAAGGAATCGTATTAAACATTTGAGCAGAGCCAGCAGGATTCGCAAAAAAAACCAAAATACATTTTGCAAGCATTGCCCAAATAAAAGCCATCACCAAATTTGAAAACGGCCCTGCAAGTGCAACTAATGCACCATCTCTTTTTGGTGAACCAAGATTGTTCCAATTCACGGGAACAGGTTTTGCCCAACCAAAAATGAATCCACCAACATAAAGCATCACAAGTGGTAAGAGAACTGTGCCAATAGGATCTATATGTTTGGCAGGATTTAACGTAACACGCCCCATCATAAGTGCCGTTTGATCGCCAAATTTACTTGCCACATAACCATGTGCAGCCTCATGAACTGTAATTGCAAAAATTAAAGGGATTGCTGCAATTAAGAGGGTTTGGACAAATTCTGTCATTATTGAGTCCTTAGATTAGAGAGACAAAACGCATAAAATTTATTTCATTATACACTGTTTATTAAATAAAATATTCTATTGAATTTATTTCAAATTCCAGACGGTTTTTTGCAATTATCGGGACAACTGTTTTACCTGCCGGAACATTATAAATCACAATCGCACCTGCACCAATTTTAGCATTTTCGCCGATTGTAATATTACCAAGAATTTTAGCCCCAGCACCTATAAAAACATTGTTGCAAATTGTAGGGTGGCGTTTTGCACCTCTGGCATTTCGGCCACCAAGTGTAACACCATGATACAAAGTAACATTATCACCAATAACTGCTGTTTCACCAATCACAACACCATGTCCATGATCAATAAATAAATTTTTTCCGATTATTGCTGCAGGATGAATTTCAATGCCAGTTAAAAAACGATTCAAATAAGAAACAAATCTCGGCAAAATAGGAAGCTTCAGTTTATACAAAATTCTTGCAATACGGTGTAAAAAAAGGGCATGCACACCAGGATAACAAAGTAAAATTTCCAATAAGCTTTTTGCAGAAGGATCTTTTACTTGAATGTTTTTTAAAAATTTTATCATGCAGTTCTTTCTGTATCCTAAAAAAACAGATTCGCAATTACGCAAATTTTATTGATAAAAAGATTTTAACGCACGTATAAAACATGCTGCTCGCAATGGCATTCCATTCAATAAATAAAGTTGTTTTTGCTGTTGTACTTTGAATTGAAAAGCCGAATGGTCTATTGCAAAATTGCTGTCAAGATTGTCACAACTCACGTTAAAAGCAAAACCTGCTGCATCAGAAAAAAGCCATTCGAGTGCTTGTGGTTTCGTTTCTGCTTGTTCAAATAACTTTTGAGTTTTTGTGTCTCGTCCATCTGGACAATACCAATAACCAAAATCAATTAATTTTCGCCGTTCTTTTCCAGCAACGCACCAATGGGCAATTTCATGCAAAGCACTACTATAAAACCCATTCGCAAAAATAATTCTATGATACTGAATTTTTTCATCGGCTGGCAGATAAATTGGTTCATGCTCCCCGCGTATCAAGCGAGTGTTGTACTCATGAAAAAAACACTGTTCAAAAATAGTAATGAGTTGTTGGTAATGGTGCGTCATAATAAATAAAATTACATGGTCTGCATTTACAGTTTCAAATAGGATAAAATTTTATCATGCTTCAATATTCTCGAACAACACTGTGGAAAGATACCGTTCTCCACATGAAGGCACAATAAAAACAATTAATTTATTCTTGTTTTCCTGTCTTTTTGCAACTTCTATCGCAGCAAATGCAGCTGCACCAGACGAAATACCACCTAAAATTCCTTCTTTCACAATAAGCTCCCTAGCTGTTTTCACTGCATCAAAACTTGAAACTTGGTAAATTTCATCAACAACATTTGAATTGTAAATTTCTGGAATAAAGCCTGCCCCAATTCCTTGAATTTTATGTGGAGAAGGGACCCCACCAGAAAGAACAGGGCTTTCTTCTGGTTCAACTGCAATAATTTGGATTGATGGCTTACGCTTTTTTAAAATTGATCCAATTCCAGTAATTGTGCCACCAGTTCCCACTCCTGAAATGATAATATCTACTTTTCCATCTGTATCATTCCAAATCTCTTCAGCAGTTGTTTTTGCATGAATTTCAACATTTGCTTTGTTTGCAAACTGTTGCAACACAACTGAATTTTCAATTTCTTGATTCAATTCTTGTGCTCTTTGAATTGCACCACTCATACCTTTAGCAGCTTCTGTTAAAACGATTTGTGCGCCATAGGCTTTTAAAAGCTTACGTCTTTCTAAAGACATAGATTCGGGCATTGTTAAAATTAATTTATATCCTTTAATTGCAGCGACACAAGCAAGCCCAATACCAGTATTTCCACTCGTTGGCTCAATAAGCGTAGTAGTTCCTGACTTAATTTTTCCGTGATTTTCGCCTTCTTCTATCATGTGAAGTGCAGCTCTATCTTTCACGGAATTTGTAGGATTAAAATATTCAAGTTTGGCAACAATCGTATTTTGAGTAGAGTTCATACGATTTATTTTCACTAGTGGTGTGTTGCCAATAAGTTTAGTTAAGTTATCTGCTATTTTCATTTTTATTCTTCATCCTAAATTATCCTAAAGTTTCTACTTTTGTTTCAAGAAGTTCAGTCTCTTTACGGAATAAAAGAAAAAACGGCAGAATGATATTAGAAATCATAACAACCCCAAAAACGGGAGCAATAAACATCTCATCTAAAGAATTTGCCAGCTCTGTAGGAAGATTAATTTTATTTGCATAAACAAGAATTGCAAAAGCAGCCAATACATTTGCTAAACCTCTTGGTAACAAAAATGTAGACAAAGAAATTGGAGGCAAATGAATTTTTTTAATTGGACTGAGAAGAATTGAGAATAAATACCGAACTGCCATCGGTAAAAATGTAAGAAGCAGGACAATAAAACACACTTGAAGTGTAAAGCTTGAAAATTCAACAATTGCGCCTAAATAAACAAAGAAAAATGTTCTGACAAAAAAAGATATCTCTAAGCTTACGTGCCGCACTTGTGCAAAATGATCGCCGACAAAGAAGTTTAAAGCTCTTTTTAATTTTTGCTTTGCATATCCTGTTTTTGAAAATAAGGCAGCAATAAATTCTCGAATTGCAGTTGCATTACCAATGACAAGTGCAAACACAAATACATTTAAAGCACCTTTTCCTTGTAAAAGCTCGGTAATCCCATAAATTAAAAGCGCAACACCTATCGTAAGCATTGGCCATAATGGTTTATCACCAGCTTTGCTCAACACACGACTCCATAGCATTCCTAAAATAACTGGCGCAAACAGTGCTTCAACAAATACAATAAAAAGCTTATATCCACCAAATACAAATAAGCTTTCTATTTTAAAAGGAGGCGTAGTGGGTAGTAATGTTGGCAATAAAATGGGAATCGCAGATACGGTTAAAATTAAACCAAGAATTTCTGTAACTGTACATTCTAAATCTGTAAATGCTTTATCTGTTTCATTGATATGCATTCCCCGAACAATTGGCAATAAGATAGCCGGACTACCACCTACACTTACCAATGCAAGCAATAAACCAAGTGCTAATTCATAATGAAAATATGTTTTTAAAACCCAGGAAAGCGCAATAATACTAGCAAAATAAGTCACTGTTCCAAATAAAATAGCAGGCCCAATGCTTTTGACAAAAAGCCGCATATCAAGCTCTAACCCCGCTTCAAGTAAAACAAGCAATAGAGCGAAGGCACCAAAAACAGGTGCAATTGATCTTAATACTTCAATACTAAAAACATCCTGCCCATAATTTAAAAATATACCGACAAAAATAAGTAATAAGGAACTTGGAATGCGGGTCCAACGAAAGAAAGTTGTGCTTAAAAAAGATAGCACAATAATGAGACCCATTAAAATAAAGACTTGATAAACGGCTAATGTATTCAAAAGTGACGCCTCCTATAACGAAGACCTTATAGAGCGTTTTTGATTATTTTCACGCACTGAATCAGATCTGCTTTATTATGAGCATAACTTAAAAAACCAACCTCGTATCCACTTGGGCCAAAATAGTATCCATGTTCAAGTAATGAATGGTAAACTTTTTTAAAGCACTCCATATCGGCATTTGAAACTTCTTCAAAATTTTCAGGAATTTTATCGAGACCAAAAAAGAAGCAAAAAAATGACGCTACACGCACGTATTTTAATTTTCCTTTTGCAATAAACTTGCCTAAGTATTTATCAACCGCACGATCTAAGATTTGTCCTTTTTCTTCAAGTGCATCATAAACATTTAGTTTATCGATAAGCTCAAGTGTTTTAAGCCCTGCTGTCATGGCAAGTGGGTTGCCAGAAAGTGTACCCGCTTGATAAGCACTTCCAAGGGGAGCAATGTGTTTCATAATGCTTTCTTTGCCACCATAAGCGGCCGCTGGTAAGCCTCCGCCCATGATTTTACCAAATGTCCACATATCGGGAACAACACCAAAAAACTCACAAGCACCACCACGCGCTAAGCGAAAACCTGTCATGACTTCATCAAAAATTAAAACGGAATTGTGTTCATGAGTAATGTCGCGTAAAAATTCAAGATAATTTTCTTTAGGCGCAACTAGCCCCATATTTGCTGCCACAGGTTCAATAATTATTGCTGCAATGTCATTCCCATGTTTTGCAAATAGTTCGGAAATTGCTTGCTTATCATTATAGGGAGCAACAAGAGTGTGTTCAATCGCTTCCTTGGGGACACCAGATGAAACAGAAATATTAAATGTAGAAAGCCCGCTGCCGGCCTTGACTAAAAAAGGATCGGCATGACCATGATAACAACCTTCGATTTTTATAAATTTTGAACGATTGGTTGAAGAGCGTGCTGCACGTAGTGCACTCATTGTAGCTTCTGTTCCACTATTAACAAACCGAAGCATATCGATTTCAGGCACAAATTTTTTAATTTTTTCGGCAAGTTGCAACTCTAGATCAGAAGGAGCACCAAACGTGATTGCTTTCTTTACTTGTGACGAAAGAGCTTTTGTAATTTCTGGATGAGAATATCCTAAAATTAACGGTCCCCATGAACTACAAAAATCGACGTATTTGTTTCCATCCACATCGAATAAGTGTTTGCCTTTTCCATGTGAAAACACAGGAGGCGTACCACCAACCGAACTAAATGAACGAACTGGAGAGTTAACCCCACCAGGAAAAACAGCGCGGCTTGCGTCCATAATCTTTTGAGAGTTGGTTAGTTTGTGTGTCATAAAAAGTCCCGAATACAATGAAAAATTTTGAAAATTGAAATTTATTTTCATATAATAATTAGCTTAATTCAAGGTTTTTTCACAAACTAATTAATTTTTATTCAAATTTAAAAAAACTCATATTTTTTTCAAAATACCGGACGTACTTCTACCAGGTAAAAATTCTAAAAGTTCTACTTGCCCACCCCAACCCAATACTTCTTTGGCCCCTACTACTGTTTCAACAGTATAATCTGCACCTTTTACAAGGATATTAGGCTTCAATTTTTTGATAAGATTAAGAGGAGTGTCTTCAGTGAATTCAATCACAAAATCTGTGCATTCAAGAGCAGCTAAAATATTTGCTCTATCTTCAAAAGTATGAATAGGACGAGATTCACCTTTTAGTTTTTGAATACTTGCATCTGAGTTTAAGCCAATAATGAGCACATCACCCAAAGATTTTGCTTTTTGCAAATATTGAACATGACCGGCATGCAAAATATCAAAACACCCATTTGTAAAAACAATTTTTTTACCGGCGCGTTGTAACTCTTGAGTGATACAGAGCACTGCTTCTGCTGAATTTACTTTTTGTTTTGGCCATTGTGATTCTTTTACTTCTGGTACCTGAAATTTTTCGAAAAGTTCGGGTATACTTACAACAGCAGTGCCCATTTTACTGCATACAATTCCTGCTGCAATATTTCCTAAGCTAGTTGAAGTAGAAATCGGTAATTTTGCCGCAAGACCCATAGCTAAAAATGCCACCAAAGTATCGCCTGCTCCTGAAACATCTGCAACTTCAAGCGCTTTTGTTGGAAAATGCAAGGGGGTGAAACTTGAATCAGAATTAACATCTTTTCCAAGTGCTACAACACCATGTTGAGACAAACTCATGACAAGATTTAACGTCTGACTTGTTTCCAGATAGTGTTTAGCAATATAATAAACTTCATCATCTAATGATGCAAATTCAGAATGTGAATTTGATTTTTTGTAAAGAGCACGGCCTTCAGAAAGATTTGGCTTAATAACCGTTGCATTTTTATAACGAGCAACATCAAAACTTTTAGGATCGACTATAACAGGAATAGAATGCGTATTCGCGATTTGAATCAGTTCTTGAACAAGTGATTTTGTTAAAACACCTTTTCCATAATCTGATAAAACAAGTGCAGCATTTTTGTTTGCTACAACAAAATTTTTAAACTCAGAAATGCATTTTTTATGCGAGTTGAGTTCAATATCTTGAATAGATTCACGATCCATACGCACAAGTTGCTGAGCATTAAGTGTAAATTCATGATATGAAATAATACGAGCTTTAGATGTGGTAGGTACTTTTGGTTCTATAAAACAAGCATCGACATTTACACCAAATTTTTGTAAATGTTCTTTTAGAATTTCGGCTTCAATATCTGCGCCAAGTCGGCCACAAATTGAAACTGAAGCACCAATGCTTGCAATATTAGCAGCAACATTGCCAGCACCACCTGGAGCATATCTTTTACTAGATTCCAATAAAATTGGCGCAGGAGCTTCAGGCGAAATACGACTTACTTTACCTTCAATATAACTATCAAGGATAAGATCACCCACAACAAAGATATTTGTTGTTTTTAGAATGTGTAAATCTTTTGAGACAATAGAATTGAGCGATTGTGTTTGCATATGCTAGACTCTGGATTTAAATAGTTTATTCTTCTACCAAAAAAGGTGCTTAATGTCCATTAATTTCAAGTGCTTTTGTCAACAGATAATCAATAAAAATATCGTTATATTATTAGGGATTTTTGCCTTTTTACACTCTGGTTTTGCTTTTTCTGATGTAAAAGAAAACAACAAAGAAAACGCAAGTTTACCACGATACCGATACTATAACTATTATGTACTTTATCTTGAAAATATTCCAATAGGAACCGCAATTGCCAGTACAGGAAGTAAAAAAACAAGTCTGCCCAATGAAACAATTGTGAATATTTCGAGCCGTATGGGTGTTTCTCCTATGACATCACAGTATTATGTCAATACTCATTCTTCAAAAGGAAAGTATATAGGAAAAAATCCATTTTCTGTCCAAGAAAAAATAATTTCGTTTTCAGATCAATACTTACAAAATAACAACTCAACTTCAGACTCAAATTTAATTTTTCACAATGAAAACTCATTTTCAACAAATTTACAAAACTTATTTTTTGAGCCAAAAGGTGCATATTCTCTCAAAGAAACGTTAACTCCTTTTCCAAAAGATTTTTTCAATTTTAACGATACGTTTGAAGCAACTTACGGAAATGATCATTTTTTAAAACAGGCATTTTTAAAATTAAATAATGATATTAGTTTTGAGGTCAGAAAAATCAATAAACGTCAATATTTTAAACTCTTAAAAAAACTTTCTTATTCTAGATTAGATATCGGGCTCATTGCCTCATTTGAAGATCAGATGGATGAAGTAGATAGGCTGGTAAAAACACTTTCTTTGTGTCAGGCAGAAATGGGTTATTTAAATAAGAGCATCTTAAAAAAAATGCCTCATGAGTCTTACTTAATGTATCGAAGAATTATTAATCTTACCCATTTTTGTGAAAATCTGAAAAAAGAAATTTTGGCCAATGACGCAGATGAAACAAATGAAATCGCATTTAAAACACAACAACAAGTTTTAGAACTCATGCGAGAAAATAGCTTAGAACTTCCTCATGCTATCTCCGATTTTTCAGAAAGAACCTTATTTTATAATCAGAATATGATTTTTTTATGGCCTCGCATGACAACATTACTTATTCAAGATGCTGTAAAAGAAATGCAAAATTTATTTAATCTTGATTATAATCGCAAATCATTATTGGGCATCAAATTAAGAATTAAATCCTTACAGCCTCGATCCGTTGTCCGTGCAGACATTACGCAAATTAAATCTTTTGTTGATTTCAAAGTTCAAAACCATATTGAAAAAAATGCCTCTTATTTTTTAGATGGTGTTACTTTTGGAAACAATATTGATTATAATATTGGCAATATTTGTAGTAAAAATGGGGGCCAAGTTGGTATCGACTTAACCGACCCTAAACAATCAATTGTAAATTCTGTTGGCATTCGTGGAATTTGGGATAATCCAACTAAGCTTAAAACAGCTCGGGCTTTTGCAATGCAGGCTGTTTCAAATAAAAATTGTCAAAAAATCTATTTCAAAGCCAGTCCTATTCTAAATCCTTTTTTAAATCATGAGCTTAATGTGATAAAAAAGGAATTTTTAAGCAAAGAAAGTTCCTTATTGCTTTCCAACTATCGATATAAAAATCTCTGGGTAATGCCCGGCAAATACAAAATTACAATTTCCTCTGTTAAAAATGAAAAGGTGATTTCAATTCAAGAATTTACTGTTAATGCTAAAACGCACACAAATATTATTGCAAATGTACAGTAGCTACTATAATCTGGGTGAATTATGAAAAATGCTTATTTTTACTACTTTTTTTTGTTGTTTTCATTTCCTTTTTTAAGTGCTTATGGACATACAATAACAGAAAAACCAAAAATCAATCCTCCCCAAGCCAATGCTTTAACCCTTGAACAGGCTATGGATCGAACTCAGGCTCATTCTTATCAACTAAAAATTGCAACGCAAAATGTAAATATTACTGAGAATCAGAAAAATTCAAGAATTCTGGCTTTATTTCCAAATGTTTCTGCAACTGGACAATATTTAAAGCCGGTTGAAGGAATTAATTCACTTCTTAGCTCAAATGTTGGGCCAGATGTCTCGATCATAACCGATGGCGTTTCGTACACAGCGGGCGCAACATTAAGCCAACCGATTGTTGGACTCTTAAGTACAATTTTTCAAATTGGCGAAAATTCTGCAAAACTAAGAGCAGCTTATCATGACAAAAGCCAAACAATTCAGGATCAACGTTATATAGGAGCCAATGCCTATATTAATGCAACAAAAGCATTTCAATTTATTGCTGTTGCTCAGAAAGCCATTGAGGTTGCTGAAAAACAACAGAATGATGGTGAAGCCCGCTTCAACGAAGGTCTTTTAACAAGCGCTGATGTGCTTCAGTTTCGTTTAAACTATGACAATGCAAAAACAGCCCATGTACGTGCTCAAACAGCCTATCAAATATCGCTTGTTACACTTTCTGAATTTATGGGTGAACCCGATTCTGAATCTATTATATTACCAACAACTTATGTCTCTGTAATGAAACAGAAAAAAGAAAATTTAAAAAATTTAAATGGTCTTGTAAAAGATCGTGTGCCTGTTCGGTATGATATTTTAGCAGCCCAAGAAAATGTTTCGGCCCAAGGTTATTCCACTCTCAATTCCATGACATCATACCTACCCAGCTTCAATTTTATTTTACAATATGCGCATGATTTTCGTGCAGAGGCACCTTCTGGATCTCCATTTACAAAACATGATGTTGATAACGAACTATTTTGGGGCTTTCGCTTAGAATGGAATATTTTAGATTGGGGCATTCGCCAAACTCAAATCAATGTGGCTAGTGCTTCCGAGCAAATTGCACGTTTACAGCTTTACCAAACACACGATAATGCCAAAATAGATATTACAACCAGTTACAGTAAACTGATTGAAGCTTATGAAACACTTCATTTTACCGAATCCTCATTACAGTATGCAGAAACGGTTTATACTCAACGTTTTGAAGAATTTCAAAGTGGTCTTATTTCAAGTACAGATTTAGTAATTGCTTCTAATGATCAAAACTCTGCGCGCGCGAATTATGTAAGTGCTGTTGGCGATCTCGATCTTGCCTGGATGGCTTTCTATAAATCAACGCGCCAACCTTTAACAACAATTCATTAAAGCATTAAAGGAAATTATTATGAAATCCGTTTTTACTGAAAATGCACCGCAAGCAATTGGGCCTTATTCACAAGCTATTGTTCATAATGATATGGTTTTTTGTAGTGGAAGCATTCCAATCAATCCTAAAACTATGAAAGTTGAAACAGAAAATGTTGAAGAACAAACAGCACAAGTTCTTAAAAATATGACTGCAGTTCTTGAAGCATCAGGCAGTAGTTTAAATAAAGTTTTGAAAACACTCGTATTTCTTAAAAATATGGATGATTTTCAAAAAGTAAATGCTGTTTATGCTCGTTTTTTTGATGGTCATAAACCCGCTCGGTCTGCAATCCAGGTTGCAAAACTTCCGCTTGATGTATTGGTTGAGATTGAATGCATAGCAACAATATAAACAAAATTCTTATCGTTGGAGCAGGTGCTTTTGGCCGTGCGCTTGCTGCTGCCATTCAAGGCGAAGAAAACGAAATTCATTTTTTAGTGCGTAGTATACCAGAAGTTTTGCGTGAAATTAAAAATGCTCATATTCAATTTAAAGGCATAAAAACATTTGAAGAATTTGACGGAAATCTGAATTCATACAATTTAGTGATTTTTGCTATTCCAACACAAAGTTTACGCGAAGTCTTGTGCACACTTAAAAACAAATACGATACTTATTTAGAACAAAACAATTTAAAACAAACCAATCTACTCTCTTTAGTCAGTACTTCTAAAGGAATTGAACAAAATTCAGTTAAACTTCCTCATGAAATTTTTAATGAAATTTTTGGAAGTATTGCCGAAATCGCAACTTTAAGTGGCCCCAGTTTTGCAAAAGAAATGCTTCAACATCTTCCTACATGTTTAACAGTTGCTTCAAGTAGTTCAGCCCTCATTCAAAAATGTGTGTCTATTTTACACTCACCTTCATTTCGTCTCTACGATACTGAAGACATTATTGGCGTAGAGGTTGGGGGAGCACTCAAAAATATCATTGCACTTGTTGCTGGTATTGTTGATGGCCTTGGCCTTGGTCATAATGCAAAAGCTGCCATCATTACACTTGGACTTTCCGATATTGCTCATATTGGTGTACGCATGGGAGCTTCACCCTTTACTTTTATGGGTTTGAGTGGTCTTGGTGATTTAATTTTAACTTGCACAGGCGATTTGTCTCGCAATAATAAATTTGGCCAAGGCTTTGCAAAAACTGGCGACAAAGAAAAAGTCATTCACGAAATGGGTGGCGTTGTAGAAGGCTTTGCCACTACAAAAAGCGCGTATCAGCTTATGAAAAAATTGCAGATTTCTTCAACACTTCTCAACACTGCATATAAAATTTTATATGAAGATCTTCTTCTTGAAGAAGGAATGAAAACTCTTCTTAATCGAAAACAAGGCAGTGAGTTTCGTTGGTTAAAAGAATATTACGGCTCACAATTACCTAAAATCAGAGAATAATTTTTTAAAATAATTTTATTCTTTTCACAAATTAAAAAAACTATGTCATTTGAACCATTACTTTTAACACACCTTCTCGATTTACATAAAAACCATTGCTCATACAAAATTATTTTGTGCGATGATGACACTCAAGCTCAAAACATTCAAAATCATGTGCTTGAACTTGCACAAGGGTTTCTCAATG
Source organism: uncultured Oligoflexia bacterium (assembly GCA_964352255.1). Classification (GTDB taxonomy): domain Bacteria; phylum Bdellovibrionota_B; class Oligoflexia; order Silvanigrellales; family Silvanigrellaceae; genus Silvanigrella. Next base: position 177,829 of record CAYGQR010000001.1, read on the forward strand.
AATCTGAAGTATTGCATTTACCAGGATTTGTGCAAACGGGTGTCTTTAAATACGAATCTTCAAAAAAAATCATTGCAAAACGCTTACAAGTTGCTCAGGCGCTTATTGAAAAATCCCCACGTATTATTGTTGCTTCTGTTGCAGGATTTGTACGTGCGTTTCCAGGTACTGATTGGCTGAAAAAAAATCGTGTTCATCTCCATACTGAACAAATTTTTGATATTGAAGATCTGCTGAACCAACTGAGTCAGCTTGTTTATACAGAAGTAAATCATGTTCATGAAGTGGGTGAATACGCAGTTCGTGGTTCTATTGTAGACATTTGGACACCCGGACAACAATTTCCAACACGAGTTGAATTTTTTGATGACACTATTAAACAAATTAAATCGTTTCGTGCATACGATCAAAAATCGTTTTTAAGTTTAGAACATGTGTATTTATTGCCTGCACGAGAATTTGTTTGGCCGATTGAAGAAAATTTGGATGAAAAATGCGAGCAATTCAATACTCAAATACTTAAACAAAAAGTAGAGGGTATCAATCGTTCAAATTTACTTGAAGATTTAAAGTCATCCATACCGTTTCCAGGAATTGACGATATTTCCTATATGTTTACACACGCATTTCCTACGTTTGCATCAGAATATACAAAATCACTTGATCAAGATTCCAATATTGAAATTGCCTACCTATCTTCAAAAGAAGAAATACAGACTGCGCTTTCTAAAATTTCAGAACTCTACAAATCAGCAGAACGTAGTGCAGACAACAAAAACATTCTTGTGGCAAAATTTAATACTTTGTTTCCAGATGCTGTTTTTTTGCAAAACAAATTAACGCATGAAGTGATTGATTCGAAAAATGCAGAAAAGCATGAAGACAATCATGAATTTGAACTTCCATCAGAAATTGCAGAAAGTTTTTTAAAAACAAAAAAAGACACGTTTCAGTCAAAAGCAAATCTCATAAAAAGCTTTTTAAACACAAAAGATATTCATGAAATTGTGATTTGTGCAAGTAACCAAGATTCTGCACAAGAAGTATTAGGTTTATTTTCAAAATATATTACTGAAATTTCAGAAACGGACAGTAACGATCAAATTCAAAAGTATTCTTTTGAAGATGTTCTTAACCATACCTCTACAGCAAAAAAATTGGCCTCAAAAAATCCCTCTTTTTATACAAAACTTTTAGACATTGAAGGTGCTTTTTTCTTTCCAAAAACAAAAACTATTTTTGTTTCTGAAAAAATTATTCGGGGTCGGCAGCGTTTTAATGCAACACAAAACAACACTGATCTAGAAAATTCACAAACTCAATCAGCACAAATCTCTCAAATTTTTCTTTCTTCGCAATTTTCAGATTTTTCTGAAGACGATTTAGTTGTGCACGTACAACACGGCATTTCTCGATTTAAAGGCCTTGCTACAATTAAAGTAGGCGACATTTTAAACGATTTCTTAGTTCTAGAATTTTCTGGGCACGATAAAATTTATGTTCCCGTCAATAAGCTTAATCTTGTTCAAAAATATATTGGCGCCTCTAATTCTATTCAGCTAGATAGTCTGAAAACAAAAGCTTGGACTAAGAAAAAAGATAAAATTAAAAAAGATGTTGAACAGCTTGCTCAAAAGCTTTTAGAACATCACGCAAAACAAACGATTACACCAGGTACTGCATTTGCAAAAATCGGAGAAGATTATATCTCCTTTCTCGATGCGTTTCCTTATGAAGATACTCCGGATCAGTCTAAAGTTACGCAAGAAATTATGCATGATATGGGTCTTCCTAAAGCAATGGATAGACTATTATGTGGTGATGTTGGATTTGGAAAAACCGAAGTGGCAATGCGTGCCTGCTACCGTGCTATTTTAGATGGCAAACAAGCAGCATGGTTAGTGCCTACAACTGTACTTGCTCATCAACATTATCGAACACTACAAGAACGTTTTGGACCATTTGGTGTTAAAGTGCAGCTTTTAGATCGCGCTACAAGTTCAGCAAGCCAAGCTTTAGAAGATCTCAAAAAAGGTGCTACCGATATTTTAATTGGCACACATCGTATCCTTGCAAAAGATATACAGTTTCGTGATTTAGGTCTTTTAGTTGTAGACGAAGAACAACACTTTGGTGTGTTGCAAAAAGAAAAAATGAAAACAATGTCGTATGGCATTGACGTACTTACTCTTACTGCCACACCAATTCCGCGCACACTTCAAATGGCGCTTGTCGGAATTCGTGAGCTGAGTTTACTCACAACACCTCCAAAGTCGCGGCTTGCTACAAAAACATTTGTGTGTCCATTCGAAGATAAAACTATTGTAGAAGCAATTCGTTCTGAAATTGCGCGTGGCGGGCAAATTTTTTATGTTCATAATCGAGTCGAAGAGCTTGAAGGTGTTTATCAATACCTTACCAAACTACTTCCTAATGTGCGTATTGCAATTGGGCATGGCAAAATGCAACAAAATGAACTTGAAAAAATCATTTTACAATTTTTAGACCGTAAATTTGATCTCTTCCTTTGCACAACAATTGTAGAAGCTGGTATTGATATGCCAAATGTAAATACAATTCTTATCCAAAATGCAGATAATCTTGGTTTAGCACAGCTTTATCAATTAAGAGGCCGTGTTGGGCGCCGCTCTACTCGTGGAAATGCTTATTTCCTTGTTGATCCCGATAAATTTTCAAAAAATTCTGACGGAATGAAACGATTAGAAGTGTTAAAAGATCATCAAGAACTGGGTAGTGGTTTTGTGATTGCAAGCCATGATCTTGAAATGCGTGGCTCAGGCGAAATTCTTGGTGATGAGCAAAGTGGAAAAGTAAAAGAAATTGGGCTCGAAACGTATCTGCAAATGCTTGATGAGGCGATTAAAAAACTTGGTGGCGTAAAAGTTGAGCGAAAAGCTGAAATCGATCTACAAATCCCACTTTCGTTGCAAATTCCAGATTCCTATATTGAAAGTGCGCGTGAGCGTTTACTTATTTACCGCCGGTTCTTTGGGGCACGAGATGAAGCAAGCTTAATTGCTTTACAAAAAGAATGTGAAGATCGTTTTGGTCCAATTCCAGAAGAAGTTTATGATGTGATTGAAATTTCACGAATCAGGCGTTTATTGTCTGTTTTTGGTGCCTTATCGTTTACAGTTGGCGAATTAGCTTCTGAATGCAGGCTCGATCAGGCTCTTCTTCAAAGCACAGATGAAAATGCTGAAGCATTTGTAAAACGGTTACTTGCACTTTGTAATCGTTCAAAAGATATGCGAATTACGCAAGATGGTCGATTAATTTTTGCATTAACGAGTAAACACTTTGCTACGAACAAACAAGAATCATTGGAAAAACTAAAAAAAACGTTAACCATACTTGCAGGTTCTCATTAAGTCTTATAAAATTAAGGAAATGGAGGATCGAAATATGGAAACTGTTACTCAATCTCATTGTGAATCTTGTAATTGTGTTTGCTGTAAATGCGAAGAATGCACTTGTGCAAATTGCTCATGCGATAAACATCATTGCGGTAAAGAAGATTAAACTAAGTAGCTTTAATTTCTTTAACCACTGAATCCAAAATGCCATTTACAAATTTTGTAGAATCTTTTGAAGAAAAGTCTTCTGCAATTGTTAAAGCATCTGAAATAATAATTACAGGGCTTGTTTTTGCGCGTTCTTTAATTTCGGTAATCGCAACCCTTAAAATAGCAAGGTCGACCTTTGCAATTCTGTAAAGCTTCCAGTTGCGCGCATGCTTTTCAATAAGCGCATCTGTATCTGCCATGTGCTTAAAAACAATAGTGACAAACTCTTTAAAATACTTTTCTTGTTCACGAGGAATATAAAAGTTTTTAATATAATTATCTAAAATATCTGTTGTAAATGCATGCTCTTGCATGATTTCTTGCTGATAACAAAATTTAACTGCATGGCGGCGAATAGCTTGGTAATCTTTTGGAGTAAAACTAATGACATCATCGAGCATGGTATTTCAACTTTTCAAATAACAAATCCCACAGAGTATCTGTAGGACTATAAAATAAAATTTAACAAAAAATGAACTATTCAAGAGTATCCCAATATTTCGCAGGTTCAAATCGTTTACCATATTTTTTACTTAATGCGAGAAGTTTTTCTTTTACTTTTACTTTTCCTAAACGTTTTCCATAAAAGAATGGGCCGCCCAAAAATGGAGGGTATCCAAGGCCAAATATCGCCCCAAAATCGCCATGATCTTCGTGGGTTAAAATACCTTCATCTAAGCAACGAGCCGCTTCATTCATAAACACATACATACAACGATCGGCAATTTCAGATTTATCGAATGCTTTACGTTCTTTTTGAAAGAAATTATACACCGAAGCATCGGCCTCGCCCTTAACCCCATTATTATACAGATAAAAACCTTTATTGCTTTTACGCCCTTTACGCCCATCTTTAGAAAAAGCTTCTAATTCTTCTTTGGGAAGCTCCAGACGATCGCCAAAAGCTTCAGAAATAATGTGAATAAGGTGTTCGCCAATATCAATCCCAACTTCATCCATCAAAGTAATAGGTCCAACAGGCATACCAAACTTTTCAAGTGCTTTATCGATATCTTCGATACGAGCTCCTTCAGAAAGTATATTTAAAGCTTCTGCAATTTGAAAAGTTAAAATACGTGTTGTGTAAAAACCAGGGCCATCATTCACAACAATAATTTGTTTGCCCATTTTACTTGCTAAATCAAACACTGCCGAGGCAATTTTTTTATCTGTTTTAGGATGCGTAATAATTTCAACCAAAGGCATTTTAGGAACAGGGGAAAAGAAATGCATACCAACTACATGCTCTGGTTTTTGCGCATGCTCTGCAATTTTACTGATTGGAATACTACTTGTATTTGTTGCAAAAATAAAATTTTCAGGTGGCATTAAAGCTTCGCATTTTTTTAAAGATTCCGCTTTTACACTGAGCTCTTCAAAAACAGCTTCAATCACCACAGGTGCTTGTTTGACAGAACTATAATTTAACGATGGAGTAACATGTCCAATTTTAGTATCGCGCTCAAACAATTTTAAACGGCGTTTTTTTACTTTTCCATCAAAAAATTTTATAACTGCTTGTAACCCACGCGTAAGGCCAGCAGAGTTTTGATCGACCATTACGGAACGAACCCCTCTATCAGCCAATACAGTAGCAATTCCGCTGCCCATAAGCCCTGCACCTAAAATACCAACAGCTTTACTGCCATCTTTAAGGCCTTTTAAAAAAAGCTCATTTCCTTCTTTTTGTACAGCTTCCTCGTAAGGATTCTTTTTAGCAGCCGTCATGATATGAAAAATATGGACTAAAGAACGACTTTCTTCAGAAACAACAAGTTCTCCAAATAATTTTGCTTCTAATGCTAAACCTTTTTCAAGACTTAACGCAGTGCCTTCCATCACAGCCTTTAAAGCTTTTACAGGTGCAGGATAAAAACCTTTTGCATTTTTCTGGACGAGTTTTGCACTTTGACTTTGAATTAATGCTTTTCCAATTGGATTGCTTTCAAGGGCAAGTGTTTGCATATCGCTTCCGCTTTTAAGCGCAAACTGACCAAAACTTAATTTATTTGGTAACCGACGAGGTTTCTTTGTTTTACACATTTCAATTGCTTTTTCGAGCAAACGATTTACGGGAACAGCATCATCAACAAGCCCAAGTTTTAATGCTTTTTTTGCATCAACTTGTTTGCCAGTTAAAATAAGATCTAATGCTTTTGCAATACCAATTAAACGAGGCAAGCGTTGCGTTCCACCACCACCTGGTAAAATACCAAGTTGGACTTCTGGTAAGCCCATTTTTGTAGAAGGATCTGTTGAACAAATACGATAATGGCAAGCAAGCGCAAGCTCGGTACCACCACCTAAACACATTCCATTAATGGCACACACAACAGGAACTTTTGCATTTGCCAGTTCACCAAAAATTTTGTGCATTTCTTGAGATGCTTTTTCGCCATCTTCTTTTGTACTTAATGTGTCAAAAATATTGATATCTGCACCAGCTGCAAAACATTTTGGCTTAGAAGAGTATATAACAACACCTTTTAAGTTTGGTGTTTCCAAAATCTGCGGAATAACATTTTTCATGTCTTCCAACATAGCAACTGTTAAACTATTTACTGATTTTTCAGGATCGTTCATATTAATTAAACACACATCATCTTGAAATGTGAATGTAAAAACATTTGAGGTAGAGTTAAGGTCTGGCTTCATGCGATTCCTTTATATAAAGAAAATAGAACACGTTAAAATAGCTCACAAAGGAGTGTAAAAAATTTTATGCAAATCGCAATTGATACATTAATCGACCAACCGCATTTATTAAAAAACTTTGGACGCATTGGGCTTGTTGTAAATCAAGCTTCCACTACATCAAACTTTATTCCTACAGTGAATGTGATTTTGCAAGCAACAAAAAAAACAACTGGCACATCATTAAATGCTTTATTTGGACCACAACACGGTTATTTACAAACAGAACAAGATAATATGAAAGAAACAACAGATAGTGTTTTTATTTTAGAGAATAAAAATTCTATCCCATTGTTCAGTTTATATTCAAACACGCGCGAACCACTTGCAGAACAATTAACAAACATAGATACAATTGTTGTTGATTTAAAAGATGTCGGCTGCCGAGTTTATACCTATATGCTTACACTTGCAGGGTGTTTACGCAGTGCAGCAAAGCACGGCAAAAAAGTTGTTGTTTTAGACAGGCCAAATCCTGTTGGCTTAGCGGTAAAAGAAAATAATGAATGGAAACGTGTTGAAGGCAATTGCTTAGAAACAAAATGGCATAGTTTTGTGGGGTGGTATTCGATTCCCATGCGCCATGGTTTAAGTATGGGTGAGCTTGGCCATTTGTTTATCAAACTTGAAAATATGAATGTTGATTATCAAGTGATTCCTGTAAAAGGTTTGACAAGAAACACGTTGCTCGTAGATTTAAAACAAGAAAATTGGATCATGCCTTCACCAAACTTACCCACTTGGTTAAGCAGTTTCTTTTTTCCTGCATTTGTATGTTTGGAAGGCACAAATGTAAGTGAAGGCCGTGGCACAACAATGCCTTTTGAGCTTATTGGTGCACCTTGGCTCAATGCTAAAAAATGCATTGAATTCCTGAAAGAGCATGAATCTTTATTTGTTATGGATCCCGCGGTCAAGCCGCGGGATGACAGGGGAATATTGTCATCCCGCGGCTTGACCGCGGGATCCAGTCCCCTTACTTATCGCGAACACTACTTCCGCCCTACATTCAACAAATATGCAGGTGAAGTGTGCGCTGGCGTACATTTTGGATTATTAAATCCAGAAAATATAAATTTATTTGCACTTGGAATGACGTTTTTAGCGTATTGCTCGTTAGAACATAAAAACGACTTTGCGTGGAGCACACAAGAATACGAATACAATTTAAAAGATTTGCCCATTCATTTAATTTTAGGTTCAGATAAATGGACAGACATGTTTTCAAAATTAACAAATGATTGTAGTGAATTAAAATCATTATTAAGTTCTTCGTTACATGATGCTCAAAATTTCATAACACAAAATAAGGATGTTATTCTCTATAATTCATGAGAAGCTCTCATCTTAGAAATTTGATCTATCGCTATTAAGGAATAAGAGGGGTTTTATGAAGTTAGCATTCGTTTTCGCATCTGTCTTATGTTCAACGATCTTTTCTCAAACCGTTTCTGCAGTTTCAAATGAAGCCATTATACAATATGCGCCTATCGTGAAAATACATCCTACAGATGATTTTTTACCTTCAAGCGTCGAATTTTTTCTTCAATATGTGCATGAAGAAAATAATTATTTAGTCACCAATCAAAAATTACGCCATCCTTCGGATTATTCTTTGCCTTTTTTTAAAGGAGATGTGAGCACTATTCCACCTGTGTATGCAATTACAGTTCCTAAGCCTAATTTAGGATCTGATATTTACGATGTGCATTATTTCTTCTTCTTTCCTTATAATCGAGGCAAAAGAGTCTGTGTTGGAAAATTTATTTCTGGCATTGGATGTGTAGGAGGGTACTCTACATTTGGAAATCATGTAGGAGATTGGGAAGGCATGCGTATTCGTTTTCAAAACGACAATATACTTAGTCTGACACTTTCTGCGCATGATTTTAGCAATGAATATTCTTATTCAGATTTTAATAAAGTAAATACTCATCCTATTGTTTATTCTGCAAGTGGTTCGCATGGCACTTATTTAAAAGCTGGTAGATTTGTATACAAAAAACTCCCAAATGACGACCTTATCGATTACACTGCTGATGGTGGCTATGAATGGCACACTTACAATAATGTTGTGATTATCCCTTTTCATCCAGTTGGCGAATATCCAGCAGAATTTAGTTTTTTAAATTTTACGGGCAGGTGGGGGAACCCTAAAGATTCTAGTAAATGTGTTTTTGGTCAGTGTGTTTTAGAAACAGGACCTAGTGGCCCTGCAATGAAGGCAGCTGTAAATCCAAATGCACCATAAAATTACAGAGTACGTGCTTGATGCATGCGTTCAGAATCTTCTATTCTTTCTAAGATTTTTCTTCTTGCATCAAATGGAATAGTATCTTTATTCATCGATAAAAATTCGCGGGCATAAGCATCAAAACCTTCAGAACTGTTAAGAGGATAAAGTCCTGCAAGATAGGTTAATTTTTGATTAGCCTCATTTTGCTGTGAAAGCTTTAAAAACATATCTAAATAATCAGATTCTACAAACTCTGTTAATGATTCATTAAAAATATCATGGAACACACTATTAACCAGATTTCTTGTATCAATTGTCATATATTGGCCAAATGTTGTGAGTTCATTAAACCAAAAACGTTTATTTTCAGATGTGGCAATTGCCATTTCTGCAAACAGTTGAGAACTATGATTGGGAGATAATAAAGATTCTTCCTCTATTAAGTTTTTAATGTTTGGATAATTTACTTTTGCAAGAGCAGTAATTAAGTTCCAAGATGTAACCTTTAATGCACTTTTTTGTTCTTCATCCTTCAATAAATGAACGACAATTGCCACATTCTTTTCTGAAAGCTTAAAACTCAAAAACCAATTAAACAAATAGGTTTGAATCGAGGAACCTGCTTCTGCTGCAAGGAATTTTTCATATAAATGATTCGATATTTTATCGTTAAAAATTTGGCGTTCAGGCACTGTTACATATTTAAGCAGTTCGCCTAAGTACTTATGAAAATTGGATAGCACATAAGATTCTGTATCTGTAATTTCAGTTTCAAGAATAAGGTTAATCAAGTCTCTTGCCGGAAGCTCTGAGTGCACAACCATCAATACAAAAGAATAAAATAATTGCAGCTGTACATTTTCATCAGAAATTTGACCAAATACTTTACTCATGCTTTGAAAAGTGTCGAGATCCATAAATGACTGAGAAAAATCATAATCATCTGTATTAGCAAATGCAAAAACAGGCGCCTCTTTACCTATAGCCTCTGACAATTCGACCGGTTGATTTGAATAAGTTACAGGAATTGTTTCTTTAAGCACAATTGCACCATGGTCATTATAACCATATAAACCTACCTGAGTTTTATGAGTGCGTGGTTTTTGATTTGCATTTGCTGGTAATGGATAAAGAGTTAAATTAGAGATTTTTCCATTTTGAGAAGAAAAAATCACTTTTACTTTATCGGTTCCTTGATTACCAAGCCATGTTTCATCCCAATCACTTAAATCAACTCCAGAAACTTTGGACAAAGTACTTATAAAATCTTCTCGTGTAGCATTTTGAAAACGAAATTTATCGAGATATTGTTTAGCACCCTCAAAAAAGACATCTTCTCCAATATAATAGGCTAATTGCTTTAACGCCGATGCACCTTTTCCATATGTGATTCCATCAAATACGGAATTTGCTGCATTCGTATCTGGGACATTACCAACAATTGGATGTGTTGTTTGATAATCATCTTCACTGTACGCTCGCGTTTTATACAAATCAAAAAATGTCTGCCAAGGATTTGCAACAAGATTTAATTGTTCTACATGTTGATTTGAAAAGTAAAAAGCACAAAACGTAGCAAAACTTTCATTGAGCCATAAATCATCCCACCACTTCATTGTGACAAGATCGCCAAACCACATATGTGCCATTTCATGAGCAATGACTTTTACAAGTTTTGTTCTAACCGAAGGAGTCATATTTTTATTGTGTGCATAGTTCTCGGTAAACGTAACCGCAGCAACGTTTTCCATTGCGCCTGCAGAAAAATCGGGAACAATCACTTGATCATACTTTTTAAATGGATACGCACCAAAACGATTTTCATAAAATTCAAACGAGGCTACTGTAGCATCAAACCATTCTTGAGGAACAACATCATCGGCAATGCTTTTACGTGCAAATAAACGTAAAGGAATGTGTCCTTTATCCGATTCCCAAACTTGAAATGGGCCAGCTGCAAGCATAAAAAGGTACGTACTAAATTTTTGTGATTGAGGAAAAAACCAAGTGTTTGTTTGCTGAGTTGTTTGTTTCACAACTGTTTCGCGAGTATTTGAAACTACTTTCCAATGATTTGGAACTTCTACATTTACTTCGAAATTTGCTTTAAGATCGGGTTGATCAAATAACGGAAATAGTTCATTTGCCGAATACGGTTCAAACTTTGTATAAAGATAAACTTCTTTATCTTTTTCATCGACTGCTCTGTGCACACCGTGACCTTGATGAGTAAAATTATTCACGAATGTTAAATCGATTGTGTTTTCTTTTCCTAGTTGTAACAAACCACTTGAAAGATAAAGTTTTCCTTCTTTTTTGTCCCAACGCACTGCTGTTTCTAGGCTATCATTAATAAACACCTGAGATACTTGACCATTGGGCAGGGCTTTAAAGTCAAGAAAAAATTCATTTTCTAATTCGGATGGATTGGATGTGACATTAAATGCAATGTGCACTCGTCCAGAATAAAGAGCTCCCTCTGCTGATGCAGAGTTGTCTTTTACAGAGTCGTGTTGCGCTTCGCTAAAATTAAAGCCAAGTACATAATGAACATCAGAAAATTGTTTTGCTCGATTTTCTGCTTCTATTTTGGTGAGAGCAGCATAAGAATGCATGAAATAAAAAAGCGATAAGAAAAATGCTAATGCTTTAAAGCGAAAAACCATAATACCATCCTTGTAAAAAAAATTCATTTTAATTTTTGCTAAATATATGAATTGATTGAATAAGTAAATGCAAATTAAAAATTGATGTCACTTTGATTGAATAATTATGAAATTTGAGCATTTATAGTTTCAATATACAATTGCAGGATGACAAATAGTTGTCAAAATGTTGTATACTAGTTGTGATATTCTAAACACAAATCCAAGTTTATAGCTGAGTTGAATTTTTATGAAATTAAAAGACCTTCCCTACACAAAACTAGTCTGTACAATTGGGCCTTCTTCTAGTTCGGCCGAAATGATTGAGCTCTTTATTGATGCAGGCATGAATGTTGCACGGCTCAATTTTTCTCATGGAACACATGAAGTACACGCTCAAAATATAGCATGGATTCGAGAAATTTCTACACGCAAAAATAAACCTGTCGCTATTTTACAAGATTTACAAGGCCCTAAAATTCGCACTGGGGCTTTATTTAACAACGAAATTACAATTAGAGCAAAACAAGAAGTTGTTTTGCAATATGGAAAAAAACAAACATCCGCGGATATTATTCCAATCGATTTTGAACACCTTGCAAATGATGTCACAGTTGGGCAGCGCATTCTTCTTGATGATGGCCTTTTAGAAATGGTTGTTGTGGGCATTGAAGGTTCAGATGTGCTTTGCACTGTAGAGCATGGCGGTGTTTTAAAATCACGTAAAGGTGTTAACTTTCCACAATGTAAACTCACCATTCCGGCTACTACTGAAAAAGACATAAAAGATTTACACTTTGGGCTTTCCCATAACGTAGATTACATTGCACTTTCGTTTGTGCAAACTGCAGAAGATGTTATCGAGCTTCGTGCTAAAATCAATGCACTTGGGCACAACACACCAATTATTTCTAAAATTGAAATGTTTTCGGCTGTTGAAAATATTCACTCTGTTTGCGCAGCATCAGATTGCATTATGGTTGCACGAGGCGATCTTGGCGTTGAATGTGGTTTTGCTCATGTGGCTTCTTTTCAAAAAAGAATTATAGAAGCCGCTGTTCAATTAGGAAAACCAGTTATTGTTGCAACACAAATGCTCGATTCTATGATTATCAATCGTAGGCCCACAAAAGCAGAAATTTGCGATGTGTCTAATGCTGTATTTGAACACGTAGATGCCACTATGCTTTCAGGTGAAAGTGCATCTGGCAAATATGCACTTACAGCTGTGCAAACAATGCGTGATATTGTAAATCGTGTCGATAAAAGTGGTGCTATAAAACCAGTAAAATTTAAACCAAACGAAACGTTAAACACTCCTGATAATTTTGCGCGTACAGCTGTCGATCTTGCTCATAAAGTTGGCGCAACCGCCATTATTTCTTTAGCAAAAACAGGGCATATGGCCCAACTACTTGCAAAATACCGTCCAAATGCGGCAATTATTGCATTTAGTAATTCAAAAGAACTTGTAAATAAACTTAGTCTTGTGCGTGGTGTTTGGAGTATAATGAATTCTAGATTCATCGACGCAGATACTGCGTTTGAAGAAATAATTCAATTTTTAACGCAAGGAAATTATATTGAAAAAGGCGATCTTATCCTTATTACAGGCGGATTACCTATAGCCGATATGAAATCTACAAATACCTTAAAGGTACATAGGGTGTAAAAAATGGGTTCTAAAAAATTCTTATTATTTGTGATGGCGATATGTGTTGTTGGGCTTGGAAGTATTTTTGCTATTAAACAAAACCGACTCAAACAAAATTCAAACAAGTACAATATTACAATTTTAGAACCTATTAAAGCCGCAAAAAACGAAAATAAATTCACCTATAACCCTTACAATTCTGAAGATTGGCAAAATGGGAAAATAAAATTCCAAATTGATGGTGAAGGAATGGAAAGTGTTGAATTTAAAATTGATGCAATGGAAATTCTGGAAGCGCATAATTTAATTCCGCTAAAAACATACGAATCAGGTCAAAACGAACTGAACGCGAACTGTAAAAAAATAACCAATTCGCCTACTTCAATGCAATATGAATGCGATTTTAGACCAATTGCCAAAAAATTTAATTTCAAAGTTAGCGTAATAAATGCATCAACAAACGCACAAGAATCCCAAACAATTGAATTTGATCTTATTGCGCCTACACTAACAAACGAAAATAAAATTAGTCGAAATGAAGAATACACAGAAGCCATGGGGCCAGTTGGAGGATGTGGAAACTGGAAAAAAGCAACCACTCACCAAAGAATTTTTGACTGTTCAATGAAAGTTCTCGATCATGCAGGACGAGTCAATTATTTTAGACACAGCCACGCTTCAGATCGCATGGCTTTTCATTTTGAAAAATGGCCAGAAGGAATTGAAGATTATTGGTTTTTAGTCAGTTGCCCAGAGAATCAGCTTGCTTATCAATGCGCATGGTTATCGCCAGAGCTCAAAAAAGAGAACATTGCATTAGGTGGTAATGAATTTTTATCTTTTCCACCAGACCTTCTAAACGGACTCCCACGTGAATGGTGGATGGAATATTATGCAAATGATAATCCAGCAAGCCAGCATCGTATTTTGTGGAGCGGCATGATTTCCTCACAGCCTTATAAATTTTGGGACGTCAATACACATGTTGGGTACGAATATGGAAATGATCTTCAAATTCATGAAAATTGGTTTCCTCGATTTGAATCTTTAAATTTTGGTGGAAAATCAGCTACATATACAGATATTTGCCAAACAAACTATAATTTATATAAAGAGAACAAAAATAATGTAGATCCCTTTATTTGGTTAGATAAAGAAGTGTACGATTGGCGAGTTCCTAGTTATCCGCAAATTATGACTCTTACTGGATACCCAATGTGTAATGGTGGCCAATACATTGCTGATGGGCAATACAAAAATAGACTTGAACATGAGTGGATTCAATCGCGTTGTTTAGACGTAGATAATGTCGACGGCCCACAATGGGGCTTTAGTGCATCTTTTGTACCAGGATTCTATCGATCAGTTGGTGAAAAAGCTTATCGTTATTTATGGTCAAGTGGGGCTCATACGGCTCCAGCTCCAAATCCATTTACCAAAAATTACCATGGATGGGCATTTGATAGTTTAAAAGGACTGGTCAATAGCTGGGATAGAGACGACAAACACGGCGTTCGTTGTGCAACTATGAATTGGTAAATAGAAAAAAACATACTTACTGCCAATACGCGTATGCAATATAAAATTATACCAACCCAAAATTAAAAATTACATACCTAGTTTAGTATTTTCTTTTTTACGTGAAACTTGATTTACGCCAACTTGCTCCTTAATAGCATCACGATTCAGTAAATACTCTTTTGTATAAACCCATTTCTTTTCGCCCGTTAAGCCAGCCATAGAAACTTCGGGTCCCATACGAATGGCATCAACAGGGCAAGCTTCTTCGCAATACCCGCAAAAAACACAACGTAAAATATCAATTTCAAATCTGACAGGAAATTTTTCAACACCAATATCTGGAGACTCGCCTGCTACAATATGAATGCATTCAGCAGGACAATTTGTGGCACACAAAAAACAAGCCGTACAACGCACACGACCGTCTGGTCTTTTTGTTAAAAAATGTGCACCTTTAAAACGATCTGAGTATTCGTATGTTTCTTCTGGATATTGAACAGTCACAGTTTTTTCCAAACCAAATATTTGTTTAAAAAAAACAGTACCAGTTAATTTAAGCCCTTTAAGCGTTGTCATTAAATAGCCATTTTTAAAGCTTTTTTCAGGACTTTTTGAAACTTTTACATAAGTCATAACACTAATGTTTCCTTAGTCTTGCTTTGGTTTAAGTGCGTTAAAAATTTCATCCACACTTTTTTGTTCGTAATAAACAGGAGTGTTGCTCTCGAGTTTTTGAACAATGCCATCAAAGTTTGTAAAGCTACCTGTTTTTTCTGTAAAAGCACGCACAGGAACTTTAAAAGTAAATTTCTTTGCATCATTTATCCCATTTACTGTAAAAATAAATGCACTTTGTAATGACGCAAGAAGTGCAATATCTTCATCAAAATTATCATACGAAAGTTGAATTTCTGGTGCAAAAATAAGAGTTAAAGTATCGCTTTTACTAAACTCCGCAAATTTTTCTGTGTGAAATGATTTTGCTTTTACGTTCCACTTTTCAAGTGAGTAATTGAGCCCTTTAGTATTTGAGTTTTTATCACCACGCATAAGCAGACCGTCAAAATCTTCGATTTTTTCGTTGCGATTTCTCCAAAGAAGAACACTTACATTTTGTATACCCACATACTCATCTAAACATGAAAATATACTTTCGTATTCTTCGTTGGTATATTGAGGTGTAAGAATTAATTGTACTTTTGATTTTTGATTTTTGGCATCTTGCAAAGATTTTTCAAGTTCTTTATGCAAGCGATTCCAGGACGATTCATGACCATTAAAAATAGGGTTCATAAAACGCATAGCAGAATTTAAATGCATATACATGGTACGACCATAATCACACATCCAATGCCCATTTACCTGATCGTTCTGGCGTGGTTTTAAACGGTAGTATTTACGCTGACGTTTATTGTAAAAAACATCTACATTACAACCAGTTGAACAACCAGGACACACAGATTTATGGGGTGTTAAAAACCAAACTCGACATTCAAAACGAAAGTCTTTGGCAGTAAAAGCACCTACAGGACAAATATCGGCAACGTTATAGCTATAATTATGATTGATACGACGACCTGGATACGTGCCAATAATAGAGTGATCGCCTCGATTAAAAATCCCCAATGCATTTGTTTTTGTCACTTCATTTTCAAAGCGCACACAACGTGAACATAAAATACAACGCTCTGTATCAAGAACAAGATTATCACCAACATCTAACGCTTTGGGTTTTAATACTTTATCTTCAGCCATCTGTGAAACATATTTACCATATTTCATGTATGAATTTTGAAGTTCACATTCGCCTGCTTGATCACAAATTGGACAATCAAGTGGATGATTGATTAAATGAAATTCTAATGCCCATTTATGGGCATTCTTAACTTCTTCTTCATCAATATAAACTTTCATACCTTCAGCGCACATGGTGTTGCAGGAAATTTGCAGTTTAGGCATGTTTTCGACTTTCACCATGCAAAAACGACACACACCTGCAACTGAAAGGCCAGGATGCCAACAAAAATGAGGGATTTCAGCGCCTATCTGTTTTGCAGCTTGAATAATACTTGTCCCTTTAGGAACTGTGACTTCAGTGCCATCAATTGTTAATGTAACATTCTCAGACATGGTTAAGATCCTTTAGCGTGACTATGAGACTTAAGAAATGGTTCAAATTCATGCGCAAACTTTTTCACAATTGCACGAGCAGGATCTGCTGCAGCATCGGAAAGCACACAAATTGTTCGGCCACGCATATTATTTGCAACCGGTGTAATTTTTTCAAACTCTTCACGAGCAATTGATTTTTCGTTTAAAATTGATTTAGAAATTTTATACAGCCAACCAGTTCCTTCACGACATGGTGTACATTGTCCACATGATTCATGCGCATAAAAATCCATTAAATTTTCTAGAACAGCAACCATACTCACATCTTCAGGAATCACAATAATTCCGCCAGAGCCAAGCATTGATCCTGCTTCTGCAATAGATTCATAATCAAGAGTAACATTTTCACACTCTGCAGCTGTAAGAACCGGAGCAGAAGACCCACCAGGAATAATGGCTTTAAGTTTTTTACCAGGAAGCATTCCACCACAATCTTCATTTAAGAATTTCATGAGTGGGTACCCAAGTGGCACTTCATAACAACCAGGTTTTGCAATTGGTCCGCTTACATTAAATAATTTTGTACCAGCAGATTTTTCTGTTCCAAATTTTTTGTAAGCTTCAGCCCCATTTCGTAAAATCCAAGGAACGTTAGCAAGTGTTTCAACATTATTAACAACCGTTGGTTTTCCTAAATAACCTTTAATTGCAGGAAACGGAGGCTTTAATTTAGGTTGCCCTTTTTTGCCTTCTAAAGAAGAAAGCAATGCTGTCTCTTCGCCACAAATATAAGCACCTGCACCCACATAAATATCCATATCGTGTGAAAAACCAGAACCTAAAATATTTTTACCTAAATACCCAGCTTCATACGCTTCACGAATGGCTTCTTCACACCATTTAATTTCTTCGTAAAATTCTCCACGAAGATAAATGTAACTTTTTGAAGCACCAATTGCATAAGCAGCAATAATTTTGCCTTCAATTAAAGAATGCGGCGAAATTTTTGAGATATAACAATCTTTAAATGTTCCGGGCTCACCTTCATCAAAATTTGTAACAAGGTATTTTTCACCAGGTTCTTTTGGAACAAAGCTCCATTTTAAACCTGTTAAAAATCCTGCACCACCTCGGCCACGTAAACCCGATGATTTAACAAGTGCAATAATATCTTCTGGCTTCATTTTTGTAGAAAGCACATTTTTGAGTGCTTCATAGCCTTTGTATTGATGATAAACATCCAATGTGCGTGAGTTCGGCACGTTTTCAAGCTCCAGCAAAATACGATAATCGTCTGGCTTTAGGCCTGAATATTCTTGAGAGATAGTTGGCATTTTGTGCTATCCTTATTTGTTCTCTGAAGAGTTTGGCGTGTGTTTTGCAGAATATTCTTCAATCAATTGTATCGCCCGCTCTGGTGTAATACAGTTTTGACGGTCTTTATTTACATACCCTGCTGGGGCATAACCACATTGACCTAAACATTCGACTTCATGAACTTCAAAAGGAAGGTCTTTGCCTTCAACTTTTGCTTTTTCAAGCGCTGCTTTTGCGGTTTTAATAGAATCTTTTGCACCCATTAAAAAACATGAAATGCTTTTACAAATTTCTAAACGATACGGCTTTGTAGGCGCAGTACGATACATTGTATAAAATGTAAGGACTTCACGTACTTGCACCGCTGAAAGTTTATATTCTTCTTCTAAAGCAAGAACATCTGCTTCAGAAATCCAATCTTTTTCATCTTGAATTGCATGCAAAATGGGTAAAATTGCAGAGCGAGTGGTTTCAAATCGCTTTAAATAAGCACGTATTGATTTGTCAAGTTCTGCAGAAAAATAAGACGCCATACTATAACCTTAAAATACGAAAGATTTTAAACAAGAGATTATCGATCGAGCTCGCCCGCAATAATATTTAAACTACCTAATGTTGAAATTGCATCACCAAGAAAGTTTCCTTTAACCATATGTGCAAATCCACTTAAAAGCGCAAAGCATGGTGGACGGCATTTCACACGATAAGGTGTGCCAGAACCATCAGAGATGATATAAAACCCTAATTCACCATTTGCAGCCTCATGACTATGGTAAATTTCGCCTTTTGGCACTTTTACACCATCAATCACAAGCATGAAGTGATTCATCAGTCCTTCAATATTACCATAAACTTGCTCTTTTTCGGGTAAACTAACGGCTGAATTATCAACCCTCATTGCACCTTCAGGCATATTGTTTATACACCATCGAACAATTTTAATGCTTTGACGCACTTCTTCCATACGAACAAGGTAACGATCATATGTATCGCCCTTATCACCTACTGGAATGTCAAAATCAACCTCATTATAAAACCAATACGGTTCTTCTTTTCGCATATCGTACTGAAAACCAGTTGCCCGCAAACATGGACCCGTAAACCCATATTGTACCGCATCTGCTTGAGAAATTGCACCCGCACCTTTTGTGCGCTGTACCCATATACGATTAGATGTAACAAGTTTATCGACTTCGCTATGACGTTTTTCAATTTTATCAATAACTTCTGAACATAGTTTAAGCCAATCTGGAGGCAGTTCATTTGCCATACCACCAATACGCGTTAAACTTACAGTGAGACGTGCACCACAAAGCTTTTCAAATAAGGTATAGATAAGTTCACGTTCTTCAAATAAATGGAAAAATCCTGTAATTGCGCCAAGATCAACTAAATTAGCACCAATACAAACATAATGATCCATAATCCGAGAAAGTTCATCAAGCAGCATGCGCATCATTTGTGCACGAGGAGGAATTGTAACACCTAAAAGCTTTTCAACAGTTTCGCAAAATGCATTATTGTTCATGGGTGCTGAACAATAATTTAAGCGATCTGTGTAAGGAATAATTTGATTATAATTGTGAGTTTCGCACATTTTTTCGAAACAGCGGTGTAAGTAACCGATTTCTGTATCCATTTCAATAATGCGCTCACCACCATCTAAGACAGACATAAAACGAAGAGTTCCATGTGTTGCAGGATGGGCAGGACCAATATTAATCCACATTAAATCTTCATCTGGATATTTTTTCTTTAATTTTTCTCGATCAGCATCATATACATTTGGATCAGCTTCTTCAGTCATCAGCTGAACTTTATCTGCTGGATAATCCTTACGAAGTGCATGCCCTTTAAATTGGTGATGTGTTAAAATACGACGTAAGTTTGGATGATTGTCGAATTTTATTCCAAACATATCATACGCTTCGCGTTCAAACCAATCGGCCGATCTCCATAAAGTAGAAACTGTTGGTACAGAACCACCTTCATTAATTTCTACTTTTACCCGTAAACGTTTTTTTGTTTGAGAATTTAAAAGATGATACACAACATCAAAACGTTTTTCTCGATTTGGCCAATCAACCCCGCAAACATCCAGTAAGAAGTCGAACCCATCGGTTTTCTTCAGTTTTGTCATTGTAGAGAAAAGATTTTCGTTTGTTATATTTAAGGTTTCCATAGCTGACCTTTATTGGCTTTATGCTCATTATTGTCAATTGACAATTGTTTAACTCTTTAGAATATGATACTCCCAATTATTCATTTTTGGGGGTTTCTTATGTTATCACATAAAACAAGTACAGAATTTTGCAAGTTACAAGAATCAATCTTTGAGTTGAAAAAAAACTTTGAGCAAGCGCTTTCTGCTAATTTGAATCTTACTAAAGTGCAAGCTCCGTTATTTCTTCCCACTCATTCAGGGTTAAATGACGATCTCAATGGTGTTGAGCCACCTGTAAAATTTGAAATTAATAATAAAGGTAAAGAAACTTACGAAGTTATTCAATCTCTTGCTAAATGGAAAAGATTCCTTTTAGGTTCGGAAGGTTTTGAACTTGGTACAGGTCTTTATACAGATATGCGTGCCATTCGCCCATGCGATGAACTTGACGCTACCCATTCTATTTATGTTGATCAATGGGATTGGGAAAAAGTCATTTCTAAAGAACAACGCACTGTTTCTTTTTTAAAAGAAACTGTTTCAAAAATTTACGAAGCAATGAAATCTGCCAATGCAACAACTCATTCTGCATTAAATTTACCTGAATCCATTACTTTTATACATTCACAAGAATTGTATAATATGTATCCAGATCTTGAATCAACTAAAGAGCGCGAATCACTCTTTGCAAAAGAGAAAAAAGCAATTTTTGTAATTGGTGTAGGTGCAGAACTTTCAAATGGCAAACCACATGATCCTCGTGCGCCCGATTATGATGATTGGACAACACAAAACGAAGACGGTTATTTAGGGCTCAATGGAGATATTATTCTTTATTCTCCAGAGCTAGATGCTGGTGTCGAAATTTCTTCTATGGGAATTCGTGTTGATCGTGAAGCATTACTACGTCAACTAGAACATACAGATCATTTAGAACGCAAATCTCGTTTGTTTCATTCAAAACTTCTTGCAGACGAACTCCCACTTACAATTGGTGGCGGAATTGGACAATCACGTTTAAGTATGTTGCTTCTTCGTCAAAATCATATTGCAAATGTTCAAGCAGAATTATTTGATTCTGTTCAAGCAGTAAAAAATCAAAATGTATCTGCATCTTTTACAAATACAATTTTAAATCCTAAACACCACTCAACAGACTTTCCTACTATTCATTAATCAATTCGATTACTCACTCCCTAAAACAACTTTTTCTATTTCAGAAATTTCTTTAGGGACATCTTTTGATAGAATTTTGTAGCCATCCTCTGTAACAACAATAGTATCTTCAACTCTAACTCCAATATTAACCCATTTTGAGTCAATATTTTTGAGTTTATCATTAATGTAAATTCCTGGTTCAACTGTTAAAACCATGCCAGGTTTAAGCTCACGAGATTTTCCATTCTCAAAATAAGAGCTAGGATCGTGCACATCTAAACCAACCCAATGACAACAGCCATGCATGTAAAAAGGTTTATAAGCTTCTTCATTAATAAGTTGCTCTACGCTTTTTCCTTCTGCATTTAAAACTCCTAAATCAACCAGCCCTTTTACAAGTATCGGTAAAATGACTTTATTAATTTGATCATATGTGTTGCCAGGTTTAACTTGCTCAATACCAGCCAGTTGAGCTTTTAATACAATGTTGTATATTTGTTTTTGTTCTTCAGAAAAACGACCCGATGCTGGAAAAGTACGAGTAATATCAGTTGCATAATTCATATATTCTGCACCAGCATCAATTAAAATTGCATCATTTTTTTGTATTTCTGAATAATTCTCTTCATAGTGTAAAACAGTTGCGTTACGACCTGCTCCTACAATTGGCGCATAAGCTTGTTTAGTTGCTCCATATTTTGCTGTTTCATATCGAAACTCTGCTTCTAACTCGTACTCATGGTTTGCAGTAATAGCAGCTTTCATTGTGCGTAAATGAGCTGCAGCAGAAATTTTACTCACTTTTTCAATTAAATATTGCTCGTAATCATCTTTAATCACACGCATTTCATTAATGAAATGGCCAATACTTGAAATTTCCAATGGCCCATGCTGAAGGCGCGCACGGGGTGTATTAACGATACCTAACCACGAAATTGCTTTTTGATCATATTCTGGATGAGCCCCAAAATCTAAATATAATTTTGATTTATCATTTAAAAGCTCTAAAATTTTAGAATCAAAGTCATCTATTTCATAACTTTCATCAGCTAAATATTGAGTTTTTGCACCTTCTACACCAGCACGATATCCTCGCCACTGTTCCTTAAAAGGATCATTTGGCCGTACAAAAAGAACAAACTTCTGTTCGGTTCCATTTTTTACCAAAACAGCAACACTATCAGGCTCATTAAAACCCGTCATATAGTAAAAATTTCTGTCTTGACGAAATGAATACATATTATCTGCAGTACTGCCAATTTCAGTATGACTTGGAAGCACGACCACTGAATGGTCTTCCATTTGAGCAAATAAACGACTGCGCCGTTGAACATAATATTGAATTTCCAAAGCTTCAGGTGCAATACCAGCAGCTACAGGAATTAAATTTAATGTACGTAAATAATTTTGAGAGGATTGATCCGAAGATTTTGCACAAGACAAAACAAGTGAAGATACGGCAAGACTTAAAGTAAGTATTTTTTTCATGAAATCCTTTCATTGAAATTAAAACTGAAACAATATTAAAAATAGAAATTTATTTGTATAATATTTTAGTCAACATTATTTGAATAAAATAAAGGTTTTATGAATTTAAAACCACGAATCCTTGATTTTGTGATGTCATTATAGAAAATTTTCTTTTAAATAGATTTTCAATAATTGGCACACATTGATGATAACAAAAAACAGACGAATTTTTCTGCGCAATATTAGGGGTGTTAATAAACATAGGTATTTCAGTAAGCAAATAACGACATGCCGAATTTAACATTTCTGGTGTTAATTCCGAAGTATCCTGAACACGAGATTCTAAAACCCACTTTGAAGCTTCAAGACACGCATTTTTAAATTCTGTGTCTGTTTCGAATGCTTTTTGCACAAGCGCATACGATTCTAAATAACTTGGATTCTTGCTTAATGCCTTCCAGTCTAAAACAATGGAAGCTATCTCTTCGTCTGTATATCCAACATTAACAAGCGCACGTTTTACTTTATTTTTCAGCCATCGACATTGTCTACGTGCTTTCCAATCTGCGTCTTTTGGAGAATACCCTAAAGCTTCCAGGGTATAGGCCGAAGGCTCATCAGGAATAAAAAGATGCATAGATTTAAATTCATTTTTGCCCCATGTTGCTAGCTTTTCAATTCGACTTTCTGAAAAAAAACTATTAAATGGACTAATTCCAAAACAAACATGCTCTTTTGAGTTATAATTTTGCTCGCAATTAGGCGTAAGGGGTAAAATATCCATATCATTAAGTTCTTTCGAAGTTTTCAGTAAATTCAATATCAGAATGTGATGTATTAATTTTTGTCAGAATATCTGAAATAAACTGCATATTTTCTACTGATGTTTCTTTCCGTATTCCATGACCAAGATTAAAAATATAGCCATGCTTATGAGCACGCCCAATTTTTAAACATTCCTCGAGCTCCAATTGAATTTTTTCATGAGACTCAAAAAGCGTCTCAGGAGATAAATTCCCTTGTAATGCAATCGATTTATGACCAATTTTTTCCGATACTTCTTTAAGTGACATATGATGATCGACACTTAATACATTTGGCAAAACATCTGCACCAAGAATATCATCGAGTAAATGAGCTGTTTTTCCAAAATAATGAATAACAGGAACGCGTGGCTTAATTGCTGCTGTAATTTGATTTAAATACGGGCGGCAAAACTCTTGATACTGATTAGCACTTAACACACCTGACCAGCTTTCAAAAAGCTGAATGACTTCAACTCCTGCATCAATTTGCATATTTAAATAGCCAATTGTAATACGAGTAAGCAGTTCCATAAGTCCGTGAAATATTTCTGGGCTTTTTGCAAGCATTTTGCGCGTTTCAGAAAAATCTGTTTTTGTACCAGATTCACCTTCAATCATATAGCTTGCAACAGTAAATGGAGAACCTGCAAAGCCTAACATAGTAACATGAGAGTCAAGTTTAGGCACAACTCTTTCAATAGATTCAGCCACATAGCTTAAATCACTGAGAATTTTTTGAGTATCTTCTGAATAACGCAATGCAGTGAGATCGCGTGGGCAGCGTATAGGTTTTGAAAATTTAGGGCCTTCGCCTGTTACAAAACTTAAACCAGCACCAAGTGCATCTGGAATTAACAAAATATCTGCATATAAAATTGCGCCATCTAAATTAAAACGACGCAATGGTTGTAATGTAACTTCAGCAGCAATGCTTGGCGTTTGAAACATTTCAAGTGTTGGATGTGATTTTCTTAATTCACGATACTCAGGCAAATAACGGCCTGCCTGACGCATAAACCAAGAAGGAATTTTTTTTTGTGGTTTGCCTAATGCAGCATTAAGTAATGTTTTCATAGTAAGCACTCAACAAAATACTAGCAGCACACGTCACATTAAGACTTTCAACGTGCCCAGTGCCCGCAATCGATAAAATGGAATCGCCTTTATCTAAAAGATCTTTAGATATACCATTTTTTTCTGAACCAAAGACAAACATCGTTTTATCTGTGAATTTTGCTTTGTAAGGAGAACGGCCAGTATGGCTAGAAGTTGTAAAAACTTTAAATCCTTTATTTTTAAAGAGCATAACAGCTCTTCTAAAATCAGAGCAATCTAATAGTTGAACCCACTCCGCCCCACCTTCAGAAGTTCTGAAGACAGCAGCATTCTGAAAATTATCTGCTTTTTTCATTAAAATTGCAGAAACACCAAAGTTTGCACAAACACGCATAATCGCACCAACATTGTGAGGATTATCTACATTTTCTAAGGCAACAATGCAGGTTTTTTTGTCTTTTGATTTATTGAAAAAATCTGAAAAAGACTCGATACGCGGTTTCTTAACATAAAAACACACACCTTCATGATGCACAGCGCATGAGATTCGTTCCAACTCTTCTTTGGAAATAATATGATACGATTTTTTTTCTGCAGCAAAGTGTTTTAAGATATCAGAAAAAATTTTTACATTTTCATCAGTTAAAAATATTTTTACCACATCTTGCGGTCTTTTTTCAAATACCATCAAACATGCACTGATACCGGTGATTTTCATTTCCATTATATTAGTCTCTTAAAATAAGCGTTTCTGACTCTTCAAGTGTTACTGTTTCTGCTTTTTCAAGCTTACGAGTAATTTGATTTGAACGATGAGAAGCTTCCGATATTTGTTTACTCGCTTCATCTAATTTTTTTTGGGTTTTTTCAAGTAGTTCACTAAACTTCCCAAAATCGGTTTTAACAGCTCCCAGCATACGCCCTACTTCATGCGCCCGCTTTTCTACAGCCAAGGTTTTAAACCCTACCTGCAAACTATTCAGAAGAGCAGCGATAGTTGACGGTCCTGAAACAACAACTCCCATATCTCGACGTATCGTATCACAAAGGCCATGTATACGAAGAATTTCAGAAAAAAGCCCTTCTGTGGGTAAAAAGAGGATTGCAAAGCTGGTTGTGTTCGGTGGATCTATGTATTTTTCTTTAATATCCCTGGCAAAGATCTTCATTTTTTGTTCAATTTTTTTGACACATAAGGCTGTTCCCGCAAAATCATTACCCTCATAACACTCTAAAAGCTGTTGATAATCTTCAGTGGGAAATTTAGCATCAATAGGAAGCCAAATAGGTTTTTGGTCTTCAGTTTTATTCGGCAATTTAATTGCGAACTCAATGAAAGCATTACTATTTTTTTTGGTCTTAACATTTTTTGAAAACTGATCAGGCGTTAAAACATCATCCAAAATGCGCTCGAGTTGAGTTTCACCTAACACGCCTCGAGACTTTACAGTCGTGAGAATTTTTTGAAGATTCCCCACTTCTGTAGCCATTTTTTGCATATCACCTAAGCCAGTGTGAACAGCATCAAGTCTATCCCCCACTTGCTTAAAAGCAGAACTTAAGCGTTGCTCGAGAGTTGCATGTAGTTTTTCGTCTACAGTATTTCGCATACGATCTAATTGATCTGTATTTTCATTTGAAAGGCGCTGCATTTGGCCTTCAAACGTATTTTTCAAACTTTCAATTGAACGCTGAATAGATTCAGTGAATCCAAAAAACAGTTTAAAAATAGCCAAAAAGAATACAATATTTAAAATAACACCAAGCGCGACAAAGACAATAAGTGCTGTAATCACAAGTAAGTTCTTCCACCCATATATTTTTGAAGTGCTTTAGGAATTTTGACTTGCCCATCTTCGGTTTGATGATTTTCAAGTAATGGAATCAGTACTCGTGGCGTTGCAATTGCTGTATTATTTAAGGTGTAACAAAATTGAGTTTGCCCATTTTCATCTTTTGTACGAATTTTAAGGCGGCGTGCTTGAAAATCATGAAAACTAGAACAACTATGTGTTTCACCATAACTATTTCGACTTGGCATCCACACTTCAACATCATTTTTCTTAACTTGGCCTTGGCCTAAATCGCCTGTACATACTTGTACCACACGGTAAGGAAGCTCTAAAAGCTCTAAAATATCAAGAGAGTTTTGAAGAAGCTCTTTATGGAGTGCATCACTAGATTCAATTGTGGCATCAGAAATTACAACTTGTTCAATTTTTTGAAATTGATGAACACGATATAAACCTCTTGTATCTTTACCTGCAGCACCAGCTTCACGCCGAAAACAGCTAGAATGTGCAAAAAGCTTAATCGGCAAATCTTCTAATTTTAAAATTTCATTCTGATAATAAGATGCAAGGGGCACTTCACTTGTTCCCACTAACCAAAGGCCATCTTTTTCAACATAATAAGCTTGATCGGCAAAACCAGGTAAATAGCCTGTACCTTCCATTGCGGAGGTTTTAACCAAAGTAGGAACTGAAAGTTGAGTGTAACGACGAGCACGCAATAAATCGGCCGTAAGCGCTTGCACTGCTTGTTCAAGCTCAGCACCTGCGCCTTTTAAGTAATAACTGCGCGCACCAGAAACTTTCACTCCACGCTCAAAATCGACAAGATCAAGCGCTTTTCCAATCTCAATATGATCTTTTGGTGTATAGGCAAATTTTGGAATTATGCCTTTTGTGTAAAGTTCTACATTTTCAGCATCAGACTTGCCATATGGTGTATCGTTTGAAGGAATGCTGGGCACGCTATACAACACAGCTTGAAAAGCGGACTCTAAAGCTTTTAATTTTGCTTCTGATTGTTCGAGTTCTTTGCCAACTTCCCGCATTTGTTCAATAAGCAGCTGACGCTCTTCAGGAGGAACTCCTTTTTTGATAGCGGTAGAACCTAAATTACGACGGCTACGTAACTCTTCAGTTTCTTGTAGCGTTTTTAAACGCAAATCGAAAAGTTCTAGATAAGCTTCACCATTAAAAGAAAATCCTTTAGATTTAGCAGCTTGTACAACAGCATTAATATTATCTTTAATAAATTTTGGATCGAGCATAAGTGGGCCTTTGGCAAAAATTTAAGTTGACCTCAGAATAACAGCGTTTACATTCTAGTCCATAGAAAAATGGAGGAAAATGACCATGACAGCACAAGACACTACAGAAGAAAATAAGACAAATAACCTTTCTGAAGATCCAGTAAGCCCTGAAAACACAACATCTGAAGATATTTCTAACGATGAAAATGAAGACTACACATCCCCTGAAGAACAAGAAAATTTTATACACGATCCTAAAGAAGCCAATGAAAAAATTGTAGCTCTTACTGCCGAACTTGAATCGGTTGCCGCAAAATTAGCAGATACCCATGATCGTATGCTGCGTATTGCTGCTGAAGCAGAAAACACTCGTAAACGTCTTGAAAAAGAAAAAGTAAATGCTCGTTTATATTCTATCCAAGATTTTGCATTAGATCTTCTTCCTGTTATCGATTCTTTTGATAAAGCTCTTCAAACAATTGAAGGGACTGAAGAAGAAGCTTCCTCACAAATGACCTCAGTTGTAGAGGGTGTTAAACTTGTATCAAAAATATTCAATGATGCCATTCAAAAACATGGTATTGAACGCGTACCTGGTAAAGATACACCTTTCAATCCCACTTACCATAACGCAATTGCAAAAGAGACTGACAGTAAATACACATCAGAAGTTGTGATTGAAGAATTTATGACTGGATATAAAATTAACGATCGCGTTTTAAGAACTGCACTCGTTAAAGTGGGAGCTCCAGATTAGACATTTTTTCTAAGTAACCTTTTGGCTCTATTTTATTACAAAGATCGCTTATTTTATAAGAGTAAAGATTATTATTTTGAATCATCATTTGCTCTTCATAAAGATAATCTAAATCTTCTTTTGGTTCATTAAGTTCAATAATATTTTGTTCGTAAAAAACAGACGAGTATTTTTCTTTTTGAGCCGTAAAAATTTCATTTGCAAGTTCTTGCGAATGTATCTGACTTTGCTCCCATTCATTTGTAAGCACTTGAACTCGATTTTGATAACTGCGCACTTCATACGTCCACAATAAATCTCCATTTTGATTCTGCACAAATAATTGATAACGGCCAGGCAATAAATCTAGAAAAAAACCTGAATAACTCTCTTGATGCGAAACAAACAGCTCTTCAAACCGCCCAACATTTTGGCCTGCAATATTTCTTAAACTCAATTGAATATTCGTCTTATCGTGCACATTAAGTTGAGACAAATCTAAATCAACAAAAACAGATCCAAATTCTCCTGTGAATGTTTGCGAATAAAGAGATGAGTTTGTTCTAAGAAGTTCATATTCAGTGGTAAGTTTAATTGGATAAGGATGGCTATAATCTGCATAAATATGATCATCGGAAACGCTATTTGTTAAGTTTGCATTTTTTTCAGTCACAAGTTGAGTTCTTGGAATTAATGTAAAAAAACGCCCTTCATTTTCTCCAGGTACAAAATAGCCTACTTCAATAACTTCATTAGCTAACGGAAAATAAAATAAATTATTTTGAAGATTATTTTTTTCGTAATAGGCGTAACTATAATCATCACTCGTTGCAATATTGACAGAGCTTAAATCTGCCCATTTAGTGTCTTGAGAAGAAATTGTAGCATCTTGCCAAAAATAAGATTGAAGTGGCCGGTATAAGGCAGAATGCATATCTAATGATGCATTATGAACAAAAGTGGTTTGTGGTAAGTAATAACTAAACGTATGTGTCAGATTATTTTCATCTACAATAACAAAGTCATAAAAATCACTTCCAGAAGGCGACTTTAAATTAAAAGTACAAAACGTATTTTTTTCATCCAAATCTTGTTCTAATAAAGGCCCAAAGGATTTAGCCATTCTGTCATAGACAAGAACTTTATGAACGCGCGGAACATTTTTATCTTTCAATAAACTTCCACATAAACCTGTCCGTGTAAAATCATGATTTGTGTTATACACATAGGATAAGTTTTGTGTAAATTGTGTGTCATTCATCACAACTTCATATACACCAATTTCTTTTTCAGACATTGGACTTACATATGCGCTTACGATCGTCCGTTCTAAAACTCCTTGCCCATCCCAAATATAAAGTTGAACAAGACTCCCTGCAGGTAAAAGATTCGTAAAACTGAATTCACCATTTTCGTTTGGGACAGTATAATATTGAAATGCATCTTTCTGATTTGCACCGATCAATTGAATTGTAATTGCAGAAAGATCAGATCCTTCTGGTGCAATAATTTTTCCATACAGTTGGCCGTCTATATTTTCAGAATTTAATGGGGCACTATAAGCATTTAAAGCAAATGCCGATGAAACCAGACCAATGAAAAATCGATTTTGGATTATTTTCACATTCATTTTCCTTTGCTAAGAATTTGCAAATTCGTTTGGTATTCTATAGAATCGAATGAAATAATTCAAGGATATCAAATATATTATGCAAAGAAAAAATCTACACAAATTTTTGCGTTTATCTTATTTTATGCTTCCCATATTAAGCTTAGGATGTACGCAGAAAAAAATAGTCTTAAAAACTCAAGAACTCAAATTTGCACCAACGAATTCTACACAAAATAATGACGTTACAAAAGAAATTACAAAAAACACTGAAAATATAAAAGTAAAAAAGAAAATACAGTTACGTAAAACTGCTCTTCAAAAACCAAAACAAAAAATACAACCTAAAACAACTCCTAAATCAAAAGTTGTACGTAAAAAAGCACAGATAAAACATATAAAATCGAGTCTTTTAGATCAAAATATTGCAGAATTCTCAAAAGAATATTTATCAAATCCTGTTCGTCTAGAGAAAAAGAACTCTATCAAAATAGCTGCACTTGATGCGTTTTCTGATTTAGGTTTACAAGAAAAGCTTTCAGGAGGCACGTTAACTGTAAATGACTATCAAAAATTTGCAGAAGAATTTATAAAACAACCACCACTTCTGGTGCATAAACCAGACCTGATTCAAAATCAGGAAGAAATAAAAATAATCGAAAAAACTACAGAAGAAACGTCCGAAAAAGTTAAGTTAATCTCTCAATCAAAACCAATCACACAAAAAAAACAAGCACCTGTCACTATTGTAGAAAAAAAATCGATTCAAAAACCATCTCCAATGATTACACAAGAAGCACGAAAAGTTTTAAAGACGAAGCCTCATTCAAATGATTCTGTAGAGGTGGCCTATATACAACCCAAAAAAGTGCAAAATTTTTCAGAGTCTCCAAAATATAAAAAGAAAAAGCTGACAAAAAAAAGAACTCAACAAAAGCATAAATATCAAAAACGATTAAAACCGATTAATGACCGTTATAATGGAACAATTTGGGTTGGGACTCGTTTCGATTACACACCCACTGACCTAAAAACATTTATTAAACAGCCCATGTTAGGTGTCCAAGTTGGTGTTGCAAAATCAGTTTGGAATATTTCGCCTTTTACCTTTTTTTACGGCACTTTAATTTTTAACTACGGATACTCATCAGAAGATCCTGGCTCAAATCGTTTAAATAATACCTTTCACTCTTGGTATTATTATATTAATGAAGAATTTTTACTTGGGTATGAACAAAGCTTGTGGGACCCTCATTTTTCATTGTTTGCTGAAGCGGGCGGTGTTTTTCAACAGGGTAATTTTGGTATTCAAGAACGGTCTACTTCAAATATTATAGACTATCTTGTTTTTCATACTGTCGGCGGCTCTTTTAATTTAGGATTTAACATTAATTTAGCACCACGAAACGCGCTTTCTTATATTGTGCGCGTTGGTATGAATGCTACTATTGGGCCTTCAGAAACTCGATTTTTATCCTTTAATAACCAAACGTTAAATGCAAATCCAATTACTTTTGGGCCTGTTCTTTCTCTGGCAATTAGAAAATGATAGAATCTTTTAAAAATATATTGTAGCGATGAGTCATTATGTTAAATCCTTATTTTATGTTACTTACTATGTTGTTATTTGGTCTTTTGCTTGGCTTAGGAGTAAGCGGAGCATCCTTTTTATTAGGGCCAAAAAAACCTAATCCCAAAAAACTCGAAGTGTATGAATCTGGCTTACCAGTAACAAGCACAGCTGAAAAACCATTTTCGGTAAAATTTTATCTTGTCGCAATTTTCTTTATTTTATTCGATATCGAGTCCATATTTTTGTATTTATGGGCAGCAAACTTCGACGACTTAGGTTGGTTTGGATTAGCTGAAGTTGGTATTTTTCTTTTTACCCTTGTTATTGGGTATTTGTACATTGTTAAGCGCGGCGCACTTCGTTGGGATCGTATATAATTTATGGAATTCAATTTCACACAAGTTATTGCTAGTATTATTATAATGCTATTTGGAATTCTGGTAGGAGCACAAATTGCTCCTATTATGAGTTGGGCTGAACGCCGTCAATGTGCTTTTACGCAACGCCGTTTAGGGCCAAATCGAGTCGGAATTTTTAAATTTAATGTCTTTGGACTTGGACAACCGATTGCAGATGCTATGAAACTTCTTTTTAAAGAAGATTTCGTACCTCCTTATGTCCATAAAGTTTTTTATGTTCTTGCTCCTGTTATAACAGTCATGATGGGCCTTACAGTTACTGCATTAGTCCCCTGGGGCAATGTCCTTTATATAGGGAATGAAACTGTTCGCCTACAGGCAGTACACGAAAATACTGGTTTTTTAATGATTTTTGCGATAGCAGCACTTTCTGTTTATGGCGTTACACTTGCAGGATGGTCTTCAAATAACAAATATTCTCTTTTAGGTGGCTTACGTGCAAGCGCCCAAATGATTAGTTATGAAGTCTCTATGGCATTAAGCTTAATTCCATTGCTCCTTCTTTATAATACTTTTGAACTCCAAAAAATTGTCGCATTGCAAACAGGCACTCTTTTAGCTGTACTGCCAAATTGGGGAATATTTTATGCTCCAATTTCGTTTGTAATTTTTTTAGTGACAATTTTTGCAGAAACCAACCGTCTTCCCTTCGATCTTGCCGAAAGTGAAGGCGAACTTGTGGCTGGTTTTTTAACTGAATATGGAGCAATTCGTTGGTCTCTCTTCTTTATGGGAGAGTATGCAATGATGTTTGTTTTAAGTGTTTTGCTTATCAGTCTTTTCTTAGGTGGGTACGAGTTACCTTATCTTTCCCAAGAAATGATCATGAATTGGCTTCCACAAACACTTTCTCAATCGGTAAAATCTTTTATAGTATTGCCCATTGGTATTATCACGCTCATATTAAAAACAGTTGTCATGATGTGGTTATTTATCCAAGTTAGATTTACTGTTCCTCGTTTCCGTTTTGATCAATTAATGAAACTTGGTTGGATGTACTTACTGCCAATTGCACTCGTCAATCTGGCTGTAACTGCACTTCTTATCGCATTCATTCGCTTCCGTTAATAAGGTTTGTTATGCTAACTGAAATTTCTTTTTTTATATGCTCAGCAATTACTGTATTTTTATCTATGGTAATGATCACTCGTAAACAACCGGTTTCTGCGGCAATGCTTTTAGTTGTCATTATGATGTTACTTGCAGGAATGTACGGTTTATTAGGAGCTCAGTTTTCTGCAGTTGCACAAATTATTGTGTATGCAGGCGCAATTATGGTTGTGTTCTTATTTGTTATTATGCTTTTAAATATCCCCAAAAATCTTATTTCGTTTGGGCGCATTACTCTTATAGAATATTTTCTAATCGGAGTGGGAGCACTCACAGCTCTCTTTTTGGGCACTCAAGCTGGAAAAGGCTTCCTTTCAAATATTTTTATCAACTCATCTCTTGCGTCAGAAGCTGTGTTACCATTTCCTGCAAGTGAAAACGTAAAAAATGTTTCTGCTCTCATGTTTACAAATTATTTATGGCCATTTGAGCTCATCAGTTTTCTAATTATAGTGGCTGTTATTGGTGCTGTTGTTGTTGCAAAGAAAGACAAAAGAGAATCTCATGAACATAAACATTCCTGAAGTTGGTATTTATACTTCTCTGCTTATTTTTCTAATTGGTTTTTGCGGACTTATGTTTCGTAAAAATATTGTGTTTATGATGTTAAGTATAGAACTTATGCTAAACTCTGCAAACTTAGCATTCATCAGTGCAAGTAAATTAACAAATTCACTCGATGGACAAGTCATAATGTTTTTTATCATTGCAATTGCAGCATGTGAAGCAGCGATTGGTCTTGCATTCATCATGGCATTATACCGCACTAAGTCTACAGTCGAAGTCGATGAACTTCGCGTGTTGAGAGGCTAAAACATGAGCACTCACGAACTTTATATGTTTCTAATTGTACTCTTTCCAATTTGTACTGCACTTCTAAATGCACTTCTTTTTAGAAACCGTTCTGTTGTGTTTAATTGCGCAGTAGCAACTGCTGGTGTCTTTGGATCTTTTTTATTAGCAATCGTGCTTTATCTTAATTTGCTATCAAATAATTTAAATACAGTCACAATTCATTTCTTTAATTGGCTTTCAGTACCAATTTCAGCAAAAAGTACACTTACAATTCCAATGTCACTCGTACTGGATAAATTATCAGTAATTTTTGTCCTTGTGACAACAGGCGTAGGAACACTCATTCACTTTTATTCTGGCCAATACATGGATGAAGATAAAAAACCTTATCGTTTTTTTGTTTATTTAAATCTGTTTATTGCATCAATGTTGCTGCTTGTTCTTGGCGAAAATATGCTTGTTACATTCTTAGGCTGGGAAGGCGTTGGTGTTTGTTCTTACCTTCTTGTTGGCTATTGGTTTGAAAGTAAGCACAATTCCTTGTGTGCAATTAAAGCATTCATTGTAAACCGTATTGGCGATGCTGGCTTCTTACTTGCCATGTTCTTATGTTACAAAACATTTGGAACAATTAGTTATGCCGCACTCGATCAACAAATTGCACTTTTAACAGCATCTAATATGATTAGCGTGCATTCTGTTGCAATCATGCTGATTAGTTTTGGATTTCTTTTTGGCGTTACAGGAAAATCGGCTCAGTTACCTCTTTATACATGGCTTCCAGATGCTATGGCCGGTCCTACACCCGTTTCCGCACTTATCCATGCAGCAACCATGGTCACAGCAGGCATTTATCTTTTAAATCGTATATCTTTTCTGTTGGTTCTGAGCCCACTTGTTATGCATATAATCGCAATTATTGGTGCGGTTACTGCATTTTTTGCGGCAACAATGGCGCTTGCACAAAATGATATTAAAAAGGTTCTCGCTTATTCTACATGTAGCCAATTAGGTTATATGGTACTTGCGTGTGGTGTTGGTGCATTCGATTATGGTGTTGCCCATGTGGTTGCACATGCGTGTTTTAAAGCCTGTTTGTTTTTAGGGGCAGGTAGCATTATTTATGCTCTTCATCACGAACAAGATATGCGTAAAATGGGTGGTTTATTTAAAAAAATGCCCATCACATCTACAACATTTATAATCGCAGTTTTGGCAATTATTGGTATGCCTCCATTTGCAGGATTCTTTACAAAAGACGCAATTTTGGCAAGTGCATATGCTGGCCCGTTTGGGCATCCTATTCTTTGGTTTATAGGTTATTGCGCAGCAGGGCTAACCGCACTTTATATGTTACGTTTAACTATGTTGGTATTTTTTGGCCGCTGTCGTTATGAAAATCCAAAACACATCCATGAAACAAGCCTAGTTATGACAATTCCACTTGTTATTCTTGCCTTCTTATCTGCATTTGGTGGGGCGATTTTACTCATTTTTCCAGCTGTACCAATTCCGCACACGCTCGAACGTAATTTAATGTTTATTACAACAGGACTCATACTTCTTTGTGTGTCTTTCTCAGTCTTTATATACCGTAAAGGTGTTAATTCTGGCAAAGTTTTCTCAAAAGTGTTTGGTCCACTTTTTGTAATTGTAAGAGACAAATGGTACGTAGACGAATTGTATCAATGGTTATTTGTTAAACCTCTCGAAAAAGTCAGTTTAATTTTATACCGTGTTTTTGATAAGCGTCTGATTGATGGAATTGTCAACGGATTTCCAAAGGCATTTTATTTTGGAACAAGTGTCATTAGTGATGGACAAGCAGGAAGCGTAAGAAATTATATAAAACTCATGTTCGTGAGTATTATAGCCGTCTTTTTTGTTCTTTTTTACCTTTTAACTTAATTACAATATTTTGTTTTGTCTGAGGAATTCATGTTCACAGATCTTGTTTCACAACACATATTATCAATCCTAATTTTTTTTCCTATTCTAAGTGGGTGCCTCTTATTAGGACTCCCTAAGCGATATGCAGAATCTACATGCTTAAAGCATTTTGCATATTTAATTGTAGGATTAGAGCTTCTTTTTTCACTGCATCTTGCTTATTATTATGTTGCAGGCAGTTTCGATTTTCAATTTTCTTCTAGTGCAATATGGTTGCCACTGCCAGGCGTGAATTATACGGTTGGCGTAGATGGACTTAGTGTCTATTTAGTTTTGCTTTCAACTGTTATGAGTTTTATTCTTTTTTTATCGATATACCCTTCAATAAAAACTCATACACGTGCTTTTTTAGCATGCTTTCTTATTTTAGAAGGCACACTTATTGGTACACTTACTTCCCTAGATTTATTTTTGTTTTACTTTTTTTGGGAAGCATCGCTCATTCCATTGTATTTTATGATTGGTATTTGGGGCGGAAAAGATCGTATTTATGCAACCCTTAAATTTTTTATCTATGGAGTGAGCGGTAGTTTATTAATGCTTGTTGCCTTTATTTATCTCTATTGTGCAAGTGCGGCAAACTTCTCTACTTATTCTGCGAATATTCTTGATATTTATCATACTGCGCGTGTATTGCCTGCTTCTACACAGGCCTTACTATTTGGGGCAATCACTCTTGCCTTTGTTATTAAAGTTCCATTATTTCCGTTTCATACCTGGCTTGCAAATACTTATGAACAAGCACCAGCACTTTATACAATGATGTCTGGGGTGGTTTTAAAATTAGCTGCTTATGGGCTTATTCGTTTTAGTGTGTGTATTTTTCCTGAAGTTGCCAATAAGTATGCAACCCTTCTTATAGTGCTTGGAATTGTCAATATTTTATATGGTGCAATCATTGCGTGGCAACAAACTAATTTACGAAGAATTATGGCGTTTTCATCTTTAAGTCATATGGGTTTTATTGTAATCGGAATTTTTGCAATGAGTGCAGCAAGTTTGCAAGGCTCATTGTATCAAATGATCAATCATTCAATTACAGCTGCTGCATTCTTTATTTTATTTCAGTTTATAGAATCTAATTACAATACGTTAGAAATCAATCAGCTCGGTGGTCTTGCAAGCCGGTATCCATTATTTGGATTATTCTTTGGCATTGTTGCTATGAGTGCAGTTGCCTTACCAAGCACAGGGAGTTTTTTAGGTGAATGGCTCATTTTATTTGGAGTATTTCAAACATCTATATGGCTTGGTTTCTTTGCTGTGTTGGGTGTTGTTTTTGGTGCTATATATGTTTTGTGGTTTACATACAAAGTGATTTTTGGTCCAGAAATGGAGAACAAACTTGTTGTTTTATTCCCCAAAAAAACTGCTTTTCAATTAACTGTACTTTGTAGTGCAATATTTATTCTTGGCTTTGCCTCAAATAAAATTTTTAAATTATCAGATGCAACGCTTTTGCATGTTCATGAAACTGTGACAACTAATACAGAATACACAGCAAAATTAA
This sequence comes from uncultured Oligoflexia bacterium, assembly GCA_964352255.1. GTDB lineage: Bacteria > Bdellovibrionota_B > Oligoflexia > Silvanigrellales > Silvanigrellaceae > Silvanigrella. Next base: position 214,991 of record CAYGQR010000001.1, read on the forward strand.
TGAATTTACAGCAAGGTTCACTTGTGAGCATTACCCGCTAATGGCTAGTGTAGAGAATAGAAAAAGGTTTTAACTATGTTAGCACAAACAATAAATAGCATTTTGCCAGGTCAATTATTCTATCTCAATATTGCACCTCTTTTAATTATTTTACTTGCAGGCTTAGTTGTTATGCTTGTAGGAACGTTTTCATCACCATTAGAACCCAATAAAAAAACATTTAGTATAGCTATTATCGCACTTGTTAGTGCGCTTTTCTGTGCTTTTTTTCCACAAACAAAAGCTCAAGATTTTTTTAATCACACAGTTTTGTATGATTCTATTTCTATCATTTCATTTGTCGTCATTATTTTAGGGACACTCTTCACACTTATTTGTGCCAATTGCACCACAGCAGGACGTAATCTTATTAAGAGTGAACAAACTGCTTTATTATTATTTGCCTCTGCAGGCCTTATGATTATTGCAATGAGTGGAGAGCTCTTATCCTTTTTTATTGGCCTCGAAATAACAAGCTTATCTCTTTATGTGCTTGTTGGTTATTCTCATTCAAAAGACGAGGCAAATGAATCTACTGCTTCATTACAACAAACACGTGTAAAAGCATTAGAAGGAAGCCTTAAGTATTTTTTATTGGGTTCTGGTGCCTCTGCAGTCATTTTAATGGGTGCTGCTCTTTTATATGCTCATTTAGGTTCTTTAAAATTTGATTCATTTTATCTTATAGATTTTTCAAACCCATTTGCCTTATTTGGCACATTGCTTATTCTTTCTGGTCTTGCGTTCAAACTTGGACTAGCCCCTTTTCATTCTTGGGTACCAGATGTTTATCAAGGTGCAAATGCACATCTTACTGGCTATATGGCTTCAATGGTCAAATTTAGTCTTATCATGTTGCTCATTCGCTTATTAAGTTCTTTCACAACCGGAACACATGTATTGCCAATCTTCTTTTCGATTCTTGGTGTTCTTTCCATTGTGATTGGTTCTTTATTTGGCTTAGTACAAAGCAGTATTAAGCGCTTACTTGCTTATTCTTCAATTGCAAACGTAGGTTATTTTTGTCTGGCTTTTGCGGCACTTGCAAAGTATCCAAACAGTGTTTACGCAAAACAATCGTTATTTATTTATGCCCTTATTTATTCGTGCTTAAGCTTAGGTGCATTTCAAGTGCTTGCCTGGTTTGAAGATGGACATCGTGAAGATCTTTACAAAGAAGAGCTTGCTGGCATTGGCCGTTCAAAACCATTTCCAGCATTTGTATTGAGTGTGTTCTTATTTGGCTTGGCGGGTATTCCGCCACTCGCTGGTTTTTTTGGAAAACTTGTTCTCATTATTACCGCAATTCAAAGCGGTTTTACATGGCTTGCCATTCTATTGGTTGTGTTTAGTTGCTTTGGTTTATATTACTATTTAAATCTTATGGTTGAAATGTGGTTTAAACCACCTACACGCTACACTGCCGCTGTTGCACAAACACCACGCACCAATTTTGTTATGGGCATCATGTCACTATTTGCTTTATCAATCGTATTTACTATTGGATTATTTGGTATATAATTTTTTTAAAAAAAAGACTTACTAGAGTTCTAGCAAGCCTGCTTTGTTTTTTTATAATTAAAACAATATTATTTATTACATTTAAAAGTTGCCGAAACTCTACAGTAAAAAATGGAACCACGATCTGCTACATAAGTAGCAGTCTCTTTCACTATTTCCGCACCCTTTGGACAAAAGAAATTTGCATCTTTAGTGACCAAATCCATACCATCAATACCAAGTGCAGAATCTTTAGAACAGTGATAATCAGTAATAGAGCCACGAACAGCAAACGGCGTAATAAACCAATCTTCATCAAATTGAGCATTCTTTGAAATAAAACTTGCTCCCATATATACACTTGACATCGGATAACCATCATATGATTTAAAATCAATGGTATTTACTTGCCAATTAGAAACTTGCGCAAAACTATCAATAGGCCCAAATTTGGCCAATTGCTCTACTGCTCTTAAACGAGCTTTATGAGCTGCTGATGCACCTTCATTTTTTGCAGGATTAAATATTTCGTTCTCTTTTACAATAATAAGATCTGCGGCAGTCGCATTAAACGGACAGATTAAAAATCCGGATACTAATGAAGAAAATACAAAAACAGAACGCATGAAAATCCCTTTATACATTAAACTTATACAATGTTTACATACATATCTTTATATACAGAGGAATCAAAAGACAATCAGAAAATTGACGATTGCACTGAACAATCATACACTCGGCTGCTCAACTTCTGGTATATTTAAATAAATCAAATATGTTAGAGGCAAAGCATCATGTTATCCAATTATTACGATTTTGAGTTTTTTTTGGCATATTGGGACAGAGAAGCAAATTATACGAGCAAAAATCCACTTTTTGCAAATGAACAAGTCTATCGAGAAGTCTCACGGTATGAGTATAAATGGCGCAACACTCACTCTAAAAGAGGTGGGTTTAATGCAATAAATCTTAGGCCACATATCGATACAACAACAGGTAAATTAAACCGATCAAGCTTTCAAGACTATCTACGGACAATATTTAGACAATCAAAACCTTTTTGTTTTAATCACCCTTTCATACGCATATATTGTTGGGGCCACGGCAGAGACAAAAGTAATTATTTCATTTATACACTACATGATCGTTCAAAGGTCATAGTCTCAGCGAGCGTTTTTCAGAATGCGATAGAAGAAATTTTAGTTGGTCCTTTTGGTCTCTATCAAAACTTTCATCATTCACGAATTACCCGCTCACCTAGTGCAGCAAATATAAGTGTTATTGCCTGTAAAAGCGCTTCACTAACTGAACTCACTTTTCCAACCATTCAGGATTCATCACTACCGTCTGCAAAAAGTATGTCTTATTATTTAATGCATCAATTACGTGAATTACCTATTCGGTGTAAAGTATCAGGACGGGTTTATGCGCCACTACTCCCTGCAGAATTTGACACCTCCCACAGAGAGCAATTGATTTCTATAGATGAACCGCAAATTAAAAGCACTCAAAATCCAGCCCATAAACTTGTGTATCAAAATCCTTCTGACCAAGAATATAAAAATTTATATGTTACAGAATCATCGTATGCCATAAACTACTTTCCAGCATTTCCAAGTTTTAACAAAATTTACGTAGCACTCTGCATATTACAAGAAGGTAGTATGAAAGGTGCTCATCCAGAAACATTTTTTGCAATTATTGATTATGCTCATAGGTTACTGAATAGTATCAAACCGCCTCAAGTTGAAACAAGTGAAACTTGTGAAATGCTTTTTCAATTTATTGCTCGTTACATAGAAACGCACCCAGAACATGTGCAAAAACCTGGATTTATAGCAAAGATTTTTGGATTTCATCAATCCTCAAATATATTTTATTTGAATAAAGCACTCAGAGTGTTAGCTAATTTTACAGTTATGCCAACCCAACGTTAAAAGTTACTGCCATATAGGCACGCGCTAGGTATGCAATTTACTGATATCTAGCGCGTGCCTATATGGCAGTAACTTTTAACGTTGGGTTGGCAACATTGAATAAGCTAATCTTTTATTACGTATGTTTTTGCAATCATATCATGAAGTGCTTGTTTCTTTTTTGTAAAGATAATCATTAAATAACCAATACAAAAAATGATTGTTGAAAGATATTTTGAAAAATAACGACCAGTTGCACGTGCAAAAGAAATACGATTACCACTGTAATCTGTCACTTTAATTTTCACTAAACGTTTGCCTGGAGTTGCTTGCCATTTACCAGACTCAAAAAGAGAGTAATAAAGCCAAACTAAAACAACAGCAACAATGTTATAACCAAACATAATTGGTGTCATTGTAGGAAGATGAGTAAGAGTTCCACTTGATGTAGGAATGCTAAAGAAAACCTGTATAACAAAGAGCCCTGCACACAATATGATTGTATCAATTACAAATGCACAAAACCTGAGAATAAATCCTGCATAATGTCCATCGCTGCCAACATCTACATTCATACTATACTCCTTATTAAATTATAACTCAGATTCAAATTTCTTTACAAACGTATTGACGTCTAAAGATCCTTGATATTCTTTGCCATTAATTAAAATCATAGGCGTGCCTTTGATTTTTAACTGATTTGCAAAAGCAACATCATTTTTAATTTTCGCATCTTCTGAGTGTCCTTGCAAGCATTCTGAAAAAGGGGTTTCATCTATACCTAAGTTTTTTGCAGCAAGTACTAAACCATCAGGTGAAAATTTATCGTCACGCTCATAAGTTGGCCAGTTCTGACCATCAAACGCCCATTCCTTAAACTCCCAAAATTTTCCTTGCTGTCCTGCACATCGAGCCGCCACAACTAAACTACAATTGTATTCGTAAAATCCTTTTCCACCAACAGAATCATTACATTCACTACTTAAAGGATAAAATCTGTACACAAGAAGTACATTGCTTTCACCCACAATATCTTGTGCTTTTACAAGACTATCATTAGCTGTTTTACAATGCGGACAACCAAAATCTGAAAATATTTGTACCACTACAGAAGCTTGATCACTGCCACGACGGTAATCTTCGCCATCGCCTACATAATTTGTTTTGTTAAATTCACGTAATCGTTTGGCAAGTGGAGTAGGCGCATTATTTTTTTGCACTTGTTCCGTTTTTACAGGAACAGATTTGCTTTCGTGCTTACCAAAATAACTCACAATAAACGGTGTGATTAAACCCGCAAACAGTGGAGGAATTGCAAGACAAATAGAAATCGCAGCAAAACGCGTATACGCATCAGCAAATTCTTCGGGTTGCGTTTCTAGAGTTTTTGCTTCTCTACGTGCTTTAAAAAAGCCATAAATTTTTATAATTGCATAGAGCGCAACAAGCGCATGAATAACACTGCATGTTGGACAAATCAGTTTTAAAACTCCGTATGAGATCATCATCAAGAGTCCAGCAACAATCACACCAGAAAGAGCAATAAGCAGCTCTAGTGTGGCAAGCCGTTTTTTGGTAATAGAGGCAAATTTTGGTGTAATTACTGCCGCAAACATTACGGCAAAGTAGGCCATGCCATATGCCCCTAATGGAATAGAAGCAAATTCCCCGTATCGACTTCCAATTACAGCACTGCAATTAATAGTAGCACTAACATCACAAAATGCACCACCGCCTGGAGAAAGCAAATTTTCAATATGAAGTAGCAAAGCATAAAGAGAAACACCAAACCCAGCGAATGAAATTAAAAGTGTTAATTTGCTAATTTTTTTGGCGATCATTTACATTGATCCTTTCCATCAAGTGAAACACAAAATTCTTTGGTTTCAGCATAGGGTAAAAAATTTTCACGTCCAGTTAAATAGTTAGGAAGAGGCGATTCACCATGTGACATAAATTTAACTTTGAAGTTTTTATCTTCAAATGTATTTGTTTTTAGAGTAGTTGAAAAAGGTTTATTAAATTCGTCTCGTTCTAAAATCCATCGTTTAAACAGATCTCCATTAACAAACATTTCCACTACACGTGTTGAGTTCCAACGCGGAATAAGAATGCGTACAATAAATTCTTGGTTATTTGTAACGTATAAACTGCCTTTATTGGTCAAAATAGGCTCTAGAATGGAAATTTCTGCCCCATTTGTATGAACAACATTTGTTTTGTTTAAAAAATAAGGAACAAGATATTTTCGACTACGTGCAAAAATATATTCAGAAAATGGCACCTGACCTTCAATAAGTTCTTTTTTGCTCATTCCCTTTAAAGGAATCTGATAAAGATTAATTGATTCGGAAATTGACGCTCCATAACTTGTTTGTTGAGCACGCCCTTGTGGTGAGTTTTTATAAACAAGAGAAAAATAATTTTCTTCTTCAACATCAGTTTTATTTATATTTACTGAACTGGATATGAGTGGAGGGCCAAGCAATATCGTACCAGGAGTTGTAATGACCCAATCAACAAAAGATTTTTCTCGCATCAGTCTTTGAGGACGAAACCCTACATCGAACACAGTATTTTCAGATTCAAACTGATATTCTACATCTTCACTATTTTTAATCGTATTATTACAGCGAATTTCGTAACTTGCATCGGACTTTAAGGCGACAGTATTAAAACACACAACTTCTGATTTTCTTAAAATTGCGACAACATAATTACCAGGCTCAAGTTCTATTTGAAAACGACTTTTTCCTACTAAAAAAGAGGTTTTTAAAAACTCATCAACAGAAAAGTCATGACTACCCATATCAGCATTTACATAGAGATCGGGCTGAATTTTTGCACCCATATGAATTTCTGGAAATTCAGAATTAATCTGATTTGTAAAATTTAAATTGAATTTACGACCAATGCGAATTGTATCACCAGTTTTAAGATTGGTTGCAGCAATATTGGGCCTAACGCGTAATGAAGAAACTTTTGGAAATTCGACTTCAACAAGCCTAGACTTGCCATCAATGTGAACTTCACGACGGTAACGACCATATCCCATTGTTAAGGAATAGGGTTTAGCAGGTAAAAAACATTTACTTTTACCACTTGTATTTAATCTTCCAACAGCAATTGGCTTATGTGTACTTCCATCCAAAATAAAAAACAAAGCAGGATTTAAGCGTTTCTGTTTAGCTTTATTCACGAACGTATAAAGCTTTTTTTGCGTTGAAATAGGAGCTTGATTGGCTTGCTCACCTGTGTCTAGTACTGGAGCATCAACCAATAAGGTGCATTCACCTTCTTTAGGAGGGGCAATTAAAACATTGTCATAATTACCGTTTACTGAATCAATTTGACTCGTTTTAGGAATATTATTTGAATTTTCTAACATACCTAAAAACAAAGCGGCATTTGTTTGAGTAAAATTTTGCAATGGCAAAATAAAAGGCGACCAAACAAAACCTGATATTCCTTCAACTTCTAACAATTCTGAGGAATTAATCATCAAAGATTTGCCACTTATTTTTGACTCTAATGCATAAGAATCTGAGTCTTTAACTTCTTGAGGCTCTTCAGATGGCAGCGATGTGCACGAATTTAAAAAAAAAGTAAACAATAAGTACCCAAAAACATTAATTTTACGTAATAAAATTAGAGAGTTAAATTTCATATCAAATATTCTCTGTAAATTGATTTAAATCAAAGATTTTTTTCATACAATGAGTCATAACAATAATTAGAGACAACAGCAAAAAAAAAATTTAGCAAAGGACTTATGCATGATAAATAAAGAAATTATTGACAACAAAATTAATAAAAAAAATCCACTTTTACCTAAAAAACCAAATTCGCCTCTTTTAGAAAACGAAGATGATGAAGAGGATTCCGAGTCAAAAGCAGATGGTGGTTCAAAAATTAAGTATTTACCGCCAAGCGTTATGAAAGATATTGAACAAAAAAATGCTGCTCGGAAGCTTGCAGGTTTACCCTCAATCGTTACACGTATTAGACGTTGTTTAACATGTGGTTCAATGTTTCAATCTGCTGGAAACAGAACTTGTGGATGCGCAAGTCGTGTAGCTGGTATTATTGCTGGACGCGAAATTATCTAATAGAATTCTCACATAACTACATATCTGATGCCCATCCAAAGTTAAAAATCTAAGATGATACGCACACGCAAGAAGAGTCAATAAACTTTGTGTAACCAGAAAATATTGGGCAGCAGATGAGAACGTTGAGTCATGCGAAATAGAGTATTTGTATGCAGAGTTGTCCTGAGATTATGACAGGGTAGAAGTTTTTATTTTTACGTGCGGAACAAATGCACACAAACTACTCTTTTCGCATGACTCAACGTTCTCATCTGCTGCCCAATATTTTCTGGTTACACAAAGTTTATTGACTCTTCTTGCGTGTGCGTATCATCTTAGATTTTTAACTTTGGGTGGGCATATCTGCATTGCATTCTGAATTCATGCAAGAATTCTAACGCAAGTGACTTATTTATGATGAGAATCAGCTTCTGGCATTACTGATTTTACTTCAGACATATTTACCACTGGTAAATATCTTACAAATAAGCAGAACAAGAAAAAGAACACAGACATTGCGCCAAAAAATGTAATATAATCCCATTTTGTTGGCAAGAAAGATGCCCAAGAAGACGTTAAAAACGTTCTGCTAAGTGTTGTAATAATAAGAACAAAGCGCTCTAACCACATACCAATATTAATAAGAACAGCAGCAATAAAGAGCCACCACATATTCAGGCGTGCTTTTTTAAACCAAAGGGTTTGTGGAATTGCAATGTTACAAATAACCATTGTCCAATAAGCCCAGCTAGCAGGGCCATTCACACGATTCCATGCAACAAATTCTTCATAAACGTTTGCACTATAATAAATGGTAAAAAATTCGACAACATATACATAAGCCATAATTATGCTCATGAATAAAATGAATTTTGCACAAATATCGATGTGATAATCTGTAACAAGATCTTTAAAATGAAACACTTTGCGCACAATAATTAAAAGATTTACGCAAAGACAAAATCCAGAAAAAATTGCGCCAGCAATAAAGTACGGAGGAAAAAAGGTTGAGTGCCAACCCGGTAATATTGAAGTTGCAAAATCTAATGAAACAATTCCTGCAGTGGAAAAAACAGTTGGCGTTGCAATTGCTGCAAGCATCATGCAAGCACGCTCATAATTTATCCACTGACGGGCACTGCCCTTCCAACCTAATGCTAAAGTTCCATAAATAAGTTTAGCTATTTTCTTTTTGCTATAATCACGCATTGTGCCAAAATCTGGAATCATCCCTACATACCAGAAAATCACACCAATCAATAAATAAGTATTTACTGCAAATACATCCCATTCTAGTGGGCTTTTAAAGTTTGGCCATAGCAACATTTCGTTTGGAAATGGAAAAAGCCAATAAGCAAGCCAAGGACGCCCTGTATGAACAACTGGAAATATAGACGCAGTAAGAACAGCAAATATCGTCATTCCTTCTGCAATGCGGTTAATAGAAGAGCGCCATTTCTGACGAAAGAGCAATAAAATTGCGGCAATTAAAGTACCTGCATGGGCAATTTCAATCCAAAATACAAAGTTGGTGATAGGCCAGGCCCAATCAACTGCATTATTATTACCCCAAATTCCTACGCCTTCCCAAAAAAGGTATCCAAGCGCAATATGGAGCATAACAACCCCAACAAAAGAGATGCCGGTTACAATATACCAACCTTTACCAACTTTACGATTTGCTTTGGAAGCAACCGCTTCAGTAACTGTACTAAAAGTTGTGCCTTGGCCAACAAGGGGTGCACGTAGTTCAACTGATTCTGATTTTATTGACTGTTCCATAATGTTCTCTTAACGAAAGTGTAGCCTATATGCAAGGTTTTGTATTATACAGTTAACATGGAAAAGATTGAAGCAAGAAAACTCCTTACAAATATTTTATTAGGCCGCTTAAACACCGCTTGTACCCTTGTGTTAAGTGATGATTCCATTTTTTATAAATGCGCTGAAGCCGTCCTTAACAAAACTACACAAAACAAACCAAAAGTTTTTACCGGCCAAACTGCTATTTCTGACTATATACAATACGTTAGGCAAAACGATCTTTTTGAGCCAGTTCAAAATGCTCTTATTGTGCTTGATGAAAAAATCACAATCAAAAAACAACTTACTCAAAAAATTCCAAGCGCCGAAAATATTCTTTTTATCTTTGGAAAAACAAATTTTCGAAACAGTCTCAATACAGAGTTTTTACCAAATGGAAAACAATATCTAAGCTATAGCCCCAAAGATTCAGAGCGTCAAAAATGTGCCGAAATATTAATCGGAAATTATTTAAATATTCAACACAAAACATCAAATAATTCTGAACAGCATTTTCAAAAATACCTTGAATCTGTTTCATTTGCAGAATTGGCAAGCCAAGCACTTACTATTTATAATAATAATCTTTATTTTTGTGCTCTGCACTTTGAACGTATGCGTGATGGCAAATTAAATTTTGAAAATGCAAAACTGCCCGATGCCCCAATTTCAAGCTTTGATATAATTAACACATTACTTGAAAATAACTTACCCCTTCTTGATATACGCATTGAGCAGTATCTACAAAACGGGGCTGAACCTGCATCTATTCTGTACGCATTGATTTATTTTTTTAAACAAGTCGTAGCTGTGCATGTTGAATTGCAACATCACAATAATATATCCCGGGCATTACAAAATGCAAAAATACCTTATCCTGCACAAGACAATGTTAAAAAAGCCGTTCAAAAAATTTCTTATTCTAAAATCGAACATTTTTTTAGTGTTTGTGCACAAATAGAAATTGAATTCAGAGAAAGAAAAAAACTCCAACAGTGTTTATTGTTGGAGTTGAGCAATTTGCTGTAACGGAGAAAGTTTCGAAAGTGCAGATGCTTGCGCATCTGGCGTAGAGTTTATTTTTGATTTCTTTTTAGCATTTTGTAATTCTAATTGTTCAGCATCGCGTTTTAAATACAAATTATACACTTCTAATCTTTGTTTTAGTTTTGCATTATCGGGAGAATGTTCTAAGGCTTTCAGTGTAGCTTCTTTGCCGACTTCATATTCATACACAGAATGCGCGCATGCACTTAAAAGTTCATATCTTGTATATTGGTACATATGTTTTTGAATAAACATGCAATCATCCTCAGGATATGGCATTCTGCAGGCATGATTTAAAAGTATATAACTATATTGAGGAAACTCTTTTAAGTAATGGGAAGCAATGGCAAGCACTGGTTCTACTCTGCAGGCGTGAACCGAATAAGATTTTAAATAATATTCATAGGCTGTTTCCCATGTAATTTTATTTTCTACTAAAGATAAATGTTCTGCTAAATAACCTAATCTAAAAAAAGTAATGTGATCTTCTTCTGGATGAACTTTAAACGCACTTCTTTTTACATAATACTTATAAGCGTTTTTTTGCTCGCCAAGGCATTCATAAGTTTGGCCAATATAAAATAAGGTTCTGGGATTTGTAGGATGCTTTTTATAATCCTTAAGTAAAAGATTTACATCACTTTGATAGCGCGCTCTTGATTTACGTAAATGAGCACGATCTTGCGAGCATTCAAAATAAATTTCGGCTGGCAGAATATCACGAGCTTTATCTTCTGGCTCTTCATGCACAACACCTCTAAATCTATTTTTTGACGCCGCTCTAAACAAACGCGGAATTGCAATTTCTGTATTCCCAGCTAATAAACGAATCATATAAACAGGATAATTATCATCTTTATTTTCATCACAATATTCAAGTAATTTATCAGCACCATGAATATACCAATCGGCATCAATCACAGCAAAGAATTTTGTTTCAGGAAAATATTGCTCAGCAAGTACTAAAGAACGATTTCTTGATGTTGCAAAATCAATAAATTTTTCTTGATCAACAAAACCATTCAAATTATGTTCTGCAAAAAAAGATTTTGTAACTTCTACTGTTCCATCTTCAGAACCTGTATCAAATATCAAAAAATCTTTTACGCCTGACTTAATAAAAGGTAACAAAGTTTTTACAATCGCATGTTCTTCATTTTTAACCATAAGTACAACAGCCAAAAGAGATATTTGCATATTTACTCCAATAAAATTTTAGTATTTAAGTTTAGAATAAATATACACAATCAATTTTAAAGCACAACTTTCTGCGTGCAAAACTCGACAAGTATGCCTAAATTTTGATAAAAGGAAAAAAATCTTTTTTGTATAATATGGGTCGTAATTTTAATGATGAAACTTTTTAAAAGATCTGGATTTTTAACTGCATTATTTCTTTTCACAAATTTGCTTTCCTGCTCCAATAATCAGGGGGGGGGCACAGGAAATATAAATCCAAATCCGCCTCAACCACCTTCTCCTACCCAATGTGCTTCCTGTGGCGGTACAATGACGGCAACTTTAAGCTCTGCTGCAAGTCGAAATATAGGGTTTACTGTTACACCTGTTTGTAAAGCTCCTACAGATTATTTAATTTGTTATGTAGATATTTTAAACAATAGTAATCCTTCATTTGCATCACCACTTGTGCACACATGGCGTCGAGCCGATACATGTGAAAATTATGATCTAAGTCCATTTAATATTACAGGAATTGATTGCGAATATTCTTGCACAGGAAGTAGTTGTGTTTGGATTACAATTAACTGTGTGAATACGACAACAGGAACATCATTAACAATTGATTCGATGCCACCAAATGTTACTTGCAGCGCTGTTTAAAAATTTTTAATGTTTTTCAGATATAAAAAACTATCTGCTCATTTTATCCAGCACAAACAAAGCTTTGTGTTCTACTTGCTACACTGCCACGAGTCGCCGTAAAAGTACTTTGATTAATACAAGTAAAGTTTAAATTATAAGTTGTGCCAACAAGACATCTTGTTGAAACAGACGTAAAAGAACCAGATGCAAATGTGCCTGCTACATTACAACTTCCCTGTGAAGTCACAGTTGTGAGCACTTCACCACTTCCAGAGTTAAATAACGTACCATCACAATAAATGTAATCGAGTGGATGCGTACAGGTGACCGTAACTTCAAAGCTAAATCTTCGTGAAGTCTCGGCATTCAATACCACACTATGCAAACCACCCGGTAATACATAAGGCCCCCCATTGTTACCATCTAAAACTTCGAATGGCGCAGAATCTAAAAAAGATTCATATACAATAGGGTTATTGTTTTTTTCATATTCTAAAACATCTACGTCAGAGCTTTGAAACATATCAATACCAAATTCTTATATCTAAAAAATTAACAATCAATACTCGATGCTTGACCAGATGAACCAGTATCCCAATTCAGAACACTATTTGTATCTTGATTTACACAACTCCAGTTTACTTGTGCAGTATCACCAGCGCCACAAGTACTTGCACGTCTTCTAAAACTAGACGCAAAGCTTGCCGATGTTCCTGCAGCTGCACATGTTCCCTGAAAAGAAACTTCTGCAAGCATGTTATCACCGTTAAACAAAAATGCAGTACAGTTAATGTAATTATCCGCTGGGCATGTAACTGTATAACTTAGTGTAAAGTCAACACGATTTGTTGTAGTAGATCCAACAATTGTAATAGAATGTGTACCACCTGGCTCTAAAGAATCATCACCGGCACTACCACCACCAGTGCCTTCAGTAAAAACAATTTCATCAAAATCTACATCAGAAGTATTAAGATAATCATCTGAACTCATTGCAGTAGAATAACCTGCAATGCCTGCTCCTAATAAAGTTGCAGTATGAGCTACAATACTTAAAGAAGCAGTCATTTTGATTTTTTTATTATGTGTACTCATCGAATCCTCCAGAATTTTTAAAAAGACTTTCATGAGAAGTGTTTCAGCCTCCACTAATTATCTCATAAAATTTTTTGACAAGTTAAATTTCAAAAAGCGATTGATCTCGAAAAAAAAATACAAAATTTATTATACTGTGCATGATTTCTGCAGATTTTATAAAAATAGGGTTCTTAAAAAATGACGTACTTTTTCGGTAAATCAGAAGTATTCTTTACAGTATGTTGTATTACATTAAGTACATGTTGCACTTATTGTATTACCAACACCCGCAATTAAGGGGGTGCCATTAGTGGTATCTGTGCATATCACAGCTGATATAATTGTATTGCTAGTACTACACATAACCGGGTCGCTACCCATTAAGCTTAAAACACCTCCAGAGCATGTTCCCCATGGTTCATATGTGGCAAGTTTTATTTCATCGGTGTTATCGAACATATTTACTTGGCAGTATATGGTGTCTCCATTAGTGCAACCACTAATACTAAGACTTGCGTCGATAAAATTTGCTGTGGCAATATCTAGAGTTTGAATAAACGTACCACCGCTGGACACACTATCATCACCACTATTACCACCACCAGTTCCTTCCATAGGTTTAAAAGGCGAATGATAATTTGTCATATTTTCATGTGTAGCTGAAAAACAAGCACAAAAAATCAAACTTAAATGTATAATACCTATAGTTCTATACATATTAAACTTCCTCCTTGAAGTTTTCATTCTCAATGTACATAAAAGTATGTGTTTTAATTATAGCATAGACACAAGTGACTCAAAATCGGAAAAAACTGATAAAAAATCGTCACTTTTTTGACTTCAGTGGTCTTCGGTCCAGCTTATAGTAGCAGATATATCTGTAGTACCTGTAACCGATTCTCCTCCAACCGTAAACTTTTCACCGGGAAGTAACGTAATTCCTAAATCAGTCAAAGGAAATAGAACAGACGTAAAAGCAGGAACGGTGAATGAAGCAATCTCAACTCCAGTTGTAAGATATATCAAAGCTAAATTATCAGTCAGTGCTATAGAATTGTCTTCATTTACATAAAAATATTCTGCAGGAGAAATCGTAAAATTTTTGTTTAAAGTCATTATTGCAGTGTTACTGCCTTCGTTATTGGCATTAACTGCGGAAAGAATAATTTTTCCACGATTTGGTTTGTTCCCATAATAAATTCGGTTTGCTATTGAAACAATTGGCCAAAATGCGCCAGTTGTCCAGGTTGGCCCACTAATCGAATACGCTATATTAGTAGGTCGAAGTTTGCCTTGCATAGCCAAATACATAGAAGCACTTTGAACAGTACGAGCTGATATAGCACCAGTGCTTTGAGCACCAATGCCAATAGAAAAATCTGGTGAAGTTGTATGCGGAAAAGTTTGTGTATTTGCCCACTTTAGTTGATGCACAGGAACATATTTGCCAATATTTGGATTATAAACAGAGTAAACAATATTTGCGACTCCTAGATAACCAAAAGTAATTCTATAAATATTAAGCATTGTAGAATCAAACCCTGCAAATGGGCTTGTGGTAATATTCCAAGAAGCTTGTGCAACAAAATCGGTAGTTAATGCAACACCAGTTGCAGTACTTCCGCTAATAGTGCTGCTCGGCACAGTGAGGGCATAACTACCACTTCGTGGCCCGCTCTGTTTAGCGACACAAATAATTGCACCTATGTCCGTTTGTTGAAAACTCCATAAACTACTAAAAACAGTACTATTATTAAGAGCATCTACTAAAGTGGACGAAACATCTGCAATCGAACCCCCTCCAACGGATGGTAAAGCCGCATCTGTAAGCCCATTAAGCGTAACACTCCTTGTTGCCACTGCTGAGGAAGCTGTAATCGTGATTGTAGCAACTTGAGCAACTCCACCATAAGAATGCTCTATTCCAAATGTTGTATTACTATAACCAAATGCAATTCGGTCTGTTACATTTGTCATACCGGCAAACTGTGTAGAATTAGCAGTACCGCCTGTAGTAAAAGCTGCCGTCAAACGCGCTTCAATCCCTTCTCCAGATCTATAAATTACTCCATTCTTGGAGGCAATGGTTGCAAAATCTCCGGAAGCAGTACCCGAAGTAATGCTAAAGTTACCAGAAGTAGTTGCAGATGCG
>CAYGQR010000002.1:0-228503 GCA_964352255.1 uncultured Oligoflexia bacterium
CTATTGAAGCTGCAAAATGTTACTTTGAAGAAAAAGTACACTTTATTAAAATTGAAAGATTTCAAAAAGTATATGTAAAAAAATTAATTTTTCCTTCTTTTCTTTCTATCTGTCATGATCTATCGTTTGATCAAAAACCTGATTTTTCTCGAGACTTTATTATTTCTCCACTTGCCATAAATTTTTTAAAAAATAAAAGAATGCCACAATTCATTTACCGCAAACCATTTAAAAAAATTTTTATTAATCGTACAAATTCAAACCATGGACGGGATCTCATAAATATAGAAGAAATAAAAAAGTACGTTACTGATTTAGGATTTGAAATTATTTCACCAGAAAAACACTCTTTTGCGGAACAACAACAAATATTCGCTGATGCACATACAATTATATGCTGCGGCGGTGCAGCAATGGCGAACATAGTATTTTGCGCAGAAAAGACGAACATTTTAATGTTGACATATGATTATGTTCATATAAATCCATATATTTTTTCTACTGTAGCACAAACATTAGATGTTAATTTAAAAATTTTATGTGGCAAATCTGAAAATCCTTATAGCCTTACTACAGACTATACAATTGACATCGAAAAATTTCAGTGTCAATTATTACATTTCTCAAATGCTTCATTTCATCATTAAAAGGATCTAATAAAAATGTTACCTAATTTTATTGGCGTAGGAGCACCAAAATCTGGCACTACTACACTAGATTTTGTTTTAAAAAAACATCCTGAAATATATCTACCTGCATGCAAAGAAACACATTTTTTTGATACAAAAAATGTGCATGTACCCAATTCATTTGTATATTCTAAATATGAAGGAAATTTTTTTGCTGCAGCAAATCACAAAGCTGTTGGTGAAATTTGCCCAAGTTACCTATTTGACAAAAATGCTCCAAAAAAGATTTTGGAGCATTTAGGGCCCGACATGAAAATCATTTTTTGTCTTCGAAACCCTGTAGAAAGAGCCTATTCAGATTATTTAATGCATTATAATAATTTACTTACAAACAGCTCTACTTTTGAGGCTCAACTTTCAATAATCGCTGAAAAATTCGAACTTCAAGAAACTAATTTCAATCCTCTATACGCTAGTTTATATGCAAAACATATTGAAAATTATTTATCATATTTTTCTAAAAAAAATATGTTTTTTATTGTGATGGAAACTGACCTAGCAGAAAATGCTCCAATGACTTTCAAGAAATTATTTAAATTTTTAGGTGTGAATCCTGATGTAGAGATAAACTCAAATGTAAAAATTCATGAAAATAAAAATTCAAAATTTGAATATTTTGAGGATGGCCTTGCTAACAACGAAACAATACTCACTGAACTCAATAAGCAAAAATCGCCATCACCAAATTTGCTTCAAAAACTCTTAAAGTCCTTCTCCACTTCCTCAAAGCCGAAATCGCATCAAATAGAGTCGAAACCAACAATACCTAAAAATGCATTAGGGATTACTTTGCGTCACACTGCGAGAAAAACAGTTGTTAATCCAAGTGCGCAGCTTTTGGCAGAATCACACACATTTAAAGTTCCGCCTAAGCTAACTAAAGAATACAAAAAACAAATTTATGACCAACACTTTGCTGACGATGTACAAAAATTGGAAAAAATCATTGACCGTGATTTATCGTTTTGGGATAAATGGTAAATACAAATGAAAGAATATAATTTGATATAATATGATACTTAAATTATAAAATTTTGATTATACATTTTCACTACAGTATAACTTTGGTGCTAATCATGCTAAAAGATATCAAGTTAATAAATTTACCAAAAATTTCAGATGAACGTGGCCATTTAACTTTTCTCGAAAATTATTCGCAGATTCCATTTGCAATTCAACGAGTGTATTATCTGTATGATGTACCTTTGCATGGCGACCGGGGTGGGCATGCGCACAAAGCATTACATCAACTTATTGTACCTATTTGTGGCAGTTTTAAACTTCGACTTCATGATGGATTTGAAGAAAAAACATACCAGCTTGCAGAACCTTCGCAAGGTCTTTATATTTGCCCAATGATTTGGAGAAATTTAACTCACTTTAGCCCTGGCTCTGTTTGTATCGTTTTTGCATCAGAGCTTTATGATAGTGATGATTATATTCGCGATTATGATACATTTTTAAAATTAGCAGCAAAGACTAAACTATGATCCCATTTTTAGACATTAAATCTCAAATTACCGAAATCCAAACACAAACAAAAAATGCAATTGATAGAGTCTTATCTTCATCTACCTTTATCTTGGGTGATGAATGCAAAACATTTGAAGAAGCCTTTAGTCGTTACTGTGGTGTTGAACATACTATTGGAGTTGGGAATGGATTAGATGCTTTAACCTTGATTTTAAAAGCATTTGATATTGGACCAGGCGATGAAGTTATTGTGCCATCAAACACATTTATTGCAACTTGGCTTGCCGTCTCGTATGTTGGGGCCACACCAATACCTGTAGAACCTAATATTTTAACTTATAATATTGATCCAAGTTTAATTGAACAAAAAATTACAAAAAAAACAAAAGCGATTATTGCTGTTCATTTATACGGTTTTTCTGCCGATATGTCTCCAATTTTGGACCTTGCAAATCAATACAATTTAAAAGTCATTGAAGATGCTGCGCAAGCCCACGGCGCAAAGTATAAAGACAAAAGAGTTGGAAGCACGGGACACGCTGCGGCCTTTAGTTTTTACCCCGGAAAAAACCTTGGAGCTTTAGGTGATGGCGGTGCTATTACAACAAACAATTCAACTTTAGCAACAAAAGTAAGAGCATTAAGAAACTACGGTTCTCATAAAAAATATGAAAATATTTATAAAGGTCATAATTCACGACTCGATGAAATTCATGCAGCAGTATTGTCTGAGCGTCTTAAAATATTAGATGAGTGGAACACAAGAAGACAAAAAATTGCAAAGTATTATCTAGAAAATTTATCTGGCTTAAATTGCATTTTACCAACTTACCAATGTTTTGAATCGGTTTGGCATTTATTTGTGATTCGAGATGTTAATAGAAGTGCATTGCAAAAATATTTGTTAGAAAACAATATTCAAACTGTCATTCATTATCCCATTCCTCCGCACAAACAAAATGCATACATAGAAATGCAGCAAGAAACTTTTCCAATTAGTGAAAAAATTCATAATGAATGTTTAAGTTTACCAATTGGTCCGCACCTCACTAATAAGCAACAAGAGAAAATTGTTTATTATATCAAGAACTTTTATCAAGAAAAAAACATATCACTTACTTCTGGATCAGCTTATGAATTGCATCCATAAAACTGTCATTATGGAAGGTGAAATAAAATTAGGATCTGGCAATCAAATTAAACCATATACAATACTCACCGGCCCCCTTGAAATAGGTGATAATAATATTATTGGTCCAAATGTTGTGGTTGGTTCTCCTGGTGCAGATACACGTAACCCCTATTATGATTGCTCAAAAAGCAACATAATCATTGGCAATCAAAATATTATTCGTGAATTTTCTTCAATCCAAAAGCCTGCATATAATGCAAATACTGTGATTAAAAATCATGTTTATATAATGCCAAATGTCCATGTTCAACACGATAGCATCATCAGTAATGGCGCTGTACTTGCAGCTTCCTGTGTATTAGCTGGTCTTACAAATATATTAGATTATGCTTACCTTGGAATGGGAGCAACAGTTGTACAATATTCTGTTGTAGGACAATACTCCATTGTTGCAACTGGCGCCTCTGTTGTAAAACATGTAAAACCTTTTGCAAAATATATTCCAGGTAAGCCTCTATCAGTTAACTTTTATGCTATCGAAAAATACGAATTTACAGACTATCTTGCAGAAATCACGGCCTATGTCTTACACAATATAGATCCTACTTCAGAAAAAATTAAAAGAATTATTCAACAGTATAAAGAATTGACTCAGAACAGTAAAAAACTCGAATACAACTAAGATATAGATAATGGCAAACAACACACTCGTCTCAATAGTAATGTCATCATATAATCACAAAGCCTATATAAGCGAAGCTGTGGCAGCAATCTGCAAACAAAGTTATTCAAATATTGAGCTGATAATAGTAGATGATGGCTCAACAGATGGCTCTTGTGATCTACTAAAAAAATTAGGCTCAACAGATTCAAGAATAAATGTTTTTTATAAAGCAAATGGAGGGCCGAGCAGCGCTTTTAATTATGGAATAGAAAAATGCCGCGGTGAATTTATTGCAATAACTGCTAGTGATGATGTTTACTATCAAAATAAAATTGAGATGCAGCTTAAGGAATTCAAAGCAAACCCAAATTTAAGTGCAGTTTTTAGTTATGTTGACTTTATAAACGATTCTTCGGTAAAAATTAATACCCCTGAATATCTTAAGTCAGTGTTTAATATTGAGAATCAATCAGCATCAAAGCACTTGTTAAACTTTTTACAATTTGGAAATACTCTTAATGCATCAAGCGCTCTATTTCCAGCCGCACTTTTTAAAAAAATAGGTAAATTTCATCTAGCATCCGTGCAGTTACAAGATTTTGATTTTTATTTTCGTTGCTTTAATGTTGGAAATGTTAAGATTATTGAAAAACCTTTATTAAAATATCGCGTACTCGATAATAACAAAAACTTAAGTTCCTCAAAACACAATATACGAACTCAAAATGAAATGTATTTCATTTTGCCAAACTTACTAGAGTCCATCCATAAAAATTGCAACCGCATAGATATAATTGACATTATTAATTTCAATACCAAAAATAATAACATGCCTTATTTAGAGTCTTTACCTAAATATGAACTTATTTATCTTCTTTGTTCCACATTTCAAAATAATCTTATTATACCAATTGTGGCTACTCAATTTATTTCAAAATATATCTCTGATACAAATGCTTTAAGCGCTTATACAAAAAATATTTTTTACAACAACATGAATAATGATAACTACAATCAAAATACAAAATTACAGCAATTTCACATATTAAAATCTGAAAATAATGGTTTAAAGAACGAAGTAAAATATTTGAAAAATTCTTTAAGTTGGAAATTAACCAAACCAATCCGTTGGTTCAAAAGAACTTTTATGAAATAAAATTTTGAAAAAGAGTATTACATGCAATAAAATAAGGATTTAGTTTGTCTGCTTTGCCATATAATAATCGCTCCGCATTCTCTTGAACCACTAAACCACCAGCACCCTCTAATATACTTTGCCCTGCAGCAGTGTCCCACTCACATGTTGGACCAAACCTTGGGTATAAATCTGCTTTATTTTCAGCAATTCGGCAGAATTTCAATGAGCTTCCTGCACCAATAATTTTAGACGGATATTTTAATTTATTGATAAAATCTTGCGTTTGAGAATTTAGGTGGCTTCTACTGGCAATTACTCTCACTTCTGTTTGATCTTTAAAATCAAAAACTTGCAATTGAATAATCTTATCCTGCATCTCTTTAAACGCACCAATTTTTGCGCTGCCCC
Organism: uncultured Oligoflexia bacterium; assembly: GCA_964352255.1. Taxonomy (GTDB): domain Bacteria; phylum Bdellovibrionota_B; class Oligoflexia; order Silvanigrellales; family Silvanigrellaceae; genus Silvanigrella. The sequence continues at coordinate 5,505 of CAYGQR010000002.1, forward strand.
AAAATAATTCCTGACTAACTGGTACATAAATCATACCAAAAATAGAAACTCCATTTTGTATCAAACCAATATTTACAGTAAACTCACCTGTGCATTTTAAAAATTCTTTAGTGCCATCAAGTGGATCAATAATCCAAAACAAACTATTCGCATTTCTATATTCCCAGGAATTTTGATCCTCTTCAGAAACCACTGGAATAGCTGGTGTCAGAACTTGAAGCGCCTCTATTATAATTTTATTTGAGATTAAATCTGCACTTGTAACCGGGCTTTTATCGCTTTTATAATTAACAAAATTCTTTTTTTCAGATAAATGAGAGTGCTTATACGTTTCATAAACTTCAAGAATCGCTTGTCCTGCGTTTTTACTAATTGTTTTAAGCTCATCAATAAATTTATACTCTTGTATTAATGTATCGTTATTTTCTATTTGAGCTTCCATCTATCCTCCTATTTGCTTTTTATTTTTTTTAAAAATAGATTAAAAAATCTCGCATATATATGATAAATCATGAAAAGATATATACATACTATTAATTTTTTTTCTTGTTAAAGGATAAGTATGAAAGGCATAATTCTCGCAGGTGGATCAGGAACTCGATTGTATCCGCTAACTCAAGTTGTTTCAAAACAACTCCTTCCTATTTATGATAAACCGATGATCTATTATCCTTTAAGTACATTAATGCTGGCAGGCATAAAAGATATTTTGATTATTTCAACCCCTACAGACCTTCCGCGTTTTAAAGAACTACTTAAGAATGGATCTCAGTGGGGGATTAATATCGAATACGCTCCCCAGCCATCGCCCGATGGTCTTGCACAAGCATTTATTATTGGAGAAAATTTCATTAAAAATGATAGTGTCTGTCTCATTCTTGGCGATAATATTTTTTATGGGCATGGATTACCTGAATTACTAAAATCTTCTATCTCTGATAAAAAATCTACTGTTTTTGCTTATAAAGTAAACGACCCTGAAAGATATGGGGTGGTTGATTTTGATAAAACAGGCAAAGCCGTCAGCATAGAAGAAAAACCCAAAAATCCTAAATCGCGATATGCAGTTACAGGATTATATTTTTATGACAATCGAGTTGTCAACTTTGCAAAATCTCTTAAACCCTCTCTTCGTGGTGAACTTGAAATTACAGATTTAAATTCATTGTACCTTAATGAAAATACGCTTAATGTGAAAATTTTACCACGCGGAACAGCCTGGTTTGATACAGGCACTCACGAGTCATTGCTACACGCATCTCAATATGTACATATCTTAGAAACTCGACAAGGCGTAAAAATGGCCTCGCCAGAAGAAATTGCGTGGAGACAAGGATACATTAATGACGCAGAGTTAAACAAACTTGCACAACAATTTATTAAAAATGGCTATGGTCAATATTTATTATCTCTATTAGAAAGATAAAATGGAAATTATTGATACCGGACTAAAAGATTGTTTTTTAATTAAACCCAAGGTTTTTAAAGATGCGAGAGGTTTTTTTGTAGAGACCTATCAAGAAAAACGATACAAAGATTTTGGAATAAATATAAATTTTGTACAAGACAATCTTTCGGCCTCTTCCAAAAATGTTTTACGTGGGTTGCATTTTCAAACAGAGCACGCACAAGATAAGTTAGTGTCAGTTGTCTATGGAGAGGTTTTTGATGTTGCAGTAGACTTAAGAAAAGGCTCTCCAACATTTAAAAAATGGTTTGGATCTACTCTAAATGACAAAAATCATCATCAGCTTTTTATTCCAAAAGGCTTTGCTCATGGATTTTATGTATTAAGCTCTACAGCCATTTTTAGCTATAAATGCAGCGATTACTACAATCCCACATATGAAGCCGGATTGTCTTGGAATGATGAGGAAATTGGAATAGAATGGCCTATCAAAGAAAAGCCTATTCTCTCTGAGAAAGATCTTAAAAATCCTAAATTCAATGAAATTTCTGAAAGAACGTTTCCACTTTATAAGCATTAAAAAATGAAAATATTAATTTTTGGTAAGAACGGACAAGTTGGTCGCGCATGCACTCATTTATTTCAACAACACAATATCGACTTTGTTGGAATTGGTCGAGAAGAATGTAATCTTTATAAGACAACTGATATCAAAACGGTACTGAATCAACACTCTCCTAATGTCATTATTAATGCAGCTGCATACACTGCAGTTGATTTAGCTGAATCCGAAACAGAGAATGCTTTTCAAATTAATGCGATTGCTCCCAGAATTATGGCAGAATATGCAAAAGTAAATAATGTATTTTTTATTCATTATTCAACCGAATATGTTTTCGATGGATCCCAAAAAGATGCATATGTTGAAACTGATAAAACCAATCCTTTAAATATTTATGGTCAATCTAAATTAAAAGGTGAACAAAATATTGTGTCTTCAGGATGCCAGTATGTTATTTTACGCACAAGTTGGGTGTATTCAGCACATGGAAAAAATTTTGTCAAAACAATTTTAAATTTAGCAAAAAACAAAAAAACAATTCAAATCGTCAATGATCAATTCGGATCTCCTACTTCTGCCTCTTTACTGGCAGAAGCAACATTAGCTATTTTACAAAAATACGAATTTGATAAAGGAGAGTTTGGTCTTTATCATTTTGCCCCAAAAGGCATTACGAATTGGCATGAGTTTGCCACCTCGATTGCGCTAAACGCAAAAGCTAAAAACATAAAATTAGAATTAGATCATAAAAATATTATTGGTATTCAAAGTGCAGAGTACAAAACTGCTGCTCAAAGACCTAAAAATTCTACTTTAAATACCAATTTATTTGAACGCACCTTTGATTTTGCAATGCCACTTTGGTCTGACGAATTGGAAAAACAATTTAAAAATTTTATCTAGATTCTCAATGAATATTGCATTAATTTTGCATAGTGCCTTTGGCAAAAGCTTCTCTGCGTATAATTGCTGTAGATAAAGGAAGCTGAGTTTTTTTTCGTCTCAACAAAAAACCAAAAATAGAACTCAGAAATGAGATCTTAAAAAAACTGAAGAGAAATTTTATTATGGAAGAAGGAAAAAATGTAAAAACAGTTTTAATTACAACAGTTTTTAGTTTTTTCTTTTTAGCAACAAATTTATTTTTTTGAATAGCTCTACAATAAAATTTTAACATATTATGGATTTCAGACTGGTAAGTACAATTCCGTATAACAGCATTCATTGATTCAGAGACAAATAATCCTCCAAACCTTGGTACTATATAATCTGCAAAATAAAATTTACCTCTATAGGGCTCATCAGGAAAGTTTTCACATACTTTTTTAAAAAAATGAAATCGGCTACGGAGCATATAAATACTAAACGAAGTGCTTTGACTGTTAATACACCACACTGTGACCAAATTTTTTATAAAGGTACTACTTAACCCTGCTAAGAAAAACCTTAAAAACAGATCATCATCTTCATATCCCATAAGCTTATCATCAAAACCGCCTACTAATAAAAAGGCTTCTTTTGAAATAAGAGTAGCGGAAGGCAGAATAAACATGTCCTTCTGAATACACTCAATGACTGTTGTTTTGGGATGTGGCAAGTGCCTGACAGTTACGCCTTTTTCCAATATTTGGCCTTTTTCATTTGCAATACAGACATCAGCATATACAAAGCCAAAATTAAGATCTTTTTGCGGAAGTGCATTCACAAGGTCTTCAATATGATTAACAAGATAATAATCATCTTGGTCAAGAAACGAAATAAAATCTGAATTTGCTATTTTGACTCCTGCATTACGAGCAGAACCTTGACCACCATTTTCTTTATTTAATATTATAAATTTATATTTGTCTTTTATGGATTCAAGAAAAGTTCTTTCTGATTCTTTAGATCCATCATTAACAATAATAATTTCATTCGGAAGAATAGACTGCTTTAAAATACTATTAAGAGCACGTTCAATAAAATGCGCGCCATTATAAAATGGAATAATAACTGTTACAGAAGGATTCTCAAATTGCTTACGATCAAGTTTTATCATTTTAAGTCACTGCTGTATCTGTAATAGATGAAGGATCTCTATTAGGAGAAATAATCGAAGTTTTAGGCGCATCTGTTTTACCATTATAAACATCAAGCGCATCTTTAACACTTCCTACGAAAGTAATTTTTCCATGTGTAAATATAAATGCTTTATTACAAATTCTTTCCAAAATATTATTGTCATGCGAAGCTAAGACGACTATTTTAGCTTTTTCCATAAGTTCACTTAGTTTGGCTTGAGCTTTTGCTTTAAAATCTTTATCGCCAGCACCAATTGCTTCGTCTAACAATAAAATATCAGGTTCAACATTAACTGTAACAGAAAACGCAAGTCGCATTTGCATACCCTGTGAGTATGTGCGAATAGGCATATGGATGTAATTTCCGAGCCCAGAAAATTCTATAATTTCATCAATTTTTTCGAGTAATTTAGCTTTAGAAAATCCTAATAAAAGGCCTCTTAAAAAAATATTTTCGTATCCTGTAGACTCTTGATTAAAACCCAATTTAATATCGAATAACGGATACACATTACCATTAAAATGAATATTGCCTGAACTTGGTTCATAAATTTTTGCAAGTACGCGAAGAAATGTGCTTTTTCCTGCGCCATTATGACCAATTAGCGCAACACGATCACCATCACTAATTTTACACGAAATATTATCGAGTGCTTTTACAACTACACATTTGCGTTCTTGATCTTTAATAAGCCCACCAGTTGTGAAGCTTAAAAGTTGTTTTTTAAAAGAACGCGCATTTAAATTATAAATTGGAAAATCGACAGAAACAGAATCTAAGATTATTTCAGACATAGTTTTAAACCTTATATCCAGTATGCAATGCGAGCACGGAATTTGACAAAGACAATAGAACTGCCCACTAACCCAATTAATGTAATTCCTAAAACAACAGATAAACTTAATGGTGTTGGCATTCGTCCTAAGAATGGTTCGCGTAGTATATTTAAAAAATGCACGAATGGATTTAAATTAATGAGATTTTGCCCTTTTTCACTTAACATGCTTGCCGACCAAATTACCGGTGTTAAGAAAAATATTACTTGCATGAAACTAGAAATAATAGGCTTTAAATCACGGAATCTTGTACTTAAAATTGATAAAATAGTGCAATATGTAATTCCGTTCAGCCAAACCAAAAACAAGCTAATTGGAATGAAGCACATTGCTGAAGTCACTGGGAGACGCAAAAAAATATAGATTGGAACTAATACAATTATATTATGAAAATAAGTTAAAAATATCCGACTCGTTGTTCGAAAAATAAAAGTAAAATAGGGTTGTTTCATCTGTTTAATAAACTGTTCAGAATCTACAAATGTATTAACACCTTCATTTACAAGGTTTAAAATTAAGCTCCAAGAGAGCAAACCAAGTGCTAAATGTGGATAATAAGTTTGCAGATCAAGTTTAAAAAGCTTTCCATACAAAAAACCCATCGAGTAAATAGTCACTGCCATACTCAAGGTTATCCACAATGGACCCAATGATGAACGTCGATACTGTAATCGAATATCTTGACTACTTAAATACCACCACACACGCCAATTTCTAAGCCCTTGAGCAAAATCTTGCACGGCAAGAGAAAACTGTGATGGCTGTGTAAAATCCGTTGTTGTCATAAAATTTCCTATCAAGAAATGCGCTTAATATTTTCAATATCTACACTAAACTAAGAGTTTTTGGTAGAGTTCCGAATATGAAGAACTCATTTTTTCAGCAGTAAAATATTTTTCATAATGTTTTCGAGCCTCTATACCCATTTTTTCTGAAAGCACATCATCTGTACATAAAAGCGTTAAAGCATTTTGTAATTCTACTACATGAGAAGGCTTTACGACAAATCCCGTTTGATAATTTAAATTTACAAAACTTGTACCCGTCCCAAGCTCTGTTGAAATTAAAGGCTTTCCAAAAATTAAACCTTCCACCAACGCAACACCAAATGCTTCCGATGGTAAATGAGAAGGCAATACAACTGCTCGACAGACACTTAAAAGCGCAGATTTTTCTTCGTCTGAAATAAAATTCAAAAAATGTACGTTCTGCAAATTTAAACGTTTTGCTTGCTCTTTGAGATTTTTTCCCATTGGGCCTGTACCTGCAATAACAACTTTTACATTTGTATTTACAACAGCCTCTAATAAAATATGTAAGCCTTTATAGTAACGAAGCGCACCAACAAACAAAATAAATTTTTTACCAAATTGTTTTTCATATTCGAGAGCCAATTCTGACTTTATAGGAAAATAATCTTTTTCATCAATTCCAATGGGAATTGGGAAGCATTTTTCTTTGTATTTTTGCAGAACTTTACTTGAATTTAATAAATTTTCTGACGTTGGCACTATTGCATCGACTTGACTTAAAAATTTATCACGCAAAGGCGCATAAAACATATTAAGAAATTTTTGTTTTACAATATCGCTATGGTAAGTCACTAAACTTGGTTTTTTTATCCCTAATGTTACATGCAACAAATCTGCAAACGGCCACGGAAAATGATAATGTAAAATATCTGCGTTTTGAATTTCTTCTTTAAAATTCTTACTTAAACTTAAACTCATTGGGCAAGAAGAGATATTAACTGTTTGTGGGTAACTGCGCACTGCAATATCGTCAAATTTATGGATTTGTAGCGTATTTTTAGGACAAACACTGAGCAATGAATGTTCATAACCATTATTTTGTGTTGAACGCGCAATGCTTTGTATAACTTGCTCACACCCACCCATGCTATAAGGAAAATATGTTTTATAGATGTGTAGTATTTTAGGCATAAAAATTCAAAATCATTCTATTATATAAGAAGCTGTTGCCGTTTGTCATCCCGTTGCTCGACTGTTTGTCATCCCGTTGCTTGACTATTTGTCATCCCGTTGCTTGACAACGGGATCCAGAATTTTTTAAACAACATTTATAAGCCTTAATAGTGCTATCCAAACATTTTTTCCAACTATATTTTTGAGCATTTGCAAAGCCCTTTTCAATTTTTTCTTTTCTAAGTATATCATCTGTTAAAATAGACTTTAATCCTGCTGCAATTGATTCCAGATTTTCAGGATCCACTAAAATGCCTGCATCTCCCGCAACTTCTACAAGCGAAGTAGAATTTGATGTTACAATTGGAATTCCAGACGCCATCGATTCTAAAACTTGTAAACCAAACCCTTCGTACAAAGAAGGATACGCAAAACCTCGCGCACCAGAATACAAATAGGGCAAATCATCATCGGACACATAACCTAAGCAATAAATATTTTCTGTTTTCAGAAGTGTTTTGATTTTTGAGTGTAAATCTTTATTTTCCCAACCCGAAGCACCAACCAAAATAAGCGGATATTGATCTTTAATATGAAAAGGCAAACTTGCATAAGCATCAATCAAACGGTTTAAATTTTTTCTGGGCTCAAATGTTGCAACCGACAATAAATACTGTCCATAAATTAATTTGTATTTTTGCAATATTGAAGCCGTTTCATTTTCAGTGCGGGGCTTAAATTTACTCGCAGCAGCAAGCGGAGTAACACTCACCATACTTTCAGGAATTTTATAAAATTCTAAAATTTCGCGCTTAGAAAATTCAGAAACTGTAATGATATGATTTGCCTGCGCAATCGCTTTTGGAATATGTTTATTTAAATACTGAATCCTGTCTTTAGGATGACATTCTGGATACCGCAAATGCGAAACATCATGAATGGTTACAATTTTAGGGCCATTAAAAGGAAATAAATAGTAATTTGGAGAATGCAAAATATAACCTTGGTAGGGTTTTGATTTCAAATTCAATAGCGTTTTTCTTAATGTTTGATAAATAGGACGCAATAAACCTCTAAAGGGGGCGTTTTTTTTAAGAGCCGTAAAAACCTGCCCAGATTGTATAATTTCTTTTGGATCTTCAATAAAATTACAATTGTGAAAAAACTGTACATCTTCAATATCTGAGTGGTTTTTTAAGCCAGATGCCACTTCATAAGCATAACGCCCAATCCCTGTTAAAGGCGGAGTAATGACATCACTTAAAAAGAGTACTTTCACTATTTTATTATCCATTTCTTAAGAAATTGCTTTTCTGCGTTTCAAAAGGCATATTACCCTCAAAATGATGAGGAAGATTGTATGCCAATTTTTAAATCCAATATTTCTGTAAACTCAGATGAGTACAAAAATAACTTTTCACATAATCTAAATTTATCCACAGAACTTAACGAATTAAAAAAATCTTTGCAACAAGGTGGTGGTGAGAAATATCTTCTCAAACATAAAAAACAAAATAAATTATTTGTACGCGACCGAATTGCAAAACTTTGTGATGCGCAAACTCCATTTTTAGAAATTGCAGATTTGTGCGCACACAATGTTTATGAAGATAGCGTTCCATCTGCAGGTGTTGTTGCAGGAATAGGACAAGTGTCTGGCAAACTTTGTATGATTGTTGCAAACGATGCAACAGTGAAAGGCGGGGCTTACTACCCTCTCACAGTAAAAAAACATTTACGCGCGCAAGAAATTGCTATGCAAAATAAACTCCCCTGTCTTTACTTAGTAGATAGTGGTGGCGCATTTTTGCCAAAACAATCGGAAGTGTTTCCAGATAAAGAACATTTTGGTCGCATTTTTTACAATCAAGCACAAATGAGCGCACAAGGCATTCCACAAATTAGTGCAGTGATGGGTTCATGCACTGCAGGTGGCGCTTATGTTCCTGCTATGAGCGATCAAAGCGTGATTGTAAATAAAACAGGTACGATTTTTCTTGGTGGCCCTCCACTCGTAAAAGCAGCAACTGGCGAAGATGTTACAGCCGAGTATTTAGGTGGCGCAGATGTTCACACTCGTTTAAGTGGTGTGGCCGATCATTTTGCTGAAAACGATGACCATGCTATTTGTATTTTACGTGATATTGTTGCAAATCTTGGTTATAAAACCTGCGCACAAACAAATTTTAAAACTTCGCTTGATCCACTTTACAATCCTAACGAATTATTAGGTGTATGGCCGTCTGATTTAAGAAAACAAACAGATGTGCGAGAAGTACTTGCACGTATTGTTGATGAAAGCCGTTTTTTAGAATTTAAAGAACGTTATGGCACAACTTTAGTGACAGCATTTGCGCACATTAATGGCATTGCATGTGGCATCATTGCAAATAACGGAGTTTTATTTTCAGAAAGTGCCTTAAAAGCAACGCACTTTATTGAACTGTGCACAAAAGAAAAAATTCCTCTTCTTTTCTTACAAAACATTACTGGATTTATGGTTGGCTCAAGTGTTGAACGCGCTGGCATTGCAAAAGATGGTGCTAAAATGGTTCATGCAGTTGCAACTGCTGCCATTCCAAAAATAACACTTTTAATGGGTGGCTCTTATGGAGCGGGAAATTATGGAATGTGTGGGCGTGCTTATAACCCAAGGTTTTTATGGACATGGCCAACAAGTCGCATATCCGTGATGGGTGGTGAGCAAGCTGCAAGTGTAATGGCAACAATTAAACAAGAACAACTTGCGCAAAATGGTGAAATTCTTACTGAAGAAGATTTAAATAAAATACGCACACCAATCTTAAAAAAATATGAAGAAGAAGGTCATCCGTATCATGCTTCTGCAAGACTTTGGGATGATGGAGTGATAGATATCAGGGATACACGAAGTATACTCGCTGCCAGTTTAGCAATTACACTCAATGCGCCTTTAGAAGAGACTCAAAATGGAATATACAGAATGTAATCATAATTCTGAAACGAATGTTCAGAATCAAAAAAAAGTAATTCGTATTGGCAATGCAGGTGGTTATTGGGGTGATGATCCTTACGCCCTTCGGCGCCAAGTACAAGGCGCTTTAAAACTTGATTATATTACAATTGATTATCTTGCCGAACTTACAATGAGTATTTTGCAAAAACAAAAGTCTCGCAATCCTGAATTAGGATACGCACGCGATTTTATTTCTGCTATTACACCGCTTATAGAAGAATGTGTAGAAAAACAAATTACAATAGTTACAAATGCAGGCGGAATTAATCCTTTGGCGTGCAAAGACGCGCTTCTTTCTCTTGCTCAGAAAAAAAATCTCACTTTAAAAGTTGCTGTTGTTGATGGTGATAATATTCATCCAAATCTCGATACATTTCATAAAAACGGTGTGTCTTTAGATAATATGGAAACTGGCGAAAAAGCCGAAGGGTATACAGATAAAATACTGTGTGCAAATGCCTATATTGGCGCACAACCTATTGTCGATGCGTTAAAAGAAAAACCTCACATCGTGATTTGTGGCCGTGTAACCGATTCAAGCCTTACACTTGGCCCTTTAATGTATGAGTTTGATTGGCAACCTTCAGATTACAATAAACTTGCACATGGAATTGTTGCAGGACACCTCTTAGAATGTGGCGCACAAGCAACGGGCGGAAACTTTACCGATTGGCAAAAAGTAGAAAGCTTTATTGATGTTGGCTTTCCAATTGTAGAATGTTTTGAAGATGGGACATTTATTCTTACTAAACATCCAAACACAGGTGGTTTAGTTTCTGCACAAACTGTACGCGAACAACTACTCTATGAAACATTCGATACAAAAGCTTATTTAACGCCCGATGTCATTGCAGATTTTACAACTATTGAAATTGAAGAAGTAACAAATGATCGGGTAAAACTTTTTAATATTAAAGGTTATGCACCAACAGATAAATATAAAATTAGCCTTGCTTACCGAGATGGCTATAAATGCTCGGGAACTATTATTATTTCTGGACCTGATGCCTACGAAAAATCACGCGTATTTGCAGATATGTTTTGGACACGCCTTAAAAAAGAACTTAAAAATGCAGGAATTGAAAATACATTTTCTGCTACACAAACAGAATATATTGGAAACGATAGCACTCACAAAAATTTATTTAAAACACACACTCAACACGAAATTTTATTAAAACTTGGTGTAAGAGATGCAAACAAAGACAAACTGCTTATTTTTAGAAAATTTTTGCCAAGTATTATTTTAAGTGGACCTTGTGGCGTTGCTGTAACAGGTGGTGCTCCAAATATTTCTGAAGTTGTGAGTTTTTGGCCTGCATTATTGTCTAAAAGCTTATGCCATCCTAAAGCTTCTGTATTTGAAACTGAATAGAGGAATTATGCGTAAAACCACTTTAATTGAGATTGCTCATGCACGCAGTGGCGATAAAGGAAATACTGTGAACATAGGACTGATTGGCAGAAGTCCTGAATGTTATGAGTGGCTTGAACAAAATATAACAACAGAACTTGTTAAAAAATGGTTTAAATCTACTTGTAAAGGCACAGTCACACGCTATCTTGCACCAAACTTATGGGCATTGAATTTTGTACTTACCGATGCTCTTGGTGGTGGTGGTACAAAAAGCCTTTATATTGATCCTCAAGGAAAAACATATGGACAAGCGCTTTTACGCTATGAAATAAATGTGCCTGAAGAGTTAATTAGAACAATTCACCCACAAGATAAAGCGTGTCAGGGAGAGCTTCTCAAATGAAACATTTTTCATCTCAATTTATAAAATTAGTCGATAAGCAAAATGGTGTTAAAGAAATTATTTTAACACGCCCTAAAGTTAAAAATGCGCTAAGTGCAGATATGATTGCCGATCTTACTCTCACAATTAAAAATTTATCTGAAATTTATGACTCCCACGAATTACGACTGGTCATTTTAAAAGGTGAAGGAAATGTTTTTTCTGCAGGTGCCGATCTTAGATATATGCAAGAACAAGCAGAAAAAAGCTTTGAAGAAAACTTAGAAGATGCAAATGCTCTTGGCGAAATGTTTTATGCACTTACTGCTTTGCCTTGCCCTGTTATTAGCGCTGTAAAAGGCGCTGCAATTGGTGGTGGGCTTGGTTTATGTGTGTGCAGCGATTTTGTTCTTGCAGAAAATAGTGCAAAGTTTGCTACCAGTGAAGTAAAACTTGGTTTAGTGCCAGCGGTCATAAGCCCATACATTATTCGTAAAATTGGCGTATCACATGCATCTCATTTAATGCTTACAGGTACTGCCATCAGTGCAGAACAAGCCCAACGTATTACTCTTGTAAATGAAGTTGCATCAACAGAAAATTTTGAAAATGCACTTGAAAAAGTTGTGCAGTCATTTTTGATGGCAGGACCAAATGCAGCACGTTTAACAAAAGAACTTATTCAAAAAGCATCGCCACTTCCTGATACTGTTTTATTTGAATTTACGGCTCAAAAAATAGCTTTAACTCGCTCAAGTAAAGAAGGAAAACAAGGTTTACAGTGCTTCTTTGATAAAAAGAAACCTAACTGGTGCCCAGAAAAATGAAAGCGAACACAAAACTTCTCATTGCAAATCGAGGCGAAATAGCCCGTCGTATTTTAAAAGCAGGGCGTGAAAAAGGTTTAATTGTTGGCGTTATTACAACTAAAGACGATGAAAATTCACTTGTGTGTACAGAAGCAGACGTGGTTTTAACAGTAGATAGTTTTTTAAATGCAAAACAAATTGTGCAAAAAGCAAAAGAGTTTGGTGCGCATTTACTTCACCCTGGTTATGGTTTTTTATCAGAAAATTCAGCATTTGCAAAATTATGCGAAGACAATAAAATTGCTTTTATTGGTCCAACAAGCGCACAAATCAAAGCTCTTGGTTCTAAAGAATCCTCAAAAAATATTGCACGCGAATGCCATGTTCCCGTTCTTTCTTCCTTATCTTCAGATGAACTAAAACAAATTCCACAAAAAAATTGGAAGTCAGCATTTGAAGCAAGAGGCATTTTTTCGCCCTATCTTGTAAAAGCTAGTGGTGGAGGAGGTGGGCGTGGTATGCGCATTGTAAAGGATTTTAATGAAATTCCTGATCAATTAAAACGTGCTTCCGATGAAGCCTTACAAGCTTTTAACGATGCAACAGTTTTTGTAGAACGTTACCTTTCTCATCCTCGCCATATCGAAATTCAAGTTTTTGGAGATGGCAAAGGTGGTGGTGCTTATTTTGGAGAACGCGAATGTTCTTTGCAAAGACGGCATCAAAAAGTTTTAGAAGAAAGTCCAAGTGTAATCGTTTCACCTGAGCTTCGGTCACAAATGGGAGAAGCTTCTTTAGCACTTGTTGCACATACGAAGTATCGTGGAGCAGGTACCGTCGAATTTTTACTCGACGAAAAAAAGAATTTTTTCTTTTTAGAAGTCAATACACGCTTACAAGTAGAACACCCTGTTACAGAACTTGTTTATGATGTTGATCTTGTTCACGCACAAATCGATCTTGCTCTTGGCCATTGGCCTTTTGCAGAGAGAAAAAATATAAAAAATCCAACTCCGCGTGGAGTTGCTTTAGAAGCCCGTATTTTAGCTGAAGATCCAAGGCAAAATTTTATGCCAACGCCAGGCGCAATCGAAGAATACAAAGAACCATCTGGCGAAGGTATTCGTGTTGATAGTGGTGTGCAAAAAAACTCTAAAATTCTTTCACAATTTGATTCAATGATTTCAAAACTTATTGTGCACGCACCAACAAGAGCACAAGCAGTACAAAAACTTCAAAAAGCGCTGGAAGATTATGTGATTTTTGGAATTACCACAAATATTCCTTTTTTAATTGCGCTTACAAAAAGAAAAGAATTTTTAGAAGGAAATGAATCAACACATTTTATTGAAGAAAATTTAACAGATTTAAATCAATCGCATGTTTCAAAAGAAATAATGGATTTTTTAAATTCACAGTCTGTACGTGAAAAATTATTTGGCAGTTATTATATTCAAAAGGCTCAACAACCACTTGTAAATGTATTTAGTAGCCAGAAATTTTCTCATGTATATTCAAGTATGCTTTCAAGCGTAAATTCAGATGTATCAAAAAATATTCAATTAAATTTAAACTCTTTGCAAAATACTTCATTTTTAAATTCAAATCGGGAACTTGAAATAAATTTAATGGGTGAAAGAATAGTTCTTGAACACCCTGCTTATTATCATCAATCGTTTAGCCAACAAGATGAGTCTTATGCAGAAATTAAAGCTCCAATGGCCGGAAAAGTTTATGAAGTGCGCGTAAAAGAAAATCAAACCGTAGAAAAAGGGGATATTCTTTTTATTCTTGAATCTATGAAAATGCAGATTGAAATACGCGCACCTATTTCAGGAATTGTGAAAAATCTTTTTGTACGCAATGACGAAATTTTGCTCGATAAAAAAACTTTGTGTATTGTGAGCACACAATAAATTTTTATCCTCCAATCAGCACTTGTTTTCCACAGACTGTACATTGGTACATAGGACCTCCTAAATCTGGGCCCACATATACAACATCTCGTCTTGCATGACATCTCGAGCAAAAGGCATGAGTAGGGTGTGAGCTTGCAAAAGCACCAGAAGCAGCACCTGCACTATGTGATTGAGAAAATTTTTCTCTTGCTGTTGCAAGACTTTGATAGGGATCAGCATCTGAACGCCCACGCCCGAGTGCTGCCCTCTCTTGAGCCAACATTTCTGCACGCATCGCTGCAGCTGATGAAGATGTTGATTCACCTGAAACTGGCGGACTGAATGGAGCCGACGGCATTGCCCTTGAACCAGCACGACTACGTGAGAAATCGCGATCGGAATGGATAGACCAACGTTCAAACGCACTGGCAATTTCACGAGCTTGTTCCGTTTCTACTTCTAGTTCTTTAAATAGCAATTCTAATAATTGATTCTGATCGGCTACAATTGATCCACTCGCTGCAGCTGCAGAAGAACTTGCACTGGCTCCACTTGCCCTACTGGCAGCAGCTGCTGCAGTGTGTATATCTGCTCCTGCAAACCCCCTTAATGTTTCTAAATTTTGTCTTAAATTAAAACCTGTACTATTCCGCAATTCATGTGATTGTATTAAAAATTGCGTTTTTAATGATTGCTGTAAAAATTGATACACACGCGAATAATAAACGAAATGACTCATTTTACAAACTGCTTCAATATATTGAAAATAATCACTAAAAAATGCTTCAATCCAACGTTCAGTATCTGCAGAATTATTTCCAACTGCTTGTCCAGACAAATGCGATTCTGCTTTTGTTTTTAAATGCAATAATTTTTCAGGATCAGGAGCATTCATAAACAAATGGCGAACAATACGACCAAAATGTGAGTACAAAAGTGTTTTTTCTGCTGCATTAAATTGAGTCGGATCTTTTTTAAATCGAAAACCAAGACCAAGTTCTGAATAATTGTGAAATCTTGAAGCTGCACTATTAGAATCAATGATTGGATTTAATTTAATATTTACCTGAATAAAATTCTCTTTTACTACTTTAATTCTTCGCACTAAAAGTTCTAAGGTATTTGTATGATACCGATATTCATTTTTTTGCAATTCCTGAGACAAGCGATCCTTTTGAATAAATTCAAAAATATCTGTAAATTGTTCGCTTGCACTTGAACTTGCGCTTGCGCTTGCACTTGAACTTGCGCTTGCTCTTTCAGTTCTTAATGTCTCAATAAAAAGCGGTATCGTATTTAATACTGGACGCCATTGCTCTTCCCGAACTCTACTACTCCGCGCAGAACGTTCTAAATTTTGAAACGCTGCTTGAATCCACTGTGTGAATAAAGACATACCAGATAAATAAAGCAGCCTTATAAAAATAAGTTGAGAACCCAGATATTTCGGTAAAGCTCGCGGCAACAGATCTGGGTTTAGCCGCAAATCTTGTAATGTTGAACCGTACGACTTACTTTGTTCTTTTACCAACTGTATAAAGTGAATCATTACGTCAAAGACTTTTTGCATTTTTATATATTGGTCTGAGATTTTTTTAGCTTTAGAATAATTTACAATAGAATATTCTAAGTTTAACAATTCAAATGCAATCTCTGTGGCTGCACTCCACAAGATAGTAAGCGTCGCTAACCCTTCTGGTTTAGGCCAATCATTCGCATTAGGACTACGAGGATTAAAAATATTATAGTATAAGGATGGTATTTGACCTGAATATTTTCCATTTTTTTTATTCAAATCTTCCATGTGTTTTCGACAAAATTCATTGTATTGAGTCAGAATTTCGCCTTCTGATGCACTGGCAGCATTGACTCTTTGCAAACTGACAACCCATTCAGCTAATAAAACCGAATACATGCCTGCCATTGTTTGCGCATAATGAACAATATGAGTCCCTTGTATAGAACATGCAGCGTCTAAATTTCCAAATTGCAACTTATTGCTATTACACTCTACACATCTACCATCAAATTTTACTTCTAAGACTTTCCCTTCTGGCAAACTTGAAAAATTAAAATTTACAACTGAATACTTACCTTTTGTCAGCATACCTGCTAATTTTAGCTTACTTTTCGCCATTTTCTTTACGCTACTGCCAAATATTTCTGCTTCAGCAAGATATTTACCTGCGTCTTCGTTTAAATATTCAAAAAATTTCGTTGATAAATTGCGTTTTAGCGATCTAGAGACATCCTGAGGTGGTGCAGGTGGTACTGAAACGCGCAGAGGTGAAGTCGCAGGCGCTTGAGAGGGAAGTGGTGGATTTGGAACTGCTTCAATCAAGCTATCTACAATTGTTAAACAACCAAAATCTAATTTACTATAAAAATGATTTTTTCCAGATTGTATTGCAACACCAACCATAAAATTAAGTACAGTTGGGCCTAATAAAAACACCGATCCCACACTTGCGCCAACCGTACCCTCACCTATAAGCAGTTCTGATAACTTTGTATCAGAACTTATTTTTGAAATAAAATCTGCTGTACCTGCACAGAGTCGCATCCCACTATAAAATTTGCGCGTTCCAGATAATAATGAAGATAAATGGTGGATATTTGTTAAATGTGGCTCAGATAACTGATCTAATTTATCTTTTAGAAGAGTAGAATCTCCAAGTGCAGAACCAAGCCCATAAATGAGACCAAGTCCAACTTTGATGCCACCAGATAAAGCAGATGCCTCAAGCCATTCTGCAAGATTTTCTAAAGAAAACTCTGTTTCTTGCAGTTCTCGACGTATCAATTGCGACTCAAGCAAATCACCTAAAGGATGGATATTTAATAACGGCGGTTTTTCTGAATGACCCGCTTCTTGTGCATGTAAATAAAGAGCCTCTTGACTCACTTTTTGAATATTATCTTGTTCAAATAACTGCGATTGAGATATTGTTTCTAAATCTAGAATTGCGCGACGCTTCAAAAATAACTTTCGTAATGCAATTTTTTTCTTTACTGGGGATAAATCTGCGTTTTCAATGATATTATTATATTCTTGTTCATTGCTGGCTAACTCATCCTGTACTATCTGTGTGTGAGGAGCCGGTTTTTTATTCGAGACTAAAACTATAAAAAATAATGCTCGAATTGTTTTTTGAAAGTTCACCGTCATTTCAGGCGAAAAATCTTCGCAAAATGGAAGCGAAACAGAAAGAAGTTTTTGTGCTACTTTCTGTGAGCGTGAATATTTTATTAGATGATCAGAACCCTGATTTATATATTGTCCTAAACGTAAAAAAGCATTGTCGATCATTTCGGATCCTACAACAACCCCACCATACCTTGTTAAAATTAAGTCGTACTTTGGTAAAATATTTTCAAAAAAATGATCCAAATAGAAATCACGAGATAAAAAATAGTAGCGCGCTGCATAAAAGAAGTTTTTTAATTTTTCAGGTGTAAATAGACCTGCTCTTTGCTGCTCCCATTTTTGAAATGTAGTATAAAAAGATTGGTTAAAATATAAATAATCAAGCATTGGCCAACAACTTGAGGCCTGCCAGATGAGTGTAAAACGCTTCAATGATTCTTGGCTCAGAACAGTTCCGGGCGAATTATCTAAAACCTCTAACGGATATAAAAATTCAAATAAATTCAGACGTTCACCACTTTTAGGAGGTTTAAAAAACAATAACTGCTTCAATTGTCCAAAAGTGGAATTAAGAAGAGGCTGACCATTTGCTTGAAAAGCGTGAAAATATTCTTGTAAAGATAAACGAGAATTTTGATATCCAGGCCAAAAATAAAAATAATACCGAGCAGCATCCGTTGGTCGCAGTGTCTGAAAACCAGGCTGATTACCATTACCGCCTGTTTGCGCACCACCTCTACCTTTATGCAAACCCCACTGCCGTTTTCCTTTTGTTGTTGCATTACTCGCTATAGCCATAAAACCCAAAGGGATAGCTAGGCCTATTGCACTTGTAGCAGCACCGACACCAGCACCTACAGGCCCTCCACCAGCACCCATGGCTGCACCAACCCCACTTGCCACAAGCACGCGCATTGCGCGATCTCCAATTTCTACAGCTGCTTTTTTGAGAAATCGCCCATGAAAATACTCAAACTCATACCAAAGTTTTTGCATTTCACTTTTACCAAAATACTCCCAAGCGGGATTAAAGCCTGTATTGTGATCACGTGTGCAATGTAAAAAGGCTGCAAGAAGTTGCTGCTGCTGCTCAGGTGTTAATGGCATAGAAAATCCTTTCAATGCTTATTAATATTGAATTTTAATTACACAAATGAGCTTTTTGAAGATCTTCTGGAGTGTTGATTTCTAAAGTACGCTTATTTGTGAGGCATACTTTGATTTTATAACCATTTTCAATTACACGCAATTGCTCGAGCATTTCTGTTTGCTCGAGTGGCGTTTGAGGAAATTTTGTATATTTTAAAAGAAACGAACGCTTGTAAGCATACAAACCAAAATGCGCTGCTAGTGGCAGAGAAGAGAATGAAGAAGGAGCAGAAGTGTTCTTATTTTGTTCTTTTTCAGAAACTAAATTTGTTTTTAAACGTGTGTCCCTAAAAAAAGGAAGAGAAGCACGAGAAAAATAAATAGCATTAAAATTTTGATCGAATAAAACTTTTACAATATTAGGATTAGAATAATCAGCTTCAAAATCGATAGGCCCAGCAAGTGTAGACATAGGAATATCTTCACCATCTATAAATGGCTTCACCAAAGTGCTGAGCATTTCTGCTGTCATGAAAGGTTCATCGCCCTGCAAATTGACAACTACATCATAGTCTGGAAACTTTTGCGCAACATAAGCAACTCGATCGGACCCTGTTTTTAAATCGCTTGGTGTCATTTCTGCATGACCACCTAAATTTGTAATAATATCTGCAATTTCTTGAGCATCTGTTGCAACAATTACTTTATGCATATCTTTACACGAACATGCAGCTTCGTAAGTAAGCTGAACCATTGGTTTGTTTTTAATTTTTAACAATGGTTTTTGAGGCAAACGCGTTGAATTTAAACGTGCTGGAATGACACACAAAATTTTGGTCATTCAGCCCTCCCAAAGGAAATTTCAAAATGCCCAACATGAAACTCTTCTGCCGATTCTATTTGAACTTTCTTTTTATATTTTTGTTTAAGATGATCAAAAAATTCTTTATCTTCTTCAAAAATACGATCAACAACTGAAGAATGAGCTTTTAATATGTATTGAGTATGTGAATTACGTTTAAATTCACGAGTGAATTCACGAAAAATTTCGTATACGACAGTTTCCGGGCTTTTCACACTGCCACTACCGTCACAATAATGGCATTCTGTAGAAATTTTTTGAGACAAACTGGCTTCTGTTCTTTTACGAGTCATTTGCACAAGACCCATTTCAGAAATTCGCAACACAGATGTTTTTGCTTTATCTGTTTTAAGCTCTTCAACAAGCGCTTGGAAAATTTTATCGCGATCGTCACTTTTGTACATATCGATAAAATCGAGAATAATAATGCCACCAATATTACGCAAACGAATTTGATGTACGATTTCTTTTGCAGCTTCAAAATTTGTTCTTAAAATTGTTTCGTCTTGCGAGCGTTTGCCAACAAAACGACCAGTATTGACATCAATAGCGGTAAGCGCTTCTGTTTCTTCGATGATTAAATAACCACCAGATTTAAGCCAAATTTTAGCGCCAAGTGCATGATTAATTTCGTGTTCGATTCCAAATGCATCAAAAATTTGAGCTTCTCCACTATGCAATTGCACACGGGCGCCAAACTTAATGCTAAAACGATTTAGAAACGTGACTAAATCTTTATAATATTTTTTATTGTCGATAACAATACGATCGAGATTTTGAACCATTAAATCGCGCGTTGCACGAAAAACGAGCCCTAAATCTTCGTGAAGCAAGGCAGGCGCATCGGAAGTTTGAAGTTTTGTTTTAATGGTTTCCCATAAATTTTTTAAAAATTCGATATCGGCAACAATTTTATTTTCTGCAACCTTATCGCACGCTGTACGCGCAATAAGCCCAACATCTTTTGATTTAGATTTGAGTAAAATTGATTTTAATCGCGCGCGTTCTTCGTCACTTGATACTTTTCGACTAACACCTACATGAGGAATATTAGGCATTAAAACAACATAACGACCAGGTAAGCTAATGTATGTTGTAACGCGAGGGCCTTTTGTGCCAATTGCATCTTTTAAAACTTGTACAAAAACTTCTTGGTTAACTTTAACTAAATCTTCGATTTTTGCGTGATGTGTACGCTCTTTTTTGGGAGTATCTTCGTCTTCGAGATCGACATCGGTTGGTGCACTACCAGCAATTTGCACATCGCCTGCATATAAAAATGCCGCGCGATTGAGACCAATATCAACAAAGCAGCTTTGAATGCCTGGAAGCACTCGTTGAACAACACCTTTAAAAATGCTGCCTACAAGACTTTTGTCTTGCGCTCTTTCGATATAATATTCTGAAACTTGGCCACTTTCAATTAACGCAACTCGCGTTTCATAGTCGGTTATGTTTATAATCAGTTGTTTTGTGAGCATGTGTTTGATTTTCTTGCAATAAAGTATTCAATATAATTTTATTTGTATTTAAGGCCTCGTTAAAGAGGATTTTTGTTTGTTGTTTCGCAACATCTAATTCTTTTATATACCCTTTAAGGGTACCCCACCGACTCACAAATTGGAATAGAAGATTTGGATTTAAAAAAGGTAAAGCAGCAAGACCGTTCACTAATATTTCTGCTTCTGGAGCTCTTTTATAATTATTGCCGATAAGAACCGGCACGCCATGTGCTGAAGCTTCTAGGGTATTGTGAATTTGCCCATCAAACCCACCACCAACAATAGCCACTTCGGCAAGTGCATAAATTTCTGCTAAATGACCAATTTTATCAATAATAATGAGATTGTAGTTACAAATTTCATCAATGCTTTTTGTAAAAATTTCTGAATAAAAGCAGTATGATATTTCTTGGCCTTTAAATTCTTGAGCAAGAGTTTTACAAATACTTGGCGAAATTTTATGAGGAACATAAATGTTTAATAAAGAAGTAATGTTACCACATTTAAGTGCAATCTCATGTTCTTCTTTATGGGGCGAACCATGCACAAGACATTTCTTTTTTGATGATAATAAGACATTTTGAATAATATGAAAAAAATTAACAAAATTTTGAGTGCTTAAATTAAACACATCTAAGGAGGCCGGTAATGGCACATCTAAATTTTGAGCATGCTCCTTAACAATTTGTTTTTGAAAATTCTGTGCTCTTTCTTGTGCGCGCATCCATTTTGGATCACCAGCTAAAATAATGTTTTTATTTGGAAATTGTTGTTTTAAGTGGAGTAAATCACCTTGGTGCGTAACAAAAATTGTACTAAATTTCTGATAAAAATAAGTGTTTAGTTTTTTACTAAAAAAGCCTCTTAAACCTTCTCGTGTTGATTTAACCGTGGCTCCCAATAAATAAAGAGAAACATTTTCGTTACTTGTTGTTTCAAGCAAGGAAGGCCACAAATCGTAACGCACAAAGAAAAGTTTTTTGAATGGATAAATTTTCAATGCTTTTAAATAAACGATTTTGCTATCTCTGGGTAATCCGCAAGAGCCTAATAAATTTGGGAAATTTTTAAGAAATGGCTCTGCACTCGCCGAATAATAAGTAACAAAAAAGTACACGCCAAATTGCTCGTGCAGCGCTTTTGCAACAGGTATCGCTTGTTCAAGTTCACCGGCGCTTGCCACATGAAACCAATACACATCTATTTTTGAATTTTGTTTTTTTAACGTTTCAAGCTTTTGCTTAACATTGAAGACTTCTTCAAGAAAGAGACGTGGGCTGCGCAACCTCAAAAATTGCTCTAAGTTTTTATTATGATAGAAAAAATTTATGCACTGCAAAATATTTATCAAAATTAAATAAAAAAATTCATATATTTTCAATAAAAATGGAATCATTTTTGACCTTTAACAGTTAATTTGCTAGAAGATGCACTTATCTTTTACTCTGTACTCTGAATTACAAAGGCCTCATTATGGACTTCAATAAACTCGAAAAACCTCTTATTGAAATTGCCAATCAAATTAAAGACCTTAAAACTGAGTGTGCACAATTGCATACAACAGACGACAAATCTTTAAAAATCACCTCTGAAGTCAAAGCTCTCGAAAAAGAATTTGATACAAAAGCACGTGAAATTTGTAAAAATTTAACGCCTTATCAAAGAACTCAAATTGCACGACATCCAAATCGCCCCAATACAACAGATATTATCGCAGAAATCTGTGAAGATTTCATTGAACTTCATGGAGACAGAAACTTTAAAGACGATAGTGCAGTTATCGCAGGTATCGGAAAACTTCGTGATGGTACTCGGGCGGTTTTAATTGGTCAGCAAAAAGGGCGCTCAACACAAGAAAAAATGAAACGTAATTTTGGCATGCCTAAACCAGAAGGGTATCGTAAAGCTTTGCGTATTATGAATCTTGCCGAGCAATTTTCACTTCCTATTATTACATTTATCGACACTCCTGGTGCTTATCCTGGAATCGATGCTGAAGAACGCGGACAAAGTGAAGCAATTGCCACAAATATTCTTGAAATGAGCCGCTTAACAGTTCCTATTGTTACACTCATTGTTGGTGAAGGCGGAAGCGGGGGTGCATTGGCCATTGCAGTAGGCAATCGTATGCTTATGATGCAATATTCTGTTTACAGCGTTATTAGCCCAGAAGGTTGTGCCTCTATTTTATGGAAAGATGGCGCTCAAGCAAGCAGAGCTGCTGAACTTCTTGGTATTACCTCTGATATTGCCTTAAAAAATGGGATTATTGATGAAATTATTCCAGAACCTTTAGGTGGCGCGCATTGGAATCAAGCTGAAGCATTAAAGTCCATTTCTGAAGCAATTCATAAAAATTTAACAGAGCTTCAAAAACTTTCGCCAGAAGAACTTAAAGAAGATCGTAAAAAGAAATTCTTTAAAATGGGCGATTTTATCGAAAAAGATCCTATTTCACCTTTTCGTTCTAAAACACCTAAAGTAGCTAAGTGGGACTCCGAGTGGGCTCATGACTAACCAAACCGAAAATAATATTATTACTATCGATGGCCCTGCTGGTTCTGGCAAAAGTACAATTGCACAGCTTTTATCACAAAAGCTTGGTTGGACGCACATGAATACGGGCGCTATTTACAGAACATTTGTTTTTTTATTAAAAAAACATTTTCAATCTAACTTGCCAGATCCTCAAAACCTGGATAGTCATCTTATCGCCAAGTTTGCAGAACAAATGAATCAGCAATACAAACAAGCCAACGGATCAAATCTTATTTGTTTGGGTGATGAAAACATTACAAATGAAATTCGCACTCCTGAAATTTCACATCTTGCCAGTTTGTATGCACAAAACTCTTTCATTAGAGAGCAGCTTTTACCGCTACAGCGAAAATTAGCACAAGACCACAAAGGCATTATTGTTGATGGACGTGATATGGGCACAATTGTTTTTCCAAATGCGCGTTTAAAAGTTTTTTTAACAGCAAACTCTGAAACAAGAGCAAAACGACGCTTTAGCGAGTTGCAATCAGACGGCCTCAATGTTAATTTTGAAACTCTATTGGCAGAACTTAAAGAACGAGATCTACGTGACTCAACTCGAGAAATTGCACCTTCCAAACCTGCTGAAGATGCTGTTATTGTTGATTCCTCAGAACACTCAATCAATGAAGTTGTCGATATTATATTGAATTTACATCAACAGGAATCTTAAAAATATGAAACAATCACTTGGAATCGATTGGTTTTCAGCACTTTTGCATGGTAGCCCCATAGCAATTTTTGTTTCTATTCTCTTAATTGCTATGAGCATATGGACATGGGCTGCCATTATTCACAAAATGCGTTCATTGAGTTCATCAAAAGTTTCGACTCAAGCTTTTCTAAATCAATTTTGGAAAGCAAAAAGCTTGTCAGAATTTAATAAAGGCATTGAAAAACTTGAAGACACCTCTGCCAAATCTGTTTTTAAAGCAGGATTTGAAGAAATGATCCGTATTTTACAAGCAAAAGAAAAAAAGGGTTCGACACTTTCATTTGAAACTGTCAAACGCGCCCTGGTTAAGCAACAATTAGTAGAAGAGCACCGCCTCTGCAAAGGTATGGGAATTTTAACTGTATCTGCATCTGCTGCTCCTTTTATTGGCCTTTTTGGAACAGTTGTTGGTGTTGTAAAAGCATTTAAAGATATTGGAGTCAGCGGCGCCACAAGCCTCGCTGCAGTTGCGCCGGGCATTTCTGAAGCTCTTGCTGCAACTGGATTGGGCCTTTTTGTTGCGATTCCGGCTGTGATTTTCTATAATATTATTACAGGTAAAATTCGCGACCATATGGTTTTGATCGATGAGTTTTCGGCTGATTTTCTTAATATTTTAGAGCGTCATTATTCTCATGCCAATGCTTGATCAAAACACATCGAAATCATCTAATCGGTCAGGGCTTTCTGCCATGGTCGAAATCAACATGACACCATTTGTCGATGTTTGTTTAGTGTTGCTTATTATATTTATGGTTACAGCTCCATTTGCAATTTCTGGTGTAAATGTAAAATTACCAGACACTCAAGCACATCAAGTGAATTTAAAAGATGAACCTCTTATCTTAAGTGTAACAAAAGCAGGAACATTTTATATTGAAAAAAACCAAATCGCAGAAAATAAATTAGTTGCAACGCTTACAGAAGCTCAAGGCAAACAAAAAAAATCAATCATTTTTATTCGCGCCGATAAAAATGTACCATATGGAAAAGTCATGACTGCAATGTCTGCTGCACAACTTGCAGGAATTCAAAAAATTGGAATGATTGGTGAAAATCAAAAATAAAAATGACATTTCATTATCGATTTTATTACATTTAGGAATTCTTGGCGTTATTGTAGGAATTTCTTTTTTTACTGCATCTAAAAACAAAACGCTCTCTTATGTTGAAGTCAGTTTTGGCTTAAACGAAAATCTTGTTCAAACCAGGCAAGCAAACTCACGAAAATCTCCCGATGGCGAGCAAACAGCTTTAAAAACAAAGGAAGATCTTCCTCAACTCACAAAAAATTCAGCACCAAAAGCAAAAACTGAACTTTCAAAAGATTCCGATGCCTTAAAACTTCAGACAAAAACAAAAGAGCCCATACCAAAACCAATTCCTAAGCCAAAAGAAAACAAAGCAATTAAAGAAGAAGCCAAAACAGTTGCTAAAAAATCTGGCGAATTAGAAAAAAAAGATTTTCTGAAACGTAAAGAAGAAGACTTGCGTAAAGAAGGAAAACAAAAACAAATAGGAAAAAAAACACCTACTCCTGCTGCAAAACCAGGCCAAAAAAAATCTTTAGACGATTTGCCACGCTCACCATTTGAAACCGTCAAAACAGAAAACGCAGTTGCTGATACTGCTCCAACTGGTCAAGAAGATGGCAAAAGTTTAAAAGCGGTGAATGCCTATAAAATTTATTTACGTGCCCAACTAAAGCGCCACTGGGATTTACCGGATATTTCTAAATTTTCTTCTTCACTAATCACAATTGTGAGTTTTACCGTAAACGAATACGGATATTTAAATGGCGAACCAACAGTGATGGAAAGTAGCCACAATCCTGAATTTGATTCTAAAGTTATAGAGGCTGTAGCAGCTACTTTTCCCGTTTCAAATCCACCGCCAAAAGATGTTCTTCCGCCTCAAACCTTTTTGGCAAAATATAATTCAAAGGATATACAATAGTGCTTAAAAATTGTTTTGTTTTTCTGATAAGCCACCTCTGTATTTTTTCTGCCTTTAGCGCAGAAAGCTCTAAACCTAAATCCTCTAAATATGAGTCAAACCAATTTATTGATGTTGGTTCTCCAAATGCAAAACAAATTCGAGTTGCAGTAACAGATTTCGAAATTGTCAATGCAGAGAATAAATCGCCTGTCGTAAGCGCCACAAATCGTTTTAAAGAAATTTTAGAATTTACGAATTGGTTTTATCTGATTCCAAATTCAACTTTTCCTGATCAAAAGAAAAATACGAATTTTAATGTAAATACTTGGCAAATGCTCAAAGCAGAATTTGTTGTGCTCGGAAAATTAAAATCCTCTCATAACGGGCGCTATACATTAGAATTGTCTGTTGTCGATGTTCCCAAAAATACTGTTGTGGCAAAAAGAACATACCCTAATGTATATTTAACCACGGAAGAAAAAACTAAAAATGTCGAAGTATCCCAAAGAATAAATTATGTTTTAAGAGATTTTGGAGATGTGGCCGTCAATGCAATTACCGGACGCCCTGGCCCTTTTATGACACGCCTTACATTTGTAGGACGCAAATCCAAAAGCGCCTCTATTTCAAATATTTATATTGCAGATTTTGATGGAAAACATGCTTTTCCTATCACACGTTCAAATACAATTAATTTAAGTCCATCATGGTCACCAGATGGTAAAAAGATCTTATTCACTTCTTATAAAACCAAAAAAGCTGAGATTTTTGAGTACAATTTAGACACTAAAAAAACGTCTCAAATTACAAACTTAAATGCAAATAGTTCTGGCGCAGTCCGAAACGCAGCCGGCGATTTAATCGCATTTTCTTCTTCCACACCAAGTGGGCAAACACATCTTTATACAGTGACAGGGCCAGGCGCACCAAAAGAACCACTTGTAACCTCTAGCCGAATTGCGGTTGAGCCTGCTTTTTCGCCAGACGGCACAAAGCTTGCCTATACAAGCAATCGCTATTCAAAACCGATGATTTTTGTGATTGATTTTGCAACAGATAAAACAACAAGAATTACTTATGCAGGATGGTACAATGCATCTGCCACATGGAATCCAATTAACGAGCAACTTGCATTTGCAAGTTTTGACAGAAAAATTAACCGCTGGGATCTTTTTCGCATTAAACCGGATGGCACAGACTTAACACGCATTACCCTTAAACAAGGCGATAACGAAAAACCAACATGGTCTCCAGATGGCCGTTTTATTATGTTTCAATCGAATCGTGGCACCGGCAAATCTGAAGATACTGTTATTGGCAATACCTATAAGCTTTATTTAATTGATGAAGATGGCGAATCTCAAAAACAAATCAACACATCTGTGCCAGATTCCAGGCAACCTGCATGGGGGCCTCGTTTAACACTTGCCCAGCTCATGACCGGAAGTTAAATACCTAACCACAACGACGAGCACAATAAATGAGAATTTGCAGTTGAAAACTGCAGATTCAAATAAGATTTAGAAAATGCCAACCCAAAGTTAAGAATCCAAGATGATACGCACACGTCAGAAGAGCAAATCAACTTTGTGTAACCAGCAGACATTAGGCAAAAGATGATAGCCTTGAGTAGTGCGAAATAGAGTATTTGTATGCAGAGTTGTCCTGGAATTATGACAGGGCAGAAGTTTTTATTTTTACGTGCGGAACAAATGCACACAAACTACTCTTTTCGCACTACTCAAGGCTATCATCTTCTGCTTAATATCTGCTCGTTACACAAAGTGCATGTACTCTTCTTACGTATGCGTATCGTCTTGAATTTTAACTTTGGGTTGACATAATAGGGAATTCTTGAATTGCCTAAGATGCAAGACGTGGCAAGCGAGTGCAGACGCCGCGTACATTAAGTACGCAAGTCAATCGAGACGCAGACACAACGCAGCAGATTGGGTGATACAAGAATTCTATTCATTATTCCGAATCCAGAGCCATGCAGCGCACATTATATTTTTCAATCAAACCAATAAATCCAACAACGCCATATTCGTTGAGTGCAGAAAGTGTCAAATAATTTTCAAGCATTTGTAAGCCTCCATTACTACCAATAAAGCCTTCTTGAAAACCAGGTATTTTTCCAAAAGCGCGTAATCCATGATAATTAACAGAAGGAATTTGTGGCCCACCCAAGCAGACATCACTTGGACGTATCCCCACTGGATCAATACCATCTTCACGATCGCAACTTTGTGCATTAGGGGAATTAGCTTTTACATTTCCACCACTCATTAATAAAAAAAGTGGATAATTTGGAACCATCCAATCATAATTTGAAATTAAACTGGAATCTGTATTTTTCAGAGAAGCACAGATATTTTGTGCATTTTGTACTGCATCATACGCTTTTTGTTGTTCTTCAGTTAAAACGAATTTTTGACATTTTGGCCATGGAGCAGATGCGGAAGATTGACAACGTTTTAAATCTAACGAACCAATATAACATGGTCGTAACGTGCCTTCAGTTGCATTTGACGATTTTTCACAATAATCGCTATAAGATACACCACCATTTACATAAGGATAATTATCATATTTATTGCGTTTGCCATTGACCTCAAAAAAATTATATTTTTGAGAAAGAACCCCGCTCACTAAAATTCTTTTGCCTTTTAAAACAGATATTTTATCACCAAGATTACCTTCCTCATCTGAAGGTAAATATTCAAGCGGATTGTCTAAAAATTTGATGGAAGACGCAAGCACTGGAGAAAGCCAAGAACATTTTTCTTTATCTGCAATATTGTCGGAAGGACAACCCACTAAAAACCAGCTGGATGTTGGAACAGAAGCTCCCAAAGTAAAGGGCACCACTCCTCCATCTGCATTGCTATACCCCCCAAAATCAGAAACTTGTTTAGAACAATCGTACATTCTTTGAAGAGTGCTAAAATCAGAGGCGCGAGACAATGTACTATTTACGCCTAACTGCCCGCATGTTTTAATTTGACCAGGAGAAGCTTTTTGCGCATCACTTGCTGAAGTGTCTACTGTAATATCTAATTTTACTGGACGCCCACTCATTGTTCCTTGAAGAAGCATGCGATCAGAAATTGGAGCAAAAGTGACACATCGAATCGAATCTCCTTCATCTTTACAAGGAAGAGCACGCTCTGAATTATACCAATTTTGATTTTCAACAACACCTGGCGCGATTTGTAAAATTGCTGGTTTATCTAATGTTTCTAGGTTGAGAATCGAAAGAGCAAAGGTAAATTCATTCTCTGCTTCATCCGCATAAGCAGTAAAAATGTCAGAAAAAATATCTTTTGAAGCATTGTTAAATGAAGACAAGGCCGCTTTTAATTTGCCTTTATTTTCACATTGCATAACAAATTCACAGCCATCGGTACGTGAACAAGCGCTATAATCAAGCGTTACGGCAATAGGGCTGCCATCAGGAGCAATAAAGTTTGATTGAGAACAATTTGTGCTTCCTTGTCGGCCACACATCCATGCAAAGATACCAACAACTGGAACACCCAGCGCTAGTAATTTTAAAGCCGATTTTTTCATCATAATTGCCACTCCATTATTGCCTAGTGAAAAACATTATTGTGGCTATAATTATACTGAATAGATTGAAAAAAATCACCCAACATGGCAAAAACAAATCAGTGAGGAAATTACCAGTGCAAAAACATGAAACATTTCAAGAATTTATCTTTTCACTTTGCCATTATTGGACAAAGCAAGGATGTGTTTGGAGCCAACCATACGACCAACCTATGGGTGCAGGCACTTTTCATCCACACACATTTTTTAAAGCATTAGGCAATAATCCCTGGAGTAGTGTTTACGTACAGCCGTGTCGTCGCCCAGTTGATGGTCGGTATGGCAAAAGCCCAAATCGCTTACAACACTACTATCAATTACAAGTTTTTTTAAAACCGGCGCCAGAAAACATTTTAGACATCTATTTAAATTCTTTGCAGCATGTTGGCATCAATTTAAAACAAAATGATATTGCACTTTATGAAGATAACTGGAAAAGCCCTACACTTGGTGCATGGGGTCTTGGTTGGGAAGTACGTGCAAATGGCGAAGAAGTAACGCAATTTACCTATTTTCAAGAATTTGGCGGATTGCCAATTAGCATTGTTCCTTCTGAAATTACTTATGGCCTTGAACGCCTTTATATGTACCGCTATGGCTATAATAATGTGATGGATATTCCCTTTAACGAACATTATACTTATGGCGAAATTTTTACTCAAAACGAAAATGAATTTTCTCACTTTAATTTTGATGAAGCTGATACAAAATTATTATTTTCTCAGTTCGATTTATTTTCGCAAAAAGTAAATGAGTTGTGTGGCAAAAATTTAACACTTCCTGCATACGATTATGTTTTACAAGCCTCGCATGCGTTTAATTTACTCGATGCGCGTGGCGCACTATCGGTTACAGAACGCCAACGCTTTTTAGGTCGCGTGCGTGATTGCGCTAAAATATGCGCCCTTACCTATAATAAAATGCTTGAAGAGTCTTCTTCACAAAAAACATTTAAATATAAGAAACGAGTTCAACCAAAATCATCCTTAGAGTTTTATAAAATTCAGCCCGCTCCTAAAACAGCGGCACTTTCTAAACCAAAGCAAGATGAAAGTGTAAAAGTTTTACTCGAACTTGGTGTTGAAGAATTACCACCTTCTTTTCAAAAATCAGCACAAAAAACACTCACGGCTAAAATTGAAGAAGCATGTAAAAAATTTGCTGATAAATATTCCTATAACGAAAGTTTTGTGAATCAAATTAATGCAATGCAAACAGAGGTGTGTACATCATCACGGCGCCTTGCAATTATTTGTTCAAGCACTCCAAAATATACGCCAGAACAACAGATCGAAATTTGGGGGCCAGCTGCACATGTTGCAAAAGACGCAAATGGTGAGCTGACAAAAGCAGGAATAGGGTTTTGCAAAAAACAAAATCTCAGTGTTAAAGAAGTTATTTTTAAAGAAAATCCAAAAAGTAATGTTTCTTTTCTGTATGCTCAAAAAAATATTCCTGCCTCCGATTTCCCTTCTCTTTTGATTGATGAAATTAAACTCTCTATTTATCAACTTGATGCTGGTCTAAAAATGCGCTGGATGCCTTTAGAGACACAAATACATCCATTTGTACGCCCAGTAAGATGGTTGCTTTGCTTAGTCGACGATAAAATTTTTCCGTTAGAAATGTTTGGACTCAAAAGTTCGTCACGTACATATGGACAAAGAATTTTAGCTCCTAAATCTCTTTCCATACCCCATGCATCAGAATACAAAACCAAGTTAAAATCTGCGCATGTGTACGCAAATCCTAAAGATCGTGAAAAATTAATTTTAATTCAAATTCAAAAAATTCTTGATGCTTTAGGCAAAGATAAATTTTTAGTTCAAGATGATGAACTGTTAGAAAAATGTGTTGGATTTTCAGAAAATCCATATGCATTTTTAGGTAAATTCAATGCGAAATACCTAAAACTTCCACATAAACTTATTTCAAGTGTATTAAAAGAACATATGAATTATTTTAGCTTGTGGGATGCAGAAAAAAATCAACTTTTTCCCCAATATATTGGAATTGCAAATTATAAATGTTCACAAATGAAATCGATGGTTGCAGGAACAGAAAAAGTTGTGACGAGCCGGCTTGATGATGGCGCATTTTATTTTGAAAGTGATTTACAAACTCCCATTCAAAACCTGCGTGAGCAGCTAAAAACCCAAGTGTTTCAAGAAAAATTAGGCTCTCTTTATGATAAATCGGAACGTTTATCTCATTTTGCAAAAAGTTTATCAAAGCTTATCAATTTAAAATCATTAAATGTATTTGCAGAAGAAGATTATGAAGTTTTATTTGAAGCAGGGCGTCATTGCAAAAATGATTTAAAAACTGGATGTGTTCAAGAATTTCCAGATGAACTACAAGGTGTTATGGGTGGTGTTCTAGTTCGAAGACAAAATACCTTTAAATATGTATTTAAATCTGATGCTGTTGCACAAGCAATTGAAGAGCATTATTTACCAGAAAGTGCACATTCACCTTTGCCTCAATCTAAATATGCAATTACGCTTGCCCTGGCCGACAAATTAGATTCTTTAATTCTGTTTTTATCGGCAGGATACGAACCAAAAGGGAGCCATGATCCGTTTGGATTACGCCGCTTAGCAATTGCAATTGCCCGTTTATTAAACGTAAAGCAAGAGCAAGAAACAACATTGTGTAAAACTTCCCTCAACGAATTAGTCCATACTTGGGAAGAATTTTGTGGTAAAAATTTTGCTATTAACAAACAAGGTTTGTCTAAGTTTTTTACTGAACGCATCAAAAGTATTTTAAAAGAAGATTTTCCAACTAATAACGTAGAATCTATTTCCCAAAATTTTATGCAATTCCCAGTATCTATCGGCATCCCATTACTTAAAGAACTTGAAATCTTTTTATCTTCTCCTCATTGTTTAACATCATATAAGCGCGCGCGTACAATGACACAAAATATTGGGAGTGGCCAAATTCAATCTCAATATTTTGTGACAGATATAGAAAAAACTCTTTATTCAGTCATTTGTTCAATAGAGCATATTTCACGTAAATATTTTGAAAATAATGAATTTAAATTATATTTTGAAGCATTGACTCAAATTACCGAGCCGCTCGATACATTTTTTGATTCTGTGCTTGTAAATGACGAAAATCTAGAAATTCGTCAAAATAGATTACAACTTCTATTAAAAATCAGAACTATTTACGAAAAATTTATTGCTTTTTCCGTGCTGTTATAAGGAACTAAGATGCAATCGTTCGCCGTGTTTGGAAATAAAACCATTATTGAAAGTAAACTACCAATTTCATTTACTTTTGGAAATTTTGATGGCGTACATTTGGGGCATCAATCTCTTATCGCTCATATTAATAAAATTGCCCCTAATCCACTTGTGGTCAT
Organism: uncultured Oligoflexia bacterium; assembly: GCA_964352255.1. GTDB lineage: Bacteria > Bdellovibrionota_B > Oligoflexia > Silvanigrellales > Silvanigrellaceae > Silvanigrella. The sequence goes on from CAYGQR010000002.1 coordinate 38,518, forward strand.
GACTTTTGATCCACATCCTGCAAATTACTTTACTTCAAAGGAAGACAAAAAATTTTTAACGACTCAGTCTCATAAAATTGAATTGCTTCTTGCTCTCGGGGTAGACACTGTTATTGTTCAAAATTTTCAACCATCATTTGCGCTACTTACAGCAGATGAATTTTGTTCTGAATACCTTGCTCAACATTTTAATATTGCCCATATTTTTCTTGGATATAATTTATCTTATGGACAAAAACGAAGGGGTGATTTTTATCATATGAGTCAAATGGGTAAAAAATTGAATTGGAAAGTACACTCTTTACCAGCATTAAAAAATCAAGAAATTATTGTTTCATCTTCTGCAATTCGTAAAGCACTTGCTAACGGAAAGCCAGAACAGGCAGAAACACTCTTAAACCGCCCTTATGAAATTCGTGGCACTGTTTTTAAAGGCGACCAAAGAGGGCGTGAGTTTGGATTTCCTACTGCAAATATCGAATACCATCCTACCGTCCTTATTCCTAAGTTTGGAGTTTATTCTTGTGAAGTCGAATTCCCCAATAAACACCCTAATCAAAAATTTTATGGTGTCATGAATTGTGGAATGCGACCAACTGTGCATAGCAATAGTCAAAAAGCTCAAATCGAAGCTCATATTTTAGATTTTGATGAAGATGTTTATAACGAAGAAGTGATCTTTTACATTAAACGTTTTATACGAAATGAAATAAAATTTAGATCTATTGACGAATTAAAAAAACAAATAAACCAAGATGTTGAGGCTGCACAATATTTAAAAAGCATAATAAACGCGGTTTAAATCATGCTGACAAATAGCGTTGAATGCATTCATTTGGGCAATTAGATTGCATTTATTTTATATTATAGTAAAATTTTCCTTAGAAGCATTAATCTAAGGATATATTAATGATAAGAAATCGTTTTGACTTTATTCCAAAATTAACTGCCCTATTAAGCAAACAAGTTAAACCTTTTTTTTATTGTGATTCCTTTTACATTCTTGCCATCGATATTTTTGACTGTCTTGAAATTTTAGATGAATCTTTTTCTTATAAAATGCCTCTTAAAGGTGCTATTTACCAAGACTCTAAAGCATACATTCGAAAAAACAATTTAAACATCAGCACCGATGCTATTGGTATATATCATATCATTGTAGACCCACCGATTCATCATGAATCTGAACCAACTTTAAGTTCACCTCATATTACGGCTGGTGCCACTAAAATTTACAAACGTGGTGGTATCGAATTTTATTTATTTCAAAATCAAGTTGCAGTAGGTTCATTAGAAATACGCGATCTACGCCCAGTGCTAAAACTTTCGAAACGCTCACATGCGCATCGTGCACTTTTAAGTCCAAATTCATCTCTTCATTCTGCACAATCACCAATTTCTGCAGACACACTCCCATTTGCCTCCCCCGTTTCTGCCGCAGGTCAATCAGTTACATCTCCTGATTTTGGATTCTCTTTTGCCGCTTCTCCACACCATGGTCCAACTGCTTTTCAGGATTCAATAGATTCCAAGAAATTTTTAGATGAGGGATTTCTTCCAGGATCTTCTTTTGTCTTTCCAAAACAAAATAAAAACAGAGATGAAGTTATTCCAAAAATTTATACAGAAGACTTTGGCATCTCTATTACAAATCCGCATTTTGCTCCACAAATTACGCAAGCAGACTTTCCCTTGATTGCACGTGCAATTCTGGATGCTGGAAAATTAAATCCACCACTATTTGTACCTTATGACTTTAAACCTGAGCACATTTTAGTTCAGATTGTAAACGGACAAAAAATCTTTCATGTAATTGATTTTGTAGGCCCTCAAGTCACTCCTCCTTATATTTCTGAATTAACAGCACAATATATTGGGTATCGTAAAAATTTTGCTTATTTTTGTTTTGATGAAGCTAAAAACAATATTGAGCATCCTAATCCTCATGAATTTTTTAGTTACAAAACAGATAAAGATGCCCCATCTCGAGAAGAAAAAATAATGGCAATTGTTGCAGATACAATTGTTTCAACATTTGTAACAATTAGCAGCTATAATGAACTGAGTAAATATTCACTTATTCAATTAGATGAACAGCCAATTATCTCGTCTTTGGTGCTATCCGCCCTTTCAAAGCTTCAAGAATTGCCAAATTTATTTAGATCTCATAATTCTATTTTAGCTGGCATGATTGCAAACTCTCTGCACCAGGCAGAGTTGAAGCAAAGAGAAATTGTTCATAATCCTGCGCGGCATATTAAAGACCCCTGGAATTGGCGAGATGTATTTTTTACAACATATAAAAACTCTTTATGGGATTTAGATGAATATTATAGACAAAAGTACGGCGAAGATTAAAATAGATTGTTTTTCTTGCCAGACGTTTGATTCTTGTTCTTAAGGTGAGGTGTTTTGCTTGATTTTTTGAGTATTGGCTTTTCCAATAATAAGCTGATCACGATTAATATGTCTAGCATACCCACCCCAGCCATCAGTATAATAACGTTTAATTGCAAATGGCTTTAAAAGTTCTTTTAATTTCAGCAAAACTGCATCGCAATGTTTTCCTAAAACATACGCAACGACAACACTATGTATCATGATCAATGGTATGCTTGTAGATATAAAGTTAACGCTTTAAGAACCCATGCATCTTGTGCGTTCCAAATCCATACAGGAGATTTGTTTGGTTCTGAAAAACTTATTTTTTTGACCGGTTCAAATTGATAGGTTTTTGTTTGTAATGCATGAATAACTTTAGGTAGGTTATCTTTATAGTCTCGCTTAAAAAATGGTTTGCAGAATATTTTGAAGAAGGCACGAAACAAGAAGAAAACTTAACTTTGGGTTGGCATCATCAATATAGTTAAATAACCAATTGTTTTATTAAGTTGACTTAGCTATAGATGAAAATATTCTCTAATTTCAATGAAAGGATTTCATGAAAAAAACACTTCCCTTAAGCTTTATTACGTGTGCGTTAATTGCTTCTTGCTCAAATTTACAAGATAAATCATCTCAAAATCATTTCCGCTCTTTAAATTTAATTCCGGTTGTTTCTGGCATTGCACCTGAAACGTTAGAAATGCAATATTTTCTCGAAAGACGAAATCGTTTATTTGAGAAAATGGATGATAATTCAGTCATTGTACTTCCAAGTCATACAGAAATGAGCAGTACAGCTGATAACACATATGAATTTCGTCAAGACAGAAATTTCTACTATACAACAGGATTTAATGAACCTGATAGCGTTGCAGTGCTTTCCAAACATAATGGCGAACGTAAATTTATTTTATTTGTTCGCCCGAATGACCCAATTAAAGAACAATGGCAAGGTTATCGAGCAGGTGTTGAAGGTGCCAAATCCCAGTATTTAGCACATGAAAGTTACGAAATTAGTGAGTTTGATTCTCAAATTTTAAATATTTTAAATGATAAAGATACATTGTATTTTGATTTAGGAGCTCATACTGAATACGATCAAAAAGCTGTTACATGGTTAAACACTATTAACAATCCAAAAACACGCCTCAAAAATAATCCATTAGATATTGTGAATATAGGCAGTTCTATTTTAGAAATGCGTCTTATTAAAGACGATTACGAACAATATTTAATTGAAAAAGCGACCAAAATTTCTGCTGCAGGACACGTTCGTGCCATGAAAGCGGCAACAACTGCACAACATGAATATGAGCTAGAAGCAGAATTCCGATATGAAACTTCAAAATACGGGGCCACTAAACAAGCTTATGCTCCTATTGTAGGAGCAGGTCGTAATGGAACTGTTTTGCATTACGGTGAAAATGATGCTCCAATTCAAAAACACAATCTTGTTTTAATGGATGCTGGCGCAGAATATATAAATTATGCAACAGATATAACACGCACATTTCCAGTATCTGGTCGTTTTTCAGATGAACAAAAACAAATTTATAAAATTGTATTAGATGCACAACTTGCCGCTATAGAACAAATCAAACCTGGTAATACTTATGATAAACTCAATAATGCTATCTTGCCGATCCTTGTAAAAGGGTTAGTTGATTTGGGCATTCTAAATTCTGATGGTAAAACGGTTGAACAGCTCATTGCAGAACAAGCGTATAAACCATTTTATATGCATAGTTGTTGTCATTGGGTTGGTTTAGATGTGCACGATCCTAGTTCACGATTGACGAATGGTAAATTTCGTGAACTTAAACCAGGTATGGTTTTAACCGTTGAACCAGGAATTTATATTAACGATAAACTCCAAAACATTGATCCTAAATGGGTCAATATTGGTGTCCGTATCGAAGACACCATTCTCATCACAGAAGATGGTTACAAAATTCTTTCCAAAGATGTGCCAAAAGACCTTGATGAAGTTGAAAAACTTGTTTCTGGTTCCTAACAAAGGCTGTGATGCATATTAGCCATACAGCCTCAATGCTCAAAATTCAAAATATATATGCTAACCCAAAGTGAAAAGTTAGCATATATATAAATCACTTGCCAAAAAAATTAATTTTACTAATATTGACATTTTAATATTGTTTTAGAGTTAAATAGATTAACAGGTAAGTGTATATGGGAAGTTGGGGATTAGAAGTTGAGTTGCTCAGCAATTGTATAAAATTGGAAGTCACACACCTTCAATTTGTTCAAAATGAACAAACTACAATTCTACCTTTATTAAAACCTGTTAATATTGGCTATTTTACAAGTGAAGAAAAGCACGGATTAGAAACTTTAGCGCAAATTTGTCTTAAGCACTTACATTCAGAATATGATACATTAAAACGAAAACAAAAAATAACAAATGTGAATGAATTTCTTAGTTTGTATAAATCAGAAATTTTTTTTACACGCGCGCAAAATGCGAACTATTTATTGCCAGAAATTTTTCAGGAAGATTTATTTTTAAATAATTTTTATCTTTCTGGGGATCATTATACAAGTCGCAATACTCATGGACCAGATCAATACACACAAATGGTAATTCCAGAACTTATTATTTATCCGATTGGCAGATATCATAGACGCGTCACACAACAACAAAGTACAGATTTTGTAAAATTTTTCTTTTCTATGGCCTTACATTTGTCGCAACTCAATCCTCAACGCGATGCATTTTCTCTTATAAGTACAAATGTACAATTAAAACATTATGGATTAAGCGAACTATGTGAACAAGATGTCTTTCTATTTGGCAAATTGACTATCGCAAAACCGTTAATCGATAAATATACGAATCAAAGTTTTTTTTCTCCTCAAATTACAACAGTAATTGATCTGACGCATTTTACTCATCATATTAGTAATGGTCTTCCAACAATTCGTGAAGGATGGATCTTTACAAGTATTACAAATAAAAATGATTTTTTAATTCGTTTTTTATTTGAATTACTTCCAGCAAAAAGCGCACAATACGAATGCAGTCTTATTTTTCTTGCACGAAAAATTTTGGCTTTAACAACAGCAAGCCGTAAAGAAGGTCTTGCTGCGCCGGCCGCAGCTGCAGGTTCTGTATATCCAGACGCTACACATTACCCTTGGATTGAAGGTGCAATAGGTTTTGGATTAGTCTATCTATTCACTCTTTTAATTGGCATCAGAAATCCTGGTCGTACCATCAATAAAAACCTTTTTCATTTATTTCCCAAAACAGGTTGTTCAACAATTTTAAAAGAAGCAACGCGTGCAGCACTAGATTATTATCCTGCATTAATTGATCATCTTGGCACTGTACTATTCAACATTTTTCAAAATCCACAAATAAATCCCTTAACCCGTCAGAAAGATCTTAATGGGATCACATACCTTGGCATGATTAATGATACCCTTCTGGATAGTGATTCTATTTTGGCACGCCTTCAACTAGATAGTGACATTATAGACCCAGCACTTGCTCAAGAGTTTAAATGTGATTTTCTATCTTTCTGGGACAAAGGATTATTTATTCCAAGAATCATTCATGCCTATTTTTTATCCTTTTTACCTAAGCAAAGTACTTACGTTCAATTAGTCGCAAAACATCGTGCTACATTATGGCAAGTTGACAGTGTAAATGATTCTCAACTTGGTAAGCAATTGCATGATTACATGAAATTTGCTCAGGAGTTATTTACTCAAGAAGATAGAATTTCTACATTGTCTCAACCTGGTTTTGGACGACCAAAATTTGAACTAAGAGGCTTGACACCGTTTACAAAGGATACTGTCGTTTCGGATCAATGGATTAATCAAGTTACTGAAATTAGTAATGGCTTAGGACAATCCGCAGTGCGAGTACCGCCATCTTCACAAACACAAATTTCTTCAATAGATCAAACAAGTACAATTGGCCAATCGGATTACCAATCTTATCTTGATGAATATCCAACTTCTCCCAATACACGCAACCCAGTTTGGTTTCCTGGGCAACCTACTCATGAATTTGGACGTAGACGTGAAAACGGAAAAGCAGCATCATTTTCTGTTGGTCACAAACGTGGTCGCAAACGTTAAATAGATAAAAATATAAAATTAGCCGCCCCTCCAAAAAAATATTAAGAGTGATGGTCCCTATAGGCACACACGCATAAATAAATTGGTTACGGCCCATCAGCAGATGTGCATCCGAAGTATTGGGTCGTTGAGAAATGCGAAAAGAGTAGTTTGCGTGCATTTGCGACCGCACGTAAAACTAAAAACTTCTGCCCCATAACTATTCCAGGGAGCAACTCTGCATGCAAATACTCTATTTCGCATTTCTCAACGACCCAATACTTCGGATGCACATCTGCTGATGGGCCGTAACCAATTTATTTATGCGTGTGTGCCTATAGGGACCATCACTCTTAATATTTTTTTGGAGGGGCTGCTAATTTTATATTTTTATCTATTTGAGCGCAGAGTTAAATGTTAAATTTTAAAAATTTCTTCTCTTAACTTTTCGAGTGAACTTGTCACATCTTTATCTAGATAAACCCTTAATACACGACGATCACGCTGAGTTAAAACTTCAAAATCACCCTCCGCTTGTGCTTTAATCACAAATCCAAACGTGTATTTATGGTTTGGCACCTGTAAATCGTGTTGCGCATCTGCAATAATTTGTAAAAACACACCAGAATTCGGTCCACCTTTATAGGCTTGTCCTGTTGAGTGCAAAAACCTTGGTCCAAATCCTAAACAAGTGGCTACTTTTTTAGTGTTTCTTAAATATTCACGCATATCTTGCAAAATTTTAGTGTGTTCATCGTTCATTTCAAGAAATGCAGAAATATTAATATAATCATTTTCTTTTACGCGGTTAAAATGGGCTTTTATATACCCTTCCAAACTTTCTTCCGATGCTGATTCACGAATTTCATGCACATTCTTATCATCGGAAGCAAGCTGAATATGATCGGTTTCACAAAACGGTTCTTGAGGTTCAAACTTACCTGTTTCTTCATAATTTTTGCTAATTTTAGCACTAAGAACTTTACTTGCTTCAACGTCGGGCTGATTAAACGCATCAATACCAATAATACTTCCTGCTACTGCTGTAGCAAGTTCCCAACGAAACAACTCTTCACTTAAATGCATTTTATCGGCAATCGACATACGGACAACGACATGGCCTGCTTGTTCAATGGCATCGACCATTTTATCTTGCATTTCATCTGACTCATTATTAAGCCTAATATAAGCAAAAATACGATCTTTGCTATAAGATGAAACATCACCAAATGGCTCTTGATCTAATGGAATAAGGCCTTTGCCTTCTTTACCTGTCGACTCTGCAATTAATTGTTCAAGCCACGCACCAAGTGCATGAATTCCTGGCGATGCAATTAAAGTAATTTTATCTTTGCCTGCCTTTGCGCAAACACCCAGAATGACACCTAAAACAACACCTGGATTTTCTTCTGCAGAGACATTTGGTCCACAGGCTTCTTTCATTGTTTCGGCATGTTTCAAAAACTGTGCAATGTCTACACCCATAAGCCCCGATGGCACTAAACCAAAATTGCTGAGTGCAGAATAACGCCCACCGATAGATGGAATGCCATGAAAAACAGCTTTAAATTTATCTTTTTGAGCTAATTTTTCGAGTGCAGTACCAGGATCGGTAACTGCTGCAAAATGTTCACCAACATCTTCTGTATGAAAAACTTCTTGAAGTTTTGTGAAAAAATATTCTTTGTAAATATTTGGCTCTAACGTTGTACCAGACTTACTGGAAACAATAAAAAATGATTTTTCTAAATTAATTTTTTGTTCTAAATCCTGAATTTGATCTGGATTTGTAGAGTCTAAAATATGCAGTTTAGGATGGCTTTCTGATTTTTTAAACGTTTCTGCCATCATTGCAGGACATAGGCTAGAGCCCCCCATTCCTAACAACACAACATCTGAATAACCCTTTTCACAAACTTCTTGCGTGAGCTTATGAATGCGATCGACTTCACTATTAGCAAGAGTGATATCGAGCCAACCCATCCATTTGGATTCATCTTTGCCTGTCCAAAGTTTGGAATCTTTTTCCCACAAACGTTTTACTTTGTTTTCTTTGTTCCATGCATTTAATTCATCTTGAATTTTAGACATATGTGAACCAGCTGAAAATTTCAGCCGTGCTTTACTCGTATCCATGAGTATTCCTTATCTATTTATTTAGACATTGTAATTTTAAGTGCAGAAATAAGCTTATCGTAAGCTTCCTTAAATTTTTCGACACCTTCATCTTCAAGTTGTTGTGTAACCTGATCGATATGAATTTGAAATTTTGGTAAATGTTCAAAAACTTGTTTAGAAAGCTCTATATCTGTTGTTAAACGAGATTCGGGTTTACCATGATCGTAATATGCTTCTAAAGTTTTTAAGGGAACTGTGTTCACAGTATTTTCACCAATTAATGCTTCGATATATTTTACATCACTGTACTTTTTGTCTTTTGTACTGGTACTTGCCCAAAGCAAACGCTGAGATTTTGCACCTTTTTCTTCCAGTTTTTTAAAACGTTCTGAATTAAAAATTTCTTGATAATCAACATAAGCAATTTTTGCAGATGCGATGGCAACTTGTCCTAATGCTTGTTGAGCATATTGCCCACACTCTACCCCATCATCATTTGTGTGTTTTTCTAAAACAGGGTCGACTAAGGAGTCGATACGACTTAAAAAGAAGCTTGCAACCGATGCAATTTTATCTATTGGATGTCCTTCAGAAGCGCGTTTTTCAAGGCCAGCAATAAACGCATCAGCAACTTCTTTATAACGCTCAATTGCAAAGAGTAATGTTACATTAACATTAATGCCTTCACTGATAAGCGTGCGAATTGCGATTAAACCTTCTTTGGTTGCAGGCACTTTGATTAAAATATTAGGACGATTCAATTCATGCCAAAATTTTCGACCTTCAGCAATTGTGCCTTCAGAATCGTGTGCAAGGTGTGGATTCACTTCTAAACTCACATAACCATCCGCACCTTTTGTTTCATCGTACAAAGAACGAAACACATCTGCCGCATGCTTTACATCTTGAACTGTTAAATGCTCATATATTTCATGAACATCTTTTCCTTCTGAGGTTAGTTTTTTAATGTCTTCATTATAATCTGAACTTTGTGTAATTGCTTTTTCAAAAATACTTGGATTTGATGTCATGCCCCTCAGTGCATATTTTTCAATCATATCCCGAAGCTTATTATTCGAAAAAAAACTACGTTCAATATAATCTAACCATATAGATTGTCCAAAATTTTCAAGTTGATGCAGCGGGCTTTTAAGTGTCATGCTTGCTTTCCTTTAAGTAGTGAATGTGCTTGTTTCACTACGTTTTCGACACTAAAGCCATATTCCTTTAGAACTTTCGCGCCTGGCGCAGAAGCTCCGTAAGTTTCAACACTAATCATCTTGCCATGATCACCATAATATTTATGCCAACCTTGTGAAATTCCAGCTTCTATTGCAAGTCTGGTTTTTAACCTAGATGGTAAAACAGAATCTTTATATTTTTGAGATTGCTTGTCAAAAAGCTCCCAACTTGGCATAGAAACTATCCGAACTTTTAAATTTTCTGCTTCAAGTTTTTCTTTTGCCTCAACAGCAAGATGAACTTCAGATCCTGAAGCAATTAATACGATATCTGCTTGATTTTTCTTGGTTTCATACAAAACATAAGCACCATGTTTAAGCCCCAATGGAGAAGCATATACTTTTCTGTCTAGGGTAGGAACGCTTTGGCGCGTAAAGACAAGTGCAACAGGTGCGTCTTTTGTTTCAATTGCAGTATGCCAAGCAACTGCCACTTCGTTTGCATCGCCAGGACGAATCACAATTAAATTTGGAATTGCCCTTAAACTTGCAATTTGTTCAACTGGCTCATGAGTAGGGCCATCTTCACCTACAGCAATGCTATCGTGAGTAAACACAAAAATAACATGAAGTCCCATCAAAGCGGCTAAACGCATTGGCGGACGCATATAATCTGCAAAAACTAAAAATGTTGCTGTAAATGGGATTAATCCACCATATGTGGCCATACCATTTGAAATTGAACCCATTGCATGTTCACGAATTCCAAAATAGATATTACGACCAGCATAGCTCCACACACCTTCAGAAGCACCCTGCACAGCTTTTGTTTTGATGATTTTGCTTTCAAGGGTGCCAAATTTTAAAAGTTCAGTTTTAGTTGAAGGATTTAAATCTGCAGAACCGCCTAAAAATCCAGGCACACCTGCTGCAATTGCTTGCATCACTTTTCCTGAAGAATCGCGCGTAGCCAATCCTTTAAAATCAACTGGGAAACAAGGAAAATTTTTGTCCCAATCTTTTGGCAAAGAACCTGTCATAATTGGTTTGAGTTCTTCTGCAAGTTTTGGATATTTTTTTTTGTATTGAGAAAGTTTTTGGTCCCAAGATTTTTCTAGTTTTTTGCCTTTTGTCAACGCTTTTGCAAAATGCGTTTTTGCTTTTTCAGGCACAAAAAATTTTGCCTCTTTTGGCCAACCTAAAAACTCTTTTGTGCATTTTACTTCTTCATCACCTAAAGGAGAACCATGCGCATGAAATGTATTTTGTTTATGCGGAGAACCATATCCAATAATTGTTTTCACTAAAATTAAGGTAGGTTTCTTTGTTTCTTTTTGTGCAGTAGAAACTGCTTTATGAATTTCTTTTAAGTTATTGCCATCTTTTACAACAACACAATGCCATCCGTATGCTTCAAAGCGTTTTTTACAATCTTCGGTAAACGCAAGGTGTGTGCCTGCTGAAAGTGTAATGCTATTATCGTCATAAAAATAAATTAATTTGCCTAGTTTTAAGTGCCCAGCAAGTGAGGCAGCCTCAGAGACTAAACCTTCCATTAAATCGCCATCACTTACAATTCCGTATGTATAGTGATCTATGATTTTAAAACCTGGTTTATTAAAACGCTCTGCTAAATGTGCTTGTGCAATTGCCATTCCAACACCATTGGCAAAACCTTGCCCTAATGGGCCAGTTGTAATTTCAACACCTGGTGTAATATGACTTTCGGGATGGCCTGGCGTTAAGCTGCCCCATTGGCGAAACTGTTTCATTTCTGCCATTGAAATTGGGTAGCCTGTTAAATGCAATAAGCTGTAAAGAAGGGCAGAACCATGTCCTGCTGAAAGAACAAAACGGTCACGATCATACCATTTGGGATTTTTAGGATTGTGTTTTAAAAATTGTGTCCAAAGAACATAGGCCATAGGTGCTGCACCTAATGGTAATCCTGGGTGGCCACTATCTGCTTTTTGAACAGCATCAATGGAAAGAGTTCTAATTGTATTGACACAGACCTCGTCTAAAGATCCTTGCGGTGTCGTGATTTTAGCTACTTTTTTTGTTCTTTGAATTGTTTTTGTCATACGATTTTATCCTTTTCCCCATTGTGTATGAAAAGTGCCCGATTCATCAATCCGTTGATAAGTATGAGACCCAAAATAATCGCGTTGTGCTTGCACAAGATTTGCAGGTAACCATCCGCTTGTAAACGCATCTACATAACTAAGCGATGCCATTAAACAAGGTGCAGGAATGCCGATTGCATTTGTATAAGAAATTGCTTTACGCAATCCTTTTTCGTGCTCTTGAATCATTTTTGCGAAGTTTTTATCAAGAAGAAGGTTACTTAATTTTGGATCTTCTTTATACGCATTACGAATATCTTCAAGAAGACTTGCGCGAATAATGCAACCGCCTCGCCAAATTCTTGCAACTGCCTCAAGATCTAAACCATAATTGTATTTTTCAGACGCCACTTTAAGAAGTGCCATGCCTTGCGCATAGGCTGTAATCATTCCAAGCAAAAGTGCGCTTTTTAATTGTGATTGAAGGGTTGTGTCTTCGACTTTAAGAGTGTGAATTTCTTTTTTATAAAGCTCTTTTGCTTTTTTACGATCTTCAGTGAACATAGAAAGGTCGCGCATCACAACTGCGTAATCGATAGTTGGTGTTGGCACTTGTAAACCCATAGAAGCTTGCGAGGTCCACTGACCAGTGCCTTTTTGCTGAGCAACATCAAGTATAAGATCGATAAGATCCTTACCCGTTTTATCGTCTTTTTGAGCAAAAATATGCGCTGTAATTTCGACAAGATAACTAGAAAGTTCTTCTTTGTTCCATTTAGTAAAAATTTCATGAATTTGCACATTGCCATATCCCGATCCGCGTTTTAACAAATCGTATATTTCGCAAATCATTTGCATAATTGCATATTCAATTCCGTTATGAACCATTTTTACAAAATGCCCTGCTGAACCACTTCCTAAATACGTGACGCATGGATCTTTTCCTACATGCGCCGAAACGGCTTCTAAAATTTCACGTACACGTTCGTAAGCTTCTTTTGGACCACCTGGCATCATGCTTGGACCACGACGCGCACCTTCTTCACCACCAGAAACACCCATTCCAAAAAAATGAATACCTTTCGTTTTTAATTCTTCTGTATGACGATTTGTGTCGGTATAATGCGAATTTCCTGCATCAATTAACAAATCACCTTCCTCTAAATGAGGTAAAAATTCTGCTATTACAGAATCGACGGCTTTGCCTGCAGGAACAAGCAACATAAGTGCACGTGGTTTTTCGAGTAAGCCTAAAAACTCTTCTAAAGTTTCTGCACCAGAAACATTTTTTTCGTTTGATTCTTTACGTAAACTTTCGACTTTTGCTTTGTCGGTATCGTAGCCTGCAACCTTAAAACCATGATCGGCCATATTTAAAAGTAAATTACGCCCCATAACACCAAGGCCAATCATTCCTAATTTACAATTTCCTGTTTTATTTTCCACAAGCGACTCCTTCAAATTATTATTTATTTATAACATTTATTGTATTTATTATAATTTGTTAACCGTAAGATTTTACCAAAGAATATTTCTTAAGTAAAATAGAAGGTCGATTCATTTTAATGGAATGTAAAAATTGACTATGGCGATTTTCGAGGCACTCTGAAAACTTGCCACTAAGAAATCATTAAAACTTTTTCAACCAAGTGATAGTATCTTACTTGCTGGTAAAATAAGTGCTTATTCTGCTGCACTGGCCCTACTTCTTAACAATGTTTCTCTGCACTCCATACAATAAAATACTTCTGCAGTTTGATTATCAGATAAAACAATAGGTATTTTTCTTATATGTTTTGAGCAAAACAGCGCACCACACCCGCGGCAATGATGTCTAAAAAACTTAGCTGCTTTACTACCACAAGAAAAACATAATTTTGGAACTTGTTGTTTTTCAAAGCTTACAATAGACACGCCAATTATCTTAAAAATCTTGAAATCACTATCCCAAAATTTTTTTAGAACTTGAAGAGCGTTATTTGTAAATTTTAAATTATAGTTTCTTTTATAAATTAATATTTTTTTTAATATTTGTAGAATTTCAATAGTTGTTGTTGGTAATGGATCTGCTTTACTCTCTATATAAATATAGAGAGGATTCTTACAAATACTTAAAGCATCGTTTAGTTCTAAATCTACATTTTTGCATTTTGCTTGATTCACAATAATTTGATCAAAATTTTGCTCTAAATGAATTAAAATAATCGATATGTATCTATTAAGACTTCTAGTAATATTATTGATATCAGACAACTCCATTATTTTGACATATTGTCCAATATTGACGTTAATTTTTTTAGGATTGAGCAAAATTTGTATTACAGATGCCACTACTTTTAAATCAAAAGGAGTAAAACAAGATATAATGTATTTTAAAGTTTCATCCGAGTCTTCAAAAAGATTGATATCATGTGAATGATTTTCAATAATTTCAGCAAGATTGCGAATTGACGAATCTGTAAGTTCGGTTTGAAATATTTGTAAAATTAAAGAATTATACCTATCTTGAGCAGTTAAAAATCTAGGATCAAATTTAACAATTTGGGCTTTGTACGAAAGAGATAATCGAAACCAAAATTGATTTTTTTCATTTTCATTTGCAAGAAACAAAGCAGGGCGCAAAGCTTCTGGCACATTTTTAATCGATTCTATATCCGATTCAACTGTCACGTCTGCAGCAGCCGCTGCTGCTGCTGGTATTTCTGCACTTGTTGGAACAGAAATACCATTTCGTAATTTATATGCAATGTATGCACGCAAAGTTTCTATATAGGCTCTTTGGGTAGAAGTATGCAGAAGTTTATCTAGGTTATTTTGTGCAAAAATCGTTAAGTTGCTTTTTGCTTGTCGCGCATATTCCAAAACCCATTCTTCTATTGATAAAGACAATCTTTTTGTAAAAAACTGATATAATTTTTGAGCTAAGAGCGCCTGAAAAAAAAGAGGATGATTTACAATAAATCTATAAACAGAAATATGAGGATGTTTCATATTTTGCGGTATTATAAAATTTGAGTCAAATTGTGCATTAAACCTAGATCCAGATTTAATTTCAGAGTCGTTTAAAACTCGACTGAAATTTGGTGAATTCACAAAATTCATGCAAAATTCTAATAAATTAGTTTCCGCATTAATTTCATAATTCTCTAAGAATGAATTTGATTGCCTTTCACTGCTTTCGTAAAGTTGAGGCACCCATTGATTAAAAAACAAAGGAGCATAAACCACAAAAGGCAATGAATCTGAATAATTGAACTTTCTTAACAAACATAATTTTAAATCCCAAAATCTTGCAAGGCCGTAAAGTAAAGAATTTAAAAAATGTTTGATGTCGGGAAAGCCGTACAATTCATGCATACCAAAGCAACGCATATTCGATACCAAAATACCAGGCTTAGGATTTGCTGCATTCGAAAATTTGAAATGGTCATAAAACTTCAGACGAGCTAAAATTTCACTTAATTTATTGCTCTGCTTTAAATTTGTATATAATTCTTCTAAACTTTTGTGGGATTTAAAGGCCAATTCTTCATTTAACTCTCGTTTGTCGTATGGCCTTGAGACTGTGCCAATATCTTGTGAAAAAATTTTATTAATTAAAACATATGCTGGATCAATTGGAAATATAACACCTCCTCGCATGTCTGCACCTGAACGTGGAAACAGTGTAGGCCGAATTTCTTTGCAAATTAATGTTGTAGACTGAATTTTTGAAAAACCAAATTTTTCTTCGGGTGTGTGCAGAGGAACTTCATGACGGCGTGCATGTAAAAATTTAGGATCTGCAGAGTCAATACTATCGCTTTCATGCAGAATTTGCCTTTCCAACACATCAATTTTTCGAGGCAAATCCTTTCCGTAATTTGCTACAGAAATAAAAGTTTTCTGAGTTGGTCGAATAAAACTTCGCAGTAACGAATGCGATAAAGGATCGATAATACCGGGCGGCTCGTATTTTGTGATCCCACTCAAAAAAATATCCCAATTATCAAAACCACTTAACCCTGACGCTGTAGAAATAGTTTTTACCAAATATTTTTCTTTGAGGTCAAGCGTCATACACATTCCTTTGTAGACAAAAAAATTTACCTTTCAGCCTGAGAATCTACGAACGTCATTTAGGGCCAGTGGTCTATATCACTTCAAAGCAAACGCTTGATTTTTGCAGATGAGGCTTCATCTAAATACCAAAGCGTTGGTGTATGCACTCTTTGAATAAGTTGAGCAGGATAAATAACAGGATCTAGTTCGCCTTCTACAACTTCAGAAACAGCACACGCCTTATCTGCACCAGTCACCATAAAAATAATTTGTGCTGAACAATTGATTGCATTTGGTGTGAGTGTAATACGATGCATATTAACGTCTTGCACATATAAATCTGTTACTAATTGTGTACTTTCATCTTTTAAATGATTGTGTGCATAACGCATTACAATTTCACTGTGTGGCCACAACGAAGCTGTGTGTGCGTTATCGCCCAAACCTAAATAACAAACATCGAATTTAGGACATTCATGCCCTTTAAGATTCATTTCTTTACGAATAATTTGCTCGTATTTTTCAGCAGCAATACGAGGATCTTGCTCGTCTGTAGGAATTTTAAAAATATTTTTTTGATTAACACTTACTTTTGAAAATAAATGTTGTTGTGCACTATAAAAATTACTTCTTTCGTCAGTTGAAGGCACATACCGTTCATCGCCAAAAAAGAATCTTATTTTATCCCAAGGAATATTATTTTTATATTCTTCTGTGTCTGCTAACACATCAAAAAAAGATTTTGGCGTATTTCCACCAGACAATACAACTGTAAAATCACCTTTTGCTTGAACTGCTGCGATAGACTTTTCATAAAAATCTTTTGCAGCTGCTTCAACCATATTTTTTGCGGTTTCAAAAATATGAAAATTATTTTTTTCTAGTCTAACTGCCATTCGCGTCCATCTTTCTCTATAAGTTCGTCGGCAGCCTTGGGGCCCCAACTATTTGCTTTGTAATTAGGAAAATCAGTTTTTTCTGCGCTAGCCCAATCTTCTAAAATAGGCTGAACAATTGCCCAACCTGCTTCAATTGTACGAGCATCGGCAAAAAGAATTTGTTCGCCATTCATGCAATCATATAAAATCATTTCATAGCCGGTTTGAAGATTCTTTTTAAAATAATCTTCATACTTAAATTTCATTTCAACTTCTTCGAGTTTTAAAATTGGCCCAGGTACTTTTGCATTAAACTGGAGAGCAATACCTTCATGTGGTTGAATATAAATACGTATCGAATTTGGCCCGACTTCTTTTTCTCTTCTATCAAACAATGCTGCAGGACCCGATTTAAACTGAATAATAATTTCGGAATGCCTTGTGGGCATACGTTTGCCAGTACGAATGTAAAAAGGCACATGTAACCAGCGCCAGTTATTTACAAAAAGCTTAAGCGCTACAAAAGTTTCTATATTTGAATTTGGATCGACATTTTTTTCGGAGCGATAAGGCTGAACATTAGAGCCATCTTTCATTGTCCCAGCATCGTACTGACCACGAACAACCTGTTTTGAAAGTGTTTCTTTTGTTAAGCGCTCGACAGAACGCAGAGCTTTTGCCTTTTCCATATGAATATTGCTACCTGCAAATGAAGCAGGTGGTTCCATTGTGATAAGAGCAAGTAATTGAAACAAATGATTCGGTACCATATCGCGCATCGCACCAGATGTTTCGTAATAATTACCGCGTTGTTCAACGCCTAATTCTTCAGAAACTGTAATTTGGACATGATCGATATGCAATCTATTCCAGAGTGGTTCAAAAAAACCATTTGAAAAACGGAAAGCAAGAATATTTTGAACAGTTTCTTTTCCAAGAAAGTGATCAATTCGAAAAACTTGAGTTTCTTTTGCAATTGAAAGCAGCAGTTTATCAAGCTCACGGGCAGACGCCAGATCGTGGCCAAAAGGTTTTTCAACAACAATGCGCCTAAACGCTTTTGCTTCTTCTTCATTTACAAGTTTTGCCGTATTTAAATTTTCGGCAATTGTTTTCATAAATTTAGGAGGTGCTGCAAAATAAAAAATGCAGTTTGAGCTTACCTTCTGAGGTTCTAATTCTTTTAAACGCTTTTTTAAAATCTCATAAACATCTGCATTGGAGAAATCTCCACGAATATAAAAAAGACGTTTAATAACCTGATCAACATACTGTTTTGAATCTTCGTTTTTTACAAATTTCTCTGCATTTTCTTTCATCTTTTCGCGAAAAGATTCATCAGTATAATCTTCGCGTGCAATACCTATAATTGAAAAATTTTCGTCTAAAAGACCTGCACTGCCTAAATTACAAATTGCAGGAAATAAGAGACGTTTTGTTAAATCACCAGCTGCGCCAAAGATAACCATAACACATGGGCTTGCAGGCCTACGATTTGGTTCATTGTGAACCTTATCTTTTAACGTAATTTCTGGGCTTTCTTGTGGAGTGGTTGTTTCACTCGTCATATAAAATCCTCATTATTGTCAATCCGCGCCACCCATTTGGAAGGATGGCGCTTAAAAATCACTTTGAACACTTGTTTTGAATTTCATTTCACAACATAAAAAAAATTGCCGTTAATTTCGTCTTTTTGAAAATTGCGAAATGCAATCTAATATTCGCTATTTATATCACGATCTTTAATATGAAAACAACAAGCACAGTCATACATTCGTATATTCAATAGCATTGATTTTCGATGGGAACAGTATCGACAGGTCATAGATGTGTATGACTTTAAAGCTTATAAAACTAAGTTTAAGGTTGAAAAAATTAATTTAGAACTGCAAAATTTTGTTTACACTAATCCACTTGAGGACGGTGGGGGTGCCGCAGCCGCTGAAGCACCAGGAGGCCGTACAAAATTATCCACTAATGATCCAAAATGCTCAATCCATTCTTTCGTAAACCCAACAGGCCACGGTAATCCACGAGATGTCGCCTGACTCGCAATCCCGGTCAATAAATAATTTCTATAGATTAAGCTGTTGAGCATCGTAACAAAACGAGTATTTGACTTCTGGTATACTGCAATAGCTAAAAATTGTATAAAAGCATCCCGCAGTTGACCTTCACCGTCACATTCACCTTGATTTGCACCAATATTATAAAGGGATGCTTTAATTTTGCCCTCGTGTAGCACAAGTCTTGTAACTTGGTTATTCCCTAACTGCTTAGGATCACGAATGAGCTCTTTATTCCACACAGCACTTTTAATGTCTAAAGCTTCTGGCCACTTGCTCATAAGATAAATAACACACCAAACTTCAAATATGAATTCAGTTCGCATAGCGTTCCAATATTTCAAATTCGGCCCATCAAAAAAAGCGTGATGCCTGGCTCTAACATGCTTCAACAACGCCATGTTATTACGACGATCCCACCTTGTTCCAACCATGCTCGATTGAAATAATGAGTATGTACTTGTATATCGATGCAAATAATCAATCACAGTGCATTTTAGTGAACCATCTGGCAATAACATGGCACAAATATTTCCAAATTTAATATCACTGGGCCACTCGCCTCGCTCCAAAATCTGCAGAAGAGAGTTTAAAAAAGAAAATATCATGCTGCAACGAAATTCAGTCGTAAAAATCTTTTGTGTGGTCTGTGATTTTTTGGAAAAATCCATAATGATAAGTTCGTCAAGAGGAATACCATAATACTCCTGATACAAAATAGTTCCTTTATCATCTGGGGCTGCTTTGAGCGTTGGATAGTCAATGCGTACAAAGTTTTTTAAATCTGCCATAAGTGGATGATGTGGGTCTTCGAGAAAACGTAATTTTTGCCCACGCGATAACTGCCGATTGTGAGAGGGTGCAACTGTTTCGTCTCCTGCCGGAGCAGGCTCAATTCTAGCATCTTCTGAAGTACGTGCCCAAGTCACAAGCGGAAATGATTTAAGTAATGCAAGCACATGAGTTGAACTTAAGCCCAATTGAATCATAAGACCGTAAGGTTTAATAACCTTGAATGCGCCTTTTTTCACAAGCTTTTGGTTTGCCGGATTTGAATAATTTATGCGAGGCTTTACAAGAATATTAAGAACGTCGTCCTGCGTGAAGACTATAATAGAATTAGATAAACCGCCACCAGGTACTTTTTTTAAGAAAATAGATTCTACAGGCGTTTCCTGTACACGTGATGTATCAACTGCATCACCTTCTTGAATCTTTTCCTCATGTTGAGTTGTTCTGCTTTCTGAAGCAGCAGCTGCGGGCGCTTTGATAAGCCTAAGCCTCGGACCTTCCTGAATAAAGTGCCGCAAAATAAAACTCGCTACTGTTGAAGAATCATCTAAGTTTAAAATGAAAGCTGTTTCACGTTGCATTATCTTATCAGGACTCAGTCTAAGCAAACGGCCTTCGTTTCGAATAAATTCATTATGTGACAGATATGCATTACTTATAACTACTTCTAAAAACTCTTGAGTGAATGTCATTTTGCAAACCTCTTTTATTAAACTATTAAAACCGAAGATGGCGCGTCAAATTTGCATCAAGCAACTTCCTACCCACAAACAGAAACGTAAGATTCAAAAGATTTTATAATGTTTATTTCAATCTGTTTATCTTTAGGATAATATCCCAAACAATGTTTTTTTGTATTTTACAGTTGGTCAAACTATTGACAAGTTATCACCTTTTTTTGGGAGCTCAATATGGAGAAGTCATTAATTCAAAAGCTTAAAACAACTGCGCAAGCAATGGTTGCAAATAACAAAGGTTTACTTGCAATGGATGAAAGCACACCCACTTGCCACAAGCGTTTTGCAAAACTGGGTATCCCAGAAACAGAAGAAATGCGTAGGCAATATCGTGAACTTATTGTAACAGCCCCAAATCTTTCTGATTCTATTAGTGGTGTTATTTTATTTGATGAAACTCTTCATCAAAAAACAAAAGAAGGTGTTCCTTTTTTAAAAATAATTCAAGATGCGGGCATTATTCCTGGCGTAAAAGTGGATGGTGGCGCAAAAGCTTTATGCGAACATCCAAACGAACAAGTTACTGAAGGCTTGGATGGTTTACGCGATCGTTTAAAAAAATACGCTGAAATGGGCATACGTTTTGCAAAATGGCGCGCAGTTATTAATATTGATAGCAACACACTTCCTACATACAGTTGTATTGATGTAAATGCTTACACACTTGCTCGTTATGCTGCATTGTGCCAAGAAGCAGGAATTGTCCCAATTGTAGAACCAGAAGTTTTAATGGATGGCGAACATACTCTTGAACGTTGTTATGAAGTTACTGAAAAAGTTCTAAAAGTTACTTTTAATCAGCTTTATAAACAGCGTGTACTTTTAGAAGGCATGATTTTAAAGCCAAACATGGTGCTCCCTGGCCTTAAATGTGCCGATCAATCAAATGTACAAAAAATTGCAGAAGAAACAGTTACATGCTTTTTAAGAACAGTTCCTGCAGCCGTTCCTGGTGTTGCGTTTTTATCTGGCGGGCAAGATGCACAACTCGCTTCTGAACGCTTAAATGAAATGAATGTTCAATTTAAAGATAAAATGCCATGGGGGCTTTCCTTCTCTTTTTCACGTGCAATTCAACAACCTGCAATAGATTGTTGGAAAGGCGATGCTGCAAATGTTGCTGAAGCGCAAAAAAAATTAGTGCATCGCGCTCATTGTAATTTACTTGCTCGTAAGGGTGAATACAGTGTTGCTGCTGATGTTGGTCAGTAGGTGCTTTGTGTTTTTGAGGGTTGTCAAATTTTGCTTCACCGTGAAATGGTGGATTGCGGAAACAATTTTTTCATGCAGAGTTGGGGCTTGTGTTTGGGAGCAGCAAAAAGTTTTTACATCCGTTGCAGCACCCAAATGCATGAAAATAATTCTTTCCTCATCCACATTTCACGGCGCAACAATTTTACAAACAACAAAATCACTCTCTTTTTTATGAGAAACAAACTGATATAAAAAAAAGTGCCGTGCAGAGAAAAGAAGAGAAAAGAAAAGAAAAGAAAAGAAAAGAAGAGAAAACTGATGAGTGTTAGCGCGTGGTGGGAAGTGTCCTAGTGGGAAATGTGGATGAGGAAAGAATTATTTTCATGCATTTGGGTGCTGCAACGGATGTAAAAACTTTTTGCTAATGCCAGACAAAAGCCCCAACTCTGCATGAAAAAATTGTTTCCGCAATCCACCATTTCTCACTAGGACACTTCCCATCACGCGCTAACACTCATCAGTTTTCTCTTCAAATTGATATTATAAGCGAAGTGAATATTATGAAATTTAAAAAAATAGAATGGAAAGGCAACATTCTCGATTCTGAAGAAGAGACTCCTGTTGCTTTAAAAGGTTCAAAACCAAAAAACAAAACAATTCCAACTGAAGCCAAAACAATTACGGGTACCTATTGTTTAAAAATAGAGAAAAAAGGCCGTGCAGGAAAGCCTGTAATTATTCTTTCAAATTTTTCTGATTCTGAAGCGAATAACGTAATTAGTTTAAAAAAACTTTGCTCCGATTTAAAAACAAAACTTGCATGTGGCGGCACTATAGAAGATGAAAAGATAATTTTGATTATGCAAGATACTGAACGTTTAAAACAGCTCTTAAACAACCAGTTTGATCTTCATATTAGTAAAAAATAATTATTTTTTGAAAAGGATCATTCTATGCAAACGCAATTTATTTCATTTGTTGCAAGTATTTCTTTATTAACAGTTGCTCAAGCGCAAGTACCTTGCATTGATCTTAAAGAAAGAGATTCGAAAAATCTTTATAATGCATTGACAAACATCGCTCCTGAAAACACATCAAAAGAAGAAGTTTATCCTAATGGGCAAAAAGGGCGCCTAACAACACATACCAAAATACTTTCTACACACGATAATATGTTAAGAGTTCACTGCACTGTGCAAGAACGTGAAAATTATTATTTCAATGAAAAATGCAGTATTTATTTTTCGCCCTCATCAATAGACACAACAAACGTGCTTGATGAAAATTATTTAGCGCCACCTTTTATGATGGCAATTATTAATGATGAAGTTGATAGAAAAGAGATTAATAAAAACCATTCTAAATCTTCGGCGTTTGAATTTACATCCTCTGAAAAAGTAAACTTTAAACATGACGGCGATGTTTATAAAGATATTTCTAGATTTGAATTTTACTGCTCGGTAGATACAAATTTAAAACCAACAGGCTGCGCAGCAATTGGTATTGCTACAAACCTATAACACAAATTTTAAAGATGAATTTTTTTTAAAAGGAATTATTTTATGCAAACACAATTTATTTCATTTGTTGCAAGTATTAGTCTATTAACAGCTGCGCAAGCACAAGTGTCCTCTATTGATTTAAACGAACAAGACTCTAACATATTATATGATGCGCTCACACTTGTCACAAGAGAAACGACATGGAGCAAAGAAACATGTCCTAATGGACAAATAAAAAACGTAGCGAACCATACAAAATCTGTGATTACACACGATAATATGTTAAATATTTTCTGTTCAACAGAACAGCACGAATCCTATTTTACAAATTACAAATGCACAGTTAATTTTGAGCCTTCACCAATTGATACAACAAATATTCTTGATGAAAGTTTTCTCTCTGAAAAATATATTACTGCATCTTTAAAAGATCCTTTAGATATTAAATCCTTTAATCAAAACCAAATAAATTTTGCAGTGCCATTTATTTTTACTTCATCTGAAAAAGTAAAATTAACTCACAATGGCAGCACAGTAAGTACACCAAGATTTTACTTTTTTTGTGAATTAGATGATAAATTCAATCCTGATTTCTGCCGCGCATCTGGAATTATTACCCAGTAGCTCATGCATCTCTAAAAACTATGGTAAAGTAACCTTCTCATAAGCATTTGTAAGATAATAAATAGGCAGTGTAGTTAGAATCTGTTATTATAGATTATGTTATTTCTGATTTTGGAATGCTTTATTTAGGAGAAACAATGAAAAAATATAAACTAAAGTATAATTATTCTTATATTCCACTTGTATTTTTTGCAGTTTTTTTCTTTCCCATTGCACTTATGCTTCTGTTAACGGGTTGTACCTTTCAAAGCAATGACGTGTCTTATACAGTACAATATGGCGGGTCACGTTTTTGGCTTGGCTTTTGGACTTTATTCTTCTTTCCAATTGCGTTTATTTTGTTAATTGTGAATGAATTTGGCGTAGAAGTACATACAAATAACACTCATCAAGCCTAGTTATGAATTCAATTTGCACCAGCCATTAATTTTATAAACCGGTACAAAGTTAGATTGGACAATTAAAAAAGAACGCACTTGCGCCTTCATTTGTTGCCGTTAAAACCGTGAACGGTGGCGCACTAATATTGCACTGCCATGTAATATAAGCAGCAGTATTGATTCCCAAAGAACATTGTGTATTTGCAATTTCAAGATTAAAAGAGCCTGAATCATCAAGGCTAAAGTAATTATTTTGTTCACTTATAAGTGGTGTAGTTGCAGATAAAGAATCAAAAATATAATAAGCGCACGCAATTGGAATATTTGGAGTACCGCCAGATATTGCAAATAACAAAGATGTTCCAGCTCCTCCGTAAGGAGTCACTGTTAAATCAACAGTGCCTGCAGTGGCTCCATTATAGTTTGAAGGAAACAAAGGGATAAGATTGTCAGCTTTATCGCAAGCCGCCAGGGTAAATCCAGTTAGAATTACTGTGATTAAGCTAAGTCTATGATTTGTGGTAAATGTCATCAGTCGTTCCTTTTATTGTTTTCTTATAAACAAACCGATAGTGAAATCAGCCCTACCCACTACCACTTAACTCCTAAATTTTGTTATATTTTTTATGGCTAATAAAAAATATAACAAAAGAGAAAGCATGGAGTGGGCATCAAATCTGGTCTACATGTACTGTACCGTATGTCACTTTTTCAGTCAAACTCCTGCCAATAAAATCATTACTTTGGCCTTGATGATTCAGGCTCTTTTAATCTTAAAATCGCAAATACACAAAAATCAAGGCGCAAGTGCGTTCTTTTTTAATTGTCCAATCGAACATTAGATTAACATCATTTGATTACAAATGATTCTATCACTGTTTCACTCGGCGCATAAAATTGATTGCCTAAATAACTTATGCAAAGTGTGTAAGTACCGGAACCCACATTTTCTAAAACTAAGCGGGTTTCGCCTTCCGGCGAAACCCCTAGCCAAAACGTTCTTCCAGGATTTTCACCAACAAAAAATTGTAAAATAATTTCACCCAAATAACTTTCTTCAAATTCACTTTTAAGTTCTATCTTTAAATTTGTATTAATCGTGTATTCTGGGCCTTGACTCTTAGAGAGAAAAATTTCAGCCTTTGGCTTCTGTGCATAAACAGGAGAAAAAAAGATTATTGAGCACAAAAAGGCTAAAAGAAAAGTCATAAATTTAAAACGTTTCATTTGTATCATCCCTATTCGTTCATTTACAATCTAAACAAATAATACGACAGATTCGTTTTGCATATTGAATCCTGTCAATATTTTTACAGTCAACTTGCATTTGATATTAGAATCGGTAAAATTTTTTTTGGTTACTTCAAAATTAATTTTATTTTTAAAGGAATATTTATGAAATATGCACTTGTAACTTCTTTATTCATGGTTGGAAGTATTGGTTTTGCACATGCTTCTGATACCGCAGTAAAAGATAAAAAAGGTGTTTGGGCTGACGGATACGTTTCCTACATACATCCTAATGGCGAGCTTGTTAACCGTGAGTGTAGCCTTCGTGTTCCTGTAAAAGGAGAAGGTAAAGTTAAATTAAAATGTGGTGACTGGAGCACAAAAACAAATAATTTTGAAACATATAAATCGAATGGCAAAACAGTATTTTCGATTATCTTCTCTGATATGAAAGGTGCTCCTGAAGGCACTGTAGCACTTTATTCTGGTGCTTATATGCGTGGTACAAACTCGGCAATTTATTATGGTGATGTTTTAAGTGGCAATTCGAATACAACTTCATGCAATGTTGTTGATATGAATTACATTGGTGGATTCATGTTCAAAGCAGATATTGATTAATCAATATTCTTTAAAATTCTACTGCAATTCTAATAAACAATTGCAGTAGAATAATCGTTATCTAAATATTTGTGCTTAAAGTTTGGATAGACCAAAGCAGATTTATCTCTGCGCGGCGAACGAAATGAATTTTGTTCTTCATCAATTTCAATATCTTTAGGATCAAAACTAAAGCCCTTACCAATATATTTTATATACGCTTCTTTAATTGTCCACATACGATAAAATTCTAAAAACTGCATATTTGAAGAATATTCAGATAATTTTAAAAACTCCAAAGATGTAAAAACTTCTTTTCCAATTTCCATCACATCTATATCTGTTTTAATTTTTTCAATATCGACACCAATAACGTCGTCAAATGAGTGTGCAATAATAAAACGATCTCCAGCATGAGACAAATTAAAATAAAGTGATGGCGAAAAAGACGAATGCAGAAATGGCTTGCCAAACTCATTGTATTGAAACTGAATTTCTTTCGGATGACAGTTTAACAGTTTTGCAAGATATACCCTTAGCATGCCTCGGCAATTCACATAATTTACTTTAAGCAACTCAAAGAAAAACGAATTTGCCGTACTTTTTTCATCATCCGAAAGACATGTATAGTGAAAATCAAATTGATTTAATAACTTTGAAAATGAATAAAGAGTTATTTGTTCAAAGTTCATATTCACAATTCTAGCTATGAAAAAGTGTTATAGACTTAACGCTTGTTCTAAATCTTTTTGCAGATCCTCAAAATTTTCGACACCAACTGAAATTCGAATAAAACTGTCTGAAATTCCTAATTCAGCACGTTGTTCTGCAGGAATTGTAGCATGAGTCATAATTGCAGGATGCTCTACTAAACTTTCAACACCACCAAGGCTTTCAGCAAGTGTAAAAACTTTAAATTGCTCGAGCACTTTTACCGTTTCTTCTAAACTTGCCTCAAGCTCTACAGAAATCATTCCACCAAACATACTCATTTGTTTTTTAGCAAGCTCGTGTTGTGAATGTGAAGGCAAGCCAGGATAATACACTTTTCTTACTTTAGGATGAGCTTCTAACCACTGAGCAAGCTTAAGGGCATTTTCACAATGACGTTCCATACGCAGTGCCAGTGTTTTTAAACCACGAAGTGCTAAGAAACTATCAAAAGGCCCTGCAATCGCACCAAGCGCATTTTGATGATAAGCAATACTTTCAGCAACTTCTTTATTATCACCCGCAACAACCATACCACCTACCATGTCGGAATGGCCGTTTAAGTATTTTGTGGCAGAATGCGCAACAATATCAAAGCCAAGCTCTAATGGTCTTTGAATCATTGGTGTAGCAAACGTATTATCGCAAACACTAATAAGATTATGTTTTTTTCCAATTTTTGCGATTGCTTCTAAATCGACTAAACGAAGCATTGGATTACTAGGAGATTCAATCCAAATCATTTTTGTATTTGGTTCAATAGCAGCTTCAATATTTTCAAGATTTGTCATATCTACAAAAGAAAATTTAAGCCCTGCAGAGCGCGTTTTTATATTTTGAAATAAACGATAGGTTCCACCATATAAATCGTTCATTGCAACTACATGATCGCCAGGATTTAACATTTCTAAAATTGTAGTAATACCTGCCAAACCAGAAGCAAATGCAAAACCACGCGTTCCCGATTCCAAATCGGCTGCACAACGCTCATAAGCAAAACGTGTAGGATTGTGTGAACGAGAATATTCAAATCCTTGATGTTGCCCAGGGCTTTTTTGTACATATGTTGAAGTTGTATAGATTGGGGTCATCACAGCGCCAGTTGTAGGGTCAGGCGATTGCCCCGCATGAATCGCTCGTGTTGCTATGTTGTGTGTATGTTTCATAAAATCCATTCTCTTTCATCCATGCATCATCTGCAAATTTTGTTAAATAATTACGAATTGAATCTGGTAAAATCACCAAACAACGTTGATCTTTGGTTAATGTTTTTGCCGCCTGCAATGCAGCCCACACAACTCCTCCAGAAGAACCTCCACAAAGCAAGCCTTCTTCTTTGATTAAACGACGTGCCATTAAAAAAGAATCTTTGTCGTTAATTTTAATATATTCATCAACAATTTCATTCTCAAGTACTTTTGGAAAAAAATCGTATCCAATACCTTCAATTAGATAAGGTTTTACTTCATTTCCACCACCTAAAATAGATCCAATTGGATCAACACCAATTATTTGAATGTTAGGATTCACTTCTTTGAGGTGTTTTGCAATTCCTGTAATAGTGCCACCAGTGCCAACACCCATCACACACATATCAAGATCTTTGCCCATATCATCTATAATTTCTTGAGCAGTGTGCTGATAATGTACATCAGGATTAGCAGAATTGCTGTATTGATCAAGAATATGAGAATTGGGAATTTCGTTTGAAAGTTTTTGCGCAACTATAATATGACTTTCGGGCGCATCCCAGGCAGCTTCTGTTGGCGTACGAACAATTTTTGCCCCAAGAGCTTCAAGCACAACTTGTTTTTCATGGCTCATTTTTTCGGGCATTGTAATAACAACTGAATAGCCTTTTACAGCACCCGCAAGTGCAATACCAATTCCTGTATTGCCTGAAGTTGGTTCAATAAGTGTATCACCAGGCTTAATGCGTCCTTCTTTTTCAGCATTAAGAACCATATTGTAGCCAATACGGTCTTTAATAGAACCACCAGGATTTAAAAATTCACACTTTCCATAAATTTTACAAGGAAGCTCTGCTCCAATCTTTTGTAAACGCACAATTGGGGTGTTTCCAATTGCTTCAAGAATGTTTTCGTACAACACATCATTTTCCTCATGAAAATAAACTATTATTAATGCTGAATAATTAAGAAGTTAACATACTGGTACATTTTCGCAGATAGATTCTACTCAAAATTTAAAATATAATGAATGTAACAAATGCAATAACAATAACGAAATATTCTAAGGATGGAAATATTATGCCAATTGTAATGATGCGTTATACTGTGGTCTTACTGAGTAAAACTGAGCCTGAATCGGCTATTTCTAGATTAATAAGTTATAAAGACACATTTAAAAGAGAGCGTAAATATCGGCTTATACCAAAAAATTACTATCGCGACCCCCGCGACCGCACACATTCTGAACGATTTAAAATTACAACTCCTCTATTAACATTAGCACGACAAACAAATCCTAAAATTGACCCTAATTTACGAGTAATTTTTGGCTCTGCAGATGGCAAAAACCCAATGCAACTTTCTCATGGAGCAACATTTGAAAAACTCGCTAGCTCACCACATTTTTATTCTGTTTATTTAGATAGATATATTGCTACCTTCCAAGATATAAGTGAATGGTTGCAGGAACAAGCTAATGAAGATTTAAGGCTTTTAACTCTTTGCCCAAGGCGTGACACTCTTGCGATTCGGGTATTGGGACATGGTGATAACTTACCTCATCTGTCACGATTGATTTTTACATCTATTCAAGCTAATGGCAAAGCAGCAGCCCTACCATTAAGTAGATTTGGTCTTTTAATAAATTCCATTTTATCTTCACACGCACCCAATACAAACAAATTACAAGTAACACTGTTGTGTTGTTTAGGTGCGTCTGCTCGAACTGCTGCACAAGGAGGATTACCTGCAGCTGTCAACATAGGTTTAAACAGCGCAATCGAAATATTTGGAAATGCAATTACTGCGGGAAATGGATTAGAGACAGCTTCCATTTTACCATGCGTGGTCAAGGGAGAAGTCTATGAACTTACTATGCCGCACAGTCGCAGCAAGCCGAGTGTGGCTGTTTTGTGGGATAATACTGAACGTGACTGTTTAATAAGTGCTTTTCAACAAAGTAAACTTCTACCTGTCAATACTCATGAAGAAATAAGAATAAAAAATGATTTTATAGATTTATTTACTAAAATTTTAATCATCAAAAACAACAATGTTCAGCCTCGATTAAGACTTTATTATACGGCATTTCCAAATGTAGGAGTGCCATATCCACATTCAGGATATCAACTTAAATTAAAAAGTTTAGAGCGAAACGAAAATATCTTGGATCTTAAACACAACGTGACACAAATTTTTGAAATTCATACGAATATTTTATTGCCTGTGTGGAAAGAAGTGAAAAATCATTCTCAAACTCCCGGATGGATTCAACTAATGGCTTTTTTAGGAATCAAATTATTAATCGATACATTTGATGTTACAGTTGGTGATACTCAAACAGTTGTCTTGATGCTTAAAACTTTAATTCACACTCAACAAAAATTAATTTCAAATCCTAAATTTTCTAATTTTTCTTCAGTTGCACACACACTAGCAATAGGATTACGCGCCTTTTTTGAACACCATCGACATTCTGAAGAAATTTTTAGAGAGTTAGAGCACGAATATCTTCGCAGTGAATACACAAGGTATATGGACGAAAGACCGCCTGATGAGTTTTAAACTCAAACAATAACCAAATATTCTAAGGATGGAAATATTATGTCAATTGTAATGATGCGCTATACAGTAATTCTTTTAGATAAAAACGATCCTATATGGACAGCCTCTAAAATGGGAAACTTTAAAGATAAATTTCAGCGAGAAAAAAAATCGCTTTTATTTTCTCAACCCTTTTACCGTGATCTGCGCAACCGAGAAAATTCAAAACGCATTAGAAATGCATCTTCATTAATTGAAACACAAATCTCTTCAAATTATACCACAGAAGACAAAAACTTACGCATTGTGTTTGGTTCTGCAACTGGCAATCAAAAAATGAATCTGGCACACGGAATAACTTTTGAAGAAATTGCGCACTCAACACATATGTATTCTGTCTATTTAGAAAGATATATCACCACTCAAGATCAAATCGATCAATGGCTTTTAAATGAAGCAGATGCTGATATCCGATTAATGCGTTTGTGCCCTAGAAAAGATACCATTTCTATTCGAGTCATAGGACATGGCAGCTATAAAAATTCACAAGCAAATTTTGTGTACGGAGCAAAAGTACCAGAAGGCGAAGGTAAAAATGAACGCGCACAACTTTCGATGATGCTACTAGGTTCCCGCATATATTACGAACTACATACTCATGCAGCAAATACCGGTGCTTTAAATGTACAAATTTTTCAGAGTTACGGCGCTGCTTTTCAACAACAAGTACGACATGGTGAAAGCAAACCAGGTGCGATGCAAATTGGGCGTTATGGTGCGATTGAAACTTTAGGTGATTTTATTTCAAATGGTGGTAGCCCATCTGCTCACATTTTACCTTGTACTGTCAATGCGCATATCTATCTTGTAAATTATTTAAAAGACAAACAGGCTGCAAACACAATTTTTCCGTGGCTTGCACTTGCTAAAACATCTCTTGTTGAAACTCAACGCAAATGCGGACTTTTACCTAGACGCAATACGCATGAACACAATTTTAGCAATGCGTTAACCGATTACTTTTTTTCTTTAGAAGTTGAAAAAATAGGTGTGATTGAATCTTCTCTTAAAGCAATTTATAGACCTTATCCCAAAAAAGAATTTAATTTTTATACAAAAAATCAATTAGGAGAAAAGGAAAATACTTCAGAGAATGCGCAATATATTGCGCTTATTCTTGAAATACATGTAAATATTATCACTGCTCTTTGGCGCGCGCTTAATCAAATGCGCAATACAATCAGTAAATTATATTTAATGCGTAAATTATATCCTATTTTATTTTCTCACTCATTATTAGTCAGTCATGGTAATCAAACCACTGTGATTGATATGCTCAAAAGCTTAATCGATATACAAAGAATTTTATTACATGCAAATGCAACTGATAAACAACTTGCACAAACAATGCTTGATTCAGCATTAAAAAACTTTTTTCAACGTTATAAAACACGTTACGCATTAATCGATCATTTAGAACGTGATTATCTTTCAGATGAATACGATAGATATATGGAAGAAAGACCACCTGATGAGTTTTAAAATTATTCATTAGAATTTTTTTTATCAACTTTGTTTTGCAGTGAAGTTATTTGAAAAAATTCTGATGAATAATGTTTTTATTAAAACAACACAGATCTCGCGGTAAAGTTGGAAATTTTAGACAGGACAATTGTGATTCATTGTATGGGTGTAAACACTTAAACCACTGTTATTCCAACAAGTTAATGTAATTTTTAATAAATAGGTTTCACCATCGATGCAAGTTGTACCAGAAAGTTGAGCATACGTACTACCAGTTAAAAACGAATTCAAACTGATTTCGGTACCTGGTGCTGAATCTGCTGGTAAATTAACAGTTATAGTTGGAAAATGGATTTCTGATGGGCCAAATGATGTTGGAAATGCAGTTGTAGAAGCACCCGACCCACTAAGGGTGCATGCCATTGCTTCATACGCCTCAAACATGATTCCTGATCGACGAGCAAGATAGAAATCAGTTGATTGGAAAGTGTTAGCACTTGTTGTGTCTTGTTCCCAAAACAAATAAGTGTTTTGAGGCAACCCAACATCTCCAGGCCCAATAGTGCCTTTTAGCCCTTGAGACCCTTGAGGTCCTTGAGGTCCTTGAGGACCAGGATCTCCTTGCTGACAAGAAATAAGCAAAGATGCTATTGCCAAAATTCGTACATAAAACTTAATAAGGGTCATTCTAACTCCTAGACGTTGCAATACAAAAAGAATAGTTACTATTTTAAGCGTACTGTACTGTTTATGAGCACGTCAGTCAAATTCCAGCAAATAAAAATTAAAATCATCTTTGCATCTAAAAATTTAGAACATTAGTTTTAATATTTGCTTTTTTATATAGACTCGCATTTGACCAAAAGACTCACAAACAGTACAGTACGCATAAATTAGCTTAATCTTTTCTCCATATAACAAAGTTTAGAGGTTTGAATGACTTTGATTAAATTTTACGTACAAATTTTCCTGATAGTATTTTTATTATCTTCCTGTGCACAGGGAAATTCCAAATACAATGGCCCTGCAGGACCCGAAGGTCCCCAAGGGCCTCAAGGGCTTGTTGGACCTGTTCCATCTGAAGGTGTTGGATTTCCTGAAGACACTTATTTGTTTTGGGAGTTTACTGGTACAGACGAAAAATTCGGCGGCTTTACAGCGGTCACAGTAGATCTGTATCGACAATCAGGAAGCAACTTCAACGCTTATGACGCGATGACTTGTACTTTCTCTGGTTCAGGGGCATCTACAAGCTCAACTCCTACATCATTTGGTCCAACAGAAATTTATTTTCCAGCTTTTAGAATTGATTTACCCGCAGATCCCACCCCAATTTTTAGGATCAATTTTAACGACTATTTTGGTAGAATGGGATATGCGCAACTGTTTGGCACAACTTGTACCTTATCTGAATTTTATTTGATAACAATTGCTTTAACCTGTTGGAATGATAACGGCATAAGCGTTTATGAACATACACTTAACGTCGAATGTGCTGTATAAGAGTAAGAATAAAAAAAACTTATAAAAATACGCAGAATCAGTTTGTTATTTTAGATGCATGCCACCCATGGCAGTGTGCAACGAGTTTCGACGACTAATGTTTTTGATGCAAATGGATCGCCAAACCTAATTTGAGCTTTACCTTTTGCCACCAATGAGGATGAGGCAATTAAGCAATAATTTGACGCACTAGTTACTCCGATAGTACTAGCAACACTACTGGCAGAAAAATTGTTTGAAGCTAAGCTCAGTACCGGTGTTAAAAGTTTTGCTCCTGCAGGTAAACCAGTAATAGCTACTGATTGTTGACAATCGGCAACAATTGAAGCATTGGAACTATCCATTATTGTACGATCACACTGCACTGAAAGATAGCCCGTTTGCAAAGAACAAGCATTTTCAGTGCTAGCTGAACCTTGTATTCCTGCAGGGCCTTGTGGCCCTGCAGGGCCACTGCATCCGGTTACAAATACAAATAAACCACTAAAAACACTGCTAACTCGACTAACAATATTATTCATAAATTTTTTTTTCATTATCAAATCCTCTATTGTCAGTGACATGGACACAAATCTATAATTGAATTTTAAGCTTCGGATAATCTTACAATTGATCTTTTAGACAAGTCAAATTTCCTCTCAGATTAGTTATACTTAATCAAAGGCACGCAGAGAAAATAAAGTGTGTGAAAAGGTAAGTGAAGGGGCGCATGCAAGCAAAAACAGCAAGCCCTAAGGGCCAAGCAAGCGTACCCAAAAATACGAAAAGAGTAGTTTGCATGCATTTGCTTCCCGCATGTAAAAACAAAAACTTTTATCCCTTCACAATTCCAGGGAGCAACTCTGCATGCAAATACTCTATTTCGTATTTTTGGGTACGCTTGCTTGGCCCTTAGGGCTTGCTGTTTTTGCTTGCATGAGGCCGTACACGGTTCATAAGAACTTCTAGCTCTTTTTCTGGTGTTAAAATTTTATTAAATTGAGCAGCCGTTTTAACGCAGATATCATGAGGAATTTGAGTTATTTTTTGCCCTGTCGATAACGCTTTAATTTGAATTTTGCACGATACTTCAAAATAATATAGACGGTACATGGTTTGAGCAATTGACTCTCCAACAATAAAAACACCATGATTTTTAGCAAGTAAAATTGATTTTTCTTTTAGAGATTGAACAATTTCTGCGCCTTCATTTTCAAGCGCTAGGCCAGAATAATCGTGATAAGCTATATCGTTATAAAAACGAAGGGCTTGTTGATGAAAAAATAAAAATCCACATTCTAAAGAAGATACTGCAACACTATTTGGGCTATGTGTATGCATGGCAGCCATAATTGTATTCCTTGCTTTATATACTTCTCCGTGAATATTTCTGGCTTGAGGCATGAGCGCTGCATTTGTATCTGCAAGAATATTGCCATCAAAATCACATTTAATTAAATTTGACGCACTTACTTTTTCGAATGGGATATTGTGCGGTGTAATAAGAATGTGCTGCGTGTTTGGAATACGCGCACTTAAATGAGTGGCGAGCAAATCGTCCCAGCCATTATAATGAATGATGTGATGGCATGCCGCGAGTTCTGTGCGTAATTTTGTTTCGGTGATAGACATATATTGTGCTCTTTACAGTACAAAAGAAAAATTACAATTTAATCTCTATATAAGGAGATTTTTTAACCACTCGATCATTTAACTCAATCCCTAAACCTGGTGCATCAGAAACTTGAAAATAACCATTTTTGGGTTGAGGGTCTTGTAAACACAACTCGCGATTCCAATCTTTAATCGCATACGTATGATGCTCATGAATAATAAAATTTGGAACTGCGGTTTCTAAATGCAAAGCAGCCATTGTCGCAACAGGGCCGCCACACACATGTGCCTGAATTTGCACATCGTACATATCAGCGTAATCGCAGATTTTTTTGGCCTCTGTTAAACCACCACAAAGCCCAATATCTGGCTGTAAAATATCAACACTTTGATTTTCTAAATATGGGCGCACGCCATGACGTAAGTAAAGCCGCTCACCAGCTGCAATAGGCACATTTACTTTGCGTGCTACTTTTTGATGAAGCTCTGAATTTAAATAATTAACGGGTTCTTCAAAATACATGCATTTAAATTCTTCGGCTATTTCACCAAGCTGAATGGCGGAAGCAACCCCTGGCAAACTGTGGCACTCAAAAATAAGATCGTTCTCGTAACCAATAACATCACGAATAGCCTGCATACGTGCACGGACAAGTTTTAATTCAGATGATTTAAACAATTTTGTACAATCGAATTTTGTTTGGGTGTTTGCATCAAACATCATAGGGTCGACTTTAAAACAATCGTATCCTTCTGAAAGTGCTTTTTCGGCAGATTTTGCATAATCAGCAGGATCGTTTAAACGATTGACTTCAGCATCCCAATCAAACTGTAATTGGCTTGCATAGGTGCGAAGCTTATTGTTCGTTTTGCCACCTAAAAGTTGATAAACAGGAAGCCCTAATACTTTTCCTTTTATATCCCACAAGGCAGTATCGATTGCACTCATTGCACCATAAACAACTGGCCCGCCACCTAATGCCCAAAAGCTTTCGCGAAACATACGCGCCCAAACATGTTCGGTTTGAAAAGGATTTGCACCTAACACAACTGCTTCAGAAAATTCTTTGAGCATAGCCGCAACTGCAGAATGACCAAGATCGTAGGCCATGCCTGCTTCACCGACTCCACTAATCCCATCATTCGTATGCAAACGAATAAACACAGGATTCCAAACAGTACGTTTGGGGCAATGAATGTCAAAAATTTCAATCCTTGTAATTTTCATGGTGGTAAATCCTTAGTGCATTTTTATGCATTATTTTTTCAATATCTTTTGGATTTAAACCACACTCTACAATAGGTTTCAATGTATCTGTGTAAGGTTGAAAAAGTTTATCTACAGGAAAATTACTGCCAAATACACAACGCTCAACTCCAAACACTTCGATACAAAATTCAATAATTTCTTTTTGAGAAAAAAAATTAAACGAGTATTTTTGAAACATACCAAGACCTGAAAGTTTCATAAAAACATGTTTAATTTGTGCAATTTCTTTGATTGCTTTTTTCCAAATTTCAACATCTTCATGCTTTAAAAAAAGTGGCATTCCACAATGATTAAGAACAACGGGTATATTAGGCTCTGCAGATATTAAAGAAAGTAATGCGAAAATTTGAGCAGGATAAGCTTGTAACTCGAAAGCTAGGTTAAAATCTTTTAAAGTTCTATACCCCTCTGCAAAATTCTTGTGTTCACTAATATTAAATTCACATCCTGAAAAATAAGAATTTGAATGCCAATTTAAAATTTGCCGAATACCAAAAAAATTTTTAGATTGAGAATGATTTTGTAGAGTTTCGCGTAAAGCATTAAAATCAACATGAGAGTTGGAAACTGCACCACAAGTAAGATCGGCATAACCAATAATTGAGGCTTGCAAATTTTGCTTTTTTATTTGCACTTCAACCCATGTTGTTTCTTCTACAGATTTGTTTTTATCCCAGCCTGCTTGCACGTGAGTAAAGCCTATAATTTCAAAATTTTGTGCATCATCTTGAAAGTCAGAGTATAAATAGTTTTTGCAAATTGCAGAATAATCACCAAGAAAATTTTTTTCATTTTGATGATAAAGCCAACTGTGTTTTTTTAAACTTAAATCCCAGAAATGCAGATGAGTGTCGTATATTTTCATATTTATCAAAACCGAAATAAATTAAATAAAATCCATATTATGACAAATAATTTAGCATAAATAGTGAAAATTTTTACAGATTTACGGTAATCTTTAAATTTGATAAGATACTATTTCTTTAAAGCCTTTAGATTACGGTAAGAATATGTTCAAATTTATAAAACAAATATACACGCCAGCACCATTTAAAGAACCTCTACCTGAAGCCGAAGTCGACAAAGCCTATAAGCGTTACCGATTACAAATATTTCTTGTGGCCTATGTTGGTTATCTTGCCTATTATTTTGTGCGCAGTACACTTGCTCTTGCAAAACCTGCACTTTTAGGCACGCAATCTTCTCTTGCCGATCAGCAAATTCTAGGCATTTCAAAAAACTTCTCTATTCAAGAAGTTGGGCTGTTAGGCTCTGCTTTAGCGTTTGCTTATGGCTTTAGTAAGTTTTTAATGGGAAATGTTTCAGACAGAAGCAACCCTCGTTATTTTTTAGCAACTGGCTTAATTCTTTCTGCTATTATTAATATTATTTTTGCAAATACATTTGTATTTTGGTTTATGATGATTTTAATGGCCTTAAATGGTTGGGCACAAGGAATGGGATGGCCCCCGTGCGGCCGGTTAATTACCCATTGGTATTCGGATGGTGAGCGCGGGACAAAAATGTCCTTATGGAATACTGCTCATAATGTAGGCGCTGGGCTACTTGGCCCTGTTGTTACATTAGGTTTGGTTTTATGGGGGGCGCAGTATGTTGGTATCTTTTATTTACCAGCTATTATTTCCATTACCATTGGGATTGGAATTTTAATTTTTGGAAGAGACACACCTCAATCTGTTGGCCTTCCTCCTATCGAAAAATACCGGAATGATTTTCCAGCCAAAACTGTAGAGCATAATTTACAAGATCGCGAAAAGGAGATGACCTCAAAACAGATCTTATTCACATACGTGCTTTCCAATAAATTTGTTTGGTACATCGCTTTTGCAAACGTATTTGTTTATCTTGTTCGGTACGGAATTTTAAACTGGGCTCCTACTTATTTGCAGGAAGTCAAAAATTTTTCACCAAGCAATGCACGTTGGGCGTTTGCGATATTCGAATTTGCAGCCATCCCGGGTACTATTTTAATTGGTTGGTTATCGGATAAATACTTTTCTGGCCGGCGCGCACCACTGGGTGTTTATTGTATGATTGGCGTGTTTATTTTTACTCTTCTTTATTGGTTCGATCCACCTGGACATAACCTTCGTGATGTTATTTACCTTGGCGCAATTGGCTTTTTAATTTACGGCCCTGTTATGCTGATTGGCGTAAGTGCACTCGATCTTGTCCCTAAAAAAGCAGCCGGGACATCCGCAGGTTTTACAGGTTTATTTGGCTATTTTCTAGGCACAGTAGGTGCAGAAGCAATGATAGGATTCCTTGTGCAAAGAACAGGCTGGGATGGTGGATTTGCACTTATTGCTGCTTCTGCAATTTTAGCAATTTTCTTTTTAGCACTTACATGGAATGTGCACGACAGATCACAGTACGCTCATAAAAAAGGCTAAATCCTAATTTCAAATAGAGAAAAAAGTAGCGTCTATTTTGCTGTATAGCCACCATCGATTGAAATATTTGAACCAGTCATAAAATTTGCTTCATCAGAAAATAAAAATGCAACAAGATGAGCCACTTCTTCAGGTTTCCCAATACGTTTTAACGGTTGTAAATTTGCTTCTTCTTGATGCACTTTGCTTTCATCTTCGCCACTTTTTTTACAATAATTTGAAATCGCTTTTTGATACAAAGGCGTATCAATTGTGCCGGGGCAAATTGCATTAATATTAATATTAAATTGCGAATAATCTACAGCAATGCTTTTTGCAATTTGAGAAGTAGCTGCTTTTGTGCACCCATAAATTGTGCTGTTTGCTTTGCCTACTAAAGCTTGATCGGAACTATTTAAAACAATTCGTCCAAAATTCTGTTCGCGCATAAAAGGAAGCACACTTTTTAGAATATAAAGGGTGCCTTTTAAGTTTATATCAATAACAGAATCAATAACGTCTAGAGGTGTATTTTCTAAGTCTCCTGAATAATGCGTTCCAGAGTTAGAAAATAGATATCCAATGCTTTTATGGATTTTTATAATTTGTGCCACAGCTGCTTGAATTTCATCAAAATTTCTAATGTCTACCTGGAAACTTTGCATTTCGAGTTGTTCAGCAGGAGGCTGAATGTCAAAATTAAACACTGTGTACTCTTGTAAAATTAATTTTTTAGCCACAGCAAGCCCAATTCCACTTGAGCCTCCAGTAATAACGGCAACTTTGTTCACCATCTTAAAATACCTTTTTAAATATGTGTTTAAAATTTGATGTTATTTTTAATATTCGTTAAAATCATTTAAATAATAATATTAAAACAGTAGGAATTATCTCACAATGAGTCATAAAGCCATTTTTTTAGATGCTGACGGTGTTTTAAATCAACCTATCATTCGTGAAGATGGCAAACCGATTGCACCTCTTTGTGTAGAAGAGTTTCATATTTATCCTGAAACATATCTTGCACTCCAGCAACTTAAAAATGCGGGATACACTTTAATTTGTGTCACCAATAAACCAGATGTTGCAGATGGCAGAATGACACAAGAAAATCTTGACGCTATTTTTACTAAAATGCGCGCAGAATTACCTCTTGATGATATTTTTGCGTGTTACGAGCGAGATAGCGAATGCTATAAACCAAAGCCAAAACTTTTACTTGATGCCGCTAAAAAATACAGCCTTGATATTTGCAGTAGCTATATGATTGGCGATACTCCGCACGACATTGGTGCAGGACAAAATGCAGGATGCAAAACAATTTTTATTGATAGGCAATATCCAAATGCAGTACCGCCTACACCACCTGCCGATTATACTGTAGATGGTTTATCTGAGGCAGTTGAAATGATTTTAAAAAGTGTTTAGCGTGCTTTTCTCTCCGTAAAAAAAATTGTAAAATTAAATTTGCTACTATTTAAACTTGCGTACACAAAAAGGCACACACTAAAGGAGTGCAAATGAAATTTTATTTTTTTAAAACTGTTTTTTGCTATATTAAACGCTCTATAATGCTTCTAGGCTCATTTTTATTATTTATTACGGGTTGTAATGGAGAAAAAGGTGAACAAGGACCAAAAGGCGATCAAGGAGACACTGGACCAGAAGGCCCTGCTGGCACTGGAGCCTCTTGTGAGTTAACAACAGGCTTATTTACTGCTTATTGTAGCGCAAGTGCAGCTGGAAGCAGTAATCCAGTTACAGCAAATTGCTCAAATGCTACTCCTATTACAGGATTACCAAGCGGAGCCGTACTATCTGCACCAGCACTTACAATAAGTACAGAAACCTTTGACCCTCAAGCTTATGCTGGAACAAATACTGGCGCTCATTATTGTTCTATTTCTGGCAGCAATTTAGTCGCAACGGCTCGTGGAACTATGACGACTGTTGACGGATCAGATTCTAAACAAGTTAATATTTTCACACAATGCCAAGTTTCTTGGGTAGCTTGTCTATAATTTTTTTGAAATTGAATGAATTTAAAAAATAGGTTAGCAATGTACGTTTAGCTTTGTGAACTTCAATGCAAATTCATAGGTTTTTAAGCACAGCCGTACATTGGGTGTTATCCGTTAATTTCTCAAAGATACTATTAGTAGCAAAAGTATGTGTCACACGTATAAACGACATCATGTACAGAGAATGTTGTATAACTATCATAATAAGACCATA
Organism: uncultured Oligoflexia bacterium; assembly: GCA_964352255.1. Taxonomy (GTDB): domain Bacteria; phylum Bdellovibrionota_B; class Oligoflexia; order Silvanigrellales; family Silvanigrellaceae; genus Silvanigrella. The sequence goes on from CAYGQR010000002.1 coordinate 79,364, forward strand.
CAACTGGAGCTCCCCAATAAGTAACACCAGCACATTGATAGCCATTGCTCATAGACGCACAGGGAACTGTATAAGTCCAAACATCATGAGTATCTGTATAATAATATACTGTTGCAGAATCCCAATAAGGATCAACACTTACTGTATAATTTGGTGAGTAAACCCATTTTGTATGATGTTTAGAATGATGACTACTAGCCGCATTGGCAGTAGCTGAAAGAGCTAAAGAAGCTGAAACACTCAACAAAGAAACTAAAATTTTATTCATATAATTTTCCTTAAAAAATATATCTCTCACCATGAAAGCTTTCAATGTAATATCCAGAAATATGTCTACAATCAAATACTCCCTCTTTATCTTGCAAAAAATTCTGAAATATAAAAAATATATTTTTAATATTAAAAAATATGTATCATCTTTAAAATAATTAATTTTTTTTGCTCTCGTTAAAAACAAACTTGTCACACTTTTGACATATTTGTTGAAGAAGGTAACCTGATCATCACCCATATGAAAAACACCTTATTTAGAAAATAAGTAAATTTTAATATGGTCATGAATAATAACCTCAAATAGAAATCATTTACATTTTAAGGTGATGACTGATAAATATAGCAAGATAAAAAAAGATTTAGGCTTATATTCAACTGAATTGGAGAATTTGATATGAAAAATCAAACTAAACTTTGCACAATGCTATTTCCAATTGCGCTTTCATTTACCTCATCACCTAGCTGTGCAAATGCACTCAAAACAAATTTTGAAATTAGTGAAGAAAAAGCAAAAGCTGTATATCAATTGCGCGTTATGCAGGGGCAAGAATCGTTACTCAATACCGATACAAAAACATTTGAAAAAATATTTAATCAAAAAATTGATCATACAAACTCTGAAGACACTCGTACTTTTAAACAACGATATTGGACATATTCGAATAGAAATGCTGAAGCCAATGCACCTGTTTTTTATATGATTTGTGGAGAAAGTCGTTGTGGCGGCATTCAACCTTATTACTACGCGTACGCGCTTGCAAATAAGTTTAAAGGACATGTTGTTGCGTTAGAACATCGTTATTATGGTGATAGCCAACCATTTAAAGAGCTCACACCTGAAAATTTACAATATCTTTCTACAGATGCTGCACTTCAAGATTTAGCAGAATTACAAACTCATTTAACACAAACAAAAAACTGGAATGGCCCTTGGATTACATTAGGCGGTTCGTATGCAGGCGCACTTTCCGCTTACTATCGCGCAATATATCCTGAACTCGCCGTTGGTGCATTGGCTTCCTCTGGACCAGTAGAAGCAAAAGCAACATTTGAAGAGTACGATGAAACTGTTACAGTTGGGCTTGGAAAAGACTGTGCCAATAAAGTGCGTGAAGTTGTAAACGAAATTGAAAGCTCGTTGGATAATGAAGAAAAAATGGCAAGCATAAAGGCCTTGTTCAAAGCTTCTGATATCAAAAACAATACAAACTTTTTATTTGCAGTAGCAGATATGGCTTCTGGTGCAGTGCAATATGGAGACCAAGCACAATTTTGTCGTACACTAGAAAGCGCATCAGACGCTCTTACAGGATATGCAAAAGCTGGGCTTGCAATTTTAAGAGGCGCACCAACAAAAGAGTCGACATTTGAAGGTGCCGAAACAATTGATTCGGCAGATTACAAAAATAGTGCAGGATGGCGCCAATGGACATGGCAATTTTGTACAGAGTATGGCTATTTTCAAACTGCAAATGAAAATCCAGAACTTTCTACGCGTTCTTCCTTACTCACACGAGAATTTCATGATTTAGAATGCGCTCGATTGTTTGGAACCAAACCACTGGATACTTCTAAAATTAATAAGAAATATTTTGAGCCTTTATTAGACACCACACGTTCTGTACAAGTGAGTAACATTTTCTTTACCAATGGTTCTAATGATCCCTGGAAAAATTTATCTTTAACAGAAGAACGTGGCAACAATACCAATTCTTTATTATCATACAAAACAATTCAAAACGCTGCTCATTGCGATGATTTTTTCGCGAATTCAAGTAACCCTTATGTAACCCAAGCACATGGTGAATTTGAAGCTTTGGTAAGTTCTTGGATCAAAGAATTTGAAAATAAATAAAGTGCAATTTCGTTAAAGGAATTGTTAACAATTCTCATTTTTCTTTAATAAAGATTGCGCAATAGTTTGTGCAGCAACCCAGCTTCCTGTCCAGGCATTCTGAAAATTAAACCCACCAGTAATGCCATCGATATCGATCATTTCTCCTGCAAAATAAATTCCTGGGCACTTTTTACTTTGCATCGTTCTAAAGTCGATTTCTTCACGCGCAACACCACCTGCAGTGACAAATTCTTCTTTAAAAACACCTTTGCCTGTAATCTGCAGTTGTGTTTGGGTAAGGTAAGTCGCAACTTTATCAAGCGCTTTGTCGCTTACTTCTCCAATTAAATTATTTTCATTTAAGCCAGAATTATAAAGAATTGCATTCCAAAATCTTTGTACAACCCCAAATGTATTTAAATTGAAAATTTTTTTATTCGTACGATTTTTCTTTTCGACTTTAAGATGATTTAAAACATCTTCTTTGGTTCTTGGTGCAATCCAATTAAGCATTATACTTGCTTGATATTTAGATTCGTATAGCTCGCGCGCCGCTAATGCAGAAAGCTTTAAAGTTGCTGGGCCACTTAAACCCCAATGCGTAATTAATGCAGGACCTTCTTGAATAAATTCTTTTTTAAAGCCAGGTATTTTTAACTTAATACGCGCTTTAGGAAAGCTGACTCCTTGCATGTCTTTTAAAAGAGGGTTTTCAATTTCAAATGTAAATAAAGACGGCACGGGTGCAACTATTTTATGACCAAATTGAGAAGCCAAGGCAACACCAAATGGCATACTACCTGTAGCAAGCAAAATATTTTTTGCTAAAATAGGAGCTTCTTCTGCCTTAACTTCAATCAAATAACCTTCAGTATTTTTTGTTATATTTTGAACAAGCATTTTTGTTTTAAGTTCTACACCAGATTTTTCTGCTGCAGACTGTAAACAATCAATAATAGTTTGCGAATTATTTGTTGTAGGGAACATACGACCATCAGGCTCAGCCTTTAACTGCACACCATGGTTTTTAAACCATTCAACTGTATTTTCAGGTTGAAACGTATGAAATGGCCCTAAAAGTTCTTTTTGCCCACGCGGATAGGCATGTATCAGCTGCTTTGGATCGAACTGATTGTGCGTTACATTGCAACGGCCACCACCAGAAATTTTAATTTTGGTAAGAACGCGTGCAGTTGCTTCAAGAATAAGTACAGAACTATGTGGCGCAGCTTCTGCACATGCAATTGCGCCAAAATACCCTGCTGCTCCACCACCAATAACAACTAAATCCCAAATTTTATTTTTACCGTTCATATTATTTGCTTTGAGAATTGACCCATTTTTTAACTTTTGCACTCATCACTTCTAATGGGACCGGCCCCGCTTTTAACACTTCGTCATTAAATGCTGGCAATGAAAACTGAGAGCCAAGTTTAGCTTCTGCATATTGACGAACACTTAAGATTTCGTTCATGCCAAGATAATAAGCAGTCGCTTGCGCAGGCCAAGTTATATAACGATCAACTTCGCCCCATAATATATGTTCTGGGACTGTTGTGTGCTCTCTTAAAAATTGCACTGCTTCTTCGCGCGTCCAACCAAAGGCATGCATTCCAGTATCAACGACTAAACGCGATGCTCTCATAAGCGCATCACTAATATGCCCAACTTCAGCAATTGGCTCAGAAAATAAATTAAATTCTGCTGCTAATTTTTCTGAATATAAAGCCCATCCTTCAACCGAACCAGAATTAAATAACAAACGTGCAATTGGATGTACATTTGGATTTTCAACTAAAAACGCTAATTGTAAATGATGACCAGGAATGCCTTCATGAAATAAAGTTGATTCTTGAGCCGCATACGATAAATTTTCAAAGTCATACGTATTGATATAAAAGATTCCTGGTTTAGAACCGTCTGCACTTGGTTCATGATACTCGCCAGGCGCACCATTCTCAGCTAAATATTGTGGGTAAGGTTTAATCACAAAATCTGATTTAGGAGAAACTGTCATAAGCTGTGGCAAAACTGCTTTTACACGTTCAAGAGCCGCATAGTTATAATCCAGAACATCTTGTTCACTCTTAAAGTGTTTGTTCGCTTTTTCGGCATACTGAAGAAGATCTTTTGCTTTCATTCCATCAAAATGTTCTTTGCCAATTGCATCCAATCTTTTAAAAAGCACTGCTACTTCAGCTTGGCCAAGATCAAAAATTTCTTGAGGTGAAGTGCTTTTTGTTGTGAGCTCTTTGATGGAAGCCTTGTAACATTCAAGCCCATTTTTGTGCGCAGAAACACCCACGTCTTTACGAGCATTTGGCATGTACTCGTTTTCTAAAAAGTTTTTGAATTTTCTAAGGTTTGGATAAACTTCGTTTTGCACAATCGCTACAAATTCTTCTTGAAAATTTTTATCTAAATCGCGATCGCCAGGCACAAAAAATGGTGATGCTTTAACAGGCATTTCCAACAAACCATCAATTTGACTGATCACTCTTGGTACTGTTTCTTGAGGCACAGTATAGCCAGCTTCTAAGCCTGCTTTTAGTTTGGCAATTTCATCATCGGTAACTTTTCCGAATGTATGCCATCTTTTTAAAGCATCATTGCGTGCTTTAGGCGTGCCTAAAGGCTGAAATTCTGCAAGTGTAGTAAGCTCAGAAAACCACGGAGAAATAGTGAGTATGTCCCATAATTCTTTTTTACAAACACGTGAATTAATTGAAGATTCTAAAGAATGGTAAACCACATTGTAAGTTAATTTACTATCATCACTTAATTTATTTAATTTTATTTTGCGGAGTGCCTTAAATTTTTTATCAATATAACTTTGGCTTGCAAACACTCCATTTAAAGAATGATCATTAAAAATATCATGCCGTGTATTTTTGAGTTTCATTTCAACAACACTTTCAGGCTCATACATCGCTAAGTGAGACAAGTATTCGTCTGCAAATTTTTTGAGTTTTTTATCTTCCGATTTGCCTAATGCCGATGCAACTACAGAGCTCAAAAGAACTCCACAAAATAATACACCTTTAATGTTTCTGATGATCATTTCTTTCATAAAACACGCCTCCATCAAAATTTTTAAATATGAAGCCATGTTTATATAAAATAGATTTTTATGCAAAAGAAAATGCTGATTTAACAACAAAAACTGCGTTGCATATTTGTTACCCATACCCTTGATTAGAAAATATTCACTCTGTAAACTAAATATCAATGAATTCATTTATTCGATTTATTGAGAAAAAATGTACCTAAATATCCTGTTGCTCCACCACCAATGAACACTAAATTCCAAACTTTATTTCCACACCATATTCAGGCTCATACATTACTAAGTGCGATCAATACTTGTCTGCAAATTTTATTGACATATGACGGACGAATCTGCCAATTCTGGTGAAATGAAAATGATATTATAATTTGATCGTCTAAACTGAGTAGGGATTTTTGATCGCATGTTATCATAACTTCAATAAAAATTTGCGAATTTATAGATATGTTAACTAATTTCTACTGTTCCTTGAATCACTAATAAAAGCAATGCAGCTACAAATCTGCCAAAGATATGAATCACCAATCCTTTTTCTGACCTAACTTTTGACGCATTCTGAATTCCAGTTTTTGCAATAATCCAATTAAAAAATGATTCGATTGGCTGTCGAACCGAATTTACGATTTTGGAATATTTCCTTTCATCTTCCGTAAAGAATTTTTTCTTTTTCGTCAGTTTAATTGGCGTATTCAATGTTGTTTCTTGATGAAGGAATTTTTCTCGAATTATTTTTGAACCATAAGCTTTATCTGCAATAATCTCACTTTTTTTTAAAGTCAAAAAATATGTATTTTACCGCATTAAGATCATAAGTACTTGCTTGTGTAATTTCAAAATATTCTGGTGTGGGTAATGCATGCTTCTGATGTTGTGCAAATAAATGAAATTTCACACCCCAATAATACATTCTTCGAGATGAATGTATGTAAATTTGTGTATATTTTTCAAGGTTGTATGACCTTCTAATAAACCATAAATATAAATGGTTATGACTTCTGCATCTGTAAATTCTAATTTTTGGTTTGGCCTTTGCCGGATTTTTATATGGGCAACTGTTTGACTGAAAAATTGAGAAACTGTATAGTAAATGTAGATCAGCTTTGCATCCCACTCCATTGTTTGCTCCTTTTTGTAATTTTTTATTTTTCTACAAAAATTATAATAGAATTTAGGACTTAAGTGGTAGGGGTGCTGGTTGATTCAACGTCGAATTCGCATTTTTTATAAAAATTTTTAAACAGGATGTCTCAAATGAACATAATTTTAAAAACGATAATGGCTGGATTCTTTGCACAAATATTTCTAGTTGGCTGTAATACGCGAGAAACTGTTTCGAATACTGAACCGATTATTGCTCCGAATGTGATTGTAGATGCAAATTGTACACTGGAAACAACCTCTGTACAAAATGCATGTTCAGTTTCAAATCCTGCAATTGATTGCGACTTTTTTGAACCTCTTGATCCAACTTACGAGTGGTCTTTAGGAACTTTTCGTTGCGAGTATAGTGGTGACACGCCAGATTATTGTTCTTGTTCAATTATTACCTCTACCAATCAATTACAAGGAACAATTGGAATTATAGGCGCTCAAGCAAATCCAGTAAGTGTATTCTGTGAGGCTTTAGGAGTGCGTGTTGTCTGTGATTAATACAGAAATACCTGATTAATATTTATACTGATTAAGACATTTATGACAAAATCTTTTTTAAATATGCCAAATTTTGGAAAATTAGTTTTACGTTTTGGACTCGGTTTTATAATTTTACTACACGGAATTCATAAACTTCGTTTTGGCATTGCATTTATTCATCAATGGATAACATCCTACATTTTGCCTGCATTGTTTAGTTATGGAGTTTATATTGGAGAAGTTGTGGCACCTATTATGCTTATCTTAGGTTTATTCACGCGCGTCGCCTCATTTATAATAATCCTTAATATGATAGTTGCAATTTTGTATCTATATACGAATGGTTTTGCACCATTTGCTATCACTGCAGCTGGTGGCTTAAAAGCGGAATTAGACATTATATTATTATTAGTTGCTGTTGGAATGACATGTGTTGGTGGTGGTACATTTGGACTGAAAGAAGAAGAATAATTTTTGAGACAGATTTTTTCGTTCTGATATGAAAGGGCTTATAATGAAAATAATTTATTTACTTCGTAGCATATGCTTGTCTTTATTTCTTTTGATGGGTTTATCTGTGTTTGCTAAAGAAAAAGTAAATACGAATGAACAATTGCATTTTTTAAATACAAAATACTCATGGATTTGGGGCGGCTTCAATCTTGTGTTACCAGTCAATACTCAAGACAATACATTACAAATTCCTATGTATGGTGCCCAATTTGGTTGGGCAACAAGTTTTACTTCTATGAAACATGGACGAATGTTCTATGGAGCTACAATTGTCGACACCATATATAGCAAAACAGATGTTGGTACTGGCAAAGCCAAAACTTCAGGTTTAGATGCTGCATATGTGTTGGGTTTTGAGCAGTTGCTTAAAATTTCTTCTTTACCAGTACATAAATATAGCCCTCATTTATCTTTTTTTGCTGAAATTGGTCCTGGAATTGGACATCGATCTATGATTTCAAAACCTTCTGTTTCTGCAATTTCAGCAAATAGTGGTTTTGCATTTAATGGTGTGGCAAATGTTGGATTTAATTTAAACTTTAATCCTCAGGACAAGGTTTCTACATTAATTCGCATTGCTGCGCGTTTTCAAGGTGGCACAAAAATTTCGGCAATTAATAAATATGGCTTAGGAAATGCGGGTAAAATTAATATAAATCCCCCATTGTTTTATGCTCCAACAATTGCATTTGTAATTCGTTGGAAATAAACTTAAACAGAATTTTTAATAAAAAATTGATGAGGTATGCTGATAAATCAAAAACAAAATACGGATCCGAAGTTGAATCAACCAGCACCCCTACCACTTAAGTCCTAAATTTTGTTATAATTTTTGTAGAAAAATAAAAAATTACAAAAAGGAGCAAACAATGGAGTGAGATGCAAAGCTGATCTAATTTTGGGTCGGCACTACAAATTCCTATTGGGACCTCTGCACTCCATAGCTTTAATCCGATACCAATGCCAAGTATCCTTTCAATAACGTACATGCAGACAATAGAATCAGTATTTGCAATATCACACGTTGGTATAATCTTGCCCCCAAATTTACACGCAGAAAGAAGCCCACAATTAATAACGGCAACAGTAGAAGCTATTGTGCCACTATTGGGACTTGGCGGAGGAAGATTTCCACCGGTGCCATTTTTTCAAATTTGACACAGTGATAGTTTGATTTGGTAAACTAGACCAGCTAGATGCAGGAACAAAAATCGCGATAATTAATATCCATAAATAATTCATTTTTCTTCCATGAAGTTAAATTAAGAAAGAATCAAATTTTTCCCAAACACGCCACATCACACGTCCAACAGATGAATAGGGTAAAACAAGAACTTTCGTACCAATATCAATAAAATGTTTATTTAACCATTCTGCTGCACGTGGCGTGACACGAATACAACCATGACTTACGTTTTTACCTGGCACATTAGAAGAACCATGAATTGCGTAACCTTTATGAAAATGCATGCAATATGGCATTGGTGCACCACCATCTGGTTCACCGTCACGCTTTGGATAAGCACTCGATTCACAATCCGCACCTTGTTTGCGATAAATTCTAAATGAACCTATCACAGTTCTACAGGGCCGGCCCACGTCTGCACAAAAATCAGCACCACCGGAAGCACGCCCTGTAGCAATTAACTGCCCATACGAATCGTAAGCACCCCATGCATGCGCCTTAGGATCGAACACAAACAGTTTCGTACCGTGAACGTTACGACTTAATGGAAATGCGTCTGCTCCCACTCCATCGCCTTGGTAACTAGGAGTATCCATGCTAAATGCATGGTTAAAGATAACAAAGTTTACAAACATCATAAAAAGAATCAGTATTTTTTTCATAATTGACACCTTTACTTGGATAGATCTCTATTTTATCACACCCCTCAAAAGAACAAATACGATGTCAATTATATGAACTTACAATGGATATTTTTTCCTATTGATTAAAAATTTTCTAAATAAAATCACTTACTATTAAATTTAACTAATTAGACAAAATATTTTAATATTGATAGAATGAATGAATCTCAAATCAACTTCAAAACATGGTGTGCTACAATGTCTAATTCTTTAATCATGACTAATAGTGAACAAAGTCACTTTGGTTTTAAATTAAAATCTATTTACAAATCAATACCTTTTCACATTCAGCAAATGATTATGCAAATTTTAAAAGGCTACATTGACGCAGAAAAAATCCAATCTGAAATTGAAGGCTTAAGTGTTGAAGAAGGCATTCAGTATTTAGATTATTTAACACATGCTCAAAGACTTGCATTTCATCACCCCGAGCTTGCAGATAAATTAGTAACTGATATTAAAGTTTCAATGCCGAGCTCGGTTAGAACAAAAAATGCTGAAAACTACCTTGAAAAGCTACCGCCTCTTCATACGTGTATCATGAATGAGAATAGTCAGATATTTAAACACTTATTAAATCAGACAAAAACAAATATCAATGCCACAACCCGCCAAGGAATTAGTGCTCTTTATGTTGCAGCCGAATTGGGGCGTGTTGATATGGTGAAAATGTTATTAAACTGCCCAACTATCATTGCCAACCATACAACAGCACAAGGTAAAACACCTTTATCAGTTGCTGCGATGAATGGGCATTCCAAAATTGTGAAGCTGATTTGCACTGCGATTGGATTTGAAGTTTTAGACTGATTTTATATTTAATTAAGTAGACAATATCTATTGTATTTGTTACTCCATCAAAATCAACAATCTTCAGTTTTTTTTGGTGTATTATCATGTCAATTCCTCTAGTTATTACACATCTAGAACAGATTCATTTTAGTTATAAATTAAAATTAATTTACAAAAATATTCCAATTTTTATACAACAATTGATAATAAACATTCTCAAAGGGCGCATTTGCTCAGAAGAATTGCGAACACAAATACAGCTCCTGAGCGTTGAACATGTTGCTAAATATCGAGAATATTTAGAGAATGCATATAGAGTTTCGTATTATCATCCTCAAAACGCACAAATCCTTATTTCAGAACTTAAAATTAATTTCCCACTCCCAATGAAAACCAAATTTTCTGGAGATTATTTTCGAAACCGTTATAATTTATGCCTTATTCTTGCAACTTCCTGGTTGCTTGCTCAAATCAAACTTCCAAGCCCTGCAGCAGCTGCGGCTTCCACAGAAATTGCAAAACAAAGCCTAAAAAAAGAATTTTATTCAATATTTACAAATGCAAACTTGCTTCCCCTATCTGAATTAAGCCCAGATGAGTTAGATTTAAGAGTTTTGTCTTATCTACAAAAAAATAGAATCATTTTACCATCTGTGCGAGATTACAAATCCCTTTGGCGTGAACTGTATAAATACCCTTCTGCCGGCATTTTCTTCACAAATGGTGCCTCACTGCCTTACTGTATCATTCAAATTTTAATTGAATTTAGAGATAAGGGTATGACATTACTTGCCATTTCAATGCAATCAATGCTTCTGTTTCATACATTGTCTATTATAATCAAGCGACGCGAACATTATATTAGCATTGTGTTTTATGATCCAAACAACTCTTCTGGCGATATAAAAACAACAATTCCAATCAATTTTTCATCATCACTCGAAATATTTCCCGCCATTCAACAATTATTTACACCCAATTTGGAAGATTATAATGCTGAGGATTGTTTTTTGGATCCTTCACTGCTGCGGGACAGATACGACGCAAGACAACAATGGAAGCAGGCAGACCTTACACTTATCTGCTTTAATCCTACTCCTGGCTTTCTATTTGATTTGAGTCCAATTGCCAAAAAGACAAATCAAAATTTATTTTGCCCACCAGAACATTATTTATTTACAGTATGCTCGACTGGGCACTTATGTGCTGTCAATGAACTTATCGCTGGCGGCGTAATCGTGAATGCTCAATTTTCCGACCAAAAAACAACACCATTACTATTAGCCACTCAATGGGGGTGGGTACAAATTGTTGCACGACTTTTACAAGTACCTGGTATTCAAGTCAATCTTGCAAACATTAGGGGGCAAACACCACTAGATTATGCACACCATCTTGGCCATACAGAAATCGAAGAACTATTAAAAAACAGCAGATAGTGAAAATTATTGATAAAATTACGTTGTGTCTTATTTAAATAATAAAGTTTGCTATAATATAATAGAAAACTATTGAACTACAAATATGTGTTTTAAAGGGATTATTTTATGGCAAAAATCAACTTTTCACAAATTGTTGAATTATCAAAAAAAACAGAATTATTTATAAAAGTATTTGGCTCTGGTGAGACGTTTAAAATTGCCAATTGGTTAGTTGAAATGTTTAATCCAGAAACTATTAGGCATTCTAAATTATCTGCCTTTATCAAAGAAAAAACCACAAACTATCCAGACAAACGATATTTTTGGGGCAAAAAAGATGCAAGCACTGGATTTGAATATAAACCACCAACCACACCTGGATGGCACGATTCATTCTTAAGATCAGAAATCCCAGTACCGCATCGATTTACAAATCCAGATTCGCAAAAATTTTATGCAGAAGCCTACAAAAAAGCTTTTGAAGCACATAGCACTACTTTTCAAGTCAAATACAATCCTCTCACGTCTGAAGTCTATACAAATGAAGCTCAACGTGTACGTGGGCAGCCAAAACCAGGTGCAGAATTTGCAAAAAAACAACCAGTCAGTCTTTTACCATGCCATCTTAGAACAGAATTTTATCACCGCACTCAACTTTCTGATGAACTTACATTTCATGTCGGTTTTTTATTTGATAAAAATTTGTGTGACTTAAAGGAAGAAAAGTATTTTTTTCCTTTTGATGCATGGACATGGGCACAATGGTGGATTTTGCCCTCCATCTATGCAAAATGGAATGACAGCATTATCCCGCCAGAAGAAAGAAAGTTCTTACCGCATTTACGTGTAAAAAGTTTTTTTGCCGAGCAAATGAAACATGTGCTTTCGCCAGCAAGAATGAAAAGCGAATCTTTGCTTGCACAGCATCGCGAACATAGCGAGAGCCCAACAAACTCTATCCCTTCTCACAGCACCTTAGATTCTCCTGAATGTGCTCAGGCAGCAGCTGCTGCTGCAGGGGCTGGAGAACATCAGATTGGCCCATTAGGAAGGGTTCCTTCAAACGGCCGTGCAAAATCTCCATCACCTGAAGAGCTTGCAATGATGCGCACTCCTCCACGATCAAGAAGTCGGCTAGGATCTTCAGGGGGCAGATCTTTGCACAGTCCGCAACCTTCTGAGTCTCCTCAATTCCATGAGTGGCATATTGGCATACCCTTTGTGCACGAAGCACCAGGCCTGGAAGCAACACATAGAAGACTCTTAAGAGAGATTAAAGATTTACGCCATGGCCTTGAAGAAGATGGTGTTTTTGTGCCACCTACCAGAGAAGTGAGAAGACCACGCGCACCAACTCGCTTATTTGATTTGGAAAAAGGATATGATCTTATTTTCAAATCTCTTGGTTATGAAGGCTTAAAAGGTTTGATCAATAATGTTGAAGAGTATGCATCCTATTTTATGAAAGCGTTTCATATTCACGACAGTGCACACCAGAAAGATGCAGAACTTGTTAATCATATGATAAAAGATATTGCATTTAGAATGGTACAACTTAATCGATTATTATTGCATAATGAAATTCTTGTTGCTCCATCGCCAGCTTCACTAGTAGGAATTTGCTTAATTCCTTCTAGACCACTGCCAAAAGATTTTAATATAGATAATTTCTATCATTTTACTGAAAAAAACAATGCGGCTTTTAAGGCTTTTCAAATTGCCTTTCAACATAAAACCTCTACCTTAGCAGCAACTGGAAACGATATTCCAATTATGATGCTTGACTCATTTAGTGGAATACTCGTTTCTCTAGATGATGAAGAAGCTCCAGCCTATTCTTCTTCTCCAAGCAGGCACCACTTTTAATCGTCGAAAGAGTTTAATCTTTTACGAAATTGTTTTTTGGCTCCATGCGCTTTTTTTTCATTTAAATTTTTTTGTTTTTGCGAATAGCTTTTTTTTGTTGGAACGCGCGCCTTAGGAACATTGTAAACACTTAAAATCATGCTTTTTAGCTTCTCTAAACACGCGCTTTGATTGCGTGCTTGGTCGCGAAAGCTTTCACTGGATAAAATAACTTCGCCTTCTTCATTAACACGATTTTTAAATGTTTTTATAAATCGTAACATCACTTCTAAAGGGATGAATCTAGATTTACGCACGTTCCACCTTAAAAACGCTTTACTATCAACTTTATTTACATTTTGGCCGCCTGGGCCAGAGCTTCTTGCATAGGTAAAGTTAATTTCGCTTAAAGGAATTTCTATTTTATCGTTTACAATTAACATGTCACTAACCTGTAAATTGAGTATAGAGTGCGACTAATTTTTTGCCTGCTTCATCCCAAACTAATTTATACAGTTCAGGAATTGCATTGCTAATAAGTTGAGTTCTTAGTTGCGGCGAATCAATAAGCTCACTAATTTTTTCAGCAATTGCATCTGTATCCCAAAAATCAACTTTAACAATATTTTTAATCACTTCTGAAACACCGGTTTGATTTGAGCAAATCACAGGCACATGATGACATAACGCTTCTAAACACGTTAAACCAAATGGTTCTGCCGCACTTGGCATGACATAAACTTGGCTATGATCGTAGGCTGCATTTACTTGGTCTCGATTTAAAAAACGAGTAAAATGAATATAAGAGCCTAGCTTTAGCTCCGTTACTTTAGCAACTGCCTTTTTAAAAAGATCTCCATCTCCTGCAATTACAAATTCGATATCTTTTCTTTTTTGAAGGATTTTTGCAGCTGCATCAATAAATTGAAATGGTGATTTTTGTGCTGTAATCCGCCCAAGAAATAAAGCCGTTTTCTTTTTTGGTTGTTTCATTTTTTCAGGATAAAATTCTTTGATTTGTTCTTTAAAAAGGCCATTATGCACAACAGAAATTTTTGTGGATGAAATCTCATATTTGTTTATAACATTATTTTTTGTGAATTCACTTACCGTAATTACTCTATCTGCTTTTTCGAGGCCTGTTTTTTCAATTTCATAAATTTCATTGCCAGGGCCTTGCTTGCTTCTTTCAAATTCCAATGAATGAATATGAAAAAATAAAGGTTTATGGCTCGCTTTTTTTGCTTCAAGGCCTGCTTGAATAGTAAGCCAATCATGAGCATGTATTACATCATGTGGAATATCTTTTGCAAGCTCGCCTGCAAATTTTGCATATTCTTGAATGTTTTGCATGAGCTTATCTTTATATTCATGAAAATATGAATTTAATTTTTCTTTAAAAAAATTTGTCTGAATAATAGTAAGGTTTTCTGCTTTTTGAAAAACACTTGTGTCTACAGGCATATTGCCAGGCAGAACCAGGCTCACTTCACAGTTATTGTCTAACAGTCCTTGTATAATTCCCTGGCATGCAACACCTAAACCACCACTTATATGGGGTGGAAGCTCCCAACCATACATCAAAACCTTCATGAAAAGCTCCTTTTAAGTGCCTTCCATGACACTCGTTTTACTTTTGCAATTTAACACGCATTGAATGAATCGTATCTTTGTATGACGGTGTATTGAATATTGCAGAACCAGAAACAAACATATTGGCACCTGCCAAAGCAATTTCTGCAATATTATCAATATGAACACCGCCATCTACAGAAAGATTTGGTGAGTATTCAGATTGTGCTAATATCTCATGTCGAATGTATCGGATTTTTTTGAGAACATCTTTGATAAATTTTTGTCCACCAAAGCCAGGATGTACTGTCATCACAAGAATGTTATCCAAATGTTTTATATATTTTTGAACGTAATCGGCAGAAGTTTCTGGATTAAGGGCAAGTCCAACTTTACATCCATTTTCTTTTATAAGTTGCAAACTTTTTTCAATATCTTGCGTGGATTCAGGATGAATAAAAATTTCATTAGCGCCAGCTTTTGCAAAATCAACGATCAATCTATCAGTTGAATCAACCATCAAATGCACAGAAATTTCTTCCGTAATTCCAAAATCGCGAAGTGCTTTACACACCAAAGGTCCAATTGTTAAATTTGGCACAAAATGATTATCCATCACATCAAAGTGCAATAAATCAGCGCCTGCTTCTAACACTGCTTTTGCGTCATCACCTAAACGGGCAAAATCAGCAGAAAGGATAGACGCAGCAATTTGATAATTTGACATAATTTTTCTCCTTAAAAACTAGGGGCTCTTGCCGTTTTGGGTCATCCCGTGGCTTGACATTTGTCATCCCGCTGCTTGACATTTGTCATCCCGCTGCTTGACATTTGTCATCCCGCGGCATCGACCGCGGGATCCAGCATTTTTTTAAATTAAGATTTCGAACTTATGAAGGGAATATCATTTTATGTTATCATACAATCATCTTTTACAAAAAATTAAATGAGGTTTGTATGAATTCAAAAAATTCAAAGGACTCAAATATTAGTCCCTTAGCAGGCAAAGCACCCGAACCATCTAGCTTAATCAATGTTGCAAAATTATTATCAGACTACACAAATTTGCATCCCGATCCTACAAACAAAAAACAACGAGTAAAGTTTGGCACATCAGGCCATAGAGGCTCTGCATTCGACACAACATTTAATGAAGATCATATTCTTGCAATTACACAAGCAATTTGTCTTTATCGAAAGCAAAAAAATATAAACGGGCCTTTGTATATTGGCTTTGATACACACGCTATTTCTATCCCAGCTTATAAAACGGCGCTTGAAGTTTTAGTTGCAAACGATGTTAATGTTATTGTTTCTGAAAAAGAAGAGTACACACCAACTCCTGTTATTTCTCATGCCATTTTAACCTATAATAAAGGGAAAACTTCGGGGCTTTCTGATGGCATTGTGATTACCCCTTCACACAACCCACCTCGTTTTGGAGGCTTTAAATACAACCCTCCCTCTGGCGGGCCTGCCAGCCCTGAAATTACAGATTGGATTGAACAAAAAGCCAACGAGTTTTTAGAAAATAAATTAAAAGACATTAAACGCACATCGGCTTCTTCCTCTGCCAAAAGCTCTCTTGTGCATGAACACGATTACATTCGCCCTTACATTTCAGATTTAAAAAACATTGTTGATATGGAAAAAATTCGCGATTCTGGAATTACGATTGGTGTTGATCCACTTGGCGGTGCAGGCGTTCATTATTGGGAACCAATTGCAGAGCTTTATAAACTGAACCTTACTGTTACAAATAAAAAAATTGATCCTACATTTAAATTTATGACAGTCGATTGGGATGGAGAAATTCGCATGAATCCGGCTTCACCTTACGCAATGGTGAATTTTGTGAAATTAAAAGATCAATTCGACATTGCCTTTGCCTGCGATACCGACCACGATCGCCATGGTATTGTAACAAAACATTCTGGCCTTCTTACCCCTAATCATTATTTAAGTGTGGCAGCTTCCTATTTATTTACTCACCGCAAACAATGGAAAACCGATTCTCAATTCGGCAAAACAGTGGTGTGCAGTAGCATGATCGATAACGTAATGAAAAAACTTGGACGCACTTCTTATGAAGTTCCTGTTGGTTTTAAATGGTTTGTTGAAGGGCTTATGAATGGTTCTTTAGGCCTTTGTGGCGAAGAAAGTGCGGGCGCTACTTTTAACCGCATAGATGGAAGCGTATGGACTACAGATAAAGACGGAATTGTACCTGCCTTACTTTCTGCAGAAATTACGGCCTCTCTTAATCGTGATTTAGGTGAAGTATACGAAGATTTTGAAAAAGAATTTGGTAAAACCTATTACTTACGCCAAGACTCTAAAGCAACCCCAGAAGAAAAAGCTTCACTAAAAAGCATAACTGCCGAACAAGTTTCTATAAAAGAACTTGCAGGAGAGCAGATCTCTAAAATAGACACCAAAACTTCAGGCAACCACGCAGCAATTGGCGGCGTAAAGGTTTCGTCCAAATCTGGTTGGTTTGTGGCAAGGCCTTCTGGAACAGAAGATATTTATGAAGTTTACGGCGAGAGCTTTAAAAGCGATGAGCACCTTCATCAAATTTTAGATGATGCTCAAAAAATTGTGAAATCTGCGATTAGCAATAAATCCAAATAAAACCATAACTATTTTCGAGGTGCTACATGAGCTCTAATCATATTGCTGATACTCTTTTAAATGAAAATCCAGCGGCTGAAGTTGAAGGATTTGATGATTTAGTACACTTAGCCAGTAACTTACGTTGGTCTTGGACACATGCTGCTGATGCAATATGGGAACAACTTGACCCAGATCTTTGGAAATACACTCACAATCCATGGGTTATGCTTCAAACCGTTTCACGAGAAAAATTAAAGGAAATTTTAGCTGAAAAAAGCTTTAAATCTAAAATTGATGCACTTCTTGCAGATAAAAAATCTCATGAAGAATCTGAAAAATGGTTTCAAAAAGAACATGATAATTCCCCTCTAAAATCAATTGCTTATTTTTGCATGGAATACATGCTGAGTGAAGCGCTCCCTATTTATTCAGGTGGCTTGGGTAACGTTGCAGGCGATCAGTTAAAAGCAGCGAGTGATTTAGGCGTTCCTGTAACTGCCATTGGTCTTTTGTATCAACGTGGCTATTTTAGACAAGGAATCGACAAAGAAGGGCAACAGCTTGCCTTTTATCCAAGCAATAATTCTTGGCAATTACCAACCATTCCTGTCCGTAATAAACAAGGAGAGTGGTTACGCATTAAAATCGACTTACCCCAACTTCCCATTTGGTTACGCGTTTGGAAAGTGCAAGTTGGTTGTGCAAGTCTTTATCTTTTAGATAGTAATGATGGTGCAAACTTTCCGCCATTTCGTGGTATTACAAGTGAACTTTATGGTGGTGATAAATCTACACGCTTAATGCAAGAAATTATTCTTGGTATTGGTGGATGGAAGTTACTAGAAGAGCTCGAAATTGCTCCTGAAGTTTGCCATTTGAATGAAGGCCACGCCGCATTTGCAGTGCTTGCACGCGCTCACTCATACATGAAAAAACACAAAGTTAATTTTTATGAAGCCCTCACAATTACACGCGCCGGAAATCTGTTTACCACACACACAGCTGTGAAAGCGGGCTTTGATTACTTTGATCCAAAAGCCGTTGAACATTATCTTGGCGAATTTGCAGAAAAAGAACTTGGCATTTCTGTAAAAGAATTTCTCGCTTTTGGCCGAAAAAATGCCGACGATGAATCAGAACATTTTAACATGGCTTACCTTGCAATCCGTTGTAGCGGCGTTGTGAACGGAGTGAGTCAGTTACATGCTCGTGTGAGCAGGCATTTATTTAATCCTGTTTTTGATCGCTGGCCTACCGCAGAAGTTCCTGTAAGCGCTGTTACAAATGGCATTCATGTCGCGAGTTGGGAATCAGCGCCAGCAGCAAAGGTTTGGAATGATTCTTGCGGCGAAGAACGTTGGGATGGCTCAACAGAGCATTTAGAAGCAAAAATTAATAAAATTGAAGATAATATATTGTGGGATTTAAGAAATTCTGCACGGAAATTGCTTGTTGAATTTGCGCGCGAACGCATTACTTTACAACAAACTCTTGCAGGTGAATCTTCCTCTACCATTAGAGATTGTAAAGATTGTTTTAATGAAAATATATTAACACTTGGTTTTGCTCGCAGATTTGCAACTTATAAAAGACCAACTTTACTGCTTCATGACCCTGAAAGATTTGTCAAAATTCTTACAAATCACGAAAAACCAGTTCAATTGGTTATTTCTGGGAAAGCACATCCTGCAGATAAGCCTGGCCAAGCACTTATTAAAAAATGGAAAGAGTTTATTGACCAATATAAAGTAGAAAATCATGTGATTTTTCTAAGTGATTACGACATGCTTTTAACAGAACAAATGGTTCATGGTGTTGATGTGTGGGTAAATACTCCACGAAGACCATGGGAAGCTTGTGGCACAAGTGGAATGAAAGTTCTTGTGAATGGTGGTTTAAACCTTTCTGAGCTCGATGGCTGGTGGGCAGAGGCTTACAATCCTGACATTGGCTGGGCACTTGGCGATGGACAAGAACACGACGATGACGAAAAATGGGATGCTATCGATGCTGAACAATTATACAAAACTTTAGAAGAACAAGTGATTCCTGAATTTTACACAAGAAACGATAAAAAAATTCCTAAAAATTGGGTCGATCGGATGAGAAAAAGTATGGCTCGTTTAACTCCTTACTTTTGTGCCAATCGCGCTGTACGCGATTACGTAGAAAAGCAATACTTACCAGCAGCTACTCGTTATACGGAGCGCTCTGCAAATGAATCTGCTTTAGGACTTCAAATTGCGCAGTGGAAAAAAGACCTTCATGAACATTGGAGCACACTTGCCTTTGAAGGACACAATGCAAATACTCAAAGCAGTAATCATGAATTTAATGTAACAGTAAATTTAGGAAAATTAGACCCTAAACATGTTAAAATTCAAATGTTCGCAAACAAGGCGAGTGATACCGATCAAGATGTGATTATTGATATGAAAGCGAAAGATCAAAACTCAGATGGAAAAGTTGAATATAGTGCATCTGTACCTGAAGGCCGACCAATTGGCGATTACGCTATTCGCGCCGTTCCTTATCATGAAGGGGCATTAGTCCCTCTTGAATCGCAATTTATTCTCTGGAAAAAGTAAAGATAGTTTTATGGAAATTCAAAAACCCTCACTGGCACAAGCATTTTTTAATCGAAAAATGCTTATCTGTTTATTTAATGGTTTTGCATCAGGTTTACCAATTTACTTTTTAATTCAGCTGATTCCTGCATGGCTGCGATCTGAACATATTGATTTAAAAACAATTGGTTTTTTTGGGTTTGTGCTTCTTCCCTATTCTTTCAAATACCTTTGGGCTCCTTTTTTAGATAGATATATACCACCAATACTGGGAAGGCGGCGTGGTTGGATGTTTCTCACACAAATGGTTTTGTGTGTCTTTATGGTCGCATTTGCCTTCTTAAAACCAACCGCTAATATCAATTTGATTCTTTATACTGGCCTTATTGTAGCCTTTTTTTCTGCCACACAAGACATTGCTTTAGATGCCTACCGTCGAGAATTGCTTGCTGACAATGAACTAGGACTTGGCAACTCTTTTTATGCAAACGCTTATCGAATTTCTGCCTTTATACCTGGTTCTCTAGGCCTCATTTTAGCTGATCACATGCCTTGGTCTTTAGTCTTTATTATTGTTTCCGCATTTATGATTATTAGCATTATTCATACTTTTTGCATTAAAGAGATTGAAGATCATATTGTTCCTCCAAAATCATTAAAATCAGCAATTGTAGACCCCTTTAAAGATTTCTTTTTAAGAGATGGCGCTAAAATGGGGGGATTGATTTTAGCCTTTATCTTCTTTTACAAATTTGGCGATACAGTTGCCCAAGCGCTTATTACTCCTTTTTATTTAGATGTTGGATTTTCAAAAACCGTTATTGGCACTGTTGCAAAAATTGTTGGACTTTGGTCAATGATTATTGGTGGGCTTATTGGCGGTGTCATGATGTTTCGACTTGGAATCAATAAAGCGCTTTGGATATTTGGCGTTGTGCAAATGATTTCGATTCTTGGCTTTGCAGTTCTCAATAATGTTGGCCCAAATGTGTACGTACTCGGAGGCGCTGTTGCTTTTGAGTATTTAGGAGTTGGGCTTGGTTCTGCCGCTCTTATGGCCTACATCGCAAAATGCACCAACAAAAATTTTACTGGCACACAGCTTGCTCTTTTATCTTCGTTTTTTGCGATTCCTAAATCGTTTGGGGGTTTATTTGCAGGCGTCTTGATTGAAGGCGTGGGTGCAAATGATAAATGGTTTTATAAAGTATTTGGCACTGTTCATGGCATTGGTTACACACACTTTTTTTATGTTTGCACCGCGCTTGCCTTACCTGGAATGGCGCTTTTAATTTGGGTTGCCCCTTGGAGTGGGGGCAATATGTCAAGAAAAGAATTAAATCTGAGTAAAGAAATAGACCCGCAGGAAGCGGAAAGTTCGTAATAAACGGCAGCTTAAAGTCAACAGCATTTTCTATTGCACATTCAACTAAAAATACATTAGTTTACTATTATTGATAAATATTATTTATAGTTAATTAAGGTATTAAATGACATCTGCCCTATCTAAATTCAAAGAAATTAACCTAAAAAACGAAATCCTTTCAGGACTTACAGTTGCCATTGCACTTGTACCTGAAGCAGTTGCTTTTGCATTTGTTGCAGGTGTTCCGCCACTTGTCGGGCTGTATGCAGCTTTTATGATTGGCTTAATTACTTCTGTATTTGGTGGACGCCCAGGAATGATTTCTGGCGCAACAGGTGCGCTTGCCGTAGTTATGGTTAGTTTGGTTGCAAATCATGGAATTGAATACTTGTTTATAACCGTTGTTCTCATGGGTATTTTACAAGTACTTTTTGGTTTCCTGAAACTTGGAAAATTCATTAAAATTGTGCCATTACCTGTTGTGTTTGGTTTTGTAAACGGCCTTGCAATTGTTATATTTCTTGCACAATTCAATCAATTTAAAGTGCCTTCTGCTTCTGGCGGAAGCCTTGAATGGATACAAGGAAATCAATTGTATTTAATGCTTGGCCTGGTTGGCTTAACAATGGGAATCATGCACTTTTTGCCAAAATTGACAAAAGCGGTGCCATCAGCTTTAGCGGGAATTGTGATTGTTTCTATTCTTGCCATTGGATTTAAACTAGACACAAAAACTGTTGGAGATTTAGCTATTATTAAAGGTGGATTACCCTCATTTCACTTCCCACAAGTGCCTTTTACTTTTGACACATTAAAAATTATTTTCCCATATGCCCTTATTCTGGCTGGCATTGGCCTTATAGAATCATTACTCACGCTTACTCTTTTAGATGATATTACTGAAACAAAAGGCAAAAGTAACAAAGAGTGTTTGGCACAAGGTGCTGCAAACATTTGCACTGGTTTCTTTGGTGGCATGGGTGGTTGTGCAATGATTGGCCAAAGTCTTATCAATGTAAACTCTGGTGGCCGCACACGTATTGCTGGTATTGCTGCTTCATTATTTTTATTGTGCTTTATTCTATTCACATCTGACTTAATTCAAATGATTCCTATTGCGGCTTTAGTTGGTGTGATGTTTATGGTAGTTATTGGTACTTTTGAATGGTCGAGCTTACGCATTTTGCATAAAATTCCAAAAGCAGATGCGCTTGTTATTGTTTCTGTCTCTGTTTTAACAATTGTATTCGATTTAGCAATTGCTGTTATTATTGGCGTTATTATGTCTGCACTTGTATTTTCTTGGGACAATGCAATTCGTATTCGTGTAAAAAAATACACAGATAAAAATGACATTAAACATTACGAAATTTCAGGACCTTTGTTTTTTGGTTCTGCCCTTTTATTTCAAGAAAATTTTACACCACGTACAGATCCTCAAGAAGTGATGATTGATTTTAAAAATTCGCGCGTTGTGGATCATAGCGGTCTTGAAGTATTGCAAAAGCTTACCGATCGTTATACGAAGTTAAACAAACGAGTCTCTATTCAAAACTTAAGTCCAGATTGCGTTAAACTTCTGGGCAATGCTGGTAGTATGATAAAACTTAATTTCCATGAAATTCACACTGCATATGCATTTTCAAATGATTCAACAAGCAAGTAAAAAAAACCTCCAAAGTCTGCTTCCTTTATTTCAAGCTTATCGAACATTTTATAAATGCCCCTCTGTTTCAAATGAAGACATAAAAACCTATCTTACTCAGCGCCTCACGAATAATGAAACTGTGATTTTTATTGCATTTTGTGAAGACGAACCGGTTGGTTTTACTCTTCTGTATCCAAGTTTTACAACACTTGGATTAGGCAAAAAATGGATTCTCTATGATCTGTTTGTTTCACAAGATATTCGTCAAAAGGGAATAGGAAGAGCACTACTAGATAAAGCGGTTTGCTTTGCCCGTCATGATGGAGCAAAACAAATCTGCCTTGAAACTGCGCGGGATAATACTCGCGCTAAAAAGCTTTATGAAAATTATGGCTTTATACAAGACACATATTTTGAAGCTTACTCTTTTGCGCTTTAAAATTTATTCGTTCTCGCTTTGATACTTTGGATTTATATAAGTATATTCCGCTTTTGATTTACAGAATGTTTCTTTGATTCTTAAAGCAAGAATGACTGTTCCAACTCCAATTGCAATTAATATTGAAAATGCTTTCATATAAGTTGCTTGGTTTGGAAAAGGCCCATCCTTTAAAACATCAATAATATAACCAATTAATGGTGCATTTAAAGCCATCATAATTGTAATGGTTGCATTATTTAAACCCAACCCAAAGGCAATATTTTCTTTTTTCATTTGCTCTGCCATTGTTGCAAAACCAAGACTTTGCCCACTTGCACCCAGGCCTAACATAAAAAATGCCGCAATAAGTATGTACTGATGCGTTGAAAACACAAATATCACAATTGCAGCTAGGTAGAAAAAAGCTGCAATAATCATAATAATACGACGTCTAGAGATTTTATCAGAAATATACCCTGTTAATGGACACCCAATTGCATAACCTACCCAACTAAGCGTTAATAAATAAGAAGCAAAACTTGAGGTTAAGCCTTTTTCAACTAAAAATGTTTTGCCTTCATTCTCGGATAAGTATTCAATTGTAAAATAAATAAGTGCTGAAAAAAATGCAATTTTCCACATCTCTGGCCGTACAAAACTTTTGATTGTTTCAATAAAGGTAGGAGCTTTTGGCTTTAAAATAATAAATTTACTCACCTGTCTTTGATTATTCTTTACAAACAAAAAGATCAAAACACTTAAACAAAGGCCAAAAATTCCCAAAACAATAAATGCTGTGCGCCAATGAAAGCCTTCAGAATGCGATAAGCCTTCAACCGGGCCAGCTGCAAGCATTGGCCCCATAGTGCCAATAAACTGCGAAAGCCCAATAAAAGAACCACTATATTTATTTGGCATCCAATCATAAACAGACACAAGCAAGCAGATAAATCCAAATCCTGCGCCAATACCCATAAATAATCTTACAGCAAGTGCTGCATAATAATTGGGAGAATACGCGAATGCAAATGCTGCAAATCCGCATGAAACGGCCCCAATCATAACAGATTTTTTTAATCCAATACGACCAACAATCATACTGATTGGAATTTGCATAAATCCATAACCAATCATAAAAATTGTTGAGCTTAAAAATGAAAATTTAAAAGACGATAGCTGAAAGTCAGCCATAATTGGAGATTGAAACGTACCGACCACCGTCCGTAGAAAAAACTCATACAAGAAAAATATGGCACATAAGCCCCAAACAACGAACCCAATGAGTTTAAATGAATTATCTTTTTGTAACATTTTACTCACCTAAACTATTGTTTTTTTTGTCCCACTCTTCAATAACGCTTTCGGCTTTCTGCGTATCTAAAAAGGCAGCTATTTTAAAAATTGCTAAGCCTTCGTACACAAGAGGTGTTGTATTAATACCCACAACGATACCTTCGTATTCTGAATACACATGGTCTATTGCATCTGCTACAAACGGATCTGTAATTTTGCCTATAAGTTCACCTTTTTGAATAGTTTGCCCCAATGATACTTGAGTATGTAAAACACCACCTTTATGAGCTACAATCCAATCTTCGTCTTTAGAAAAAATTGGTTTAAATTCTTGTTTTGGCGTTTGCTCTAAAATATTGCTCTCACGAAGCATATTGCATAGACCATTTACACCTAAATCAATTACACTTTCATCAAAGCGCATTGCTTCGCCACCTTGATACACCATAAATGTTACTTGAAGCTCTTCCGCCGTTTTACGTAAATTATTACGTGATAAATCTACGTGTGTAACGATTGGTGTCTGAAATACTTTGGCAAGCTGTTTAGATTTTGGATCTTTAAAATCACAATAGATTTGAGGAAGAATATTATGATTTGTGCCGCCTGTATTGCATTCAACACAAAAATCTGCTTTTTGTAAAATTTCTCTTGTAAAAATATGAGCAAATCTTTCTCCAAATGTACCAGACTCTTTACCAGGAAAGCAGTCTGCTAAATGCTTTCCTGAAGGAAGCATTTTAGGATAATGAGTAAGTCCATAAACATTAACAACAGGAATAGCAATTACCGTTCCAGACATTTTTTTAGGATCTAACTGATTAAAAAAACGATTCACTATTTCTAAACCGTTAAGTTCATTTCCAGCAAGTACTGAAAAAACTAAAAAACAAGGGCCTTTCTTGGCACCATGTGCCACTTTAATTGGCATATATAAAGGAAGGCACGAAAATTGCTCAGGGAGTGGAAGAGCCAAATGTGCTGTTTCACCTGGATGAATAATTGCGTCACAAATACTCATTTTTGTATTTTGCATGGTAGCTCCGATGAGAATAATGTAAAATTTTAAAAGAAATTCAATCGTAGTTTTAAGTTATAATTAGACCATATAAAGCGATATTATGTCTAGCAATATAAAAAACAAGCCTCTTGTCAAGAAACTTTGTAGCCTACTTGCCATCTACCCTACATCGATTATATGCTAAATTAATTATGAATTTCAAACACATGCATACTTTAAGAACTCAAAAAGGACAACCACACCCACTAGGGCCCACCCCATTTCAGAATGGCGTGAATTTTGCACTAGAAAGCAGCCCTGCAAAACAAGTTTTTCTCGAGTTTTTTCATGATTCAACAGATTCAACGCCTAGTCATCAATTTACCTTAGACCCGAATTTTCATAAATCTGGAAATATTTGGCACATCTTTGTAGAAAGTATAAAAGCTGGACAATTATATGGCTATCGAATTGACGGTGAGTTTAATCCAAGCCAAGGACAAAGATGTAACATACACAAATTTTTACTCGACCCATATGCCAAAGCAATTTCACCAACTGTAAATTGGGATTTTTTTACTGCACGAAGCGATCACCCCCAATCTCCAGAAAGTGCTTCGCAGCATAATAACACAGGCGATATGCCTAAGTGCGTGGTTGTTGATAATACATTTGATTGGAAAAACGATAAGCCACTAAATATTCCTTGGGAAAAGACAATCATTTATGAAACTCATGTAAAAGGCCTTACACATGATAAAACTGCGCAATCTATGTATCCAGGCACTTATAAAGGGCTGATAGAAAAAATTCCCTATTTTCAAGAGCTTGGAATTACTGCACTTGAACTTCTGCCCATTTTTGAATTCAATGAAAACCAAGGGGGCGTGATAAACCCTCAAACTGGCAAAGTTGTCTCTAATTATTGGGGCTATAGCTCGGTGAGCTTCTTTGCTCCAAAAGCATCATACAGCATTCATACAACACTCTTTGAACATGTGAATGAATTTAAAACAATGGTCTACGCACTACATCAAGCAGGCATTGAAGTGATTTTAGATATTGTTCTCAATCATACTGCTGAAGGAAATGAAAGCGGGCCTACACTATCGTACCGAGGAATCGACAACAACGCATACTATCATCTTGAAAACGACAAACGTTATTATAAAAATTTTGCCGGCACTGGAAATACTTTAAACACAAACACACCAATTGTTACAAATCTGATCTTAGAAGCACTACGCTATTGGGTATCTGAAATGCATGTGGATGGATTTCGTTTTGATTTAGCTCCTCTTCTCAATCTTAATGAAGAAGGCTTTTTGCTCACAAATTCTTCTCTTTTAAAAGCAATCGCAAACGATCCGGTGCTTAAAAAGACAAAACTAATTGCGGAAGCGTGGGCGCCAGGAAATATTTATCAAGTTGGAAATTTTGGAACGCCTCGCTGGGCCGAATGGAATAATCATTTTCGCGATGATATCCGAAAATTTTGGAAAGGTGATGAAGGCTGGATGCGTTACTTTGCAAATAGATTTTGTGGCAGTGAAGATATGTATACAATCTCTGGAAAAACTCCTGCCAGTAGCATCAACTTTATTGCTTGTCATGATGGTTTTACCTTAAATGATTTGGTCAGCTACGAACATAAACACAACGAAGCCAATTATGAAAACAATTCAGATGGCTCTAATCAAAACGAAAGTTGCAATTATGGCATTGAAGGCAATACAAACAATCCTGCAATAAAAGCTATGCGCATCAAACAAATTAAAAACTTTCTCTTAACATTATTTCTTTCCCGCGGTGTTCCAATGCTTTTAGGTGGAGATGAGTTTCGTCGTACTCAAAACGGAAACAACAATGCCTATTGCCAAGACAATGAAATAAGCTGGTATAATTGGAATAATTTAAAAGAGCACAAAGAGATTTTTGAATTTACAAAACACATTATACAAATTCGTAAAGAGTATCCTGTCTTTGCAAAAATGGAGTTTTATAAACCTCATGAACTTGAATGGTTTAATCCAGAAGGGAATGCCCCTAATTGGGACAATGCAATAGAAAAAATGTGTGTTTGCTTAATTCATCTCAATGCAACTGAAAAAATAGTTTTGATGGTGAATGCTTATACAGAAGGGAAAGAATTTGTACTGCCTCAAAAAATCAAACCAATCCAAAGTACATTGCTGATTGATACTTCAAAACAGGAAAAAAATATTTCGTTACAAAATTTACACTCCTATTATGTAAACGATAGAACTAGTGCCCTTTTCACAATACGCGTCTAATCAACAAAGGATAAGGATACTATGAGCACACGTTCCGCTGGTGTACTTATGCATATCTCGTCATTATCAAATAAATATATGATTGGCGATTTAGGCTCTTGCGCTTACGAGTTTGTCGATTTCTTGAAAGCATGTCATTTTAAATGGTGGCAAGTGCTTCCAATTGGAATTATTGGTAAACACAATTCTCCATACCATTCTCCTTCTGCATTTGCAGGAAATCCACTTCTTTTAAGTTTAGAGTGTTTAGCAAAACAAAATCTACTTTCACTGCTTGATTTAAAAGACTGCGAAACCAAATCCAATTCTTCTGTAAATTACAAAAAAACAAAACTTGTAAAAACGAAACTTCTTAAAAAAGCATTTCAAAAGTACGAAAAAGAAAAAACAGAAGAAGATGAAAAATGCTTTCAAAAATTTTTAGCACACGAATCTTATTGGATTGATGAATTCGCTTTGTTTTCAACACTCCAAATTAAACTTAAACGCTTAGATTGGACACTTTGGCCAAAAGCCTATCGAGATTGTGACGCACAAAAACTTTCTGACTTTACTCAAAAATACCAATCCGACATTCGTTATCATCAATTTATTCAATGGAAATTTTTTGAGCAATGGAACGCATTAAAAAAATATTGCTCTCAACAGAACATAAGACTTATTGGCGATATTCCTATGTTTGTTTCCCACACAAGCCATGATGTTTGGGCTCATAAAGAAATTTTTAAACTTTTTAAAAATGGAAAACCTAAATATGAGGCGGGTGTACCACCAGATTCGTTTTCAAAAAATGGACAATTATGGCGTATGCCTGTTTATAATTGGAGAATCCTAAAAAACACAAAGTATAAATGGTGGGTAGAACGCTTAAATATTTCAATGCAACGGTTTGATTTATTAAGGTTTGATCATTTTTTAGGATTTGTTCGTATTTATGAGATCAAAGCAAAAAGCACTGATGCAAATAATGGGCATTACACAACTGTAAATGGCAAAGATTTTTTTCATTACCTCAATAAAAAATTTAAAACTTTTCCCATTTTTGTTGATAATTTAGGACGTTCTGTTTTACCGGCAGAAGAACTACGAAGTGCGCTTAAAGTGCCAGGTATCTATGTTTTTTTAGATACACTCAAAAAAATTGTGCATCTTCCCCAACTCTTAAAAACAAACTATGAATCGAACTCTGTATTTTATACCACCACACACGATCACAATACTTTGCATGGATGGTTTGAAACGCTTGAACCAATGCAACAAAAGATAATTTTACAATTATTTAATACAAAAAAGACTGTTCTGCATTGGTCCCTGATCGAAGCAGTTTTAAAATCTAAATCCAAAATTTCCATTATTCCCTTACAAGATTTACTTGGTTTAGGCTCCGCTGAACGGATGAATATTCCTGGCACTCTTTTTCATAATTGGGAATGGCGCTTAGAAAGTAAATTATTTAATAAGAAAAAAGAAAATCTTATTACGGCAACAAAAAAATTAGTTGTTCAGACAGAACGAATATAGGCAGCCTTGTGCCCCAGCAAATATCAGAGCACTGATTAACGAGCTGATTGCCAAACAGGCGGTTGCACTAAAGTGAAAATTTCAGGTGATAAGTCTCTTAATACATGTGCAAGAATATTATCTGCAAGAACATCTGTGCATGAAAATACACCGTCTGTTCCGGTTAAGCGATTTTTCCAATCAGCAATCGAAGCATAAAAAGACGTTGTACTGTGTATTTTGTTTAGAAGGCCAACAGCAAAGATTCTAAAACCAAGTGGCGACTCACCGTCTACTCCAAGAAAAGTACTTGAACTCAATTTTGTGAAAAAATAGGCCAGCCCTAATAATAAAATACTTTTACGCTCTACTGTCTCTGCTCCAAAAGAAAAGAAACTAAAAATGCTTTCAAGAGCACCGTCTGTTATTAGAACTGCATCCCAATTTTTCCCTAAATAAGAGTCTGTTATCAAAAGCTCTTTTACGCATGATAATATGTTTTCTTGAATTTCAAGATTTACACATTTTAATGCTAACTCTGCTACACGAGGTAATTTCATTGCAGTTGAAATTCTTTCGAACAGAATATTTGGCATTGGAAAAATCAATTTTACTAAATTATTTAATTTGTGATTTTCTAACTTTGTAATAAGTGAACGAAAAAAAGGCATATGATTAAATAATATTGCTAAATTTGGCGAAGGCAAAAGCTCATAATGTATATTTTCGCGAGTTACACGTGTGAGCTGATAAACATATACATGCGAAATCTGAGTGTCTGAAAAAATTGGTCTGTTATCTTCAAGAAAAAATTTGGCAAAATAATGGTGTGAGACAATTACAGATAGACGCAGATTTTCTGAAAAGAAAATCATGTGCTCAGAAACAAGATCTTGGATAGAGTCTGATGCTGTAATTGTTACTAACTCTTCTAACATTCTGTTCATCACCGGAACAGTGCGGTTCCTCTGTTGCTGATTTGTAAACAGTTCAATAATTCTTCTGACAGGTACAAAAGCATGGCTATGATTCGCCGCCTTTAGAAAATAAGACACCTGATTCAACAAAGATAAATCAGAAATATGAGGAATGTAATACTTAGATTGAATTGCGTCTAGTAGTGCAACACTTCTTCTTAAGCCTTCTGATAAAACACGTGTTTGAGCATATCGTTTGTAACGATTTATTTGCTCTCTAATTCGAGTCACCTGAAATTCTCGTTCCTTCTGAAAGCCTAGGGCAGCTCTATGCAATATTTCTGAATCATGGATTTTTACCGCATGATCATGATAGACCGCTGCAAAATAAGGCGGTACTGCAATCGGTAAACGCTCAAAGCTCCTTTGTAATGCGCGTGCTCTTTCTCTCTCTGAAGCCTCAGCAATTTCATCTGGAGTGCTGTCTTGATACCCACTGTGTGCAGATCCTGCCAATGTTGAAACCATTCCATCGGGTGTGATTTGACGAATCATCGAGCAATCTGCAACATACAAATTTCCATTTACTCCAAATGCCATAGCATTGATGAAGCGAAACGTAGCATTTTCTCTCGAACCATCCACATGAGATGCATCCATTGGATCGCCTGCAAAATGGTGCACAACACCTTCTGGCGTCATGCTATAAATTACATTGTTATGAGCAGTAAAATATAAGTTTCCATTAGGCGCAGATGCTAATTTTGATAGACTGAGAAAATTTCCGACTTGTGGACGAGGCAAATCACCAGCGAAATTAATTAAAGCAAGTGTACCGTTTACATTAGTTTTACGTATTTGAAAGCTAACATCTGATACAAAAATATTATCTTCTCTATCAATAGTCAGGCCTCTCATCATATTAAATCTAACATTTAATAATGGACCAATGCCTCCCCCTCTTTGACCTGGAATGCCAGCATATGTACGAACTACTCGATTAGATGTAATGACACGAATAATATGATTAAAAAAATCTGTTACGTAAAGATTACCATTTGAAGAAATAACAATATCTTTTGGAAAATTAAATCTTGCAGAAGCCGCAAATCCATTTTCAAATCCACCTGCCCCTACTGATGCAGCAACGCCGGCATAAGTGGATACTTGCCCTTCTGTATTAATTTTGCGAATCACGTGATTTCCAGAATCAGCAACATACAAATGACCATTTGGCGCAATTACAAGGCCATGAGGATCATAAAATAAAGCCGTTTCTTTTTGGCCATCTTGATAACCGCCAAAACTCGACCTAATTCCTGCATAAGTGGTGACTATTCCATCGGGTGTAATTTTACGAATAACGTTATTATCAGTATCAGCAATATAAAGATTTCCAAAGGTGTCTAATGTCAACCCTTGAATATTTGAAAATAACGCCATGTGTTACCCGGTGAATTGGGAAGAAATGTTGGTTATATAAAAGGCCATTAAGCACATTTATATATATAAAATATAGATATATCATATTTAATTCGCCAAAAGTGGTCAACAAGTATAAATAATATAAAATCAACAACTTAAAGCAACACACGTGTTTTTAGGGCAAATGCGTAGGGGTGAATTTGCTCCTAGTAAGAAGATCAAAACGCTCTCTTTCCTGCTGAAATCCTATTGCTGCTCTAGTTCGTCTTGCAATTTCAGCAATCTCTTCTGGGGTGCTATCTTGATATCCGTATCCTGTAGAACCTACAAATGTGGAAACCATTCCATCTGGTGTAATTTTACGAATAATATTGTAGGCACTATCGGCGGCATATAAATTGCCATTTTGATCGAAAACAAGCCCTTCGATTTGTGCAAATAAAGCCATAAGTTACTCCATGTTAAATTTTATAAATTTTCTTAAGCCTTTTTAAAATTTTGTTACGCTTTGAAGTAGGTGCATTTTCAAGAGGAATAAGGTTTCTTGTATTATCTTCTTCATGTTGAAAAAAATAGTGCAATTTATAGCTAGACACTTTTTTATTATTTGACGCACCTGGATTTAAAACAAGCTCTAAAAGGGTAATGAGTTTTACAGACCATGCCACACCTAAACCATAAAAATTTCCTAAACTATAAAAGCAAAAACCATTTTGAAACTGCTCCATTGGTTGCAAACTATGTGGATGAATTCCAACAAGCGTATCGATTCCCATTTCTTCAATTAGTTTTTTTGCAAACTGACGAGATGATTTATGAGGAAAATGCTGAAATTCATATTCCCAATGAGGAATTGCAATTAAATAGTCGAGTTTATAATCTTCTTTAATCTTATGCCAATCTTGATTCTTCACATGTTCAGTTCTATAAGCACCCAAATCATGTTCTGGAAAAATTTCGTAGTTCATCCAATGAGTCCATGCAATAAAACCAATACGCATATTATTGATTTCCTTAATTTCTAATGGAATCGTATTTTTTTGGTATCTGCCAAGCTGAGTAATGCCTATTTCATTTAATATTTTATACGAATCTAAACATGCTTGATAACCCATGTCGCCGGTATGATTATTTGCAATAGATAAAATCCATTGCGATGCAGGTAAACCTGTTTGTTGCAGAATATCTGTAAAATACACACGTGGCATATGAAACTGAAAACTATATTTTTTATTTGAGTTTAAAGGATGTTCGCCAACAGGAGCTTCGCAGTTTCCAATAAAGAAATCTGCAGATGCAATTAAATCACATAGTTTTTTATCAAGCGTAGGAATACGATCGCCATTATGAACCATAATATCACCGCAAAACAATAACTTAATTGCATCGTCTTGAGGTTCACAAAATTTTTGAGCATCAGGCGTTAAAGGGATTTTGGCATGATTACGTGTAGAAGGAAATTGAAAATAAAATGGCCAACGAATTGTGTAATGCCACGGATATGGTGAAGGCATTTAAATTATTCCTTTTCTGCTAAAAACTCTATGGAACCTTCTGTAAGCGCATTAAACACAATACTCAAATCTTGTTTTATATCGATATCCCAATGCGCAACCGCAATCCGAATGGCAGGTTGATTGTTAAATACTGTTCCCGATAAGGAAAGCTGATTAGATTTGCAAATTTTTTGAATTAAAATATTATTTTCTTCTATTGAAGCTACTTTTTTATTCTTAAATAAAAGAATATTAAATTCGACTGGCATCAAAACTTCGTAGTGTGAATTTTGATTTAATAAACTTTCAAGCTCTTTTGCAAATAAACATTGGCGCCTGACCATATCTCGATAACCATTTTTTCCATATGAAAGCAAAGAGAACCAAAACGGCAAGCTTAAAAGGCGCTGTGAATTTGCAATACGAGTATTCATTGGATGATCGTGATGATTCGATAAATAAGGCGCAACAGTCGAAAAACTTTGTGTTAAATATTGATAATTTTTTTTATTTAAAAAGAAAAAACCACACGAATAAGGAACATTGCCAAGCTTATGCCCATCACATGTAATGGAATCTGCATATTCAATACCATTTGTCATGCTTTTAAGTTCTGGAACACAACGTGCAAACAAACCAAATGCTGCATCTACATGAAACCATGCATTGTATTTTTTACACAAAATGGCAATTTCTTTAAGATGATCTATTTGACCACTATTCACTTCACCACAATTTGCAACCACAATTGCATTTAGATTTTTTTGAAGCTTAGCTTCCAAATCTTGTAAACACATTTTACCATTCAATGTGCTTATTTTAGCAAGGGCATTTTTACCAAAACCCAATATTTGCAAAGATTTATCGATACTAGAATGCACTAATCCAGTTAAAACTGCAGGGGGGCGAATGCGATATAACCCTTCTTGGCTAATGTTTATGTTGTTTTGACGGCCATACCATTGTCGCGCTGAAATAAGCGCACATAAATTTGCTTCGGTTGCACCATTTGTGAATACTCCACAAAAATCTTGAGTGCTTAAATCAAATAATTCTAACAACCAATTGATTGTTTGTTGCTCTAATTGAGTGGCCACACCATATCCACATAACATCACAATTTGGTCGTGCAGTGTGGTATAAAAATCGCCCAAAACCGAGGCCGGAGTATGTCCGCCCACAACCCAGTTAAAGAAACGAGGGTGATTACTTCGTATTAAAGATGGTGCAACATTAGCATTAAAAATATCTGCTGTTTTTAAAATCCCTTCACCATGAACTGAAAGATGAGAGTCAAAAAATGCTTTTGAACAAGGTGCTGATTGATTCTGTATAGGAAGGGTATGTTTAGATTTTTGTTCTGTAATGTATTGCTTTAAAAGTTGAACCGCAGCTGTTTTAAATTCTTTTAGTTCAGTAGCGGTATCAGTCTTCATGCAACTTTAACGTCCTTATTTTGCAAGTGCATAAAGCTTTCAAAAAATGACCCTTTGAGAAGATAATATTTATGCTCTCCCCGTGAAGGAATAGTAAAATTCACTTGCCTACTAGATATACCAAATCGTGAAAAAAGCTTACGTACAATTGGAGTAGAATACCCAAAATAATAAGGATACCCATCAATTTTTAAGATATGCATTCCTGCAAAATAAATTAAAGACGGCAAAAGAGCCGTTGATTTAATTTCTGGATTTATCAACAATCGAGACCATTCAAGGTATTGGTTCTGATAATCTTGACCCAAAAATTCTTGTAAAATTTGAGGGTCGATTAAATCTGAACTTTCAAATGGAAAGTGAGACAATCTGACTGTTGCAACGACTTGATTATTGATCCAAGCTGCAAAAACTTTGCTTGAGTTATCAAGAATATCCAAACCTTTAGAATCTAATGCATTCACCATATATGGTTTTTTAAATTCATAGGCCTTCAACCTAAATTGACCGACTTTTTCAAGATCTTCTTGAGAAGTGACCAAAGTACAATGAAAGGGATAGTCTTGATTCAAATTAAGCACAAAATTCACCTATGTGTAATAAATTTAAGCAACAGCTGCTACTTCAGGATTTGAAACCTGCACTGCTGTTCTTGCAACATTAAGTGAACTATTTTCTTTTAAAATGACTGTTTGATACACATCTTGAAAATACGAAACAAATAATCCAAAAATATTATTTAAATGTTCAAAGAATTTAGCTTCATCTTTTTCGTCTTTAATAAGAGCAGCCAATACGTTCCACACGAAATCGTTGTGATTATCTTGAATATCATGATTCACATGTGCACGCGCACCTCTTAGCTTTTCTTTGCCAAGAACTTCTTCAAGATTATTTAACCATGTAGGTTGAGTATGACGCGTAGTATATTCTAAGAAATAAGCACTTGTAATAGACGCCATTGGGCCTTCATGCTCAAGAGTGTAATAAAAATAACCATTTAATAATTTTGTTGCAAAAAGAGGCTCATATTTTTCGTATACGTCTTCTAAAGTAAGGCCAGATATTTTTTTAAGATCACGTGCAAACATTTGGCCATGTAACATTTCATCTTCAGTATAATTTGCCCAAAGTTTTGCAAGACGTGGATTGTGTTTTGTAAAATAATGCACAACAAGAGCGTCAATCATGCGCTTATGACGAATGCGTAAAACTGTTTCAACTGTGTGGCGTGTATAATATTCGATATTAATTTCAGAAGAGTCTTTTTGGTATTTACCCAGTGGAGCAACCTCATAGAAACGTTCAATCATTTGGTTTAATGTTTGGTCTACTTTGGCGCGTAATACAGCTTTATTTTCGTCTGACATGTTTTTTCCCTCATTAAAAAATATGAAATCTAACGTAAATTCTAAACTATCATTCTTGAATTCGATTACTAATATTTAATTGTTATGTTGTTTATAATGTTTTCTTATATTGAATTATAATTTAATAAAATTGAATTTAATTGCTATTTTTAACTTTTGATTGGCATTAAATATCTAAAAAATTTATAATTTTTTGAACAGATAAATTGATTTGGTCTTCTGTTTTACTCTCAACAGTAAGATTAGAATTTTGCGGAAGCTCATAAGGGCTATTAATACCTGTCATATTTGGAATTAAGCCACTTCTTGCTTTTTTGTATAAACCCTTTGGATCACGAGTTTCACAATCTTCCAAAGAAGTATTTACATACACCTCCAGAAAATTTTCTTTTCCAATTATATTTTTTGCCATTAAACGATCTTGTGAAAATGGCGAAATAGTTGTGACAATCACAATAAGCCCTGCATCCATCATAAGCTTTGCCACTTCTGCAACACGACGAATATTTTCAATACGATCTGTTTGCGTGAATCCTAAATCTTGATTTAAGCCAATTCGAACGTTATCGCCATCTAAAATATACGTGTGTTTTCTGGCTTCATAAAGCTCAACCTCTAAACGGTTAGCGATTGTCGACTTTCCTGAACCAGAAAGTCCTGTAAACCACACAACACAGCCTTTATGTCCATTTAAAGCATGTCTATCAGATGTTTTTACCGACAGATTTTGCTTATGAACATTTTGAGCGCGGCGCAGGTTATGATAAATCATACCTGCTGCTGTGGTAGAATGATTAAATTTATCAACAAGAATAAAACTGCCCAAAGTTTTTGAATCTTTGTAGGCAGTAGTTGCAATTGCTTTACTCAGTTTAACATTACACACAATAATATCATTAAGCTGAACTGAAGTTGCTGCTTCATGTTCAAATGTGTTTACATTTATTTTATAAAGAATTTTTGCAATATGTGCATTTGTCCATTGCGTTGCCAGCTTTAAATCATAACTGCGCCCAATAAGCCCTTCGGCCTCATTCATCCAAACAAGAATCACTTGAAATTGATCAGACATTTCAATCGGATCATTGCTTGCACTAAAAACATCGCCTCTAGAAGCATCAATTTCTTTATCAAGCTTTATTGTAATTGCGTTTCCTTGAAAAGCTTCAGATAAATTTCCATCCATAGTGAGAATTTCAGATATTTTTGCAAGCTGACCAGATTTGACAACTCGAACCTCATCTCCAACTGAAATTTTGCCATCAGCAACAGTGCCCGAAAATCCTCTAAAATCTGAGTTAGGGCGGTTAACCCACTGAATAGGAAAAATAAATTTTTTGTTTTCTAAAAATGGGAGTTCTACATTCTCAAGATACTCAAGTAAGGGCACTCCTTTATACCATTGCATTTTGTCAGATTTTTCAACGATATTATCACCACACAGTGCACTAAGAGGAATGGCTGTAATCGATTCAAACTGTAATGATTTTGCAACATGAGAAAAATCATTTTTAATTTGATCAAATATTTTTAAATCGTAATTAACCAAATCCATTTTGTTCACAGCAAGAACAATATGCTTAATACCAACCATAGACGTTAAAAAAGCATGTCTTCTAGTTTGAGGTAAAATGCCTTTACGCGCATCAATCAAAATAATCGCAACACTTGCCGTTGAAGCACCGGTTACCATATTTCTTGTATATTGTTCGTGGCCTGGAGTATCGGCTACAACGAACTTCCGTTTAGGAGTCGAAAAAAACCTATACGCCACGTCGATTGTAATACCTTGTTCACGTTCTGCAGTAAGGCCATCTACCAAAAGTGCAAAATCTATTTCATTGCCTTGAGTGCCATATTTTTTAGACTCTTCAATCAAGCTAGAAAGCTGATCTGAAAAAAGCTGTTTTGATTCCCAAAGTAATTTTCCAATAAGTGTACTTTTACCATCATCTACACTTCCACATGTGATAAAACGCAACATATTAGAAATACCCTTCTT
Organism: uncultured Oligoflexia bacterium; assembly: GCA_964352255.1. Taxonomy (GTDB): domain Bacteria; phylum Bdellovibrionota_B; class Oligoflexia; order Silvanigrellales; family Silvanigrellaceae; genus Silvanigrella. The sequence goes on from CAYGQR010000002.1 coordinate 117,536, forward strand.
GTTTTTTCTTTTCCATACTGCCAAAAGAATCTTTATCGATTGCACGGCTATTACGCTCTGAATTTTTTGTTAGTAGTAATTCTTGAATAATGTCGTTCAAATTTTGTGCAGTAGATTCAATTGCACCCGTTAAAGGATAACAACCAAGAGTTCTGAATCTTATTTGTTTTTCTTCTGCTTGTTCGTTTTCTTGAAACTGGAATCTTTCATCATCAACCATTAAAATCATGCCATCGCGGTTTACTGTTTTACGTGGTTTTGCATAATACAAAGGTACAATTGGAATATTTTCTGCACTTATATATTCCCAGATATCAAGCTCCGTCCAATTCGACAGTGGAAAAACACGAATGCTTTCACCCTTACTTTTACGCGTATTGTAAATATTCCATAATTCTGGACGTTGATTTTTAGGATCCCAATGATGCATTTCTGTTCTAAAAGAAAAAATACGCTCTTTTGCACGTGATTTTTCTTCGTCTCGGCGCGCCCCACCAAAAACCACATCGAACTTATATTTATCTAAAGCTTGTTTTAAACCTTCGGTTTTTGTGATGTGTGTATGCAATTGCGAACCATGTTCAAAAGGATTAATATTTTTTTCAATTGCTTCAGGATTTATATGAACAATTAATTTTAAATTATATTTCTCTACAATTTCTGTACGAAATTTATACATTTCCTGAAACTTCCAACGTGTATCAACATGTAAAAGCGGAAACGGTGGAGGTGCAGGATAAAACGCTTTACGCGCTAAGTGCAACATTACAGAACTGTCTTTACCAATCGAATACAACATTGCAGGATTTTCAGACTCAGAAAAGGCTTCTCTAAGAATGTAAATACTTTCGGCTTCTAAAGCTTTTAAATGATCTGAAATTCGTTTTTTCATTCTGATCTCATTTCTGAAATTTGCGCTGTTTTACCAAACGAAATATTTTCCCACATTCGCTCATGAAAATAGAAGATAAGTATTTTACCAAAAAATTCAAAACCACCTACATATAACGCAACGGCAATTTTTCCTGTTACTAAGTATGTAATAACTGCTGTAGAAAGTGTACCAATGACACGCCAAGTAATACCTTTTACTAAACTTCGCAAATGAGATGCTTTCATGATAACGCTCAAAATAAATGTTTCTCTGTACTGTAAATTACATAAGGAAAGGTGATTTATGTTTCCATTTTTTGCAAGCCTCATTACAACTACTCTATTGCTTCCATCCCCTATTGAGCCATATCAAATCAATAATTTTTCCGAATGTATTCTAAATAATTACAGATGGGAATACAAAGAAAATGTTTGTTATCCAGGACGTTCCTGGACTGCCATGTCGGAAGAAGTAAAAAATAAATTTGCACGCCCTTACACAAAAAAAGAAATTAAAAACGCACGAAAAAAATTAAAGTTAAATGATTTAAATACAAAAAGATGCCAACAAGCTTCGCCTAAAGCAGTGCTGGTTTTTGGAGCAGCAGGCAGTGGAAAATCGAGTACAATCAAAAAACTCATTGATTCAAAAAATCCACTCGATGGCATAGAATCTTTAAATGAAAAAGAATTTATCATTTTTGAAGGCGAAAATATTCGAGAATCTAATCAAGATTATGATGATTACAAAAATCAATATGAAGTTGGATATTACCAAATTGTTGAAGCAATTTCTCCGCATGTAAACAAACTAAAAATAGATTTTTGGCAAGAAATTATCGAAAATAAATGCAATATTATCAGAGGCACAAACCTTGAAGAAAGATGGCCATATGGAAGCAATTATATCGGTAGTCTTCTTAAAAATGGTTACACGATTGAATATAAATTTATATACGTAGATTATGATGAATTGGTATTAAGACGCCAAAATCGCGGTCAACGCAAGGGCCGTTTATTTCCTGAAACACCTGAAGCACACGAAAATTGGGTTTATCAAATTCAAGAGGCAGTAAAGTTATTTGATACAAATGAAAATCAAATTCAATTTCTAAGTAACTCAACCAAAATTCCATTTTTAATCACAAAAGAAGAACTCCTTGAGATATCGGGAATTAGAAATTAAATTGATGGAAAATCAAATGAAAATTCTTTATTAATTGAACGTACGCATTCAATTAATAAGGAAATTAATATGTCAGAAAAACTCACCACCCGCACAGGCTCACCAGTTCCTAATAACCAAGATACAATGACAGCAGGCCCCCGTGGCCCTGCATTACTGCAAGATATTTGGTTTTTAGAAAAACTTGCTCATTTTGACAGAGAAGTCATTCCAGAAAGACGTATGCATGCAAAAGGCTCTGGAGCCTATGGAACGTTTACAGTTACGCACGACATAAGCAAATACACATGCGCTAAAATTTTTTCAGAGATTGGAAAAGAAACGCCTGTTTTTACACGATTTTCGACTGTTGCTGGTGAGCGTGGCGCGGCAGATGCTGAGCGTGATATTCGTGGTTTTTCTGTAAAATTTTACACTGAAGAGGGAAACTGGGATTTAGTTGGAAACAACACTCCTGTTTTCTTTTTACGCGATCCTTTAAAGTTTCCCGATTTAAATCATGCGGTAAAACGCGACCCTAAAACCAATCTGCGCAGTCCACAAAATAATTGGGATTTTTGGACATTACTTCCTGAAGCTTTACATCAAGTGACAATTGTGATGAGTGATAGAGGCATTCCCTCTTCTTATCGCCACATGCATGGTTTTGGTAGCCATACATTTAGCTTTATCAATGATAAAAAAGAACGTGTATGGGTTAAATTTCACTTTCAATGCCAACAAGAAATTAAAAATTTAACGGATACAGAAGCTCAACATTTAGTTGGTCAAGATCGCGAAAGCCATCAAAAAGATTTACTTGATGCAATTGAACAAAAAGAATTTCCGCGATGGAAACTGTTTGTGCAAATCATGTCCGAAGAACAAGCAAAAACCTGCGAATACAATCCGTTCGATCTGACAAAAGTTTGGCTTAAAAAAGATTATCCACTTATTGAAGTTGGTGTTTTAGAATTGAACAAAAATCCTGAAAACTATTTTGCAGAGGTCGAACAAGCAGCTTTTAATCCTGCAAATGTGCCACCAGGAATTAGTTTTTCTCCCGATAAAATGTTGCAAGGCCGTTTGTTTTCTTATGGAGATGCACAGCGGTATCGTTTAGGTGTTAATCATCATCAGATCCCTGTCAATGCACCAAAATGCCCCTATCATAGCTTTCATAGAGATGGCCCAATGCGTACAGATGGCAATTATGGAGCCACTCTTGGATACGAACCTAATAGCTATGGCAAATGGACTGAGCAAGCTGAATTTTCTGAGCCTGCATTAGAGATTAATGGCGCAGCAGATCGTTGGGATCATCGCGAGGATACGGATTATTATTCTCAGCCAGGCATGTTGTTTCGATTAATGACGCCTGAAAAACAAAAAGTGCTTCTTGAAAATACAGTGCGCGCAATGAATGGTGTACCTGAAAAAATCAAACTTCGTCACATTCAAAATTGTTTAAAAGCTGATAAAGAATACGGGGAAGGATTAGAAAAGCTGTTTAAAATGTCGATTGAAAGTTAGAAGTACCAGCTAACACAATTGCTGGGATTGAATACTGTGCATCAAAAATATAATAAGCGCACGCAATTGGAAGATTTGCATTTCCGCCAGATATTGCAAATAATAAAGATGTTCCTGCTCCTCCATAAGGTGTCACAGTTAAATCCACAGTACCCGCAGTGGCTCCATCGTAGTTTGAAAATTACATCCAAACGTTTTTTCTATTCATTAAATTATGCAGGACAGTCATATTTGATAGAATAATTCGTTGGTGTTTGTGTGACTGTATAACAATTAGAGTTGACTGTAACTGAACATTCTTCAATTCCTGGAATCGTGATCGGAACGTATTCTGCCGGATTGGAATCTTTAATTTGAAGAGTAGACGTACATATGAAAAATGACTCGGTATCACAGCTAAATAAGGGGTTTGAAACAACAGTTACCAACGGAATGTACCCGAACCCACCCTGAGTATTAGCAGTAATATGATAGCCATTGCCATCACTCCCAAAACAGCGAAGTTCTGGGGTAGACGTCTGCGTTGAAGTTGATTTCATAGAATTTTGAGTGAGGTTGGTTGTAACACCACCACCCTCACGCCCTGAGACTGCAATTTGCCATTCAGGCGGCGGCAATTGAAGCGGTACCAGATTTACCCCTGTGATACCGGGGAGCACGCTGATGCATTCCTCATAAAAGAGCTCGGCAGTATCAGTCTCACAGATGTAGATACCGAGTGTTCCGATATACCAATGACTGTCGTTACCCACGAACGACAAGGAAGTGTCTAGCGTCCCTTCGAGAGATTGGATCCCCGATCTGGGATCGATGCTGACATGAATCGAACCACCACTGGCGCAGAATAGCCTATTGAGGCCAACAGAGAGTTTTGTGCAGGATGGGATTGCGATCGCCGTAGCTCCTGTGTGAACCAGAAGCGTAGATAAAGAAAAAACAATTAATAGGAAACTTTTATATTGCCCCTTGTATTTACGGATTCGGATCGAGAACCCAGCAAAACAATTTATGCCCACTCGGTTTAAAAAATCCGGCCAATGAAAACCATTCATAGTGATAATCCTTATGCGAACCAAATGCTTCATACATTCGGTGTAAATTCAAATTAATTTTCATTTATTGTATAGTTTCTTACTTCTTCACTCAAGCTTTCCATGGTAAAAAAATAATCGGGAATTAAAATTCTATTTCATGCTATTTTAAAATGAAGGGGTATCATTATGAGAATTGCGATTGGTTCAGACCATGCAGGCTACGATTTAAAAACTAAAATTATTGAATATTTTGGAACATTGCCCTATGAAATTATCGATTGTGGCACTGAAAACTCAACAGATTCTGTAGACTATCCAAACTATGCTCTTGCAGTTGCAAAAAAAGTTGCTGAAAATGATTGTCAATATGGCATTCTGATTTGTGGTACAGGAATTGGCATGTGCATTTCTGCAAACAAAGTTCATGGCATTCGTGCAGCCCTTGTTTGGAACACAGAAACCGCTGTATTAAGTCGAGAACACAATAACGCAAATATTATTTGCCTTGGCGGGCGTACTCTTTCCGATAAAGATGCCATCAAATTTTTACAAGCATGGCTCGACACCGAATTTAGCGGTGGTCGTCATGCGCGCAGAGTTAAAGAAATTGCAAAAATCGAGAAACTTGAATGACAGATAATTTTCATCACATTTCTGTGTTGCGTGACGAAACGGTAATCCATACATTACCAACTTCTCAACTCATTGAAAACCTCAAAAAAGAAAAACAAAACACAATCCATGTGATTGATGCCACATTAGGTGGTGCAGGACATGCTTGTTCTTTCATACAAAAGTTTTTTGAAAATTCTTTATGCAAAGAGTTTAAGCTACACTTTGTTGGCATCGATCAAGATGCTGTTGCAATCAAAACCGCAACAAAAAAACTAAACGCTTTAAAAAAAGAACACACAAATTTAACTATCACTATTTTTCATGCAAATTTTGATCAGTTAGAAGAACTTCTTGCTTCATCAAAAAAAATATCAAAAAATGCAAAAATTCACGCCTTGTATGCAGATTTTGGAGTGAGCTCGCCGCAGCTCGACACTCATGAAAGAGGCTTTTCATTAATGCATGAAGGCCCACTTGATATGCGAATGGATCAGCAAAGCTCTTTAACAGCTGAAAAAATTCTTCTTTCTTATCCTGAAGGCGAACTTGCCAGAATTTTTTATGAATATGGCGAAGAACCAAAATCAAGAATTTTGGCACGGGCAATTTTAAAAGATCGCAATGAAAATAAATTACCCACAACAAATACAAAAATTTTTGCAGAATACGTAAAAAGAGTTCTTAAATATGGCTATAGCCGTTCGCATCCTGCAACACGCATTTTTCAAGCATTACGCATTGAAGTTAATAATGAACTTAGAGCAATAGAAACGCTTTTAAACTTAACCCCAACACTTATGCATCAACATTCACGTGCAGGATTTATTTCGTTTCATTCCTTAGAAGATAGACTTGTTAAGCGCTCCATGAGAACATGGCAAGCAGAACAATATGGCAAAGAATCTCCACGAGGTGGGATTGTTCCTACACAGGAAGAATTAGCAAAAAATATTCGCGCTCGTTCTGCTCGGTTGCGTGTATTTGATTTTATAGGGTAAACTATGATTCGGTGGTTAAAAAAAATTGATTCAATTGTATTTGTTTTAATTTTAACCATTATAATTGGCGTGGCAGTTATTACCTTGCGTTCAAAAACTTATACCGTTGGGTATGAAATTGCCAAATTAAAAGCAAATGAGAAAAGTTTACGAAAACAAAATGCTGAACTACACATACAACTTTCTCAATTGCAAAAAAAAATTCGTGAACGGCTTCTGAACCAAAACAATACAGCAGGACAAAAAAAGTTTATTTTTCCAGACACTGCACATGTCATTATAGAAGAAAACACGCATGAGAAACGCAATTAAATTAATTAAAAACAATATTTATTTTGCAAAACTCATTACCTATTTTAATCCTCACAAACTTAATTTACATCCGGATTATCAAAAACGTGCTTATGTAATGGGCGCCGTTACAGCTGCACTCATTGTGTTTATTCTTTTAAGATATGCATGGATTTCTTTTTTCCCAACAGAACTACGCGATCAATTAATTAGTGCAGGAACACGACAATTCGAATCACAAATTACTCTAACACAGCCCCGCGCTATGATTACAGATCGTAATGGGTATCCGCTTGCCATCAGTGTTCCAGGGACAAGTATTTTTTTACTTACACGTAAAATGCCTAAAGACACAAAAGAACTCACTGAAGTGTCTGAACGTTTAGATATTCCGCTACAAACACTTGAAAACTACGCAAAACAGAAAAAAAACTTTATTTGGCTGAAACGTCAGCTCAGTTTTTCAGAAATGGAAAAAATTGGAAATATAAAAAAATGGGGTCAATTCATTGGCACGGCCGATGAACCTAGACGTATCTATCCAGAAAAAAATCTTGCTTCTCAGTTAATTGGATTTTCTGGCGCGGACGGCAACGGCCTAGAAGGTATTGAAAAAATATACAACGACCGCATCAAAGCAAAACCAACCAAAGCAGAAGTGAGCCGCGATGCGCGTGGTAATTACGTAATTTCTACCCCAGGACTTGCTTCAAAGCCTGATAGTGTTCCTCAAAATCTTCAACTTTCAATCGATATAGCCATTCAAGATTTTACTGAAGAAGCACTTGCAAAAGGTGTTCGTAAAGCAAAAGCACTTGGTGGCAGTGCTGTTGTTATGGATGTGCAAACAGGCGAGGTTCTTGCGATTGCAAGCTACCCTACATACAACTTAAATAAACCGCAGCACAGCTCTGCTAATTCTCGACGTTTTCGACCTGTGATGGATGCCATTGAACTTGCTTCTACTGTAAAACCAATTTTTATTGCAAAAGCATTAGACTTAGGAGTGATTACACCAAGGTCTATTATATATGCAGAAAACGGACGTATGCAGATTGGCAGACGATTCATTCATGACACCCATAAAAATGGCTGGCTAACCCCTGAAGAAATATTAAAAGTCAGCAGCAATATTGGCACCTATAAAATTGCCCAAAAAATGGGGCGTGAAGAGTTTTATAAAGCACTTATGAATGTAGGATTTGGCAGAACTCCCTCAACAGGTTTGCCAGGCGAATGGGCAGGGCGAATTCATCCACCAAGTACATGGTCTGAAATACGATTTGCAAATATGTCTTTTGGGCAAGGTTTTGCCATTTCACCACTCCAGCTTGCACGTTCTTATACTATTTTAGGTGGCGGTGGTGTTGATCATGGTATTCATATGCTTAAAAAAACTGGTCCAAACAAAAACGAAATTGGACCTGAACTCGAATTTGTAAATCCTAAAGCTGCTAAACAAACAATTAGAATGCTAGAAGCAGTAACAGAAGAACCAGGAGGCACCGGGCGCCAAGCGCGAATTCCAGGTGTACTTGTTGCTGGTAAAACAGGAACGGCACAAATCTGGTCCAATAAAACAAAATCTTATTCAGAAAGAACTCCTGTCTTTGCAGGTATATTGCCTTCTCGTAATCCTAAAATTGCGGTTGTGGTTGTTTTAGATCAGGCACAAGTCAGTAATCCCTATGGAGGACCTTTGGCTGGGCCTGTTTTTGCAGAGATAGGTGAAAAAACATTGAATTACTTAAATTCTCGTGGTCTTTTTAGCTTTGATGCGTATAAAAACTTATACCTAAAAAAGGCTAGCTATGAACCTACAAACTCTTTTTAAAAATTTAAATTTAACTCTTTTTTTAAACTCACAAGATGTAGAAAACTTTTATTCTCAAACGCAATCAGAAAATTTTGATAAGCGCTTTGTCTATTTTGCGCGCTTTGGCAAAACATATAATGGCCATATTCTAGCATTAGAAATTATACGCTCAAAAAATTATATTGTTGGCGAAAAGACACAAATTAAATCCTGTTTTACTTTACCAAACGAACAAAATGAAATTTTAAATTCTGAGTTTTTTATAAGCACACACAGCATAGAAAAATCACTTAAAGATTTTTTTAAACAAGAATTTTTATCTCTCCGTTATAAACCACTATCTATTGGCATAACAGGCACAAGCGGCAAAACATCAATTGTTCAAATGGCTGGGCAAATTTTAAACACACTGAATCATAACAAAACGCTTAAAATTGGCACTATGGGAATAGAGCTTGGGAACAAAAAATGTCCAAATTCTCATCAAACAACACCAGATTATCCTGCATTTATCAATGCGCTTAAAGATGCCCATGCCGAAAGTTTAACACACTTAATAATGGAAGTTTCTTCTCATGGCCTTGCAGAAAAAAGAGTGCATGATTATCAATTCGATATTGCGGTATTTACAAATTTTTCTCAAGATCATTTAGATTTTCATGGATCAATGGAAAACTATTTTAAAGCTAAAACACTTTTATTTACAGATCATCTTAAAGAAGATGGCGTATGCATTATAAGCACACAGTCTGAACAGTGGCTCGAAATGCTTGAAAAGGGCGCAGGCTCAAAAAGAGCTTTATATTTAATTGTCGATGAAAAAAATCTTGCTTATTGCTTAAAAGCGCAGCCATTTATTTCTCATTTTAAAAATGCTTATTTTGTGATTTTGACAGAAAAAGCTCATTCCTTAAAAGGGTTATCGGGCAAAATCAAACTACTCGATTCTCATCAAAACCTTATTTCCTATCAGCCCTTTGAATCAAAATTAATTGGAGATATAAATTTTGAAAACTTAATGGCAACTTATGCCATCTGTCATGCTTGTGGATATTTTCCAGAAGAATTTCTTCCCTATTTTACAAATATCAAAAGCATCCCGGGACGAATGGAAGTTCTGCAATCTACCTCCCCCAATCGGCCTATTGCAATTATCGATTATTCACACAAACCAGGTGCCCTAAAATCTGTTCTGCTTACGCTTAAGAAACTTCTTGACCCATCTCAAAAACTTATCACAGTTTTTGGTTGTGGCGGCGACAGAGACGCTTCTAAGCGCCCAATAATGGGAAATATTGCAGGTACATTATCAGATATTACAATTCTAACTTCAGATAATCCTCGCACAGAAAATCCGCAAAATATTATAAATGAGATTAAATCTAGCATCCCTAAAACAAGTCTGTTTTATGAAGAAAATGATCGATACTTAGCTATTCAAAAAGCATTTCAAATTGCAAAAAAATCTGACATTATTTTAATAGCAGGCAAAGGGCACGAAACAGTTCAAATTATTGGAACTCAAAAAAAAGAATTTTCAGATACAAAAGTGGCAGAGTCATTTTTGCTTCCGGGGTAAGTCATGATTTATAATTTATTTAACTACCTTTTATCCTCTTCCACAAACTTTTCAGAATTGCGTGCACTCACGTATTTATCAAGCCGCGATATTTTAGCGCTTTTAACAAGCATAATATTATCCATGTTTTTGTACCCTAAAGTCATTTTATTTCTTCGCTCTTTAAAAGCAGGGCAACCAATTCGTGAATTGGGCTTTGAAGAACAGCTGTTAAAAAAAGGTACGCCTTCGATGGGCGGTGTGGTTATTATTTTTACAACTTTGCTAAGCGCATTTTTATGGATGGATCTCCACAATCAATACCTTTATATCCTCACCATTATCACTCTTGGGTTTGGGGCAATTGGATTTTATGACGATTATGCCAAGGTAAAACGCAAAAATACAAATGGTCTTTCAGCTAAAAAAAAGATTATAGGTTTATTGGCTGTTACCTGCCTTGCTATTGCTTTTAACATTTATTCAACAACAGGAAGTATAAGCTTTAGTGCGATTACAAACTGGTCTTTTCCAGTTCATATCCCGTTTTTTAAACATGCCAATCTACATTTAGGATTGTTTTATATTCCCTTTATTTTATTTGTAATTATTGGCGCATCAAATGCAGTTAATTTAACCGACGGTTTAGATGGTTTGGCAATTGGACCTGTCATTACGTGTGCTGCTACATTGCTTATTCTTTCTTATGTAACGGGCAATTCAGTCGTTGCAAAATATCTTATTTATAATTCTGTACCTGGTAGTGGCGAAATTACTGTTTTTCTTTCTGCACTTATCGGCGCTTCAATTGGTTTTCTTTGGTACAACACTTTTCCTGCTCAAATTTTTATGGGAGATTCTGGCTCTCTTGCTCTTGGCGGAATTTTAGGAACGGTTGCAGTTATTACTGGACACGAAATTTTATTTGCCATTATGGGCGGAATTTTTGTGATTGAAACGGTAAGTGTAATTTTACAAGTTGGGTCTTTTAAATTAACAGGAAAACGAATCTTTCTTATGTCTCCCTTGCATCATCATTATCAAAAAAAGGGATGGCCTGAACAAAAAATTACTGTGCGCATTTGGATTATTAGCCTAATGCTTGCGTTATTATGTATATTAACCCTTAAACTAAGGTAATAATTTTTACTTATACTGTTCTTCGATGTAACGCCCCATTATCTTGACGCGAAAATTGTGAAATCGATTTTAATTTATTAGAATTAACAAAATAGATTTAACTGTTTTGGAGAAACTAATAATGATTAATTACCCTATAGTGCCAATCAAAGATTTACCCCACTACTGGGAAATTGAAGATCTTATTTATCCTGGCCATACAGTTATTGGCATGAGTCAAAACTCAGGATTTTTTACATCGTTGGTGCATACGCTTGAGCTACAAAACAATCCCAATTCACCTTTTATTTTTAATACAAGTCAAAGTTTTTTCTGTGCAAAACTCTCAACCAGTAAATCCCATTGGAATCGTGATCCTTTAATTAAAACATACTCTCAAAATACATTCTTTGTGCATAAAGCCCCATTGCAATCTAATATGCAATATAATAATTCTTATATTGGCAAACGGGATTTGAGATACAATAAATTACTCAATTTTTACAGACAAGGCGCTCCACATGAATTAGCTTCAAATCATTTTGAAGCTATTCTCAATTCTACATGTACAAATTTTATGTTGCATACATTGCCGCTTGCTGGTGGCAATATCATTACACCGCGGCGCACTTGGCTAAACAAAGAAACAAATACAATTCTCTATGACGAAAAACCTGTATTTGTAGTTGGCAGAAGCGCCTTACTGCTTGCAACTGAAGCAATGACGCCATCAGACATAGAAGTAGCTGCACGTATTAATCCTCAGGTTCATAACCCCCATTTTATTAACAATATTACTTATCATTACTTTAGCGGCATGATGTCTGAAAAAATTCCTCAATATATAGCGAGCGCGCAGGCAGGTGAGGCAATTGCCAAAGAACGTACATATTATGCTCAACAATACTTAGCTGCTAAAACACTATTAAGAACTTTGTTAACCAGTGGGTACAACTTAGATACCGAGTTTTGCAAAACAGGCCCACTATTTACTCTGCAAGGTCAAATAGCACTCCCACGACATGAAAAAACTCAATCCAAAAAAAATGTTTGCTTTGTTAATCAGTGGGCATACCATATTGATTTACAAATGCTTTACATCGGATTTGGCACTATTTTAGTTCATGATTTTTCTGAAACAAGAAAATTTTTAGAAAAAATGATGATCAAACTTCCTAGTATGCAAGATATCATTCGCATGCTTCTTGAAGAAGCTCTGCATTTAGAAGCAGAGTATCAGCACACAGTTGATACTACTGTAAATCAACTCAATAAATTTGGATTACATGTTATACGTGTTACTGGGTTATTAATTCCAAATCGCAGATTAGACACCGGAACAGTACAAAGCAACGATACAAATCGTTTGTTAAACGTGTTTAGTTTTAATTTTATGAATAGTATTGCCTTTGCTCCGATGCACGACGAAAGAAAAATATCATTTTCAATTCTTGTTCCATCGGCGGCAAAAGACAATGTATTATTTAGAGAAACTGCAGACTCAATTCGACATGCAATTTCAAATAAATTAACATCGTTATTTAACCGCTTAATTACAATAAATATTATACCAATTGAATACAACGCGCCTAGCCCTTTAACAGCAGAAGAGTTTATGATTGCTGCAAAAGGAGGTTTACGCTGTCAAACAGCTTTGTATTCTAAAAAATTTTTTGAACACATTTTGCCTGTGTTTCAGTATCCAGGGGCTTACGCACATCAATCACATTGTTTTCCAGATGCTCAGTGGATTAGACGCACCAAAAACGCACCGCAACATTCTTTTGTTTACGACATACCAAGTACAAATCAATTATTAAAATCAATGCGATTTATTCCATCTACATGGGTGACTGAATCAACTGTATCAGTCACGAATCCTCCGCAAGTAATCAAAAAACAAGAAGAAACTTTACCCAAAGAAGCAGCACACGTTGGCACTTCTTCTATTATGACTTCCACATCTCGGCGTCCAGTAGAGACGATTTATGTTCCAAAGACAGCAATAGACTGCCCCATTAATGCAGAACGAGATGAAACTGATTCGTAAAACGTATTTGCTGACATTATAATCATTCAATTTATATTCGGAGCAAAGAAATGGCTATAAGTTTTAAGGCTATCCCACTTACCCATCTTCCAACAAATTGGATGGTTGAAGATCTTATTTATCCAGGTCACACTGTTGTATGCATAAGTCCAGATTCAGGTTTTTTTACTTCTATTCTCAATGTATTAGGCATTCAGTTTAGAAGTTCAGCAACTATACTCAGTAACGAAAATGAAAGTTTTTTTGTTGCTCAAATGTCACTAAGCGATGGAGATTGGAATAGAGATCCTATTATCCATACTTATGGTGGCGAAGCATTGCATATTAAAGATATAGACCATCAAACAGTGTACTCTCAAAAAAATCTTTTTCCCTCTAAAAGCGATCAAAGATATAAAAATTTAATCAATTTTTATCAAACTGGCGCACCGCATGAAATGGCCAAAAACCATCTTGATCATTTTCTTGATGCAGATATTTCCGATATAACATTACACACTTTACCATTGGCAGGTGGAAATATCATTACACCTCGAAAGGCTTGGTTAAATTCAACAACTGCTGAAATAGAACATGATGAATCGCCCGTGTTTCTTATTGGACGCGGCGCATTAATTCTTACCGCAGAAACAATGTCAAAAGACGATATTCTAATTGCATCTGAGATAAATCCTCTAATATCTCAAAAAAAATATATTGATCATATCATTCAAACGTATTTTACAGATGAGTTAGAGCCTGAGCTTCCCTCTCTAGATGTCAATTTTCGCGACAAGATCCATTATGCTAAACAGTATCTTGCGGCAAAAACTCTGCTTCGTGCGTTTGTAACTGGTGGAAAAAATTTGTCTGCAGAATGTGAAAAAACTGGAATACTCACAAATTTAAAAGGCGCTCCTTTTCCACATCGACAATCTAAAATCACTAAATTTCCTAAACAAGTTTTGTTTGTAAACCAATGGTCCTATCATATTGACCTACAAATGCTTTATATTGGGTGTGGAACGATACTGATCCATGATTTTTCGATTACAGTAAATTTTTTACGTAACCTGTCTCAAAAATATCCGGCAAAACAAGAATTGAGGGATTTTTTAAGAGAAGCAATCGATTTAGAATCAAAATATCAAAACAGCGTAAATACAAGTGTACAACAAATTACTAAATTGAGCTTACATGTTGTGCGAGTACCGGGGCTTATGATTCCAAACAAGACCCTTTTCTCAGGCGGCTTAACTCCTGCTTCATTCTTGAGTGGTTTAAATGATTTAAGTTTTAACTTTTTAAACAGCCTTGCAATTGCACCCGTGTATAATCAAAATACAATATTTTTTAACATACTCACTCCATGTTCAAATGCTGCAGACCCTTTGTTTCAAGAGATGGAACAAGCCATTAAAACAAATCTTAGCAGCGTACTTGGCCCAATCTTTAGACGCACTATTGAGCTAACAGTCACTACGATTAATCATGGCACACATAAACCAGGCAGCGCTGAAAAATTTATGCTTCAAAATTTAGGTGGTTTCAGGTGTCAAACAGCTTTAGTGACAAAATGGTTTGCAAACTCAGTATCAAAAATTTTTATAAATCCTGGAAACTATCATCACACAACAAATGGATTTACGGGTGTTCGTTGGCTTAAACATTCTTCCGAAATGCCCGCGAAACTCTATATCTCAGATTTAAGCTTATCAGCTCACGTCATTCGTTTTTTGAGCTATCACCCTCCAGATATATGGAATGTACTCAAACAACAAAAGTCCTCTTTACCAGATTTACCTCATTTACCAAAACCAACTATTAAGCCGCAAGCTCGTACTGTGGCTGCCAAAAAGTCTTGCAAAATAAAATCTTCTTCGCATAAAGCAAAAACAGATGCCACACTTCCCTCAAGTGCCCTCACCTTACCTTTATTGAATAGCAAAGATAAACTTTAAGCATATAATTTATATCATATTTAAATTTTTCATGATTTACACAAAATGCAAAAAAACAGTACTGATTGACGCTTAGATGTTTGCTAGACTGTAAAAAATTGGATAAAAAAACACAGAGAAAAATATGAAATATTATTTGGGCATAATTGCCGGACCTCGTCACCCTTTTTTAAATCTGTACTATTGCTCACCTCAAAATAGTGAAATTAAATTTAATATTTTTTCAAGGCCGTGGAGTCAGTCTTTATTTTTTGGTCATTCTGCAATTTATTTAAGAGAAGATCTCAATATATTCACCTGCAAAGGATTAGTTCCAGTACCTCTTGAATTACTTTCTGCAGTTATCAGCAACAAAAATAGCACCGCCCATTGGGAAGACGATCAATTTTTGTTTACTGATCCAGCGTCAATAACATTTGAAGTACAGATCGATTCTATTTTAAGTGAGAAATTTTTAAAATATTTTGAAAGTGTTCGTAATGAATTAACTAAATTTCAACTCAAAACAAATGATCATTCAACTTTTAATGAAGGATTTTATAATACAAATTGCGTACATGCAGCAATTTTAGTATTCATTAATTTCTTGATGGAAAATCAAAATTCATTCGGCTCAGATAAAAAAAGAGAGTGTGAACATTTCATCCAACAAATTTGCCAAACACTGAAAAGCACTCGTCTTGGGCATTTATTACAGACATTACAAATATTAAATGCCCAAAAATTTAACTCTGGCGAGTTACGTGCTTATTTAAGACGGACTATTGTTTATTTTGTACGTTATTTTCAAAAAAATCAGAACTCTTATGCATTCATGAAAGAATTAGAAAGTTTTTTGTATAATCTAGAAATGCCTAATGTCAATTTAACCTACTTTATGAAGCAATTAGATCAATGCATTTATAAATTTTTCAAATGCAATTTTACTCCAGAAAGCCGTCATGTAAAAAAGCATTGGGAGATATTTAAATCGTTTCAAAATTTAAACTACCTTATTTAAAGAACCAAGTTCTTCACCCATAAGCATATGTTCATATGTGTTCTTTAAATTTTTTAACTGTGTTAAATTTAAATTGATGCCCTTCTGAAAAATCATAACAAAATTAGACCCACCAAATAAAAAATACCCGAAAGGACTTCCTTTTTTAACAGTTTGCCCAATTTTTAAATTTTTTTCAAAATTAACAGAATTCACCTGACACATGCCAACAGGTAAAAGCGCAACTAAGCCATATTGATGTGTTTTCAATACAGCGACACCACGCGTTTCCAGAGATTGCCATTGTGGAATTTTATAATCTAACACATATTTTTGCGAAGTAGTGTTCCATGAAATGATTCCTCCTGAGCCTGTGCTTGCGTCAATTTTGTATATTTCCTTAATAATACCATCCATTGGAAAATGGTAACGATGGTAATCGTGCAAATTCAAAAATGCGTGAAAAAGCGTCCCGGAGGCAAAGGCATCTTTGTAAAGACTTTGAGGACCGAGTAAATTCGAGATAGACGAAAATTTTTTAGACTTAATATAAAAATCATTTCCCAAAATAATTTGTGATTGTTGATCAATTTTCCAAATCCCTTGAGGTACAGAATCACATGGAGAGACAACAATTGATTCATCTTCTTGAGCCGAAATTGGTCTTATTGCTGGTGTGCGCAGACGACGAGAAAAAAATTGGTTGAATGATTTCCAATTTTTTGAATTTTCATACCAACTTTTTTTTAATCTAAATGTGTCATCTTCAACTAACTTATTTAAATACGCTGAGTTCCATGATTTTTTTGTATCTAAAAATTTCCCCCATTGTTTTACAAATGTTATGAGCCATGATCGATAAGGCTCGTGATATTGCAGAGAAGGACGAAAATAATGATATTTTTTCAGCTCTTCTAGTGGCTGATCATTAAGAAAATAAAAATAAACAATAGATTGCTCTATTTGTGTAAAAAAAGAAGCGCTCGACTGAGAAGCTTCTAAAACTGCGGGGAAAGATCGTACGGCATGATCAATATAATTATAATATTGAATCAAATTTCGCACAGGATTTGTGTTTACATCTGGATTAACAATCTTCGCTTTTTCAATCGAATTGATGAGTAAAAATTTTAGATTAGAATCTTTATTAACGAGTTGTATTAAATTTTTTGTGCTTGCTTGATATTTCGACTGTAAAATATTAGTTAACATATAAATTTCGTATTGTTTTTGTATAATATTTACAAGGAAAAAAGCGTGAAAAACTATACCGTTCTTTTAAGTTTACTAACAGCAACTTTTCTAAATGGATCAGCAGTGGCAAAGAATGCGCCAATCAGCCTTCAAACAGGAGAAATGAGTGGCGCTCTTATGTTTGATTTTAAAAACTTAACCAAACAGTCACAAAAATGTGCTGTTTCATGTAAATATTTTTTTTCATCTGATAAATTTAATGTCGATTTAAAGCCAAATGAAGAAAAAACAGTTTGGCGTGAATCATGGAGTATACCAGATTCGTGCTCAGTTTCTTGTACTAATCAAGAAACAGGAGAAGTTTTTCGGATGGATGGGATTGATGCATTTTATTAAAAAGATTTCATTTTTGCTTTGTTAAACACAGTTTTAAACAAAAAAATTGCTTGCTCTATGATTGTTTGATAAGAATCCGCATTAAATTTAAGAAAGGATTCTTAGAATGATTTTAAAGCATGTCTTTATGCGCTTTTGCTTAATATGTATTTTCAGCATTACAAGCATTTCTAAACCCGCGCTTTCCGCCCCTTACTGCGCCGCACTTCAAGGAAATGGAGACGGCATTTTTGGACACTTTCATTCACTTGCGCGCATGGTAGAAGAATTTGGCCCAGTCGATGCTCTTGCTGGTTCTAGCTCTGCAACTATTACAATGTTTCTTTATGAAAGTATGTTCATTAATCCTGCAATCACTGCAGTGAATCAAGACTCTAAAGAACAAGCTCTTCGTTTAAGCCTTTTCTTAAAATCATTAGTTGGATTTTATCAACACAACCTTCCTAACAATGAGAGCATTGCTCTCCAAAATTTTTCAAACATTCAAGAACTTTTAGAGCCTGATAATATTGAATCTGTGGAGAGTCATATTGTCAATCTTATCGAGGTTTTGGGCATTCTTTACAATCCTCGCTTTGGAGAACTTTTATGGCAATCTCCAAATTTAAATTACCATTTAAAAGATCTGTATGAATCTTACAGCAAAGGTCCTTGGAACATGGACAGTCCTAAAATTTTTTTAAGACCATTTCCAATTGATTTTAATGGTGTTGCAACAATAGTAGGTTGGATTGGAAATTTTTATGCAGCTCGTGGTTACAATCAAGATTCTTGGGATACTTGGATAAAAAGCTGCGGACCTTTAGAACGTTTTAAAGATAAATCATGGGGTGAAATTGCTTATTTAAATTACTCTCCTGAAAATAAAAAAAATTTTACAAATACAAATAGTGAAGCAAACGAGCTCACTACCTGTGGAAAAGGTTTTCAATCCTTGTTGGCAGATTATGATAAAAACTCAAACAAAAATGATAAACGTATAACATCTCGAATAGATGAACCGGTTGGCAAATATTTACGCACATTGCCAATTACAGGCTTACTTGTAGAGTCTGGTGCGATAAAAATGGAAGAAGCAATGCGTCAGCATTGGGCAGCTATTAAAAATATAGATCTTGCGATTGATTTTGAAAAAGAATTTAAAGTCGGTTTTTTTGGTCGCACTTCCGATCTAAATACCATTAGCTCTTCAGTGCAATACAATCTTATGAATGGAAGCTTAAATAACATAAAAGCAGAAAAATTTACTGCTTTACCTGGCTACACCTGGCGAATGGCAATGCGAACCTCACCTGCTGAACCTACAATAGCTGAAGCCAAAATCATCATTCCCCATAAATTAGTTTCAGTTGGCGGATGGGTCGATCCTCAACCAGCCACTTTGCTCAAACATGCCGGATGCAAAAATATTATTTTTATCACTGGCGAATTAGAATCAACAGATTTTCTTGATTCTTTAAATAACCTTATTGGCGGTAAATCCTACAATGAGCGTTTAACATCACATAAACCAATAGAAGGATTTGGACCTAGCGCTATGATGGAAGGGCTTTTAGATGCAAACGCTGTGTGGTGTACCGACTGGCATCATCATCGCGGTACCGATCTAAAATCAGTTTATGATATGTCAGAAATTAGCTATCGCGCACCATTTGAAGTACGATCTGCTTTTTTTGAAACAAACCATTATCTGTGGGATCCCTTATTAAAGCGCCCGGGCTGTACACCTGGAATTTAATAGAAACTTACATTTTTTGACAGTCACCTTGCTGAATTCTCTTCATAAGATTAAAATTTAAAAAATTAATCTTGTTTGGAGAAAATATGCCTTTAGACTTTCCTCCTTATATAAAAAATCGTTTACCTACATTTTGGGAAATAGAAGACCTTATTTATCCCGGGTTTACTTATATCGCAATAAGTCCTAACTCTGTTTTCTATCAAAGTTTTATACAAAATTTTGGTATTCTTAATGATCCAAATAGCGTTTTACTCAGCAGCCCAACCAAAGGAATACAAGCTGCGAAATTTTTCTTAAGTCAGGGTAACTGGAATCGCGATCCTATTTTAAAAACATACGACAAATTTTCGATTTATTTGTGCTATGATTCAGGGATCACGAGATATGATAAAACAAAAGAATCTGGTGCAATTTTTTCTGGCAAACGCGATAGACGTTATCAAAATCTTCTTTCATTTTACTCGACTGGAATCGCGCATCAGCTTGATTATAATCATTTCTCTATTCTGCGTACATCACAAAAATTTGTAGAAAAATTTCACTCTCTCCCTATTGCCGGTGGAAACGTTATTACACCAAGAAGAACATGCCTTAATGAAGAAAATCAAATAATCTACGATGAGATGCCTGTCTTTATTGTTGGGCGAGGAGCACTGCTTTTAACTGCTTCTTGCATGTCAGAAGAAGACATTAACACCGCTGCTCAAATTGATCCAAAAGTTCATGATAAACAAACTATTGACCATATTATCTACACTTATTTTAACGGTTCTGATTCTCCATCACCAGAGGAACACGACCCGAGTCGTTCATCTGGTGCAGCAGCAGCTGCTGCTGCGGTTCCAAATAGTTCATCAACTCATTCACATGCTTCTATAAAAGATAAAATATTTTTTGCGAAACAATATATTGCTGCTAAAATATTGATCCGTGCTTTTTTCACATGTGGCCATAATCTTGAATATGAATTGCATAAAAATGGACCATTAAAAAATCTAGAAAATCAAATTGTTAAGCCTTCTGATGGTAAACCAATTGATAAATACAAAAGTGTTTTATTTGTAAATCAATGGGCTTATCATATCGACTTGCAAATGCTTTATATTGGTTGTGGTACTATGTTAGTTCATGATTTTGATGCAACACTCACAATGTTACAAAAAAACAGGCACATATTTCCAGATTCCATGTTTATTGCTCATTTTTTGGCTGAAGCCACTGCGTTACGCAATCAGTACCAAAGCAGCGTAGAAACCTCTATTCATCAGCTTAAAAAATTTGGTTTAACTGTTGTCCGGATACCAGGATTACTCATTCCTCATCGAAATATAGTACGTGGTACTCTTACTGGCGATAAACGCTCATCAAGAATTAATCAGCTGAGTTTTAATTTTATCAATAGTCTTGCAATTGCACCTATACATACTGCAAATGAAATCAATTTTAATGCTATAATGGCGTCTTCAAAACCAGGAAATCCATTATTTCAACTCATGCATGCTCATATTCAATCAGCCGTTTCGGAAGCGTTAAGCCCAAAACTTAAGAAAAAAGTTTCTATAACATTTATACCAATTCAAGCTACGCGTAGAGATGAACAAATCTCTGCAGAAGAATTTATGCTCACTCAAAGCGGTGGCTTTCGTTGCCAAACGACGCTTTGTCCAAAAGATTTTATTGCAAATGTATGCAAAGCATTTGCATACGAAGGCAGGTATCAAATATTACCGCCAATTCTTAGTGATGTTCGATGGATTAGGCGCATAACAGATACTGAAGAACAAACGTATGCTTGCGACCTTACAATGCCACCTCGTCTTATTAAAAAAATTCAATACATGCCTGAAACATGGGAAAATGTAGGATCAACGACTACATCTCCATACACTTCTCCCATTTCCTTAAAATCTAAAGGACCAAAATTTCCCTCCCCTACTACAGAATTTTCCGCAGCTGCAGCGGCTTCTCAAGACACAACGTTTACAGAACGACGAAGAAATATATTTGTACCGCCAGATTCATATGAACTTTCATTAGCAGAGCGTGATGACGAAATTTAATTAAAAAAAATTAATCTTGTTTGGAGAAACGATGCCTATACGTTTTGATGCAATTCCTGCGGAGCAGTTGCCAACTAATTGGGAAATTGAAGATCTTATTTATCCAGGCCATACAACCATTGGGATTCATCATTCTTCAGGATTTTCAGCAAGCTTACTTAATGTGCTCGGTATTTACAGCAATTCCAAAGAAACCATGCTGACCAATGCAAATAATAGCTTTCACGTGGCGCAACTTACACTGAGTGAAAGCAACTGGAATCGCGATACTATCGTAAAAACTTTCAGCGGACATTCGTTTTATTTAAATGATGTAGACGATTTCACTAACTATGAAATTCAAAATATTTTTAGTGGAAAAGCTGACAGAAGGTACCAAAATTTAATTTCTTTTTACAGAGCAGGAGTGCCAAAAGCAATTGGCGCAAACCATTTTTTACAACTCACTACAGCTCAAGAAAATTCAGTATCTTTCCATACTTTACCTTTAGCTGGTGGAAATATTATAACTGCCCGCAGGGCCTTCATTCATCCCGAAAATAATACGATTAGATATGAACATGATCCAATATTTATCGTTGGAAGAAGTGCACTACTCCTTACAGCAAACAGCATGCATACAGACGACATACGCCAAACATCACTCATTAATCGCGATTTATATGATCGAAAAATGATCGAGCATTTTGTTTTTACATATTTTACACCTCTCGATGAAAAACATGGTACTGAAACTTCCTCATTAAAAACAAATCGTATTTTTTACGCACAACAATATCTTACTGCAAAAACCTTAATAAGAGCATTTCTTACACAAGGGAAAAATTTAGATTCTGAGCTAACAAAAAAAGGACCTTTAAGAAGAAGCGTTGCAGAAACTCTTTTACCACGAACAGCACCTCGATCATTCAAAAGGGTCGTTTTTGTAAACCAATGGGCCTATCATATCGATTTACAAATGCTTTATATTGGTTTTGGAGTCGTTTTAATCCATGATTTTACTTATACTGTTTACTTTTTAGAACAGATGAAGAAAAAACATCCATCCAGAATGATCAATTTTTTTCTAACAGAAGCACGTGAACTTGAAGCTCAGTTTCAATCAAGCGTGCTTATCACTATCAATCAACTTAAAAAACAAGGCTTATACCCTGTTCGTGTGCCAGGACTATTAATTCCAAATCGGAATCTACAAGATGGATCTATACAAAGTGCAGAGTCTTTTGATGAAGTCAATGCTGCAAGCATTAATTTTATGAATAGCTTAGCAATTGTCCCTAGACACACTCAAAATGAAATTTTATTTACACTATTGGTGCCTTCATCAACAAAAGAAAGAATCTTGTTTCAAGAAATGGCAAACACGATTCAAGATTGCGTTTCGGCTTCTCTTGAACCGATTTTTAAACGGAAAGTATATTTACGATTTTCAATAGTTGCATATAATTCTAAAGACTTTAAAAGTGCTGAGTTATTTATGATCAGTAAGAGTGGGGGTTTACGATGCCAAACAACACTAGGACCGCGACATTTTTTTGAAAGCATAAAAAATGTTTTCAAAAAACCAGGAGATTATAACACTTCTGTGCAGCCACCAGATTCTGTCAGTTGGTTTAGAACTGACCCACGCCTCCCCAAAAATACTTTTATTTTTGATTTGCAAATTACACAATTGCTTATAGGAACAATTCAATTAACAGCACAGGGATGGAGTCAATTACAATTGCCTCATAAGACAGCGGCAGCAGCATCGGAATCTACTGCCGCTGTATCGACAATTGCTCCAGCACAAACAAAAGATATCGTTAGCCCGCCAGGGCCAGCAAATCCTAGTGCAAGACATGCAAGGTCTGCAAAAAAGATGCCCGAAACTGCATCAATTTATCCGCCACGTGATGCATTTGATTTTATATCTGATATATTAAAAGATTCTGATGAATAAAGAACTTTTTGTAATAAAAGAGAGAATATGCCTAATTATGATAGCGTTGCACACGTTGGCGTAAAAATAGCCCTTACAGATCTAAAGCAAAAGTTGCATCGAGCACGAATCTCAAACTTAAATTCGCTGTTCGAGCGTATAACAATTGTCACAAATATTCTTGCAGAAACAATTTCTAGGATTTCTTTCTCTGTACAAATTCCAAATTCGAATTTGTATACTTTCACATTTGCAGAAGGACTTTTTCAAGACGAAATCTATGCATACGACTTAGGTGAACCTAGAATTCAGGAATTTATCAAAGCAGAAAGCGGCATTGCAGAATTAGAGTTAGGTGAGCGAAGAAGCGGGCCCGTTTCAGGAGAGCGCATCCCGCGCAAAGTAAGTTATCAGTTTGCAAATGCAATTGGTCGAAGAATTTTTGAATCTTTGTTGATAGATTCTCGAATGAGCACACCAAATGCGCAATATATTCTTGCAAACTCTTTGTTCATTTTAGGAACTGTGCTTTGTTATGGCACAGATATGATTCCTGAATCCTTACGCAAAGTAGATAATTTACTCATAGTATGTCGCCCTATTCTACAACGCACATCTTCTCGTTTTGAATGCGATATTCATATCACCGAAAAAATATTTATTTCAGCAATCGATACTATGCCTATTGTGCCTCCTCATTTGCGACACGCAGAAGATGGAGGACCAGCAGCGCCAGCACCACGCATGCATTCTCCACGACGCACTTCAATTTCGCGCACTCTTCGGCATACATTAGAAAAACTTCATACCGATATAAGAGAAGAGATTCCTGATATATTATCAGAATCGCTTACACCAGTTTATACATTTACTTTAACAGAATTTGTTAATGCACTTGAAAAATTAAATTCTGGAATCGATATTGAAACTGCCTTACGCTCCGCCTTCTCTTTAGAATCTGAAGAATCTTTTCAACGATTTATCAAAATGGGGGGCGATGGAGTTTGGAGCCATAAAAACACAGAAACACCTAGCCCAAGTGCGTTTTTTACACACCCAAGCCTTTTAGATAAATACGGAAAGCCGTTGCTGTTTTGCGCAAATATATGTCTTGATTATTCAGCTGGTACAATGGTGTTATTATCTGAAATACGCAAAAATATTTGGGCAAAAAAACTGTTTATTCCACACGTGTTTTGTCTTATTAGTTTTGGTATGGAATTACAAGACACCCCACCTTCAGATGAAATAAATTATTTTTTACAACCCCATGTTCGAGCAAAACAAATAATCACACTTCAAAATGATGGAACAACTCAGTATTTTAATGCAGCTACTTATTTTTCTACTCAAAACAAACATCATAAGCAACCGTCTCAAATTATCAAACTCAATAATATAAAATTTGGAAATGCCATTCCTGTGATGGTAGAGGTTGTGCTTTCCCAACGCACTCCATTACAAATGCGACATTAGTTTTAAGAAAAAAATTAGAAAGAATTTAATGAGTCAGTATCAACATATTGTACATCTAGGCGTTGGCATACCAGTTGCTGATTTAAATTTAATATTAGATCGTTCAAATATACAGTCTGTAGATTCATTACAGGCAAGAATCAGAATTGTTACTGAATCTATTGCCACTTCTATCGCAATACTTATCAAAACAATTACAATTCCTAATCATCATTTATATGTCTTTACCTTTCCTGAAACTCTCTTTCAGGATTTTATTAATGCATACGATTTAAGTGATGCTCGTATCCTTAATTTTATCAGAGCAGCACCCACAGAAGATCGTTTTGCGCTTTCAATGCCTCGACAAGGCAATCCAGCAAATGGAACGCGTTATCAAAGAGCGCTGAGTTATGAATTTGCTACAAGAATTGGCGAACATGTGTGTGCATTGCTACAACAAAATCCATCTCTTCAAAATACGGGTGCACAATTTATAATTGAAAATTCTCTTTTTATTTTAGGCACAGTACTTTGTTATAGTACTGATCTAAAATCCGATAGGCTCCGCAAGGTTGATAACTTAGCTATAGTCTGCCGACCTCTTTACAATCAACATTCAAAACGATTTGATTGTGATGTTCATATTACAGAAAAAATATTTAATGCAACTTCAGACACCATGCCTTTATTTGAAAATGATGAAGACGACAATAATTTTATTGGTGCGCCTGCGCCACTTGGGCGTACAGCTGAAAGACTTGCGATTTCACGTACATTGCGTCATGCGTACAAACACATTACTCCTACTTCAGCAGCAGCAGCAGCTGCTGCTGCTAGCAGTGTTCCTGCGACAGAGTCCGATTTAGCTCAGCATTTTATTAATATTATGCTCCCTACAAATGAACTAATACTTACGTCATTTGAAGAAGCTGTAAGAGCATTAAAAGCTGGGAACAGTATCGAAACAGCATTACAAAAAATGTTTCCGCTTTCTTCTGCAAAATCTTTTGATAGATTTATTGGCATGGCTGGCAATGGTACATGGTCTAAAGCTCGGCCTGAATCCACTTCAAGTAGCGCTTTTTTTAGCCATCCAACAATTTTAAATACTACAAATAAACAAATTTTATTTGCATTAGAAATTTGTGTTGATCATGCTAATGGGATACTAACATTGCTTTCTGCAATTCGTTCTCGTTTATACCCAACACAACAATTCATTCCAGATGTGTATTTACTGATCAGTTACAAAATGTTGCTAGACTATGCTTCTGATCCCGAATTTGATTTCTTCTCTACCCAAAATGTAATAGATAAGCCTATCGTTTCTTTACAAAATGATGGTTCAAATGAGTTTAAAAATACCCAAACCTATATTTCACATAGGCGTGCACATACAAAAATCAAATCTCATTTTATCACCTTAAAAACAAAAATTTTAAATGAAACAGTTCATTTTATTACAGTAGAAATTTCAGATCCAGTTGCAATATTACCTTAAGGCACGTCTATGCACTCAAAAATACTTACCCAATTATTAAAAAAAAGATTCTGTGTATTAGGTGCTGCAAATAGTGGTATTTCTGCAGCATTGTTATTAAAACAACATCAAGCACATGTCTTTGTAAGTGAATTTAAAACAATCTCTCTAGAAATAAAACAAAGGTTAAAAAAGCATGACATTGCGCTTGAAGAAAACGGCCATAACATTGCAACTATCTGTGCTGAATACGATGTTCTAGTTGTATCACCTGGCATTGCACCATCATCAAATATAATTATTGAAGCCAAAAAAAACAATTTAATCATCATGAGTGAAATTGAATTAGCTCTCTATTTTATTGATTCGCGCATTAAGCTTATTGGTATTACAGGCACAAACGGAAAAAGCACAACCACACATTATTGCGCGCATTTATTCAATTCCGGTGGCTTAAAAACATTTTCCTGTGGAAATATTGGATTACCATTAAGCGAAGTTGTACGTGTGCAAGAAAATTTCGATGCACTTTGTATTGAACTCAGTAGTTATCAACTTGAATACAATCTTCCCAACATTTTTGATGTCTCAATTTTTTTAAATTTACAAAACGACCATCTAGAACGACACAAAACTTCAGAAAATTATTTAAAAGCAAAGTGGAATCTTGTTTTGGCTACAAAAGATAATGGAATCTGCATTATAGACAAAAATGTTTTAGAATTTGCAAAAAAGCTTTCTTTACCATTTCCAAAATGCTCAATAATTTCTGATTTTACGCATTTGCAAGAAACTGAATTATGCTTACCAGGCGCACACAATCTCATTAATATGAATGGCGCAAGCATAGCCGGAAAATTTTTAGGCATAAGCAAAGAAATTATTCTAAAGGAAGCGCGTAAAAGCACTTCAACATATGAGCCACTCGCCCACCGTCTTGAAAATGTTCCTACAACTTTAAAACAAATTTTTATTAATGATTCAAAAGCCACAAACGTTGAAAGTACTCTTGTAGCACTGCAATCTTTTCATCAGCCTGTTCATTTACTTTTGGGTGGAGTGCCCAAAGGGGATAGTTATTTAGCTCTAAAGCCATTTTTTAATCATCCAATTGTTTTTGTGTATCCTTTTGGAGAAGCAGGCACAAAGATTTATAACGAGCTTAAAGAATTTGCTTCATTTCTTGTTAAACCATCTCATGATATGCTTTCAGCTGCTCAACACGCACTTCAAAAAAGTAAACCGGAAGAAATTATTTTACTTTCGCCTGCATGCAGTAGTTTCGATGAATTCAATAACTTTGAACATCGTGGCGAAGTGTTTAAGGAATGGGTAAAATCACTGTAGGAGATTCCATTGAATGAATCGGGATGAAAAAGTACTACAATCAGCTGTTCATACAGAATCTTTATCAAAAATAAGTTTATGGAGTTTATACGCTGGCAATGTACTTTGGCTTCCTGTTTTTGCGCTTACAGGATTTGGTGTTTTATTTGTTTATAGCTCATCATCTGTTTATGCAGGCACAAAATTTGCAAATGAATTTTACTTTGTAAATAAGCAACTCATGTTTTTACTGCCAGCTTTATGCGCAGGTTTTATTGCTGCTATTATTCCTATTGAGTTTTATTTAAAGTACATTAAACCACTTTTTATTTCTGCACTTCTTCTTACATTAATGACACATCTACCATTTTTAAGCCGTAAAGTTGGCGGTGCTGCACGTTGGTTGAGTATTGGAGGAATGTCAATACAACCAGCCGAATTTTTAAAAATTTTCAGCTTATTGTTTCTTGTTTCTATATTAACGACAAAAAATATTTCCCCTAAATCAAAATGGACTCAAGCTGGAATTTTAATGTTAGCGCCATGTGCTATTATTCTACAAAAAGATCTGGGTACAACACTTGTTGTGTTTATGGGATGCATTGCAATCTTATTTATGAATGGGCTTGCAAAACGTTATTTTTCTGCAATTTCGGTCTTTTTGGTAAGCGGACTTATTGCGGCAATTGTATTTGAACCTTATCGTATTAAAAGAATAATGACCTTTTTAAATCCTTTTAAAGATCCGCTTGGTTCTGGCTTTCAAATCATCCAAAGTTTTGTTGCAGTGGCAAATGGTGGTGTTTTTGGCAAAGGAATTGGAGAAAGTCAGCAAAAACTTTTCTTTTTACCAGAAGCACATACAGATTTTATTCTTGCCGTAATAGCAGAAGAAATGGGGTTTGTTGGAGTCTTATCTTTGGCGGTTTTGTATTGTCTTTTATTTTATGCAATTTTACAAATTATACTCATGAGTAAAAAAGCAGAGTACAGATTAGTCGCAACTGGTATTTTTGCTGTACTTGCTTTCACAACTATAATAAATATGGGAGTTGTTGCAGGTGCACTTCCTACAAAAGGTTTGCCATTACCCTTTATCTCTAATGGTGGCTCTGCATTAATTGCAAATTACTTTGCAATTGGTTTGCTTGCTCAACTTGCAAGTAAAGTTTCTTTTAACTCGTTTCAAAGGTCACCTTAATGCTTACGTCCACAGAACAAAAAATTCATTTCGTTGGCGTTGGCGGAAGTGGCATGTCTGGTATTGCAGAAATTCTTCAATCAATTGGATTTCATGTTTCAGGAAGCGATACAACGGTTGGAAATTATACTACACACCTTCAAAAAATAGGGGTGTTGGTTGCATTTGAACACAATGCGCAAAATGTGCATGGAAAAGATCTTTTGGTTGTTAGCAGTGCAATTTTAAATTCTAATCCAGAAATACTTGAAGCCACAAAACTCAATATTCCTATATTACACCGTAGTGATATGCTTTTTGAATTAATGAAACAAAAAGAAACTATCTTAATTGCGGGTACTCATGGCAAAACAACAACCACAAGTATTGTGGCCCATATATTCGAAAAATTAGGATTAAATCCAACCGCAGTTATTGGTGGTCAAGTCAGTAATTTTAAAAGCAATGCTGTTTTTGGAAAGGGCAAGTTTTTTATTGCTGAAGCAGACGAAAGCGATGGCAGCTTTTTACGTTTTATTCCTAATATTGCAGTGATTACAAACATCGATAAAGATCATCTAGAATATTATGGCGATTTGAATGGTGTATTTAATGCATTTAAAACATTTGTTTCACAAATGTCTTCTAGCGGCACGGTATGCCTTTGTTTAGATGATGCCAACACAGCAAAACTCATTCCCTATATAAAATCAAATATTGTTACTTTTGGCCGTAATCCAAAAGCAGACATTACTGTAGCAAATATTACAACAAATGGATTTGAAACAAGCTTTAGCCCTGTCATTTTTCAAAAAATATATCCTCAGGTCACTCTAAATTTGCCTGGTCATTATAATATTAGCAACGCACTTGCTACGTTTGCAATTGCACATACGTTGGGCTTAAACATTGAAAATGCTGGGCATCACCTTGCTTCTTTTGCAGGCACCTTGCACCGTTATACTTTAATTGCAAAAATTAAAGAGCATCTGATTATTGATGATTACGCTCATAATCCAACTAAAATTGAAACTGTTTTAGCTGGCACAAAAGAAAGCTTTCCAGATAAAAAAATTGTAGTTGTGTTTCAACCACATAAATATTCTCGACTACAAAATCAAATGAGTGAATTTGCAAAAAGCTTTGCCTCTGCAGATGCTGTAATCCTTACGCCAGTCTATGCGGCAGGCGAAAATCCTATTGAAGGGATAAGTTCAGAATCTTTAGCAAAAGAAATTCATATATATCATCCTAAAGCAGTTGAATTAAATATTAAAACAAGTGAAAATTTTGATGAGGCAGTCGAATTGTGTATTCAATATTTAAATCAAAACAACTGCTCCAATGGAATAGTGTTTTTAGTGCTTGGTGCAGGCAATATTTCGTATGCAGGCCATATTTTAAAAGAAAGACTTCAGTGTGAAACTTAAAACACAAAAAGTAACAGTTTCAATTTTAGCTGGGATTATTTGTGTAACACTTGTTTTGTCAACTTTTCTATATATTCAAAAATGGCAAAATTCCATTATTCCAAACCAAATTGTTTTTAAAATCAATAACGAACCGTTTCAACAATCTGTTGAAAAAAAAATACACGCACTTGTACAAACTGCGCAAAAAGAAAACTCTTCTCGTGCAACGTTATTAAAAAGTATTTCTACTTTACTAAACAAATACGATGTTATTGATAAATATTCTTTACGTTTAGGTTTCGATCACAAACTAACAATTTTTGCAAACATTCAAAATCCAGTGCTTGCAATCCATACACAAAATAAAAATGTTTATATTTTAGGAAACGCAATGAAATTGATTGATAAAAATCCAAACTCATCAATACTCAAAACAATTCCAAATATTTATATGAATGACACAACTATCAAAGATAAATATGATCAAACAATTAACTATGCACAGTTACTGAAACAAGTAAGTTTGATTAATGAAAACTATCAATGGTATAATACAACTATAAGTCAAATTAACTGGACACATGGGGCTGGGTTTATTTTAACTTTAGAATCAGAAAACCAAAACTTGCAAAACAGTATAAATTCACCGCTCACAATTTATTTAGGTCATAAGGATCTTGATAAAAAAATCAAAAAATTTAAATCTATAGAAACTGTTTTGAAACAAAAAAATTTAAAACCAAATCAAATTGATTTAGACTTATTAGATAGAGCCTTTATAAAATAAGTTCCGAAACTAAGGAGGATTTAACCATGTCCCAAGAAAAAGCAAAATTTGTATCTGGCGCAATCATTAAAGTTGTTGGCGTTGGTGGCGGTGGTGGCAGCGCGCTGAATACAATGATTGAATCTGGCCTTACTGGAGTAGAGTTTATTGCTGCTAATACAGATTTACAAGCCCTTCAAACCAATCTTGCTCCAATTAAAATCCAACTTGGCAAAGAGCTCACTAAAGGCTTAGGAGCAGGCGCCAATCCAGAAACGGGACGCAATGCTGCACTCGAGGATAAATCTATCTTACAAGAAGTGTTAAGTGGTGCAGACATGGTTTTCATCACTAGTGGAATGGGTGGCGGAACTGGCACTGGAGCTGCTCCAGTTATTGCTGCAATTGCAAAAGAATTGGGCGCATTAACAGTAGGTGTGGTTACAAAACCCTTTACCTTTGAAGGCAAGCGGCGCAGACAACAGTCTGAACAAGGCATTCAAGCACTTCGCCAGGCAGTTGACACCTTAATTACAATTCCAAACCAACGACTACTCAGTATAGCTGCTCCCGATATGTCTATGCTCGATGGTTTCAAACTTGCCGATGACGTTTTACTAAATGCTGTTAAGGGTATTTCAGATATTATTAATATTCCTGGTCGTGTAAACGTCGATTTTGCCGATGTTAAAACAATTATGTCCGAAATGGGCATGGCTCTTATGGGTATTGGTACAGCTGCTGGCCCTAATCGTGCGATTGAAGCTGCTCGCAGTGCAATTAACTCGCCACTTCTTGAAGACATCGACATTGAAGGCGCTACAGGCATTCTAATTAACATTACTGGTTCTGCAGATATGACTCTTCATGAAATTAGTGAAGCTTCCACATTAATTCAAGAAGCGGCACATGAAGAAGCAAATATTATCTTTGGTACTGTTATCGACAGCGAAGTTGGCGATCAAATTCGTGTAACAGTTATTGCAACAGGATTCGAATTGGCAGGCCCTGGTTTTGATGGCCAAGATCCATCAAAACACTTTGGAAAGCAAAATGCACCACACAATTCTCCATTCAATCCTCAATCACAATATAGTTCTGCACCAAATAACCCCATGTACAATGGCGCACAAAATAGCTCTTATTATCCTCCAAACACCCGTCCACAACCACCAGCTTGGGGTGGCGCTACAAACACAAACCCTCCTCATCCCGTAAATCATAATCCTCAGCCTGTTGCACAACCAATTCAACAAGCAGTTATTCCAAAAGCACCAGATCCCATTCAGCTTTCTCAAGAAAAAACGCCTTCAATAGAACCCAAAGTACATGATGGCACTGAAAGCGCTTTAAAACTTGCAAAGGAGCTCTCCGACATTGAACTTTAATTTAGACACCATTAAAAATGCAGATCGTAATCCAGTTCCCAATGTTCAAAATACCGTTACAGAATTAAATGGTTTTTTAAAAGATCATGGCTCTGAAAAAGCACTAGGTAAATGGCTGCAGGGCGTTGATGAAGTAGGGCCTTGCTTGCATGCAACATTCAAATTTCAAGATATTGATAATTGCTTAAAATTTGCAAAAACAGTGTATGCACTGCAAGAAAAAGTCGATCATCACGCAAACTTCACGATTACAAATTTTCTTACGGTAGATGTAAAACTATCTACCCACCAACCTGTCCCTGCAATTACACAGGTCGATTTTCTTTTTGCAAAGTATCTCATTACTCTTTTATAATATTAAATTTAATACTCAAAAATTCTCTTCCAATTTTCTTGTTTCAATCCAGATGTGCTATTCTTAAATTTGCAATCCTCTAAAAAACACAACTCCAATTATTTATTGTTTTGGAAAGGCAGTATTGATGAAACTAAACACGTTGTATTTATTTGGGCTTTTATCGTTTGGTGTCTTTTCTTGCAAACAAGGCGAAAATCAAAATGCGATTAATGTATCCGAGCTACCTCCATTACAAATAGACTTTGATACCTGTAATATTGATACAGGCTGTACTGTTACCTTTCCAACCTCTATTCCACTCACATCTTTTACAACGCAAGTTTTATTTAAAAAAGAAAATTCACGCATTCCATTAAAATTACAAAATGCAGCTGCGACCGTCGAAATTACTGATTTAACCCTATTCACTCCTTACTTTTTTTATACAATAGAGGATGTTCAAAACAAACGTCAAGTTCCCGAAAGCCTCTTTAAACGGGAAGTGGAATGTGAATTAGCACCCACAAGTACAGGAATCTTCTTTCTTCAAACTGTAAAATGTACAAATTTTTTTACTATTGGTGCAATGCGCATAGAAGGGGAAGTTACTGCCACGCAATCGCCTACACTTGCAATTGGGGCACAAGTCAGTAATGAAGTTTTCGGTCAAATTTTAGCTTCAATTTCTGCAGGCGCAAGACGCATAGAACTCCAACCTGCCTGTGGCCAAAACCCTGACTTAACAACTTATCAAAATATAATTCAATGCTCTATTTTCTATGGCGCTGCTATTGCGGGTACAACAAATGTAATCACATTACCAAATGGAAGTTCTGGTTTTGGCAATGGGGATGGTACATATACACCATTTAGCCCAATAAACGCTTCAACTGCACAAACTATTCCTTGCCCAGCTGGTTTCAATTGCAATCCTGATCAAAATTGGTTTTTAACACGGTGCCCAGGAGCTCCTGTTGGAGCTCCCTCTAACTTAAATCAATGTTCTTGGTTATCACCAATTATTACAACAGATAATACTGCAGCACAAATAGGAGAGTTTGATAGCAATGGAATACCTATGAACACGATTGCCCTTAATCCTACCAGTCCAACATATGCAGATGACCGCCTAAATAAAGGACGTCTCTTATGGAGTGGTCAACTTTCTTCGCAATATAATGTTTTTGAAGCAAATGGTAAGAATCCAAGAGGCACTTCACCAGAAAGCTATAACTTATATAAAACGATTGATAACGTTACTCCTCCCACTCAGATCAATCAAGGAAGTGGAACCATTGCACCTATAGGCCCCTTAATTTACAAACCAGGCGCTACAAGTCCCAATGCATTCTCTATTACCGACGGACCTGGCAATATTAATCTTACAAACTATAATGCAGTCTCAAGCGCTGAAAATATTTGCAATCGCATATCAGCCACTGGATCGACTATTATTTCCAATAATGCTATTTATAACTGGCAAATTCCAAGTTATCCTATGCTTTATACTCTCACTGGCGGCTTAAATACGATTGGTGCTAGCTGTGAACCTGGGGGAGTAGCCTTTAACAGTAACTTAAAAGCTTTCTGCAATTTTCAAGGAGCGGGAGCTACAAAAACGGTTGAAGGTTTTCGCGCAATCGATTCTTTACCTGGCTTCTTTTTTCAATCCACAACACCCTCAGGATTAATCTCTTCAAGTATTTCAGATACGGTTGGTCCTGATACAACTCTATGGATATTTTCAAATGGCGCACCACCTCTGACCACCCAAGCAGGATTAGTGCTAACAGATGATCAATTTACCGACGAAGATTATGATGTGCGATGTGTCAGTACAACCTGGTAGATAAGCACTACCGCATAGTCAAAAATCACCCCTATAAATTATGCAAATCCAAAGTTAAAAATTGAAGGCGATAGGGATAAGTAAGAGATTTGGAAAATTTACTTAATGTCTATTTTTTTGGCAGATTTCTTGCTTTTTTTCTCAACCTTTTTCTTAAGTACGAGTTTTAAAACACCGTTTTCAAACTCTGCATCAATTTTTGTTTTATCAATCATATTCGTTGGCAAGCTAAATGCACGCGCAAACTTACCATGAAAACGTTCGGTCCAATGGTATTTATCTTCTGCATGATGAGTTTCTGTTTTGCGCTCACCGCTTATTGTGAGTACATCTTCACTAAGTTCAATATTTAAATCTTGCTTAGTTATACCAGGAATGTCTGCTTTTAAAATAAACTCTTTTTCAGTTTCTCTTAAGTCAATATGAGGGCGCCAAGCCATTATACTATTTTTAATTGCTGGAAATTTACCATCAACAAAATTATCAAAAATATGTGCTAAATTCTTTTGCAAAAGATCAAAAATTTGATCGATATAATCACTAATAACAGTGCTTTTTTTTGAAAAAATACTCATATTGAAGTCCTTTCAAACAATAAAACTTAAAATCATTCTTTGGAGCTATGATTAATAAATTTCTGTTCCATCAAAAATCATTGCTTTAAAAAATGTATAAGTCATATAAAAGTCGCCATTATCACCCGAAGCATCACTCCATGAATTTCTGACTTTTAAGAGCTGTTGTGAATCATCATAACCAATAATCACAACTTCGTGACCTGAATTTGGTCTGCCACAATAAGTACTTTCTGAACTTGATTGCTGACATGCCCATAAACCACCGGATGTTTCTTGATTTTTTATTTTTAAATTAAACCCTTGAACTGAGATTGGATCTTGTCCTGCAAGAATGCCAAAACCAACGGTAACACGATGGTGTTTATCTAAAGATTTTTTAACATCATTTAACTTAATCATGCTGTAATATTTATATTGAATTTTTGAGGCGTCTGCACCTGAGTTTTTAGCACGATTTTTATACCCAGAAACAGTAATCATCCCAAAAATATTAGGATAATCTGAATTACATTTGCCTTCTTTTTCTGAGCCCTGACCTTGTTTCACAATTCCATATTTTTTTAACGGATCAATAATTTGTGAAGAAAAATAAGCACCATTCCATAAATCTTGTCCAAGGATTCGATTTAATTGTAATGTACATTGCTGACTTATAAAATCACCTTTTTGTAAAAGAGCATTCATTGCTGAAGTTGTTGCAAATGTTACACATGTTCCATAAGCGCCTTGATCAAAGACAGGAACATCTGCCATTCCTAAATCAACTGCGCCAACCGAATTTTCAAAAGGAACAACTCCAACGCTATAGTCACGTTCACTTTCATCTTCAATCACTTTAGCTAAATAATTTTTTCTTAAATTAACAAATTTTTGAGTTGGAATAACTTTTAAAAGCCCAATTGTTTTTTTGTGCTTCTTTCCTGAAGGTGATGTTTGCACATTAATTGTTGTTAGTGTAGTTCCCGTGATTCGATACATTTGATCATTATATTTAGGCTTTGCATTCGCCTCACTAATTAAAAAAGCACCACCACAAAAAGCTAAGAGGGTTCTTAGTTTTACGCAGGACATAAGCAAGCTCCTTCCACATAGAATTGCCGTTTTTCTCGCTTTATTAGAATCGGATCTATTCAATAAAACTTGAGAAATATTCAAAAAGGAGGTTTAACCATAAAATTAAGCCCTTAATATTATTCAAATATATTCACGAAGAATGAAAGAAAGTCAGGAATGCAAATGAGTAAAAAAATTGTAGGATTTATTGGTGGTTCTGGAATCTATTCTCTTGAATCAATTGAAAATTTGCAAGAACACGAAGTGCAAACTCCGTTCGGCGAACCGTCTGATCAATTAATGAGCGGTACACTCAACAATTGCTCGGTTGTGTTTCTGTCACGACATGGTCGGGGGCATAAATTACTTCCCTCTGAAATTAATTATCGTGCAAATATATATGCGCTCAAAAAACTTGGCGTTACACATATAGTTAGCATAAGTGCGGTTGGAAGTTTACGCGATCATTTAGCACCAGGTTCGGTTGTTATTCCTTCTCAAATTTTTGATTATACAAAAAGCAATAGAGCACATACGTTTTTTGGAGATGGATTAGTTGGACATGTTAGTTTTGCTTATCCGTATTGTGAAAAACTTCGACTGTTACTTAAAAATATATGCACTTCTTTAAAGGTCAATTTTCAAGAAAATGGCACTTCTGTTTGTATCGAAGGTCCACGTTTTAGCACAAAAGCGGAAAGCCATTTTTTTAGACAAATTAATGCAGATATTATTGGCATGACATCTATGCCTGAAGCTGTTTTAGCTCGAGAAGCAGAGATTCCTTATGCTAATGTTTCCTTTGTCACTGATTTTGATTGCTGGAAAGAAGAGCAAGAAGGGGTTTCAGTTGAAATGGTTGTAGAAACAATTCAAAAAAATGCACACCTTGCAAAAGAAATTGTAAAACAGGTTGTACAAAATTTGCCGGAAGATAATGACAATCCAATTTTTACTGCCGCAAAAGATGTGGTCATGACAACAGGAGTCGAAATTCCTTTTGCCACAAAAGAAAAACTTAAATTATTTTATCAAAAATATTGGTAATTAATTGAGAAATTATCTTATTATGCACTGTGTGAGCAATAGCCATACCATGCGAAGGCACGGTATCCAGAACTTTTTATAGCTTTACTTCTGGCTCATCATTAAAGCGTTCTTTTAAAAGTTTTTTGACTGAATCCAAACGTTCTTTACAAACGGTATAACTACTAAGCGCAGAATCAACTAACGGAATCAGTTGATCAATATCTGGTTCTTGCTGCTGCCTCATTTTTTCTGCAATACCACGTAAATTATCATAGTGTTTTTTAAATGTTTCCGTATCTTCTGTTGTCATAATTTAATTCCTATTGAATTGTAGCGTTTATATTTCCGTCAGCAAATTGCAATAAAACTGTTTCACCAGTTTTGGCATCATTTTTACTTGTTAAAATTTTTCCTTTTTTGCTTCGAGCAATAGTAAAACCTCGTTTTAATGTTCGTTTTGGCCCCAGACCCATGACAAGTTCTGCAGAAGATTTTGTCTTTTGTTCAACATCTTTCAAACAATTAAATGCATTATCCTGTAATGCATTTTTTTGAGCAAACATTTCAGATTCAATGACTGCAAGATCTTTCATTGCAGTCACTAATATCGTTTCTTTATTCTGATTTAAAACTCGGACCGTGTTCAAAACTTCTTGATAAGAATTTTGTGAAATTTCAATAATATTTTGTTTTAATTCTATCTCTGTTCGTTCAATTGAATGATGCGAAATAGTTGTTACATGTTCTTGTGTATTCGCTATCACTTTTTCAATAGCACTCATCCCATTTTCACAAGTTGAAATCATTTTTTCACGAGACTTATCAAGTGACTGAGCTGCTAAGGCAACCATATTTAAAGAAGAATGATGAATACTGTTTAACGCTTCTATTGCGGCTTGAGCATTCGATAAAATTGTTTCCGAAATGTGTCCAATGGCTTTAGAGGGAGTGTGAAAACTCACATTTGCAATTTCATCTAAAATTGTAGAATCACGCTCATGACCTACAGCTACCAATACTGGTATGGGCATCTTTGAAATCGCAGAAGAAATATCATAATTATTGAGCCATGCTAAATCTGCTTGAGAACCGCCCCCACGTAAAATAACTACACAATCATACTGTTCAGTTTTATTTTGAGTATAGACATTGCGCAATGCGCCTAAAATTTCAGTTCCTGCACTTTCACCCTGAAATATTGCTGTAAAATAACTAAATTTGCATAATTGTAGTTTTTCTAGGGGATCTGCGTGTGCTTTAAAGTCCCCTAAACCAGCTGCCCCTGAAGGACATATAATTGCAATAGACGTAAATTCAGTAGGACGCTTAAATCCCTTTTGTACTGAATATTTACCTTCATCAACTAGGCGATTTCGTAAAGCAATGAGTTGAGCGGCGGCCACACCTAGAGTAAAAGTCGGATCAATATCTTCAATTGTGGCCGAAAGCCCGTATTGAGGACTTAAAGCAGATTTAAGTTTTAAAAGAACTTTTAAACCTTTGCGTAATTGCTCGCCACCAGTACCCTCCGCAAAGCGGGCAATTAATTTTGGAGCGCTTCTGCTCCATATCATTGCTCTTAACTGTGCAATTTTAGTACCATTTTCATCTGTTTCAATAAGATCGAGATACAAATGCGATGTTCCAGATAAAGAAGAAATTTCAGCTGTGACCCATTTTGCTTCTGAAACAGATTTTACCGCTTTGATAATTGGTGCCAAAAATTCTGATAAAGTTACATGCGTATTGCTTTCAGAGTTTTTTATAGAAAAAAACTCAATTGGGTTCTTCGTATTCTGATCAGATGTTTTTATTTCCATAAAAATTTCAATGACATTTTAATTAACATATTACTGCAACAGAGGATTGCCCTATTGTTCCAGGAATATCCGTATCTTTATCCAACACATAGCAATTGATTAAATAGCTCTGGCCTCCAAAACAACCTTGGAGTGAAGTGGAGACAAAACTTTTATCAACACATTCAACTGTTGTCATAACAAGTTTGAATTACCAGCCAGACTATTCGCATTACATTGAACGATAGAATTATCACTACACGTGCCTATTGCAATAAGTTTGCCTTCTGCTGTTCCTACATTTGTCATGTTTGCAAAAACAATTGGAGTTGGATTTGTTGGTTTTGTCGGTATTGGTTGAACCATTAGTTCTCCAGTCTCTGAACGCATTTGTTGTGAATTACAACTAAAAAACATTGCAGTTGAAGATACAATACAAAAAGACAATATACTTTTGTTAAATTTTATATTCATTCTAAATCCTTCTAAATTCTTAGAATCAAGTGAAGCACAATACACACAAAGAATACTAGAATATAAAAATTGTACAATAGACCAAGAAAATAAGAAGAGTATTTATAGATTATTTAAAATTAATTTTACACGCTCAGTCACATTTAAAGCTGGAATCCAAAAACATTCAAAGCCAAATTTTTGATAGGCTTGTTTGTGTAGTTTTTCAAATTTCAAACATTCATTGAAATCTATTTTACGAATTTCATTTTGTTCACAAAATCCTAAGTTTTCAATAAAAAATACTTTAGAGTCATAGATATTATTTTCACAAATTCTTTGAATTTCATTCATAAGTTTTAATGGCGGTGTATAATTCATGTATAAGCACAACGCATATGTGCAAATAGGAGAGCGATCAAAGAACTGATAAGCTTGCCTATTTTCTAAAGTCGCTTTTTTTTCACGAATTTTTTGTAAATCAACTATGTTTGAAATAAACACATCTATATTATTCCATGGAGCCAAAGCTCCTTTAGCTTGTTCGTTCTGCATAATATCAGTTGCCGATTCGTGTATTACAAAATAATTTTTATTTTCTAATTCATGAATTAGTGTCGATTTACCTGAACTGGGCGCACCTGTTAATATATAACGTTTCATTATGCGTTACCTTTTGAATATTATTCAGTTTTAATTGATTTATCAAAATTAGAAAAGTTTTTTTTGAGGTTTAATTTTAATTGTGTCTTTATCTAAAAATTGAATAAAAGCAATAAACAAAGGTGAATCTTGATTTAGCACACTAGCAAAAATTTTGGGATCTACATGGGGGGTCAATAAATACTCAGAAAGCAAAGCAAATTCGTCTGAATTCTCTATTTTATTTATAGTCAAAACATTTCCCGTTAATAATCTTTTTGCACATAACCCTGTAAAAAATAGTGAAGGCAAATTAGGAAGTAGTTCTTGCGGGGAAAGCAAATAACTTAAAAGTATATTTTTAATTCCAGTAGTTTCTGCATTCATATCATCTTCTAATTTAAACGCATTTTGAACTAAAAAATTTCCAATTCGCTCACGCCGAAGTGTAGAACAAATACCAAGTGTTCCTAATTTTTGAGCAATATCTCTTGCAAGACTTCTAATATAGGTGCCTTTTGTACAAGAAACACGAATTTCAATTGTAGATAAATCTGGATTAAAATTGAGTAATTCAATATTATTAATATTCACATTTCTGGTTTTAGTTTTAATATCATAAGGCAATTTTCCGGTAGCGCGCATGTATTCGTACAACGGTCTACCGTCCATTTTAATTGCACTATAAACTGGTGGGGTCTGTTCAATAAGACCTAAAAAAGAATCATTTAATATTTCACGTATGGAATCGAAAGTAATATTTTGTGGTACTGATGCTCGATTAATGATTTGGCCTGTTGAATCTAAAGTATCCGTTTCAATCCCAAGCTGTATGGTAAAAAGATACTGTTTATCTGTATCCATTAAGTCTTCAGATAACCGAGTAGAACCTTCAATCATAATAGGCAACAGACCTGTTGCAAAGGGATCAAGAGTGCCCAAATGCCCAACACGTTTAATGTTAAATATTTTTTTTATTTTTCGAACGATTGTTGTGCTTGTACAGCCTACTGGTTTATCGATTAAAATAAAACCACTTAACGGCTTAGATTTTTGAGAGAAGCTCATTGATTTTCATTGAATGGTCGATGTTATCATCATAGTAAAAGTTAACTTGAGGAATGTATCTTAAAAATAATTGATCCCCCAGAGCCTTCCGAACATAACGAGACACAGGCTTTAAAAGCTTTGCGATCTCGTCTTTATCAGAGCCTTGAGGAATCATATAATAAACTTTAGCAACACTTAAATCTGAAGAAAGCTTTACGTGATGAATTGTTATGCCTTGCAAGCGAGGATCTCTAACTTCTCCGCGTGCAAAGAGATTCGCAACAACACCACGAATATCTTCAGCTAATTGTAAAACTCTCTTTGATGGTGACTTAGTTGATGTCATAATTCTGCTGCAATTTCCTCGATAACGAACGATTCAAGAACGTCACCAACTTTAAGGTCATTGTAATTTTCAACACCAATACCACATTCAAAGCCATGCATAACTTCTTTTGCATCATCTTTAAAGCGTTTGAG
This sequence comes from uncultured Oligoflexia bacterium, assembly GCA_964352255.1. Classification (GTDB taxonomy): domain Bacteria; phylum Bdellovibrionota_B; class Oligoflexia; order Silvanigrellales; family Silvanigrellaceae; genus Silvanigrella. The sequence continues at coordinate 159,099 of CAYGQR010000002.1, forward strand.
CGACCCAAGTTGAGCAGTGTAAACAACAATTCCATCACGAATAACACGTAAACGAGAAGGACGAGTAATTTTACCATCTGTAACAAGAGTACCAGCAATTACACCAATTTTTGGAACAGTAAATAGATTCCGAACTTCTGCATGTCCAATAATTTTATCTTGTTGGATAGGCGCAAGTGTACCGGCCATTGATATTTTGATTGCATCAATTAGTTCATAAATAATGTTAAAGAACATCATTTTTACATTTTTTGCTTCAGCTCTTTGTGCAGCAATTTTGTCTGGGCGAACATTAAAACCAAGCACAATTGCATGTGAAGCATCGGCAAGAACAATATCTGTTTCTGTAATACCACCAACAGAGGCAAGTATAATTTTGTTTTTAACTTTAGCAGTATCAAGTTTTAATAAAGAACCTTTAATTGCTTCAACAGATCCGTGTGTATCTGCTTTAATAATTATATTAAGTTCATTAATTTTTTCAGTTGTTTTTTCATTTGCAAAAAGAGCTTGTAAATCATTAAGATTATTAGATTTTTGACTTGCTAGCTGTGCTTGACGATGTTTTTCTGTTTTGTATTCTACAGCTTCGCGTGCAATAGAATCGCTTGCAACAGCATAAAATGCATCACCAGCATCGGGAACATCATTAAGTCCAATCAGCTCAACAGGTGAACCTGGAAGAGCTTGTTTTAATGCTGTGCCTTTATCGTCGTGCATTGCACGCACACGCCCCATTGTTTTACCAATGACAATTGAGTCTTGTTGTTTCAAGCAACCTTTAGTGATGATAACTGTTGCTACCGCACCACGTGCTTTGTCGCGTTTTGCTTCAATGACAACGCCTTCAGCAAATCCAGAAGCAGGAGCTTTAATATCAAGCATTTCTGCTTGAAGTAAAATTGCTTCAATAAGTTTATCAAGACCTTCGCCAGTTTTAGCAGAAACCTTAACAAACATACAATCGCCACCCCATTCTTCAGACATAACAGATTGCTCTGCTAATTCGCTGTTTAAGCGATCAAAGTTAGGATTTGGTTTATCAACTTTATTAATAGCAACAATAATTGGCACACCAGCAGCTTTAGAGTGGGCTATTGCTTCTTTTGTTTGAGGCATAACTCCATCATCTGCAGCAACTACTAATACAACAATATCTGTTACTTTTGCACCACGAGCGCGCATTTCAGTAAATGCTTCATGACCAGGTGTATCTAAGAACGTAAGTTTCCGATCTTGATATTCAATTTGGTATGCACCAATATGTTGCGTAATTCCGCCAGCTTCACCAGAAACTACACTTGTTTTACGCAACGCATCGAGTAATGATGTTTTACCATGATCGACGTGACCCATAATTGTAATAATAGGCGGACGAGCTTCAGCAGGAATTTCGACTTGATTTTTCTTAGCTTGATCTTTTGCAATAATATCTTCAAGAGAAACCGTTACATTTTGTGTTTCGAATCCAAATTCTGTTGCCACAAGTGTGGCTGTATCAAAATCTAATATCTTATTTGCAGTGGCCATCATGCCAAGCTTCATAAGAGTTCTAATAATAAGAGTTACTTTTACACTTAATTCAGCAGCAAGGTCGTTCGCTGAGATATGTTCATCAATACGAACAATTCTTTTGGACGCTTTTGTTGGATTTGCTGAAAAATTCTCGTTTCTTGATTCTTTTCTTTTGAAACCAGGTTTGCGTCTTTTGTTAGAAACCATTGTGCGGACATTAATACCCGCGCCAATAACAGCTCCTTCAGTTTCCACACTAGGTTCTTCCGCAAGTTCATCACGAGCGTAAAATTTAGGACCTTTACGAGCAGCAGCTTTATTACGTAGATCTTCTTCAACTCTACGTTTGCTATCACGTTCTTTTGCAGCGCGGCCTTTATCTGCACGTCCTGCACCTACAACACTACCAGGCGCCGTAGCATCGGGCATTGAAAAAGGCCTTTGCTGTTGAGTATTAGAGGTATAACCAGTGCCAGTGCTAGCACCAGCAGCACGTAAACCGCCGTTTGGATTATGAGGACGGTATCCTGTACCAGTTCCTGTAGTGCCAGTACCAGGGCCACGATAACCGCCGTTTGGATTATGAGGACGATATCCAGTACCTGCTGGCCTTGAGTCGGACGAATACGGCCTACGAGGACCAGAGTACCCTTCTCCTTGACGCGCAGGACGAGACATATTTACTTGATAAACATTTTTTTCTTGTTCTGGACCGCGACGCACAATAGTAGCGCTATGTGAAGAAGTTGCACTTGGCTTTTCTACAGTTTTTTCTTTATCTGCTGATTGTGTAATTACAGTTGCTGTTACAGCATTTTCAGTCGCTGTTGCAACATTTGTAGTAGAAGCTTCCGCTTTTAAAGAAGTAGCTTGTTTTGCGACCACTGCCTCTTCACTGTTTTTCGCTGGAACAGGTTCAGAATTTTTAACATCTACTGGCTTCTCTGTAGTAGTGGAAACAGAAGCTGATGAATCTGTTTTTTCTTGTACTGATTTTGCAGCAATAGAAGGTTTATCTTCAATTTTTTCTTTAACAAGAACTTTTAGCTTTTCAACAGTAACTTCATTTGTAACTTCTGTTTTTTCAACAGCAACTTTTGGTGTTACTTTTGATGCTTTAGCTACAGTTTTAGTTTCAGCAGCGACTTCTTGTTTTGTTTCTTCAGGTTTTTCAGCAATAACTTCTTTTGGAGCTTCTGCAACTGCTTGTAGAACTTTATTTTCTTCTAGAGCAGATTCTGTAGCTGCAGATGATTCGTCTACTTCAGGTACATCAGTCGACTTACGTCTAATAAATATTTTACTTGCTGGCTTTTTAACTGCGCCAGTTTTGTTCTTTTTAAAAGCTACTTTTAACTTTGCGACATCTGTTGCATCGACCATACTTAAATGATTTTTTACAGACACGCCCATTTGATTTAATTGCGCAAGAACAGTTTTTGTTTCACTACCGATTTCTTTTGCAATATCTGATACTCTTACTCGACTCATTCATGATCTCCGAGGAATTTTGCCGTTTCTGCGTATAACTTTCCAGAAAGCTTAAGCGGCAAGCCTGTTTTATAAGAAATTTCTTCGGGATTAGAACGCGCAAGATCTGCAAAATCGACATATCCAGCCACGTGTAAAACTGCTGCAATATGCTCAGCTACACCACTTAGACGCATCCATTTTTTTAGGACATCGCGAGAAACCGATTTAGACTCTACCTTTTCTGGATCAAGAAGCGGTTGAGGACGTGTTTTAGCAACAATATCATCAATTTCAGCTTCTACAGCTTGATTTGCATTTCCACTTAAGTGTTCTGCAATATCAAACGTATCCAAGAATTCATCTGCAGGTTGTTGCGATTTTTGCTCAAGTTCAGCTGCAAGGTTACTAGCACCCTGTATAACTTGTTCTGCTTCTTCTGGAGTTAAACGCAATAAATTTACAAGAGAACGATGATCCATACGTGCAATATCTGCAGGATCGCGATACCCTTCATTCACTAATATTTCTGCTCGCATTGAACCAAGACTAGGAATTTGCGAAATAAGATCTTTATATTCTTGTGCAAGTTCCTTCATTTTTGATTCAGAGCGAATATCTACTTTCCAGCCTGTAAGCTGAGCCGCGAGACGAACGTTTTGACCGCGTTTACCAATTGCAAGTGAAAGGTGATCGTCTGGGACAACCACTTCCATAATATGCACACGCTCATTTACAATAACTTTTGACGGTTCTGATGGCGCAAGCGCATTGCAAACAAAACGAGCAGGATCGCGATCGTATGGAATGATATCGATTTTTTCGCCATGTAGCTCTTGGACAATCGATTGAACACGTGCGCCCTTCATGCCAACACATGCGCCCACAGGATCAATAGAAGGTTCAACTGTATAAACAGCGATTTTTGAACGGCTACCAGGATCACGTGCAGCACTTTGAATAACAACAAGACCCTCTGAAATTTCAGAAACTTCTTGTTCAAAAAGACGCATTAAAAATTCTGGATGTGTACGGCTTAAAATAACATGTGAACCGCGAATAGATTTTTTAACATCTACTATCATTGCAGAAATTCTATCGCGTATTTTGAATTTTTCGTTTGGAATTTGTTCGCGTATGGGAAGTACGGCTTCAGTAGAACCAAGATCGACAATTAAATCGGAACGATCGAAACGACGTACCTGACCAATTACAATTTGACCTTTTTTCTCTTTAAATTCTTGAATAATTTTGTCTTTTTCAGCTTCAGTTACTTTTTGAAGAACCGCTTGTTTTGCAGATTGAGCTGCAATACGACCTAAATCTTCAGTTGAAAGCTGCTCGCCGACTTCATCGCCCACTTGAAGGGAATCGTCCATTTCAAGCGCTTCTGTAAGAGATATTTCTTTATGTTTGTTGCTTAGCGCATCATCAGACACAACCACGCGATAACGAATAAGTTCAATTTCTTCAACTTCTTCATTAAAGCGCACTTCAAAAATGCAATCGCCAAAATGTTTGCGTGCAGCAGCTAAAACAGCGTCACGTAGTGCGCCTATTAGTAGCTCTTTATCTATATTTTTTTCTTTGCCAACCGCTTCAACGGCGCGTTTAAGATCGAATTGCATAAAAGACCTCTGAATACCTCCGCAAAACCCACATATTTAAACGAATTAAGCGACATTATAATAATCATCGAAATTTACAATGTTTAAATTTTTAATGATTTAAAGTGAATGTTCTCTTTGAAAGCCAAAGTTTGGAGCGCGTTATTTTTTACCTACTGAAAATAAACTAAAATTTCAAGATGAATAACTAAAATTAAGGTTTATCTTTAATCTGGTAATTTATCACGACGCTTTCTATGAAAAGTAATAGCAAATCGGTGCGCCTCATCCCGAAGTGAAACCAACAACTGATAGGATTTAGAATGAGGATCTAATTCAATTACAGTTGGAGGATTATTTGGAATAAGCTTACGATCTGGACCACGAGCAGGTATTATCAACCGTTCTTGCGATGACATGACATTTGTATCATGAAATTTATTGAGCGTGCGTTGTTTTGCAATGCCAATAAAATCAATATGATCAAGACCTAAAGATTGGAATAAATACGAGACTTCACGAACCTGAGGAGTGCCACCATCTACCATTAACAAATCAATATCTTCAATATTACGATCTTTTAAGCGCCTACGCAATACTTCTTTAAGACCTGCAAAATCATCTATTTTTTCTACATAATCGCGAATAATATATTTTCGATACAAAGACTTACAAGGCATACCATCTTTAAACACCACTTGTGACCCAACTGTTGCAGCGCCTTGAAATGTTGAAATGTCATAACACTCTATTTTTCTTGGCAATCTATCTAGTCCAAGTAAGTTTTTGACTTCTAAAATTTTTTCACTACCTGCTGTATGAATCTTAATTTTTTCTTGAAGCTTAAAAAAAGCATTCTCTCTAAATAAAGCAGATAAATGCGCAAAGGCTTTTTGAGTAGGAAGCTTCATTTTTAGAGATTTAAATAATTCTTTTGCATCGAAATGAATGGAATAGGCTCCTTCATGCTTCTCAGTCCATACAGTTTCGAGACTTTTAGTAAAATCATTTGAGAGCCCCACATTATTCACATCATCAATATAAACCGTATGAACCGGAATGTGAGCATCATAAAATTGCGTAATTAGAGAACTTAAAATTTCGCCAATAGGAGTTTGAGCATCTGGCAAAGCTTCAGTATATGAATCTGCGCCTACAAAAACACCATCACGAATATAGGCAACATAAAAAGAGAAATATTCTTTAGTGCATAAAAATTCGATGCAATCGATATTTAAAATCTGATTTAAATCAACAACTTGTTCTTCAATTAAAGATTCTAATGCTTTTATCGAATCTCGAATTTTAGCTGCTTTCTCATAATTTTGATTAAGGCTTTCCATTTTCATATCTGTTTTGAGTTTGCCAATTATAGGCTTTGTTTTACCGTTTAAAATTTGGACCACTCTTTTGACAATTTCAAGGTACTCTTTATGATCGACTTCTTTATGACAAGGGGCTAAACATTGTTGAATATGATAATAATTACAGGGTCTTGATATTGTTTTGAAGGTATGTTTTGAACATCGAACAAGTGGAAAAAACTTATGGATAACGCTTAAAATTTTATCTAAATCAACCACATTTGGATAAGGCCCAAAATAAAGAGCTCCATCAGATTTCTTTTTCCGTGTAAAGGTAAGCTGTGGCCATTTATCCTTTAAGTTCATACGAAGATAAGGGTATGTTTTTCCATCTTTTAAAAGCACATTGTATTTAGGCTTATGATGTTTAATGAGATTATTTTCGGCAATAATAGATTCGTATTCATTATTTGTCAGAATAAAATCAAAGTCTTCAATGTTTTCGACTAATGATTGTGTTTTGCTTGTATGGCCAGAATTTTGAAAGTAGCTTTTGAGTCTGCTTTTGAGGTTTTTTGCTTTTCCAACATAAATAATTTCGTTTTTGTCATTTTTGTGTAAATACACTCCAGGAGTCTCTGGAGTTTGACTTAATTTTGTTTTAAGCCGTGACTTTTTATTTATATTATGCGAGATATCGTTCATGAATTCTATTTTTTCTCTTAATCAAGACAGTTTTATTTATGCAGTGCGCCAAGCACTTCAAGCACGTTTAAATTCTAGCTTAGAATTTAATTCGCACCTTAAATATACCCCATTCCTCGACAATACATGGGAAAAACCCAAAGAAGCAAACTTAGAATCTCTTACAAAAGAGTTAAAAGCAATTGTAGAACATCATTGGAATGCAATTCCTCAGTATAAACGGTCTGAGTCCGTAAACCTAGAAAATATAGCTTGGTTTGCTCATTCAATTGCCTGTTTATATGCAGATACTACGCAATTAGCGCGCGAAACAATGGGTCTAGAATTTTTAGAAAACAAAGAAGCCTCTCAAGAATTTTGGAACACTCTTTTTAAAGTGATAAAAGATGTTTTTCAAGACTATTCTGTTCTTTTCACTGCTTACGTCGAATGGAAAAACTCTTCAGAAGCTTCAAAAACAACAGAGAAAACAGACTGGACTATACGTCCACCTTGTGGAATCTTATACCGTACAGAGTTCAAAGCTTTGTTCGACGAAATTCGCCGCAATAAATTTGGTAAAAAGCCTTTTGGCAAAGACTCTCACAAAAAAGATGCGCGAAACGACAAAGACAAAAAGTCAAAAGAAGGTTCTGAGCATAAGCCTAAGTCTTATCCAAAACGCGAAAGAGCCCCTGTTAGGGAAAGCAATGAATTCGAGCTTAATGCTGCAAAAGCAGAATGCACAAAAGCTTTAGAAACCATAAAAAAGAATTCAAAAATTCCAGAAATCCCACTTTCTGCACAAAATTCTTTTATCCGCCGTGAGCAACATACACTCATCAACGAAGCTGGCTTCCAAAGCGAAAGCCGCGGTGAAGCCGATAAAAAACATGTTTGTATTGTGCGAGCGAAATTATAGAAACCAATCTCTGCGCATCGTCCCAACAGCTTTAGATTGGCATTAAATTGTAAAATTCAAATGAATATAAATAACCTATGTCGTAATGTTTTGAAGACTTGAATAAACGATGCAGTATTTCTCTGTGGTGTCCTTGAAAAGTATGATTCACTAAAGCATGATTTTTATTCAAATTGAGTGCTTCTGGAGCATTATCTAAAAATTCTACTGGGATAATTGCAATATACTGAGTTTCATCGAGCTGAAAAGAATATTGGCTAACTGGGACAATTGTTATTGGATCATAGCGCCAATTCATATCATCAGGAAGAAGGTGGCGAACATCATTCACCGATATTAATGTCGAGAAAGCGCTAGTAGTAGAAATAATTCGGTAATTGCCAATAAGTTCGTTAAAATTTTCAAAACTCCAACTCCCAATTTTTTTGAGCGATCCTGGTCTCAAGGAGATTTGAGTCTCTTCATTTACTTCGCGTAAGGCAGTTTGTTCTGGCTTTTCATTTGGATTAGATGATCCCGAAACATTTTGAAGATACTTTTTATTATCAACTGTGAGAAGAATGTATTGTTTTTCTTGGTCGGTAAAAGTCAGTATAACCGATGCGCCTGTGCTGACTCCCGGGGCAGGTATTTTTTCATATGCACTACCGCTCATTAAAAATGGTGTATTATTATAGACGCGAATACGACAAGCAGGGAAGTGACTCTCGTAGTATTTTATGACCTCTAAAGTAGGATTTTGAATTGTCCAAAAGCTGCCATCATCAGCTGGCAAAGTCGCAATGTTTGGATCATGGGAATCGCAAACTTTATAGCGTATATTACCAAACTTATTTTTTGCATCGATACAAACGAATATTTCACTTGATTGTTCTTGATGTTTCGTCGAAACGTAATCAGCACTCCCTGCACCAGCAATTCCACAACCAAGTGTCAGCGCTACCATTCTTGCTATAATTTTTTTTGTAAAAAAGTACATTTAAATCCTTTCAACCATACTCATTATATTTGTTTTTACAGACTAAACTTGTCATACAAATACAAAAAAAATCCATAAATAAAAAGAAGCTCAAAGACGAGGCACTGCTAGCGAGCGTTTGCTTGTGTACAACTTGGTAGACAAGCAAGCGGGAGTCGACGCAGTAACGAAGTATTTGAGCTTCTTTTTTATTTATGGTGGGCCGGAAGGGATTTGAACCCCCATATCGTCTCGTTATGAGCGAGCTGCCGTAACCGTTTAGCTACCGGCCCAAGATTTTTTCAGCAATACAGCATAAAAGCCATCGAGATCGTCTGAATTACCACCATAGATAACTAACTCTTGGCGTTTTGTCACGTACTTACGATAAAAATCGTGAACACGATCATCCAGAGGATGCACTTCATACTCTGAATGTGTATTCAAAAACTCGTCTATTTGTAAATAAGTTTCTTCGGGCTCGAAACTACAAACAACATACAAAAGTTCGCCACCCTCTTTTACACGACCGGCTAAACCGTGCAAAATATGTTTTTGATTTTCGGCACAAGCTTCAATATCTCTTAAGCTTCGTTGCCATTTAATTTCCGGATGCCTGCGCACAACACCCAGTGCAGAGCAAGGGGCATCTATCAAAATTTTATCAAAAACTTGATCTTTTGTAAGTTCGACAACATCGCCACGCAGAATTTGTGCACCCACTAAACCAACTCGCTCAAAATTTTCTGTAATTTTGGCAAGGCGCTTATGTGAAATATCGCATACAGTGAGATCTTTTTCGGCGACTCCGCTTTCCCAAAGATAAATAGATTTGCCACCAGGTGCCCCACACGCATCTAATACAGTTTCGTTGGCTTTTGGCGCAAGAATTTCGCAACAAAGCTGCGCCGATTCCTGTTGAACAATATAGCAGCCCTTTTTAAAAGCCTCACATTTATCAAATTTAGGTAAGGTTTCAACTGCATACGCACCACGAAGGGGGCGAGTATGAGATTTAACCGATAAGTTTTTTAAAAGGTATTTTCCAAAATCTGGCTCATCATCTGGTAAGGAATTTTTGCTAATAAGCTTTAACGTCGATTTGGGTGGTTTATTATTTTGGGTAAGTAAATATTCGAATCTATCTTGATTTAATTGCTCGAACCACCGTGTAATCATCCATAAAGGATGTGCATGTTGCATGGCACAATATTCTAAATAATGTGTTGTTTTATCGGGTTTTGGAAAATATTCGGCTTTTCGAGCAGCACGACGCAATATTGCATTTACAAAAGAAGCTGCGTTAGGCGCGCCCGCATTTTTAATGGCATCGACTGTGGAAGAAACGGCAGCACGTTCTGGCACTCTATCCATATAATAGATTTGATAAGCACCAATACGCAGCGCATTCAAAACTTGAGGATTAAGGCTAGACAAAGGCCTATCGACCATATGAGAGATAATCCAATCAATTTTTGAAAGCCAGCGAAGTGAACCAAAAACAATTTCGTAGATAAAAGCTTTATCGAGTGAACGAAGATTTGCATGATGTTTGAAGAGTTTTTGAAGAGCCGCATCGGAATGATTGTTACGAGTTAAAATGTGAGTCAGCGCGTCGATTGCGATTGTCCTGGTGAGGGTACCAATTTTGATCATGAAATGCGTGCTCCGTAAACGGGGGTAGAAAAACATTAAGCGACTCTAACGAACCACAGACACCGCAAGACCATTGAAACTTGGTGAAGACGGATTTGCAATTTTTACATCGATGCTCTTGCAATCCTATATTGATAACGTCTGGATTTAATATTTCATTAACAAATATATTATCTTTTGAAAATAAAAAAAATTGATCTAATGCTAAAAAAATTTGCTCACTTCCTGCAAGAATCGTTTGCATAAACGTTTGATAACTAGAATATTTTTCAGGACTATATTCTTCTTTTTTAAAAATTAAAGATTCAAGTAATATTTGGAAGATTATTTTTTGACTCAATTGCGTTATCTGACTGAACTTAAAACTATTTCTAAATTCAGTTTTGATCACATTATATGCTTTTAAATTTGAATCTGCTTCAAACAACTGAGAAAGCAAACGAGAGATATAAGGAGAAATTGCACTAGGAGAAATAAAATGTGTTTTACAAATATTAACTCCAGTAAATAAATCTCCTGCAAAAGCAATCCATTTACTTGAAGTTTCTAATGGCTTTTTTTGGCGTGTACGTAAACTTAAACCTTGCCACAGCACGAATTGCGCATACCCAAAGTCTGTTGAAATTTGTAATGCAAATTTGCTGAGAAGAATTGCTCTCTCTACATCTGTCTCTAAAAATTTCTCCGCATGTTTTGAGACCAAGAAACTCATTCTGTTTTTGGTTTGATCGTTTAGAGGAGCTTTGTAAATTGAAAGCACTTCTTTTAAACGTTCGTAAAGAAAGTGCTTATTTAATATATCCAAAATTAATTTTAAAACGGCAATGTCACGTGGTTTTTTTTGTAAAAGCTCAAAAGCCGTGTCGAACGCTCGACCATCTAAATTTAAAGCAAAATAAACCTGAGCAAGTTCGAACAGAGCTCTATGAATATGTGGCGTGCTGGCTTGTGCACTTGTAAGAATTTCGCCATAAATTTTGATAGCTTGTCTAAATTCTTTTTTTTGAAATAAATCTCGAGCAATCACAAACAATTCGATAAGCGAGTATTGCTCGAGATCTTTTTTAGAATAATCATCAGCAATACTAATATAAGGCTGCAAATTTCGTTCTAATGAAATGTCTGAAATAATATACTGACCATGCGGACGAAAACGCCTTCGAATCGTTCTCCAAATAGAAGGAAATAAATAACCAAAAACAAACCCAACACTTACACCTGAAAACACAAAAAATGCAGCCTCGAATGAATCCCAGACAGGTAATATATTTTGAGCAGGTATGGAGATAAAATCGGGCATTAAAGTAATAAATCTTTCCACGTATCAACATCTGTGAGGAAGCTTTTTTCATTGCTGACTTGATGAAACCGTTCAAGCCATACACCAATCATGTTTTCTTCCTGAGTATCTTTAATATGTTTTTTAACAGGGAAATTATGAAATTTATAGAGTTTTGTAGGTAAATTCACATCTTCTTCACTATCGTAAAACGCAGCAAGAGCAAATTCAGCAGAAACTCCAATAGATTCGGCAATATGAGCCGAAATTTTTCGCATGACAGGAAGTTTAGCTTTACTAAAATCTCCTTTGAGGACAAGGTCTTCAACCCTTTCTACCAGGGAGCTTAAAATAAAGTCATCAATATTTTCTGCATGCTGAGGCATGAGTACAGGCAAAACAGACCCTAAAAAACCCCGCCACAATTCTCTGTCGCGCGCGTGTGAAGGATCTGCATATGCATATAAACTCGTCATATCGATTTGAGATTTTTTATTCAATTTTTTCAAATGTCTGGCCATAGGTTCTCCTATAGCTTTATATTAACTTGCATCTATCGAATGAATTGCGGTAAAACATTCCTCAGTATTTTTTGCATTGTTACGAATTTTTTCTCATAGATTTGGAGATCCGCTTTGGCATTCATTGTTTTTGAAGGTGGCGAAGGTGTAGGCAAAACAACCCAGCTTGAAAGGGTGCATAATCTTCTCAACAAGCACAAAATTGCAGTGTTAAAAACACGTGAACCAGGCGGCACACCACTGGCAGAAAAAATTCGTAATTTATTTAAAGAAAAAGGCGATGTAGCCCCGCTCCCTTTAACAGAAATTTGTATGTTAAGCGCTGCGCGCAATGAACATGTTAAAAGAGTGATTGAACCTGCGCTTCAAAAAGAACAAATTGTTTTGTGCGATCGTTTTTTAGACAGCACCTATGTTTATCAATGTGTTGTTGGCGGAATATCAAAAGAAGCTGTCGACAAAGTTTCTGAACTTATTATTGGCTCCTTACTCCCAAACATTACATTTGTATTTTATTGTGACGTAGACACTGCACAATCAAGAATAAAACAAGAATCTGCACGCGCACTCGATCGCTACGATTCAGCAGATGTTTCCCTTAAAAGAAAAATTCTTGATGGTTATAAAGAAATTTACGATAAAAATTATACATTTCCAAATGGTATAGTACCAAAACGAATTTTGATTGATGCAACTCAAAATGTTGAAACGATATTTCATTCAATTGTTAAACATTTAAATGAGCATTGCCATTTAAATCTTGCACCCTAGTTTGGCCGTACCATAAGCTTCTGTGGTTTTTACGGGCATATGCACTTTCAAAAAGTAAATTCATAAACTGCGCATATTCAAAGCCCGCTTCTTTTGCCATTAAAGGAAGGGTACTGTAAATTTTAGACAAACCTGGCAAAGTATTTGCTTCTAAAAAATAGGGATTTCCGTTTTTATCGCACTTCCAATCAAATCGAACCATGTCTTGCATTTTAAAGTAATTAAAAAGCTTTTCAGAATTTAATTTTAATTGATCGAAAATTTGAGTTGGTAGTTGTGGGAATGTCACTTTTTCAGAAAGATAATCTTTACTTTTGTTTGCTGCACCATACACACCATCTGGTACTTCTATTTCTGCAATTGGCAAAAACATTTCATCTAATCCAACTATTCCAGTTGTATATTCTGCACCTGGCAAATAAGTTTCTAACAGCACGCCATCTGGATATAAATTTAATAATTGGTTCACTACAATTGCTGCTTGTGCTTTTGAACTTGAAACAGAATGATTTTTGTCTACACCCATTCCAGAACCTTCGCCGTTTGGTTTTATAAAATGCGCACTTTGCAAAAAACTTTCAGGAATTTTATGAAAATCGTTTTGTGTGTTGATAAGATAAGATTGCGCTGTAGGAATATTAAGCAAGTGACAAATTAATTTTACTTGATGCTTACTCATACAAATAGAATGCACAAATGGATTTGAACCAATGCAAGGAATTCCATTTAATTCACATAAACCTGCAATCCAGGATTCGCGCGCAAGTGATCCAAAACCCTCTACTAACGAATGTATAACATCACACCGAGAAGAACTTTGCGCCCAATACGTAAGAAAATTTTTATCTATTGGAAACAAAACAACATTATAATTTAAATTTTTCCATGTTTCACAAATAGAATCGATTGTTTCTTGCGACTCCCATTCTGATTGCGCATCATGAGGTAAATTGAACTGTTTTGATGGACAAATATTTTTTACAACATCGTACACAATACCGATTGTTTTTTTATTGTATTTAAACATTTCTTTTGCCATATTTACGCTTTTCAAAAAGAGAAATTCTGTTAGTATTTTTATTTATGTAGACATCAGAGAGGGTAGCAATGGCCAACACAACGCGAACCAAAAAAGCAGCAACAAAAACCACCAGTAAAAGTCGCGCCACATCTAAAACTAGTCCCAAAAAAGTAAAAAAAGCAAAGAAAAAATTAGCTGCTGCTATTGCAGAACCTAAAAAACGTGGCCGCCCAAGAAAATTAGATATGCTTAAAAGCAAACATAAAAGAGGCCGTCCTAAAAAAGAAACTCTATCTGAAACGGGTAAAACACCTAAAAAACCAAAACCATCAGAACCTGGTAAAGAGCACAATAAAGCAAAACCATCAGAGCCTGGCAAAGCACCTCGTAAAAAATCACCTTCCTCAATTCCTCCCGATACCGTTCTTTAAGCACTCATGCAATTGAGTATAATATTATTAGAATGGTACGATTCCAACAGACGAACTTTTCCATGGAGAGAAAAGAATTTTGCGTCTGCTGACGATCATGCATTTCATACTTGGATATGTGAAGTCATGAGCCAGCAAACTCTCATTTCCGTTTTATTGCCTAAATACAAACAATTTCTTATTGAAGTCCCCACCTTAGCAGCACTGGCAGAGTGTTCAGAAGATAAACTACGTGATCTCTGGAAGGGCCTTGGCTATTACGCCCGAGCACGAAACTTACAAAAAGGCGCTCAGTATATTTTATCAGATTTAAAGGGCGTTTTTCCAACAACTCAAGAAGGATGGTTAAAAGTTCCTGGTTGTGGTGCTTATACATCTTCAATTGTGGCTAGTATTTGTTACAAAGAGCCCATTGTTGCGGTCGATGGAAATGTCATTCGGGTTGCAAGTCGATTGCTTAATATTCAAGACACATCAATTTGGAAACCTGAAGGCACTAAAAGAGTGTTCTCCTTTTTTCAAGAATATATTTCACAAAACCGCCCTGGCGACATGAATCAAGCATTAATGGATTTTGGGGCGACTGTTTGTAAAAAACACAATCCTATTTGTGATGAGTGCCCACTACAAAGTTATTGCGCAGCATACAAACAAAAAACCACGCACTTATGCCCTCCTGTCAAACCCAGAAAAACACCTGTACTTCAAGAAATTGCTGCGTTTGTAATGCAAAATCCTCAAAACAAAAACAAAGTTTTTTTGTTTAAGCGTGAAGAGGGTTTTTTAAAAAAAACTCTGGGGTTTCCTCTCTTAAAGCAAACACCATTTTCATGGAAAAATATTTCTTCTCTGTTGCAAAATGCCGGGTGGAAGGCCAAATTATCTGCACAAAAATTCAAACACTCAATTACGCATCATAAAATAGAAGGATATGTTATTCTTTTAGAGCCTAATGATACACATGTAAATTGCGTTCCGTTAGAAACAATTTTTGATCTTAAAGGCGAGTGTTATTGGATTGCAGAAGAAAATATTGAAACTCATTTATCTTCTTCTTTAGATCAAAAAATATTTAAAATTTGGCATCAGCAGGAGCATACTAAATGGGGTTCAGGCACTTTGTTCGATTTATAATTTTTTTCTTTTTCTATTTGTTTTTAAATATTTCAGCATCTGCAAAAGAAGATTTGCGAAATACCAACGCGAAAGTACCAGAAGTACTGAGTGGCCATATTCTGATTAAAATTGAAACAACAATGGGCAATATATATGCCGATTTAGATGCCATTGCAGATCCTATTACTGTTGGGCATTTTCTTCATTACGTGGATAGTGGATTTTATAAAGAAATGTTATTTCACAGAATTGTTCAAGGATTCGTTGTGCAATCTGGAAAATACAACACTGATTTTAGCGCAAAAGCGTCCAAAATATTTCCACTTAAAAATCAATCCCAAAAAACAAAATTAAAAAACACGTATGCCACAATTTCTATGGCACATTTAAAAGCCGATCCTCACTCAGCAAGCACTGAATTTTTTATTAATTTATTAGATAATCCCAAACTCGACAGCACCAAAAAAGAATTTGGTTACTCAGTATTTGGTAAAATTATTGAAGGCATGGAAGTTGTGGAAAAAATTGCAGGAATTAAAACCTGGGAAAGAAATGAGTTGTTGTTTGCTCCCTTTTTTCCAAATGAAGCTAAAATAAAGGAAATTTCTCGTGTTTCAAACCATTCTAAAAACAGAAAATAGCCCGAAAGCTGTTGAACAAACTTTAAATCATTATAAAGATGTAGTGTTTCCTTTTTATTTAGAAAAAGGAAAAGAAGTTTGTATTGAAGCCGAAAAAGCAAAGCTTTCGTGTCGCGCTTATGCGCATCCCAATGCAAAAGCCACAATCCTAATTGTAAATGGGTATAACGAATCTTACTTAAAGTATGCTGAAGTTATTTATGATTTGTATCAAAAAGAGTATTCGGTTTATGTTTATGATCATAGAGGCCAAGGGTTTTCTGAAAAATTTCCTAATCAAAATCAACGTGGTTTTATTCATAAATTTTCAGAACTTGTAAGCGACCTGGAAATTTTTTACAAATTTGTTGAACAGCAAACGAACAAACAAGATATTTATGTGATTGCGCACTCGATGGGCGGCGCAGTTGCTACACTTGCAGTTGAGCAAAACAAAATTACACCCAAAAAACTTGTGCTTTCTGCTCCTATGTTTGGCATTAAATTAACGCCATTTCCTATTCTTGAAAATTCTGTTTATTTGGTTACAAAACTGATAATTGCGTGCGGATTTCAACACTCATATGCATTTGGCCAAAAAGCTTGTTTTCCCTTAGATTCATTTGAAAAAAATGTTGTGACACACAGCAAAGCTCGGTTACAAATTTGGCAAAAACATATTAAAGAAGTTGAAGCTGTACAGCTTGGCGGGCCAACATTTCAATGGATAAAAGAAAGCATTAAAGCAAGCCAATGTGCACGCAATGCCAACTTAACCACAAAAAATATCTCTATTTTATTGCTTCAACCAGAAAACGAAATGCTTGTTAGAAACGATACTCAAGAGCACTTTGTAAAAAATAATAAACAATGCGTTCAAAAAATTTCAATTCCATTTGCAAGACACGAAATTTTAATGGAAATCGATACCATTCGGAACCAAGTGTTTAATGATATATTTGGTTTTTTTTAAAGGTTAGTTTAGAGTTTATATTTTACATATGAATAAAACAGAACTTTTTTTAGACTTATATAACGCCTATAAAACATGTCGCATAGGCAAAAAGCACAGTAAACAACAAGCTAATTTTGAATTACGACTTGGTACAAATCTTATCAATCTTACAGAAGAATTATTTACAAAAACTTATCAGCCAAGCGCGCATCATTGTTTTATAATACAAACCACAAAACCTCGCGAAATTTTTGCAGCACACTTTCGTGATCGTGTTGTGCATCATTATTTAGTTTCTAAACTACATGTTATTTGGAAGAAGAAATTTGCACATACAAGCTATGCTTGTAGAAAAAATAAAGGACCATTAAAAGCAATTCAGGCGCTAACAAAAAAAGTTCATTCTATTAGTTTAGGAGGAACACAAAAATTATATGTTTTACAAATGGATATTAAGTCTTTCTTCACATCTATTCATCGTCCTACACTTGCAGATATTTTAATAAAACAGTCGTTTTCCAAAAAATGCGCAACACCTCAAGATAAAATTTTACATTTAGAATGGTTGATAAAAGTTATTATCGAAAACGATGCCCGAAAAAAATGTACACGTTATAAATTTGCCCATACTGAAGGCTTAATTCCAAAAGAAAAATCTTGGTTTTCACAACCAAAAGAATTTGGAATTCCTATTGGTAATTTAAGTTCTCAATTTTCAGCAAATGTATACTTAAATGAGTTAGACCATTTTATTGTCCATAAATTAAAACCTGAATTTAGCCTTCGTTATGTCGATGATTTTATTATGATTGATACCGATCCAAATAAATTATTAAAAATGATTGCACCCATAAAAGATTGGCTTCAAATAAACAGAAAAATGGAATTTAATGATGCAAAAACAAAATTTACCTGTTTAAAAGATGGAATTGAATTTTTAGGATATAAAATTTTTCAAACAATACCTTCCTTAAATGAAGGAAAAACAACACGTATTCTTTATCCAAAAATAAAAAAATACAAATTTATAAAAAATTTACGGCATTTAAAAAACCATAATTTTTCTAAATTTTCAAAAAATCATGAACTTGATGTTAATGTTTCAGTTAAAAAACATCAAAAAAAACTAGCTGCACTAAATTCTCGAATTGGCCATATGCAACATGCACAAAGCTTTGAGTTTCGCAAAAGAGCAATCCTGAAATTCTGTAAAAATAAAAATTTAAAATCAAATGTGAATTTTACGGCCATTACATTAAAACGAAAGAAATGAAATCCCGCGCATAAACGCGGGATAAATTATGTCTATCTACGCTGAGCTCGAACAACGCACTCCAAGAGGGTTGTTGATGTTGTTGTCGTTGTTGACATTGCCAGAGTCGAAGGACCAACCGTTGTTGTTATCGATCACACTAGAAGACCAAATATGCTTACTTTTAACACCATCAAGAATCTAACGGTATCTTGACTTAGATTTTAATCACCAAAAAAGTTTTTGAACACTATTTTGCTGGAAGCATCCGTAGAGATATTGTACGCTCTTTGAATCCGTAAATTCAAAAATCCTGACACATAACCTGCAAATTATGTATCAAAGAACTGCAGTACTTTCCATTGTAATATTTGCAGTTTGAATTTTTTTCTTATCCCACACATACCAAGAATTTAATTGCGAAAGAACTTCTGCCATTTTTTCAGAAAGCACTTGATATTCACCTTTTGAAATCACAACAAAGTCTAAACTCATACGCGCAAATGCAAATAACAATTCCATTTCTGTAATTGCATCTTCTATTAAATCGTACTTTATGCGCTGCCTATTTATTTTAATGATTTGAGTCAATAGACTTAAGGATGAATTAAAAAATTGTTTTCCTAAAGTGTGTTTTAATTCTTTCGGAAATTTTTTCACTAATTTAAAGATTGCAAAAGAAAGCTTATAACTTTCCTGATACACGGATAAATTTGAAGTTTTTGACATAAAAAATCTTAAAATATAAAAAGCCTCGCGTAAGCGAGGCTCATTTTGTTACTAAATAATGACTACCTGCTCATGGCCAGGCTAACGCCTGGCTACAAAATTTTCAATAAAGAAATATTACCACGCTGAGCTCGAACAACGCACTCCAAGAGGGACGTTGATGCTGCCGCCGTTGTCGACATTGCCAGAGCCGAAGGACCAACCGAGTTTGCTATCGAAAACACTAGAAGACCAAAGCAATGTCGAAAAGGAAGGAATTGGGCTCGAGATTGCAGAAAATCCTTCGGGTATACAATTCAAAGAAACATTATCACAACCTCCACCCGCGAAACCAGAAATTGTGAGCATTTCTGGGTAACTTGGCACTTGCCATGCATACACACTAGAAAGCATCCCAGAAAAACTAGCGTCTTTTGCTGCGAATTGCGTTGTGCATAAATTTGTTTGGTCAGCAGAGCCAGTATTATCCGTAGTGATCAAACCTTGAAATGTAGATACGGCACCTGCTCCGCCTCCGCTATATTCTGCACACTGATCATTCCCATCACAATTCGCAAATCCCATACTATTCGAACCATTTGTTTGTCCAAAATTATGATCGTCAGTTCCATTTGTTAAAACACCACTCCACACCAATCTTGTACCAACTTGAATATCGATAGATGTAGGATCACAGTTTCCCATATTACAATTAATGCCAATGGTAGAATTACCGGTTTGCACAATGGGAGAAAGCCATGCACACAATTCTTTATTTCCTGCATCTGGGCAACCCACTAAAAACCAATTGCTATCTGGATTACTTGTTCCAAGCACAAAAGACGTAGAAGCCGCACCTTTTACGCCAATACCTGCATAATCGGTTACACGTTTAGAACAATCATACATACGCTGAACTGTAGTGTATTTATCTGTTGTATTATCACTCACACCGTATTGACCGCATTTTGCGACAGTTGTTGTAGGAGCTGGCGTAATGCCATCTGTATTTACCGTTAGGTCAATTGAAACAGGCACACTGCCTAATGTACCCTCTAAAAGAAAATGATCCGCGATTGGTGCAAAATTTTCACATATAAAACCATTGCCATCCACCGCGCACGAAAGTGGGGAACTTGCAGCAAAATATTCTGTAGGAATTACCCCAGGACTTTGTTGTAATAATGAAGGTAAATCAAGTGATGTCATCGAGTTGATAACTAAATTTTCTGTTGCTCTTTTGATAGGCGCAAAGAATT
This sequence comes from uncultured Oligoflexia bacterium, assembly GCA_964352255.1. Taxonomy (GTDB): domain Bacteria; phylum Bdellovibrionota_B; class Oligoflexia; order Silvanigrellales; family Silvanigrellaceae; genus Silvanigrella. The sequence continues at coordinate 179,148 of CAYGQR010000002.1, forward strand.
TTAGTGTTTTGGAAGATTGTAAAGAATTTTGACAGTTTGATACATTTAAAACACAAGCATCGTTTAAAGTGCATGTCGATAAATCGAGCGTTGCGCTACATGTTAATGTTTCTATTGGATTAGGATCTGGATTTAAAGAACGTATGCTTGTATCACAAGCATACAATAACCCAATACTTCCAATACCCAACCCAACAACCTGCCATAATTTTATTTTGATGCGCATATTCAATTTCCTCGGAGTAAAGGATAATTTTTTCATAATCAAAAGTGAAAATCAAAGAAACAGACATGAATACTCCTCTTGTAATTTTTATAAATACCTCCTAAAATTAGGAGCCATGCCTATCAATTTTAGGAGGAATGATGCTTAATTATAAAAGACCAATATTTTCAAATATTTATAAAAATATTCAAACACCGCGGAAGTTCATTCAACTTTTAAGTGGGCCTAGACAGGTGGGTAAAACAACCCTTATTCAACAACTTCAACAAGAGCTTAACATTCCTTTTTTATTTGTTAATGCCGATGACCCTCTGCATCAAAACCGCGCATGGCTTGAAACACAATGGAAAATTGCACGAAGCCAAATTGATGAAAAAAATCCCTGTGCTGTTCTTGCCGTTGATGAAATACAAAAAATTCCACAATGGTCGGATATTGTAAAAACATTTTGGGATGATGACACCCTAAAAAATATAAATTTGAAGGTCATTTTGTTAGGCAGTAGCGCACTTAAATTAATGAAAGATTCATCTGAAAGTTTAGCCGGCCGATTCGAAAAAACAACTTTAACACAATGGTCAAAAACAGAAATGCAAGACGCATTTGAATTTGATTTTAAAACATATGCTTTTTTTGGAGGGTATCCTGGGGCCGCAACTTTAGTAGAGGATGAACCTCGCTGGAAAAATTACCTTAAAAACTCTATTATCGAACCTGTCTTAAATATTGATATTTTGGCTTTACATCGCGTAGAAAAACCAGCTCTTTTACGCCAAGTATTTCAACTTGCGTGTGAATATTCTGGACAAATTTTGTCTTTAAATAAAATTTTAGGGCAACTACAAAATTCGGGTAACATTGCAACCATTTCATTTTATATTGAGTTATTAAGCTCCGCCGGGCTTATCAAAGGCCTACAAAAATGGACAACTGAAAAAGTGCGTACGCGTGCCTCAAGTCCAAAATTACTTGTTTTGGATATTGGCTTAATGACAGCTGTTTTAGATTATTCCAAAGATGATTTAGAAAAAAATACTGAAGTTAAAGGGCGCGTTATTGAATCTCTTGTTGGTACTCATTTATTACACCAAGCAAACGACTTTAATTTTGATGTTTATTACTGGAATGAAGGCCATATGGAAGTCGATTTTATTGTAAAAAAAGGAACAAAAATTTTAGCTATTGAAGTAAAAAGCGGTCGTAAATCACGCTCCTTAAATGGTTTAAATATGTTTTTAAAAAAACATCCAACTGCATCAAGATTGTTAGTAGGTGGCGAGGGGGTAGATTTGCATTTGTTTTTAAGTAAGTCAGTGCTCGAGTTTATGTAAAGCACTTATAGTTTTCAACACTTCATTGCTTCAACGCTTTTTGCGTACTGGTGCAGGATTTTTCTTGCCAGTTCTTTTTGTTTTGCTTGTATAACGTTTCGTTTTATAAACTTTTCTGGCAGGTTTTTTAATAGAAAGTAATTTATTATACTGCCCAGTTCCCAAAACAACTGGCACGTTAATTGTTTCGCCTTTGTTCAAAAATTTACGTTTTGCAAAATTTTTATTTGTTCGGCGAATATCAGAAACTGCAAAACCATATCGTTTTGCAAAACTATATACAGACTGTCGATAAGTTATTTTAGCTTGCACAATTCGATTTTGCGGCACATCTGGCAAAGCATGTATGGCACCTACTGAACGACGGTATACGCTAATAGGCACTATTACTTCAAAACCATCTGAAGCAAGTGCATGCCTAGGAGGTGTAATTCCTAATCGTAAAGAGGGATTTAAATCTGCAAGTATTTTAGGATCCACCCCCACTTGTCGTGCTAAATCGCTGAGTGCAATACTTCTATCAATTCGAATTGCTCGTGTCTCAGTAAAACTATAACGATGATTTTTGGTATCAAAACCAAACCGCTCTGGATTTTTTGCAATAATCATTGCTGCAATAATTTTAGGAACATAATTTGCAGTTTGCCTATTAATCACTCCACGATCTGTTAAATCGAAATAAGATTTTTCACGCCCATATTGTTTTAATTTGCGTGAAATACACCCTTCTCCACAATTATAAGCACCAGCAGCTAAATGCCAACTTCCAAAACGCGTGTATAAATCGGTTAAAAATTTTGCAGCTGCGTTTGTGGCTTTTATAGGATCGCGACGTTCATCTATCCAATCATTAATGTGAAGGCCATATAATTTACCGGTATAAGGCATAAATTGCCAAGTACCAACAGCCCCAACCCAGCTCACCGCTCGATTATTAAATCCTGATTCAATCATTGCTAAATAAATCAGATCTTTAGGAAGACCATTTTTTTCCAAAATATAGGTGAGTTTTGGAGCAAGCTCTTGAGCACGACTTAACCAAATAACAAAATGGTTACGCCCACTGCCTGTAAAGTAATCAATCCAAGAAGCAACTTGTCGATTGATTACCATAGGAAAATCGTAGCTTGTTTTATCTAAAGAAGAATATGCCAACTCTAGGTATGCATCTGAACGCGCGCGCGCTAAGGCACTGTTGCGAGCGCGAAGGTATTTATACTTTTTTCTATTTTGAGAAAGCCATTTTTGGTCGAACTGCGATTTCCAAGAGTGATAATAAATACTATCTTCACAAATTTGATTTAAATCTTGATCGGATTCAAGCAAAGGCTCGTAAGCACCTATATAATTTTGAGCATCTGAAAAAATAGTTTCTTCTTCAGCATCGTTTTGCTCAAAACGAGAGAATTCTTTTGTTTCTTCGTTTATTTCTAAGTTAGTTTCAATTTTATCTTGCAAAAGAGGATCAAAATGGTTTTGCGCTAAGATTGATTGTACTTGACCACTCCGATCTCTACCATTACTCTTGTCTCGTATAGATTGGCAGCTTACAAACACAAACAAAAACAGCACAGTCATAATTCGGAACAGCTGCTTTTGTTTCATGCTGTAATCTCCATGTAAAATTCAAGTTTTATACAATTTTCCAATCGCTCATTTTAAATGAATCACATACGAAGTCAAACAAACTAATGCGTATTGAACTGAACAATTATGTTGTCAATAAAATGAAGACAACATGTCAAAATCAAATTAATAATTCTGGTTATACCACACTAAAACCTCAGTATTTTTTTACTGATAAGATTAGTGTCAATATAGATACACACATTAAATTTATACACCATTTAAAATATCAATGCACAAGCTGTGAAAAACCAACTAAAAAATTGTATTCTGGATTTTGCTATTTATGTTTAATACGTAAACCTGAAGCCGATTTATGCATTATGAGCCCTAATCGTTGTCATTTTTCAAAAGGGACTTGTCGTTCTGAAGAATTTGGTAAAGCATTTTGTTTTCAGCCACATTATCTTTATATCGCAGCAACAGATAAATTTAAAGTAGGGCTTACACGTCAAAATCAAATTCCAACACGTTGGATCGATCAAGGCGCAACTTTAGCAAGTGTGTTTTTACAAACTCACTCGAGGCATCAAGCAGGCGTAATCGAAAAATTTCTTACGCAACGAATGGCCGATAAGAGTCATTGGCGCAATATGCTAAAAGCTCAAAATAATCATCCAAGCTATGAAGAATTTGGTGCTGAGCTAGCTCTTGTAAAATCTTGGCTTGCTGAACATCCTTCTTGGATTGCAAAAGAGCTTGAAGTCGAAACGCCACAAGATATTAATATTACAAAAGAAACTACGATTTTGCCTCAAAATGAAGTGTTTGAAATTGTCTATCCACTTTTAGACAATATTCCTGAAAAAATACAATCTGTTAGACTTGAGAAAGTTCTAGAAATTCAAGGCAAAATAGTCGGAATCAAAGGCCAATATATTATACTAGACAATGGTATGGTACTTAATTTACGCAATCATAGTGGCTATATTGTTGATATAGAAATTGATGGGTGATCAAAATGCAAAACAAAATCTTTGGCCAAAGCCTCAGAACCGAATTCCCAATTTTCAAAAATAACGAACGCTTTGAAAATAAAAAGCGCATGCCTCTTTACTATTTAGATTCTGCTGCAACCGCTCAAAAGCCGCAAATTGTAATTGATACTATTAAAGATTTTCTTGAAAATAGCTATGGCACGGTTCATAGGGGCGCTTATTCGCTCTCTGCAACTTCTACAAAACTATACGAAGACGCGCGCGCAGAGGCTGCTGCATTTTTAGGGCCAAGCGTAAAACCCAATCAAATTGTTTTTACAAAAGGAACTACAGAAAGTTTAAATTTAATCGCTTCAGGATTAGCAGAAACTATTTTAGACAAAAACTCACGGATAGTGATTCCTTCTATAGAACATCATGCAAACTTTATCCCTTGGCAACAAGCAGCACTCAAAACTGAATGCGAGCTTGCCTATATTCACCTTAAAGGCCATCAAAACGAAGATCTAGCGCTTAATCTAGAAGAAGCAAAAAAGCTCATTACACCAAATACAAAAGTAGTTAGTTTTGCCCATATGGGAAATGTGCTTGGGCAAATTAATCCTATTAAGGAATTGATTTCACTGGCTAAAAATGTAAACGCTTTCGTCATTATCGATTGTGCGCAGAGTATTACGTGTTTAAATCAAGATTTATTTGCGTTAGGTGCCGATGCAATTGCATTCAGTGGTCATAAAATATATGGCCCAACTGGCATTGGTGTTTTAGCAATAAATGATAATCTTGCCGAACACTTACCTCCTTTTTTATTTGGTGGTGGCATGGTTTCTTCTGTAACCGAAGAAGAATCCACATGGGCATCTTCTCCCTCAAAATTTGAAGCGGGCACACCTCCAATCACAGAAGCGATTGCTCTTGCAGCAACACTAAAATGGTATAACGAGCTTGGTGGTTATCAAAAAGTTCATACTCACTGTGCAAATTTAACCACTAAGTTTATTGATGGGCTTAGAAAAATTAAACAAATTCAATTATTTACACCAAACACTGGTGCTGAAACAATTGTCTCTTTTCAGAATAAGAACATCCATTCTCACGATTTAGTCACCATTCTTGATGCTCATAATATTGCAATGCGAGCAGGCCACCATTGTGCTTGGCCTCTTGTCCATTATCTTAAAGTTGATTCTTTATGTCGTGCAAGTTTTGCAATATATAATGACATTGATGATGTAGAAGTTAGTCTAGAGATCTTAAAAAAAGCATCGCTTTTTTAACGAGAGACATATAAGATATAGCAATTATGACGCAAACTAATTCGAATTTTCACAATCACATCGAAGAACTAAATGATTTTTATCAAGAAGTTATTATAGAGCACTTTAAGCGCCCCCGCTTTAAAGCACGAGTCTCTGATTGTCGTTTTTGCCAAGAAGGTAAAAACCCTGTCTGCGGCGATGTTATTTCCGTATACTGCAAAGTAGAAGAACAAAACAACAACAACAATAGAACATTAAATGTATCATTCGATGGCTCGGGCTGTGCAATAAGCCAAGCAAGTGCAAGCATCATGTGTGAAATGATACAAAATAAAAGCCTTACAGAAGCAAAAGCTGACATAGCTCGCGCCGAGCAAATTTATACTGGGCAGAACAAAATAGATCCTGAAAATGTAGAAGATGATATTGAAGCACTTTCTGGCATTAGTAAGTTTCCTGCTCGAGTTAAATGCGCTGCTTTACCTTGGAAAACGCTTGAGTGTTTAATTGCAGAAAACTTTGACTCAAACGGCCTTCCAATTTCGAGTAGTTGTAAAACACACCTCACCGCTCTCAAACAAAAGAAAAAACTGCGCATTATTACGACTGAATCAAAATAGTAGGAAAAGAATTTTATTATGACAAATTCAATATTATCCATTAAAAATTTACACGTTAATACAAACGAAAAAGAAATTATTAAAGGCGTAAATCTTGAAATTCCTAAAGGCGAAATCCATATTTTAATGGGCCCTAACGGATCTGGCAAATCCACACTTGCACACACACTTCTTGGCGCCGAACAATATACAGTTACACAAGGTGAAATTGCAATTGATGGCGAAACAGTTAATGATTTAAGCACCGATGTTCGGGCACAGAAAGGTTTCTTCTTAGGGTTTCAGCATCCAGTTGCAGTACCTGGGCTTAAAATTTCAGAATATTTAAGAAATCTTTATCACCTTAAGCACAAAAAAACTGTAAGCGTTGCAGAGTTCAGAAAAATTCTTCGTCAAAAACTTGAGCTACTTGATATCGATCGTGCAAGTTTACAGCGCTATCTAAACGATGGCTTTTCGGGCGGTGAAACGAAGCGCTTAGAAATGCTTCAGCTGCTTATTCTAGAACCCAAAATTGCAGTTTTAGACGAAATTGATTCCGGAGTAGATGTTGATGCTCAAAAAATTGTTGCAGAATGTATTAAATACGCAATCGAGCATTACAAAACAAGTTTCTTAATCGTAACGCACTATCAACGTTTGTTAAAACTACTAAATCCGCATAAAGTCCATATTCTTATGAATGGCAAAATTGTGCGCACAGGAGATGCCTCATTAGCCCATACACTCGAACTTGAAGGGTTTCACGCAACCCAAAAGGATGGATTATGACAACAAACGTGCCTAATAAAATCGATCAGTCCGATAATTTAGATCATTTAGATGATTACAAACACGGTTTTCACGTTGCTGAAAATTATATCTATAAAGCCGAAAAATCTAAAGAAGGTCTTACCGAAGAAATTATTCGTGATATTTCTCGTTTTAAAAACGAACCAGAATGGATGCTTGAAAAGCGCCTAGAGGCTTTTGAAATTTTTAAATCTAAACCAATGCCAAATTGGGGCGATACAAAACTACTTAACGAAATCGATTTCACAAATATTCACTATTTTGTTCGTCCAACAGAAAGAGTTGGTACAGAGTGGGATGAAGTTCCTACAGAAATTAAAGAAACATTTGATAAGTTAGGTATTCCAGAAGCAGAAAGAAAGTTTTTGGCAGGTGTTTCAGCGCAGTTTGAATCTGAAGTTGTTTATCATAGCATGCAAAAACAGCTCGAAGACAAAGGTGTGCTCTTTTTTGATATGGACACAGCATTAAAGCAACATCCTGAAATTATTAAAAAATACTTTGGATCTGTCATCCCATCTGCAGATAATAAATTTGCTGCCCTTAATACAGCAGTTTGGAGTGGTGGCAGTTTCATTTATGTGCCCAAAAATGTAAAAGTAGACATTCCTTTACAAGCGTATTTTAGAATTAACACTGAAAATATGGGACAATTTGAGCGCACGCTTATCATTGCAGATGAAGGTTCTAGCGTCCATTATATTGAAGGCTGTACTGCACCCGTGTACCGTACAGATTCATTACACTCCGCAGTTGTTGAATTAATTGCTCTTAAAGGCGCCAAAATTCGTTACACAACTATTCAAAACTGGTCCAAAAATATTTTTAACCTTGTTACTAAACGTGCGTATGCATATGACGATGCTCTTGTTGAATGGGTTGATGGTAATATTGGCTCTAAACTCACCATGAAATACCCTGCAGTTTATCTTATGGGCCCAGGAGCTCGTGGCGAAATTCTTTCAATTGCCTTTGCTGGCAATGGTATGCATCAAGATGCTGGGGCAAAAATTATTCATGCAAGCCCTAATACATCAAGTGTCATTACAGCAAAATCCATTTCCAAAGATGGCGGACGCGCTACTTATCGTGGGCTCGTAAAAATCCCTAAAGGTATGCACAACTGCAAAAGTAAAGTTCAATGTGATGCCCTTTTAATGGACGATCGCTCTGAATCTACCACGTATCCAACAATGCAAATTGCTGAACAAATGGGCACTGAAGTTGGACACGAGGCAAGTGTAAGTAAAGTTAGCGATGCACAGATATTATATCTACAATCAAGAGGCTTTAGCGAGCGTCAAGCAACACTTATGGTCATTAATGGCTTTATCGAGGAGTTTGTTAAAGAGCTTCCTATGGAATATGCCGTTGAACTTAATCGTCTTATAGAACTCGAATTTGATGGCGTAGGCTAATATGCAAATTAATAATTTTTCATTTGAACAATTTAAAGATTCAATTCTTCTCAAATTTATCAATGCAGATATGCAAAACGTTTTACAAAACGCTGCATCATTTGCAAGTGTCCTTATTCTCAACCAAAATAATATAGATATTTATAAAACGACAAACACTCAGTTAGCCAATTTGTTAGATGTCACTATTGAAAAAAGTGAAGTCAAAATTAAGATTACAAGCTCTCAAGCAGAAGAAAATAATCCTCTTGTTTTAGTTCTTACAAATCATACATCTGCTGCAGTTTCTGTTTCGGTATCAGATAAAAGTTCTGCAGAACTTGTGCTTTTACAAAATATCAATGCGCTTTCAGAAATTAAACACAGTGTTTTCTTAGATAAATATGCTCGCCTCAAAAGTGTGTGGGCCTTAATGAATATTGATACAAATAGTGCGAACAATGCAAACACTGAACAGAAAACATTCGAAACTCCTCAAGTAGTCACACGCTCTATTGAACTGTCTGAAAATTCGAATTTTGATGATCACCACGTCTTTACACCACAAGCAAATGTCAATGTATGTTCTAAAATTAAAATTACAGGTGAATATGCTCATTCAAGAAGCTCTGGATGTTTAATGAGTGATTCTGGCGAATTTTTCTACGAACCAATTCAAGAACACTTTGCACCTTCTTCAAAATCAGAGCTTAGTTTTAATGTCGTGCTTGGCAAACGTGCAAAAAGCTTTTTCCGCGGCTTGGTTCTTTTACATAAAGATGCACAACACTCAGAAGCGTATCAACAAAATAAAAATCTACTTTTAAGCCGCAATGCACGTGCAGATGCCGAACCTCGCTTAGAAATTATTCCAAATGATGTGATGTGCAAGCATGGCAGTGCCACCGCAGAACTAGATAACAAACAGCTTTATTATCTTATGGGTCGTGGTTTTGACTATCAAAACGCTAAAAATTTAATGATTCAAGGGTTTTGTAACACGTCATATGTAGAATTTACGACACAAAATCGACCTTTTGAACTCCTAAAAACCCAATTACGCGAACACTACTTATCGACTCAAGTCGAAATTTTAAACACATGACATACTATAAAGTGTGTCCTATTTCAAAAATTTCATCAAAGACACCAACACCATATGTTATTGATGGCGTCAAAATTTTGGTAGCACAAGACTCTGCCAACAATATTTGGGTATTTGATGCCACCTGCACACACGCAGACAAATCATTAGAAAACGGTAAATGGAATTCTGAAAAAGCCACTATCACATGCCCCTTCCACTTCGCAGTTTTCTCGATACCTCAAGAGGGTCTTGCACTTTCTCCGCCAGCAGTCACCCCACTAACCGTATACTCTACTAAAATTCAAAATATCGATTCTGAACCGTTTTTATATGTAGATCTTGATAGCTAAAATTTTGGCGCTTTGCTTTTTGCAAACTAAAAAATTTGGTTTATTATAAAAACACCCTGTCTTGAATTTAAAGTCTCACTATATGATGGATCTTTAGAGAACTTTTAACTCAGTGAGAGGACGAGCAGTTTCATTCGCTTTTAAATTTTTTTTTGGAGATGTCTATGAAAAAACCTTATGGAAAAATTTTTTCTGTAGCTTCAATCGTGGTCGGCTTATGCGCAAGTGGAGCTGCATTCGGTGACACGGTTGGCGTAACTAAAAAAGGAACAGGAACTAAAAGTACTGTAAATCTTCAACCAGATTATAATGAAGATAACGGTCGCTATATTAATTCCCCTAACAATCCTGCAATGCACCCAGACTTTAACTTAGTGTCTGAAGTGAATAAAGTTGATATCGACTTTATGACTACGATTGTTGCACGTTACTCTTTATACGATCAAACTCGTAAACAAAATTTCGACTTCTTAAACCAAAATGCTTTATTTGGCGTTCACATGTTTAAAAGTGGTTGGAGTGCAGATTTACTTGTAAGATTTTCTGGTCGTACAGATCAAAAACTTCGTAATTCGAACTTTGTCATTGATCAAGGAACTGGCGAAATTGTTAACATTGCTTCTGATTCAGTTGGCTATGTTGGCATTCGTAAAGCGGACATTGGATTCCGTTTCTATAAAGACCAAAACAATCTATTAAAAGTCCGTTTAGGTCGTTTTGCTCCATTTGGCGCAACTGCATATGATGATGATAATGTCGTACGCGCTTGGGGTACTGATGCTACTGTAAATCTTTGGGGTCCTTCTGGCTCTGGTGACTTACATGGTATTTATGTTGATGGTGCAGCTTTATTTTACCAAGCAAAATGGGGCGGTCATTCTCGCTTAAATGTTGAAGCTGGTGTTGCATCTGATCTACCTGTATTCCTTTATCTTGTAGATGCTACAGGACATTTCAACATTCACGACAATCCATACCAAGCATTTGGTAATGATACTTCTTTTGGATTCCTTTCTACAAACACATCTCGCGCATGGCTTGCAGACATTGCATACCAATACGATGCAAGATGGGGTAAAATCCAAATGGCAATCGATGGTGGTGGCAAAACTCGTGCTGAGCAAAACTACACAACACCATTCTATGGTGGCACAGCTCTTGCTAACAACATGTATTACTTAGCAACTTCAATTGGTTATTCTATGGATGACAAATTACAAGTTGGTCTTTGGTATAACATGACACATGTTGGCGATGCGATGACTGGTACAATCACTGCTCCAGACCATGCTGTTGATGGTTACACTAAAACTGGCCTTCAAAACGCTGGTAACTACATGACATTTGGTGCTGGTATCAATGGTACATCTAAACTTTGGGGCATGAACCACGTTGGCGGTAAAGACGGTGTTATGACTTGGGGCTTAGGTTACGAAAGATTTGCAATGCGTAATGGCTTCACTTCTGCATACACTGCAGGCGTAAGCACAGCGAAACAAGATGTAAATCTATATTCTGCTGCTATTGGTTACGCTCGCGGACCAGCTACAGTTGAACTTGATTGGGCTGTATTTGGTGCAGGCGATAGAATGTTCTACAGACAAAATAACAGAGAAGCTAACTGGGCAAACGTTCTATATCTAGTTGGTACATTCGATATATAATCCGAGCTTACCCACTTCCCGAATGTTTGTTTTGACAAACATTCTGACATCTCCTATTGTGTAGCCTTCTTAATCGAGGCTACACAATGCAAATCGAAGTCAATGGAACTACTCGTAATACTCGCTGCTTATTAAGTGCTCAAGCACTTGATGAGCGTATTCGTTTATTAGCAAAAGAAATCAACCAACATTATTCCCAAAACGAAACATTAGTAGTTCTCATGGTTTTGCATGGTTCATTACTCTTTACAGCTGATCTTGTGCGCCATTTTACAATGCCTACACAGATTGAAAGCATCCGTCTCAAAAGCTACGAAGGTCTAGAATCAACCGGCCATATTAAAATGCTTTCTACTTTGCCAAATTCAATAAAAAATAAAAACGTGCTTATTGTAGAAGATATTGTTGATAGTGGTCGTACACTTGTATTTTTAATCAATGAATTAAATAAACACGGTGTAAAATCTGTAAAAACATGCACTCTTTTAAATAAGCCTGAAGCACACCTTACTCCACTTTCACCAGAATATGTGGGCTTTAATATTGGAAAAAACTTTGTCCTGGGTTATGGTTTGGATGTTGATGGGAAGTACAGAAACATTCCCTATATTGCTGAAATTATATAACTTATAGAGACATTTACATATGAATCGTTTTCTACACGAAGTAAAATCTATCCTCATTATTTTTGCTATTGTTTTTGCTTTTCGTTCAAGCATTATAAACTGGTATGTTATTCCAAGTGGTTCTTTGCTGCCCACCCTCAAAATTGGCGATCATGTTGTTGTAAATAAATTATCTTACGGCCTTATGCTGCCTTTTATGAACACACAAATTATTAGTTGGGACACACCTAAAAGAGGTTCAATCGTAGTTTTTAAAGGGCCTAAAGGCGAAAAAGACCTTACAATGATTAAAAGAGTTGTTGGCTTGCCTGGCGATAAAGTTTCCTTTTCAAACGGTGTACTCACTATCAACGGTGTTGAAGCACAAGAAACCCCCGTATACGATGCAAAAGTAAAAGAAAATTTTGGTGACAACGAAAATCCTGATATTTTCAATGTTTATCAAGAATCAGGTTTTAGCACTGTTCCTCATTATATTATGCGTCACAAGTACAACAGCCTTACAGAACAAGACAGAAGAACTTGGATTGTACCTGAACACAAAATTCTTCTTGTAGGCGATAATCGTGATAATTCTGCTGATGGCAGGTTTTGGGGTTATATGGACGAAGACAAAATTTATGGCCGTGCATTTATGGTCACATATTCCACATACCATAAAGGTACAGCTATTCTACCAAGCTTCAGAAGCAGCCGCTGGTTCTTAAAAATTCCTAATTAAACTTTCGTGTACCAGAAAAAGTAGAGAGTGCTGTGTAGCGTAAGTTGGCAGTCAAGAGTAAAAGAGAAGCGTGCTTGCCAGTTGAAAAATGCGAAATAGAGTATTTGTATGCAGAGTTGCTCCCTGGAATTGTTCAGAGGTAGAAGTATTTACTTTTACGTGCGGGTAGCAAATGCACACAAACTACTCTTTTCGCATTTTTCAACTGGCAAGCACGCTTCTCTTTTACTCTTGACTGCCAACTTACGCTACACAGCACTCTCTACTTTTTTTTAGCACACTTCTTATTAACAATCATTTTTTACTTTTTTAAATGAATGCCAACACTTTCACGGTAGCGATGTGTGATTAAATAAAAAAATTGGGATGTGGTGTTGTGCTTTTGCTGTAATAGTAGGCGCGCACAACACACAATAGGAGTAGAGCACTGAAAAATGCAAAAAGAGTAGTTTGTGTGCATTTGCTCTCGCATGTAAAAGTAAATACTTCTACCCCTTAACAATTCCAGAGAGGAACTCTGCACACAAATACTCTATTTCGCATTTCTCAGCGCTCTACTCCTATTGTGTGCTGTGCGCCTACTATTACAGCAAAAGCACAACACCACATCCCAATTGTTCTATTTAATCACACATCTCGCGTTAGTTAGTTTGTTTGGAGAAGCACAGCCACTTTATGCCCACTTCTTTCAATCAATAAAAACAGAGTGTTTTGATTTTGTTTTTTTGCTGCTTTAAAAATTTGCTCGACATCAGATTTTGAATTTACTTTTGCACGATTCACTTCAAGAATCACATCGCCTGATTGAATACCTGCCATTTGAGCCAAACTACGAGGTACAACTGTTGCAACACTGACTCCACCATTTTGAGTTTTTTCTGGTGAAAGCTTAAAGCCATATTGAACAGTTAAAGATTTATCGTCGCGTTGGGTTTGGGAATTTGGCTGATTATCATCATTCGCATTATTTTCTTTATTGGGCGCTTCAAGAACGGTTGCATTTAGAGAAACAGTTTTGCCATCACGTAAAATACCTAATTTTGCTGCGCTACCAGGTTTTAAAAACATGATTGCAGCTTGAATGTCGGACATGCTTTTTACCGTTTTACCATTAATACTTTGAATAATATCATATGGTTGCAAACCAGCTTTGGCAGCAGGACTTTCGGGTATGACACGCATAATGAAACCACCTTCTGTATTAGGCGAAATTTTCATTTCTTTTAGTACAGACGGCGTGAACTTAGAAACATCATACATTTCTACACCAAGGTATGATTGCGTGAGTCTACCGGTTGAAATAATGGAATCTGCAACTAAACGCACAGTGTTGGAAGGTATGGCAAATCCAATACCAACACTTGTGCCTGTTTTAGAATAAATTGCTGTGTTCATACCCATAACTTGGCCATAAACATTAAGCAATGGGCCACCAGAATTACCTGGGTTGATAGAAGCATCTGTTTGAATAAAATTATTTGGCCCATGCATACCAAGCACATCGCTTGAACGTTTTACAGCACTTACAACACCCATAGTAAGGGTTTGAGGCAGTTCGAATGGGGCACCAAGTGCAATTGCCCAATCACCTACTTCCACTTCATCGGAATTAGAAAGATTAAGTGCTTTATACTCTTTTTTATTTTTAAAATTTTCAATTTTTAAAACAGCAACATCTAAATTTTTTGCTGTGCCAACAACTTTTGCTTCATATTTTTTATTATCAAAAGTTGTAACGGTAATGTGATCGGCACCATCGATAACGTGGTTATTTGTAATTGCATAACCACTTTTCAGATCGACAATAAAACCAGATCCTGCAGCGGTTTCTTTGCCTTCTTTATTGCGTTGACCTTTTGGACCACCAAATTCAGGTGGAAAAAAGGGAAAGAAAAATTCATCCATGCTTGGTTGATTATAAACAACTTTTTTTTCTGCCAAAATTAAAAGCAGAGCAGGTTTAGATTCTTTTGCAATATTTGAAAACACTTTTGAAAACGATTTTAAGAACTGAACTTCAGGAGAAGATGCCTCAACTGATTTTGTTTCAGGTAATCGATATTCAGTTTTGGCGCATGCAACTGCGCTTAAAGCTGAAAAACAGAGGAGCGAGGTACGAAAAAAACTTTGTAATTTAACCATCATAAATGTATTTCCTTTTTATTACGAAACACAGACCATACTCTGACAGAGTTTTCAAAAATTTTACAGAATTGTCAACCGTATTTCTAAAGGGAGAAAATATTCTTATGCAAGGATTACATGAGTTTTTTATTCGTAAAGTTGCCGTATTAGGATCAGGCGTTATGGGCTCACAAATTGCAGCTCATTTTGCAAATGCAAATGTTCCTGTAGTTTTATTTGATCTTGCGTCGCAAGAAAAAGATCCCAGTTCAATTGCACAAAATGCCATTAAAAATTTGTTAAAACTAGAGCCCTCTCCAGTTGTTCTCAAAAGCAAAACAAGCCTTATACAAGCTGCAAATTACAATACCGATTTAGCTTTACTCTCAAATTGTACATTAATTGTTGAAGCTATTAGCGAACGTCTCGACTTTAAACAAGATTTGTATGCAAAAGTTGCCCCACATCTCTCAAAACAAAATATATTTGTTTCAAATACATCTGGATTATCAATCGAAACACTTGCACAAGCATTACCAGAAGAACTGCGTGCAAATTTTTGTGGTGTTCACTTTTTTAATCCACCTCGTTATATGATGTTGGTTGAATTAATTGCACACGCTAAAACAAACGAAGCAGTACTCAATAATCTCGAAACTTTTTTAACAAGTAAACTTGGAAAAGGAGTTGTGCGCGCAAAAGACACACCAAACTTTATTGCCAATAGAGTTGGAATCTTTTCCATGCTTTCAACGGTTTATTATTCCGAAAAGTTTAAACTTGGTTTTGATACAGTCGATGCGCTTACAGGTACACATATTGGGCGCGCTAAAAGCGCAACATACCGCACATTAGATGTGGTTGGTTTAGATACATTTGCACATGTTACAAAAACCATGGAAGAAACACTTACAAATGATCCTTGGAAATCTTTATTTACTCTGCCTAAATGGTTAAATGCATTTATTAAACAAGGTGTACTTGGACAAAAAACGCGTCAAGGTGTGTACAAAAAAGTAGGCAAAGTTATTTCTGTTTTTGATCTAGACAAAAAAGATTATAGGCCGTCTGATTCAGCACTCCCTGAAGAAATTATTGCCATTTTAAAAACAAAAGATCCAAAAGAAAAATTTAAAAAACTGCGTGAATCGAATCATCCTCATGCTCAATTTTTATGGGCATTGTTTCGTGATTTGTTTCATTATTGTTCAACGTGGCTTTCTGATATTGCAGATAATGCTCGCGATCTCGATTTTGCAGTTCGTTGGGGATTTGGTTGGAAACGCGGGCCATTCGAAATTTGGCAAGAATTTGGCTGGCAAGAAGTTGCGAAAGCCATTCAAGAAGATATTGCAAATGGAAAAACTCTTTGCAATCAGCCATTACCGAAATGGGTTTTAGAAGCAAATCGCACTGCTGTACATACACCTGAAGGCAGTTATTCTGCAAAAACAAATCAATACGAACCACGTCGTAAGCTTCCTGTATACGAACGCCAACTCTTTCCTGAAACAGTTCTTGGTGAAGCAAAACCTAACTTTGGAAAAACCGTTTATGAAAATGAAGGGGTGCGTTTATGGACTCTAGATTCCGAAATAGGCATTCTTTCTTTCAAAAGCAAAATGCATGCAGTTGGAAGCGATGTTCTTGATGGAGTATTAGAAAGTGTAAAACTTGCGGAAGGCCAATTTAAAGGCTTGGTTTTATGGCAACCTGAACCACCATTTAGTGCAGGTGCGAACCTTTTACAAGTCACTACTGCAATCTCTGAAAACGACTTTGAACAACTTGAAGTCATGATTAAAAAATTTCAAGACGCTTCAATGGCGCTTAAATATTCACTTATTCCCACAATTGCTGCTGTACAAGGTTTAGCACTTGGTGGTGGGTGTGAGTTTGTAATGCATTGTGCAAAAGCAGTTGCACACACAGAATCTTATATGGGTCTTGTGGAAATTGGTGTTGGATTATTACCAGCAGGTGGTGGTTGCAAAGAATTTGCTTTACGCGCCGCGCAAGAAGCAAAAGGCACACATATTTTTCCCTTCTTGCAAAAACGATTTGAAACAATAGGAATGGCAAAAGTTTCAAAAAGCGCGCATGAAGCCAAAGAATTAGGTTATTTAAAAGCAGATGATATTGTTGTGTTCCACCCAAATGAAGTTCTGCATGTTGCAATGAGCACAGCAAAATCTATGTATGAAGCTTCTTACCGTCCAGCACCGCTTGGAAAAACAATTCAAGTTACTGGTACTGGCGGCACAGCAACAATCAAAGCCGCTTTATTAAATATGAAAGAAGGCCAATTTATTTCCGAATACGATTTTAAAATTGGTTCTATGGTTGCCGATATTTTAGGTGGTGGCGCTGTTGAACAAGGCACTTTAGTAGATGAACAATATTTACTCGATTTAGAATTTAAATATTTTATGGAACTTCTTAAAAATCCTAAAACAAAAGAACGTATTAATTTTATGCTCAAAAACGGAAAACCCTTACGTAACTAACATTGTCATTACGTAACTAACATTGTCATCCCGCGACTTGATCGCGGGATCCAGAATTTCATTAGGAGAGATGATATGGCTAAACAAATTCAAGATGCATATATTTGCGCTGCAGTTCGTACACCTGTTGGAAAAGCTCCAAGAGGGATGTTTCGAACAACTCGCCCAGATGATTTACTTGCGCACTGTTTAAAAGGTCTTCTTCAAAAAGCACCTGAACTCGATCCAACTCAAATTGGCGATGTTATTGTTGGTTGTGCAATGCCTGAAGCAGAACAGGGCATGAATGTTGCCCGTATTGCGCTTTTACTTGCAAACTACCCAAATGTTGTTCCTGGAGTGACAATTAACAGATTTTGCTCGTCTGGTTTGCAAGCCGTAAGCCTTGCTGCAGATAAAATTATGATGGGCGAAGAAAATGTCATGGTGGCAGCTGGCACTGAAAGTATGAGCTTAATTCCTATGATGGGCAACCGTGTTGTGATGAACCCCGCAATCTTTGAAAACGACCACCTAGCAATTGGTTATGGCATGGGAATTACAGCAGAAAAAGTGGCAAATCAGTGGAAAGTTTCACGCGAAGCACAAGATGCTTTTGCCTTACAAAGCCACCAAAAAGCGTGTGCAGCAATTCAAAATGGCGAATTTGCAAACGAAATTCTGCCTTACAATAATTGTACGCAAGATGAAGGCCCAAGGCCCGATACATCGTTAGATGTTCTTTCAAAATTAAGGCCTGTATTTTCAGCGCGAGGAAGCGTGACGGCTGGAAATAGTTCACAAATGAGTGATGGTGCAGGCGCACTGCTTTTAGCCAGCGAAAAAGCCATCAAACAATTTAATTTAAAGCCTCTTTCTCGTTTTGTAGGTTTTAGCGTAGCAGGAGTTGCTCCTGAAATTATGGGAGTTGGGCCTACCGTAGCAATTCCTAAAGTACTTAGACAAACAGGACTGTCTCTCAATGATATCGATTGGATAGAGCTAAATGAAGCTTTCGCTGCACAAAGTTTAGCTGTCATTCAAGAATTAAATTTAAACCCCGAAATTATCAATCCACTTGGTGGGGCAATCGCATGCGGCCATCCACTTGGAGCAACTGGCGCAATCCGCTCAACAATGCTTGTGCATGCTTTAAATCGGCACAATAAAAAGTATGGAATGGTTACAATGTGTATTGGCACAGGCATGGGCGCTGCAGGCATTTTTGAAAGAGTGTAAATAAAAAAATCGGAAGGAAACAAGCATGGATATTAATGCTCAAAATATAAAAAATGCAAATTTAGAAGGCATTAATTCAGACGCCGTTTTAGAAATGACAACTACAGCACGACAAAAAACATGGGATGCCATTCATGCAATTAGTCAAATGATAAAACCAGGCATGCGTGAGCAAGAAGCCATTAAAATGGCCAATGCGTATTTTCGGGATCAAGGCGTTAAAAAGTTTTGGCATCGTACACATGTAAGGTTTGGTAAATCGACAATTCTAAGCTTTGATGATGAGTACACTGAAGATGTCGAACTACAAGAAAACGATATTTTTTACCTAGATGTAGGTCCTGTTTGGAACAATATTGAAGGAGATTGTGGCAATACATTTGTTGTAGGCAGTAATCCAGAACATCACAAAATCAAAAAAGATCTCAAATTAATTTTTGATGATATTCAAGAATATTGGCGTGCAGTCAATCCTGTTGGTCCAGATTTATGTGCCTATGCGCGGAACCTAATTACCCAATATGGTTATAAAATGCATCCTGCATATGTAAAAGGACATCGTTTATCTGAATTTTCACATGCACGTTATACCAATATGTCTTTGTTTGATTTTCCCGATAGGCCAGCTTCAGAACGTTGGATTATGGAACTACAAATTTGCGATCCGTCTTTAAGTTTTGGTGCGTTTTATGAAGACTTATTGATTTAAAATAAGTATATCTTGATTTTATGTCAACGGCATGAAATATAAAAAGAGGCCTCAACTTTAGGGGATTTTTATGTTTTTTAACCAATGCAACATCTGTCATCAAAAAATTGAAATAAAACAAGATATTACGGTTTTTTGTGGTTGTGGTGGTACCTTTTTAAAATTAGATGAACCAATAGTCCGTTTTGTTGGTATTCCCGATACAACAAAACCACATCATTCTATGCATTCTTCGCATGTTCGCTATACTTCAGCGCTTTCAAGATCATTTCCTGAATGGCAAAAAACTCATCCTGATCAATTTGTACAAGATTCTACAACAGATTTAGGCACAAATCACTATACGGCAGAATCAGTATCTTTAAATATCAGAGCCCTTATTTTTAGCCCGATAAAAAAGGCTTTGTTAACTCCGCTTGGCAAATCATATCCAGTTGTATCCAAGCCAATTCAGGAAATACAATATTCCGAAAATGACTTACGGCTTTTCTTTTCTTGTCTCCAAGAATTTGTAAAACAACCTGCTACTGCAAGTTCCAAAAATAGATTTCCAATACTCTCACGACAAAGCGTATTTCGTCAGTTACATTTATGGATCTGTGCGTACCACAGAAGTATTGGCAATGCCCGCGTGGCAAGTGCAACAAGTATAGAGTCAATAAATCCTGTAGAAATTCATCATGACATAATTTCTACATTTTTCTCGGAAGCAGTTGCATTTTTATTACCACTTGAAAATTATTTTTCACGATTTTTTATATCATATACAGGTGTTGCAACTCAAAATCCCACACAAACTCTCGAGTTATTACCTCTTGGAATAGACATTTTCTTAAGTGAAATGAATCCGACATATGCAAAATTAATCACTAAGGTACTTTCCACTCCTGGTGCTCAAAGTAAAAAATTTAAAATTATTTTAAGTGATTTTAGAAATTTGCTTCTTTTTGAAGCGTTTTGTGAAAGCGCAATTGCAGCAAGTAGCAGGTCAGTTTTCAATTACAAAATTTATGCAGATAGATTGCATGCTCAAATAGACAAGATTGCGCAATAAAGAAATCAAAGCGCGAGAGGCAAAGCTAATCTTTGCTACAATATAAAATTTGGGTTCACATGAGTATTTTAAATAATCAAATAGATTAATATACTTTTTTGCCTTTAAGCCACACTGAATGAATTTTTTGAGTGTTTTTAATATTTTTGAGCGGGTTTTTATTAAGAATTATAAAATTTGCTAATTTTCCTGTCTCTAATGTCCCTATGTCTTTTTCAATTCCAAGACTTTGTGCGCTCATTACAGTCGCAACTTGAACAGCTTCAAACTCAGTTAAGCCAGAATCTACCAACAATTCTAGTTCCCTATGTTCTGAAAATCCTTGTGCTCTTTCAGGACTAGCACCAGAATCGGTGCCAAATGCTATTTTTACACCAGCATCAAATAACGTCTTAAGATTTAATTTTGCGATGATAAGATCGCTTCTTGCTTGTATATTATTAGGAGCTTGATTTGACTTTAAAAATTTCAATACATCATGCGTAATAGAGTTTAGAAAAAAATCTTCCTTCAACCATTCCGGAGAATCGTGGTAAATAAATGATGCTTCATCACGCGACAATGTTGGAATAAGACTGACATGATGGGACTTCATTAACTCTATAAGCTCTGCATCTACCACCTGATCACGTATGCTATGGCCTAATATATCAACTCCGTTACGAATGAGTTCTTTTGCATCTTCCATATAAAACACATGTGCCACAACAGGAATATTCTGCTTATGCGCCTCTCTAATAATTGTTTTATAAATATCGGCCTTCATTTTAGGAGCATGTTGACCACGAAAATCATCAACCCAAATTTTAACAAGATTAGGCTTATTTTTTGCAAGCTCATTCATTTGTTTAATTGCATCTTGAATATTTTCTGGACGATAAATTTTATCTGTACCAAATGCTGCTGGAGGCGCTGCATTTAACACACCAAAACCTTTGCCAGCTGTAATAATCTTAGGAACATGCAGCATGCTTTTTGTTTCTTGAGTACGCATATTATAAATAAAATCTTCATCAATCCCTAAAGATGCAATAACACCTATTCCATAGCGCGCATATTGGTGCAATTGAGCCATAACATTTTCTTGAGTGATATTTTTAGATGAAGGTATTAAATTTTTTACTACGCCAAGATGAGCATGCGCATCAACAAGCGTGGGCATAATTGTTTTACCAGTTGCATTAATATATTCAGCATCTTCTAATGAACGAATATATTTATCATTTTCTGAATATAGCCCACTGATTCTATCATCTTTGATAACAAGCACAGTGTTTTCAATTGGCACTGAAGATATGCTATCAATGATCTGCGCACCCCTAATCACAACGACTTTGGACGATTGTGCTGTCGCATTAAACGGATAAAAAAATATAATGTAAAGTGCAGTAAAAATATAAATGTTTTTAAATTTCAATTGCTTGCCTATTAAAGGTAATAAAATTAAGTAATGATTTAAATCTTCACTACCATTTTACCAATATTATCTCCATTAAATAATCCTAACAATGCTTCAGGTAATTTCTCAAAACCTTCAATAGTGGTTTCTTTAAACTGCACCAATCCCTCGTCAACCCATTCTGCTAACTGGGCAACCGCTTCAGGATAACGTTCTTGATAATCAAAAACCAAAAACCCTTTTACAAGCGCGCTTTTCACTAAAATATTTGTTAATAAACGAGGGCCCATTGAAAGCTTTGTTTCGTTATAATGAGAAATTTGACCACAAATTGCAATGCGTGCATGGGAGTTGATACTTGTAATAACAGCATCTGAAATTTCGCCACCAACATTATCAAAATACATATCAACTCCATTTGGACATGCTTTTTCGATGGCGGCTTTCATATCAACTGTTGTTTTATAATTAATAACTTCATCAAATCCAAAATCATTTTTAAGCAGTTGAATTTTTTCTTCAGAGCCTGCAATACCAACTACTTTTGCGCCTTTTAATTTAGCAATCTGAGCAGCAACTAATCCCACTGCACCAGCAGCGCCTGATACAACAAACACTTCTCCTGATTTAGGTTTACAAATATCCATCACACCAAAATAAGCAGTAATCCCAGGCATTCCTAAAACACCTAAAAAATAACTTGGTGAAACTAGCTTTGGATTAATGTGACGAAGTTCATTGCCAGAAACCACGCATTCTTTTGCCCATGGCAACATTCCCACAACTGTATCACCCACTTTAAATTCTGGATGCATGCTTTCAGAAACGCTTGCAACCGCATTGCCACTAAGAGATTGATCTACTTCAAAAGGAGGCACATAAGACTTTCCTGCATTCATGCGCCCACGCATATAAGGATCCACGGAATAGTAACTGCCTTTTAAACGAACTTGTCCGTATTCTAACGAAGGCAAAGTCATATTTTGCAGTCTAAAATTATTGAGATCTGGACGGCCAACAGGTCTGCTTGCTAAAACGATTTGTGATGTTTCCATTTTCAACTCCTTTTAAGAATGTAAAGATTTAGATTTATAAAATGTTTTTTTAACAACTTGTGCTGGTTTTAATGCGCCACGCACTTCTATTAAGACATGAGTATCAATTTTGGAAAACGCTTTTTCTAAATACATAAAACCAATATTTTTAGCAAGCGTAGGAGAAGGAGATCCGCTTGTAACAATACCAATTTGCTTTTCTTTTTGCTCGGGATGAAAAACTTTATAACCATGTCGCCCAATTGCACGATCGCACATTTCAAAACCGACTAGTCTTTTTGAAACGCCTTTTTCGCATTGCGTAACAATTGCATCTTTACCTACAAAAGTAGGCTTTTCTAACTTTGTGATCCATTTTAAACCACACTCTAATGGCGTGTTATTTTCATCCATATCAGTGCCGCACAATAAATACCCCACTTCTAATCGTAAAGTATCACGTGCGCCTAAACCACATGGCAAAAGAGAAAACGGTTTGCCACACTCTAGCAGTTTTTCCCACAATGCTTCTGTAATTTCAGCAGGACAATACACTTCAAAGCCTAATTCGCCTGTGTATCCAGTTCGTGCAACTAAACATTGACAATTAAAAATTTCGACTTCATAAAAATAATAATATTTTAAATCATGAATTGAGTTTCCAATAATTTTGCTTAACACATCACGACTTTTAGGCCCTTGAATGGCAATTTGACCATATTGGTTGCTAAGATTAGAAACTGTAACATTATATTTTGATGAATAACTTTTTATCCAATTAAAATCTTTTTCAATATTTGATGCGTTTACACAAATAAAATAATTTTCATCTGATTTTTTATAAATGATAATATCATCAAGAATTTTTCCATCTTCATTACAAAGTGCATTGTATTGTGCTTGATGCGTATTTAAATTTTCTAAATCATTAATGGTAAGTTCTTGTAAAAACTTTTTACTTTCTGTCCCTGTAATTTCAATTTCACCCATATGGCTTACATCAAAAATACCAACTGAATTTCGTACTGCATTATGTTCTGCAATAAGTCCATGAGGATATTGCACTGGCATTTCCCACCCTGCAAAAGGGACTATTTTCGCCTTTAATTTTTGATGCTGTAAAAAAAGTGACGTTTTTTTTAAATTATGACTTAAGTTTTCTTGCGTTTTGATTGACATCTTGTCATTCTCCAAAAACATGTAATTACGATGATAAAATCTAACGGGGAAATAAATAATGAACAAGCATTTGATCGTTAAAGGGGGAAAAAAACTTCTTGATGGAAAAATATCAATTGCTGGCAGTAGCAATCAAGTTACAAAATGTATTCTTGCTGCCTTACTTACTGATGAACCTGTTATTATTAAAGGCGCTCCCGTCGTAAATGAACGTTTTATTGCAGAAGAATTGTTTTCACACTTAGGTGGGGCAGTTGAGCATTTAGAAGAAAATACAATTCGTCTATGCGCAAAAAAATTATCTACAAACAAAATCTCAAAAGAAATTTGTCAAAAAAACAGAATTTCAATCCTTGCTGCTGGCCCATTATTGCACCGATTTAAAGAAGCTTATATTTATGGCACACTTGGTGGTGATAAAATTGGCAAACGACCAGTAGATTTTCATATCAACGGATTAGAACAAATGGGTGCAAACGTAACTCTTTCTGAAGATCTTTATCATCTTACTGTTGGCAAAGAGGGTTTGCACGGTGCACATATTATTCTTCCCTTTCCTAGTGTGATGACAACAGAAAATTTAATTATTGCAGCCACACTTGCCAAAGGCCGTACTGTTATCGAAAACGCTGCAATTGAACCTGAAATTATCGAACTCGTTAAAATGCTCCAAAAAATGGGCGCAGATATTATGATTGGCCCTAATCGCACTTACGTGATTCAAGGCGTAAAAAAACTCAAAGGCTGCGCTTTAAGAGTTATGCTCGATAGAAACCAAGCAGTTAGTTTTGCATGTGCAGCCCTTGCAACTGGTGGAAATCTTTTACTTGAAAATATGCCTCACGATCCTTTGTATAGTTTTTTAAATTTTATTCAAAGAATGGGAGCTAGTTTTGAAATTAATTCAGCTGGTATCTATATTGAAGCGCCACAAAAATTAAAGCAAAGTCATATTGAAATTGATGTGCACCCAGGTTTTATGACAGACTGGCAACAGCCTTTTATGGTTTTATTTACACAGGCTCATGGCATTAGTATTTTACATGAAACTATTTTTGAAAATCGTTTAAATTATACAGCGCAGTTAAATGAAATGGGTGCAAATATTCACACACATTCATTTTGCTTAGGCGAATCGGCGTGTCGGTTTCGCAATAAAAATCACCTCCATTCGGCAATTGTTTATGGCCCAACGCCGCTTAAAGCAGCCGATTTTAACTTACCAACTGATATCAGAGCTGCAATGAGCTTAGTAATTGCCGGTTTAGTTGCAGATGGCACGAGTCATTTTTATAATGTACAAGAATTAGAGCGAAAGTATGATCGTATAGTCGAAAAAATGCAACAATTAGGCGCAGATGTTGCTTGGGGAGAATAAAAACATATGGGAAGACACAATACTATTGCGGGTCGCTTGGCAGAATCTGCACACTCACGTGGCAAGCTTTTTACTAAATTAGCGCGCCTTATTACAGTAGCAGCCAGAAATGGTGCCGATCCTTCTGCTAATCCTGCACTTCGTTCAGCGATTGCAAAAGCAAAAGACAATAGCATGCCTAAAGATAATATCGACCGTGCCATCAAAAAAGGCTCGGGCGAAGATAAAAACAGCGCTCTGTTTGAAGAAATACTTTACGAAGCAAAAGGCCCTGGTAGCACAGGTATACTTATTGAAGTCTTAACCGATAATCGCAATCGCACTTTTCCCGAGCTTCGTGTGTTAAATCAAAAAAATGGCGGCATGCTTACTGAAGTTGGCTCCATTGCATGGATGTTTCAAAAAAAGGGTGTGTTTCAGATTAATTCCGCCGATTTTACTGAAAATCAAATTTTAGAAGCCGCTCTGGAAGCAGGAATCGAAGATACTGAACAAGTCGAAAACGCTATGATTTTGACATGTCCATCAACAGAATTTGCCGAAATTCGGGAACTACTGCTTGTAAATGGGCTAACTTTTGAAAAGGCAGGGATAGAATACATTCCTGACAATGAAGTTCAACTTAATAGCTCAGACGAAGAAAAACTTAAAATCTTACTTAATAAGATTGATGACCACGATGATGTTCAAAGCGTCTATACAAATGCCAATTTAGAATCTTAATCTATTTGGTAACCATGTTAATTTTTTGACGATATTATTTGCCCTCCTACTTTTCTTATTCTTTTGACATTTGTTAAAATGAAAAGAGATTTTTCATTGTGAAAATCTATTCAACATTCTGTAGGAGAATAGTTATGATAGGTCACGTAAGTTTAGTTGCAGTTATTGTTGCAGCTGTTGCAAGTATTTTTTGGGGTTGGGTTTGGCACACATGGGTATGCGGTAAAAAATGGGCTAGCGAATGCGGCATGCACCATAGTATGGACAAAAAAGAAACTCGCGTTGCAACTCTTATCAGCTTAATCGCTGCGTTTTTTACTGCTTAT
The DNA here is from genome assembly GCA_964352255.1 of uncultured Oligoflexia bacterium. Classification (GTDB taxonomy): domain Bacteria; phylum Bdellovibrionota_B; class Oligoflexia; order Silvanigrellales; family Silvanigrellaceae; genus Silvanigrella. The sequence goes on from CAYGQR010000002.1 coordinate 205,436, forward strand.
GTTATTGGCCGTTTATTAATGCTTGCTCAGACAGCACACATTATGCCAGACAAATCAGCGTATAAATATGGCTTTTGCGTTGCATTTACAGTGTGGATTGGTTTCTATGTACCAATGACATTACACGCAACTGCATGGATGAAAAAACAATGGCAATTCTTTATGGCTAAAGTCATTAATCAATTCATCAATCTTCTTGTGATTGCAATGATTCTTGCATATTGGAGCACAATTAAATAATTCCTTTTTATTATTTAATGAACAACTTCATATTTTTCAGCATTGATTCCAATGCCTTAGTCCCTTCAAAAGCCTTCTTTTGAAGGGACGTTTTTTAAGAAACTTTTCAGTTAAAAGGAATTTCACATGACAACATCACATATGTTCGCGCAAGTGTTAGGTATCTTCTTTTCTGTATTAGGTCTTGGCTGCATACTAAACAAAGAACACGTTGATAAAGCAATGTCTGCAATTATCAGAAATCATGCAATCCAATTTGTTGCAACCCTAATGCCGCTCATTTTTGGTGCATTTATCGTTGTGCTTCATCATCATTGGGTTTCTAATTGGACTGTATTAGTCACAATTGTCGGTTGGTTAATTTTATTGGCTGGTGTTTTTCGTGCAATTTTTCCAGCAGTTTGGATTAATCGCGTTAAAGTTTGTCAAAAAAAGGCAAATCTCAATGTTATAGGCGGCGTTGTCTTTATTCTTGGCGTTGTATTCTTATTTTGCGGATTCATGAAATAGAATTGTTGAATAACCCAATCTGCCGCGTTGCTTGCAGCGACGCGCGCCTCCTTATGTAGATAATGCCAACCCCAAGTTAAAAATCCAAGACGCTATACACACGTCAGAAGAGTAAATAAACTTTGTGTAACAAGCCGATATTGGACAGCAGATGAGAGCGTTGAGTAATGCGAAAAAGAGTATTTGTATGCAGAGTTGTCCTGGGATTATGACAGGGTAGAGGTTTTTATTTTTACGTGCGGAACAAATGCACACAAACTACTCTTTTTCGCATTACTCAACGCTCTCATCTGCTGCCCAATATCTGCTCGTTACACAAAGTTTATTTACTTTTCTGACGTGTGTATAGCGTCTTGGATTTTTAACTTGGGGTTGGCATAGATAGAATACAGGCGTCGTTACGCGCTTGCAGCGTCTCGCATCTTAGATGCATTCACAAATTCTATTGCGATCATTTTTACTTCGAATCTGTATGCATTTTATTTTATTATAGTTGACTTTTTATATTATATATTATATAATGGATCAAACATTTTTTTTCTAAAAACCCAATAAAAACAACTAAGATACCCTATAAAGGAATATATTTATTTTTAATCCATGCGACATGTGCGGCAAAAGATCATTAATGAATAATCCTTCAAGATTATGCATACAATATGGTCATACCGATGCAATGGGTAGACGGTTGCATTTTACAAAAGACTTAGTACTCTCAAGAGAACTTAGTCCAAGAATACATCCTATGCATCGAAAAGATTTATATGTTCAAGCGCCATTTCCACTGAAAGTTTGTGGTACTTGTTATAATTGGATAAATAGGTATTTCGAATTAGCGGAAACCGCGCGCACTAATGGTCGACAACGCGAATATGACGATTATAAAAAAGGTTGGATAACTGAGAGCGGGAGTAGATACTTTGAGGCATACAAAATATTTCAACAATATAGAAGTGTCATTCAAACTCATGTAGCAAACATTCTAAAATTAGCACATAAAATTTTAGCAGAAGAAGGATATCTTGAAGAATATTTAAGACCTATGACTCAACGCATGGAGGCTCAAAGGCCTGGCGCTTTGCAACCAGGATATCCGCCTATGCCCGGCGCAGCTTGGCCCGCACTGCCAAGGGAACCAATGCCATATTCTGTTCCCCCTTCTTTTCAGGGCCAGCAGCCACCGCAGCATGGTGTAGTTCCCATTTTATTTGGGGAACTACAGCCACCACAGCATAGTGCAGTTCCCATTTCTTTTCTGGCCCAAGAGCAGCCGCCACCACTTGGAATACACGCCTCACATTTGCCGCGTGCCTCTGCTGTTGGCATGGGACGCCGTTATGATGGTGCAGCCGAAGTTTTGGCTATACGCCAACGCGATGGCGCTGCTATAAACGTTGCAGAACTGGCAGATATGAGGCGAAGGGCTGAATTAGCTGCAGCACCTGCTGCAATTGAGGGAGGTGCTCCTTGGCCGCCGCCCCCGCACACGGGACAAATTCCATATCCTCATGGTGGCATAGAAAACTATCATGTTGCAGTGGCGGCGGCCGCGGCTGCGCCTGCGGCGGCGGCCGCTAATCCCTCAGTTGGAATAAGACTGTTTAGGGAAGTAGAAGGAGATTGCGCAATTTGCCTCATGCCACTAAAAGAAAGAGGAAGTGGCAGCCATATTGTCAGTACTTCATGCGGACATATATTTCATGAACAGTGTTTACAGACTTGCGTTGAACGTGGCCCCAAAAAATGTCCTGAATGTAGACAAGCTTTATAATAGAGGCTGTCTTAAAATTTATTTTTTACTTTTTGCAAGCTCTTCATTAATCACTGATTCAAAAGCAGAGAGAGGCTGAGCACCCATAAGCAACGTTCCATTTATATAAAATGCTGGCGTTGCTGTAATCCCTAACGCTTGACCATATTCAATTTGATTCATAATTTTAGTTTGAACATCTAAACTAGTTTGGCAATTTGAAAATTTTGTCATATCCAAACTTAATTCACTGGCTAAACTTTTATAAAGCTTATCTGAAAGCTGAGAGTAATTTTCAAATAATTGCTCGTGCATTTCCCAAAATTTATTCTGTTCTTTTGCACATTCGGCAGCTACTGCAGCACTTACTGCTTGCGGGTGAATTTGAGTTAAAGGATAGTTTTTAAATACAAAACGTACTTTATCTTTATATTTAGCTAAAACTTCTTTTACTGTTGGCAAAGCTTTTTGGCAAAATGGGCATTGATAATCAGCAAATTCAACAATCGTAATTGGTGCATTTTTTGGCCCAATTGTTGGATCGTCATCATTCACAATTAAATCGACTTTAGGAAGTTTTGGTTTTTGCGCAGAAAGAACTTTTAGGTCGCCGTCTGCAACTGCTTTTGCAATTAATCCTTCAAAAAATGTCTGCATTGCTTGTTGTTTTAAATAAGGCTCAACAAGTTGTGTTTTTTCTTCAAGAGTTTTGCCTTTTAACTGAGGATTATCTGCATTTGCTGCAATAAACTGTTTTACTTGTTCATTAGTTACACTTGTATTGGCATCAATATATTTTTTTTGTGCTTCTAGATCATCTGTAATGCTGTTTTGTTTTTTATATTTTTCGACCACATCATCAAAATAACGGCGTGCTAATATATTTTCGACAGCACCATAATATTGAGTTGAGGCATCAAATAAACTTTGACGTTCTTGCGGAGTAAGATCTTTTTTATAAAGCGTAGTTCCATTCACAATTCCAACCGCTTTTTGACCCGCAGTTTTATGAGAACCAAGATAATAGGCTAAAGGAATACCAACGATAACAAGTAAAATACATGCAATTACAACGATTTTTTTTGGTGACATTATGCTTCTTCTTCTTTAAGGGTTTTAATATCTTTTGCCAATTCAGTAAGGTATTTTTTTTCTTCAATATCTCCATCTAGTTTAGGAGATTTTTTAGCCTGTTGCATTAACGTATATGCACCATCAAAATCACCTTGTTCTTTTGTAAAAACTGCTAAATTCATAATATTAAGACGAAAATCAGGCGAAATTTCCAAAGCTTTTTGAAAGCATTCAGATGCTTTTTTCTTGCTGCCAAAGGAAATAACACGAGGCGCTGCTTGATAAAAACGCCCCAGTGTACGATAAGGGCCAGCCCAATGATAAGATGGCTCTAACTCAACAGCTTTGATAAGAGCATCACGAGCTTCATCTGCATACTTCAATGCTGAAAAAATACCTTTAACCATTCCGTATGAACCAAGATTAGTCGCGTACCAATAATGGCCTTCCACGCGATCTGGTTTTGACTTACGAGCAATATTTGCGGCATCTGAGCCATATTTAAAAACGAGTAATTTTTCTTTTTTAGTAAAATTTTCTTTTCCATAACCAAAATGGCCAACAAAATACACTAAACGCGCAACGCGCCAAGACACTTCAAAATTATCAGGAATATTTTCTTGAACTTTTATGAATTTGATAATCTGCTTTTGGCCTTGAATAGGCTGACGCGCAGCCCATAACTTATCTAAATCGGCTTCTGTAGGAAAAGCAAATGCAAACGAAGTAAAAGCAAGCGCTAAAAATGAGATTATAAAGTAATAGGCTGATCTTGAATTTCGTTCGCTTGCCATAAATTCGAATCTCCTTGGTTATCTTGCTCTAATTGAATAGCTTCCAACAAATCTTGTATTTTATTTGTTTTTTCCCATGGGAAAATATCACGACCAAAATGCCCATAAGAGGCTGTGCTTTGGTAATTAAAGCCATACTCAAAAGGATAAAGGAGATTAAGCGATTTGACAATTCCTGCAGGCGTCATGTCAAAACATTTGTGCACACTATTTTCAATTGCTTTTACAGAAGCTTTTTCTGTGCCAAAGGTTTGAATATTAACGCTGACTGGTTTCGCTACACCAATTGCATACGCAATTTGGACCAAAACTTTGTCGGCCAATTTTGCAGCAACAATATTTTTAGCGATATAGCGCCCCATATAAGCCGCTGAACGATCGACTTTAGAAGGATCTTTGCCGCTAAAAGCACCGCCACCATGAGCACCGTGCCCGCCATAAGTATCTACAATTATTTTGCGGCCTGTAAGACCACAATCGCTTTGTGGACCACCAATCACAAACTTACCAGTTGGATTGATAAAATATTTAGTTTTTTCATCGATTAAATGGCTAGGAATCGTACGAGGAATAATAGTTTCAATCACAAAAGCTTTAATTTCGTCTTGAGAAACATTTGCCGCGTGCATTGTGCTGAGTACAATTGTATCAATTCGTTTTAATTTTCCGGCTTCGTCGTATTCGACAGTGATTTGAGATTTTGCATCTGGGCGTAACCATTCAACTTCTTTTGATTTTCTTGCTTCTGCTAAGCCTTTTAAAATTTCATGAGAATATTGCAAACTTGCAGGCATATATTCAGGAGTTTCTGTTGTAGCATAACCAAACATCATACCCTGATCGCCAGCTCCTTGAGCTTTATCATTTGAAATGTCAACGCCTTGTGCAATATCTGGCGATTGTTCTTCTAAAGCAATAAGCACACCACAGCTTTTGTAATCAAAACCGGTAGTGGCATCATCGTATCCGATTTCACGCACAACTTCACGTGCAATATCGGAATATTTACGCATTTTCCGACCAATTTTTTGTTCTGCACTGTGTACAACTGCGTAGTCGTAAGAAATTTCGCCCGCAATGACAATAAGACCTGTTTTACATAAAGTTTCGCACGCAACACGAGCATTAGAATCGAACATGAGAAGCTCGTCTAATATAGCGTCAGATATTTGGTCTGCTATTTTATCTGGATGGCCTTCGCTTACACTTTCGGATGTGAAAAACATTTAGTCTAGTCCTAACTAATTGAAATATATATAAATAGAAGACAACCCATAAGCCGGATTCTGTACTAGCTACAATTTGTCTTGATTTCGAGTTACCACGAAATTCTTTGCAACCAACCCGAGTGTCGAACGAATCGAGCAGATTCTTCACTCCTATTTGGTTTTGCTTCGGATGGGGTTTGCCGGATAACTTGTTGCCAAGACTATCTGTGAGCTTTTACCTCACATTTTCACCATTACCGCCTAAGCGGATGTATACTTTCTGTTGCACTTTCCGTCGATATGTTTGCAAAATTCTTTACAAAATTACACAAAAACACCGCCTGGCCGTTAGCCAGCATCTTGCTCTGTGAAGTCCGGACTTTCCTCACTCCTGCAAGTATAACTGCAAGTTGTGCTGTAGCCGAATTGTCTTCTTCTATATTTGTACTATTTGCACTATTTGATTGCAAGGAAATCTTGATGTAAAATTATTATATGTTGACGCTTTATTTCTCTGGAGGTTCTATGAATGACAGACGAAAAGAAACGCGAATACTGGATATATCTGAACACTCTGATATAAAAGGTTTTTTTTATGAGCAGATACAATTAGCTCAAAAAAGCTGCAAAGTGCGGCTTTCAGAAAATGTGGAGTTTTATCTTGTTCAATTGCTCTCAGATTTCTTAAGAATAGGGGAACATACCGCAATTAACGAGTGTTTAGCTGAAATGCTTGCAAAAGCAGCTGAAAGCCCCCCAGGAGAACAAATCGTGCTTTATAAAAAACTTGCCGACAAAGCTCTCTACTTCTCTGGATTTTATCAACAGTATTTCTCAAATAAAGCCTTTAGTATAAAATATTATATTTCCTTAGGCCAATCGGCTTATCAAACGCTTTCTTCTCTTATGGGCAAGCAAAGCACACAACAAAAAACTCTCACAAGAATTTATCAAAACATGAGCGACAATTTTCTGCAGTCTGTAGATATTCTTTTGTGTGTTTCTGAACAAACCAATCAAACCTCAAAAAATCGATCAGTTTTAAATATTTATGAAACCTGGATTGATACCAAGAGTGAAAAACTAGAAAATTCTTTATTAGAAAAAGGCATTATGCCCATTCCAAATTTGGATACGAGAACGCAATAAAAGCTAATTTTTGCAAAGGATTAAAGTTTTGAAATTCATAATCTTACTCTTAGTTAATGCAGTTATGTGCCTGGCGTGTGTAAAAGTAAAAAGTCAACAAAACAAAACGCAAAGCTTCTCTCACGAAGCAACGATTTATTCTTTACAAAAAAACATTTTAGATAAAAAAATTTCCTGCGAAGAGTTAATCAATAATTATATAGATAGAATTAAGCATTTCAATTTAAACACACTATCAAATCAGGCTTCTTTAAATGCGATTGTTGCCATTAATGAAAACGCAATAGAACAAGCGAGAACCCTAGATTTACAATTTAAAAAATCTAATCAATTGATTGACACTCTTCATTGTATACCTGTGGTTATAAAAGATAACATTAATTCATATGATATAAATGCCACTTCTGGCTCTCTATCTTTATTAGGAAATCAAGCGACGAGTGATGCCACTATTGTCCAACACATGAGAAATGCAGGCGCCATAATTCTTGCAACTACAAGTATGGATGAATTTGCATCAGGTATGTCGGGCTTTAGCAGCAAAAGCGGGCGAATTGGGAATGCATACAATCCATCACAAAATTCTGGAGGCTCAAGCGGGGGCTCTGCCGTTGCAGTAAGTGCAAATTTTTCAATACTTGGAATAGGCACAGATAATAGCGGCTCTATCCGTATTCCCGCAGCTTTCAATGGAATTGTAGGGCTTAGACCTACCACAGGCCTCATTAGCCAGAATGGGATTTTTCCAAGAGGGAATTTAGATGGTATTGCAGGACCAATGGCAAGAAATGCAACTGATTTAGCAATATTGTTAGACGTTATTTCTCGAGAAGATGCAAAAAAGGTCAATACAGATAATCATCAACAAAAATCACGCTATCATAGTGCATTAAACAAAAATGCGCTGCAAAAAAAGAGAATTGGCATCGTACAAAGAGTTGGCGATACTGAGCCTTTTAAAGATATGCCTTCAGAAATTAAGTCTGCTTTTGAACAAGCAACTGAAAAGATGCAAAAATCAGGAGCTGTTATTGTTCCTAATATTATAATTGCAAATTACAATACAGAACGACTCTACAACCAGGCTGGAGAGCGTGAAGATATCAATAATTATTTAAAATCGTTTCCTTCAGTTCGGCAAAGCTATAAAGATATTTGTGAATCAAAACGATCACTCATCTTTTCTGATACCAAATCATGTCTTGCATATATTAAAAATCTGCCCAATAAAAACAGTGCAAAGCATCAAAAAGCATTAGAAATTTTTAAACAAAACAGACGTACAATAGAAACTATTTTAAAAGAACAAAATCTCGATGCATTATTATTACCAGTGAGTACAACTGGAAGTGCAACATACAATTCAAAATCTGTTGGGCCTAATGAATTAATTGCGTCTAATGCAGGATTACCTGCAATCACATTTCCAATTTCTTATACTCAAAATTTGGGAATGCCTATTGGTGTTGAATTAATTGGAAAACAATATGATGAAGCCAAATTAATTTCTATCGCATATGGATATGAACAAAATAGTTTCAAACGCATAGCACCTCGCATGCCTGCCCAAAATGCAAAACTAATTGATTTAAACATTTCAGAATTAAACAATTTATACGCGACTATCGGTTACAATATTTTTGAAGAGCTTTTTTCAAAAAAAGATTTTAATGCTAGTAAATATTATCAAAATCAAAATAAAATAAATCAAATTGTTCAATCCACTATTGCAGATTTCTAAATTAACTTTTCTAAACCTTCAAAATACTTCCAGCAGTTGAGGAAAAGTTTTTTTTGTGTTAGATGACCATCTTGAATTTATCATTTTTCAGGAGGTATAAATGACTTTTCGCCGAACATTCTCTACTGCAATTGCAGCGTTTTCTTTAGTCTCTGTTTTTTCTATCCATGCAAATCAAAATCATGATGCACTTGTTCAAGAACTTTGGACAAAACATGTTACCAACGCTCAAAAACTTACCGAGCGCAAAACCAATCACGATAATAAAGCCATTAAATTCAGCGACAAAACAATGAAGTTTTCAATGGATAAAATTGGAGTACCAGGCAAGAATGGTTACCCACTTTATATTGCATTGCATGGTGGCGGTTCAACATCACAAGGAATGAATGATAGCCAATGGGAACACATGAAAGTCTACTACAAAGATAGTGTAGAAAATGGCGTGTATGTTGCTACTCGCGGAATTACAAATAATTGGAATTTGCACTTTGAAGAAGAATCTTATCCTTTATACGAACAACTAATTGAAAACATGGTGTTGTTTGAAGGAGTCGATCCAAATCGTGTGTATTTACTAGGATTCTCTGCGGGCGGAGATGGCGTTTATCAAGTAATTCCTCGCATGGCCGATCGCTTTGCTGCGGCTAATATGTCGGCTGGGCATCATAATTGGATTCCTTTTGATAACATTCGTAACACACCATTTTTAATTCAAGTAGGCGAAAACGATTCTGCATTTGAACGCAATAAAGTAGCTGCAAAAAACTACCTTGAAATTAAAGAACTCAATAAAAAATATGATGGCGGTTACACAACCGATGTTTTTGTTCATACAAATTTTTATCATAATGGATGGCCAGATAACGATGCACGTCGCCCACAAGCTACAGTCATTGCAAATCCAGCTGGCTGGCTGAACACTCAAGATCGTTCCGATAAAACTGTAAATTCAAACGCAATTGATTGGGTAAATCAGTACGAACGTAATGCGACACCTCAAAAAATTGTTTGGGATTTAAATACAGATGCTTCTCTTAGAACAGAAAGCGCTGGCGCAACTGTCCTTAGCGATGTGTTAAACGAGCCAGTCGTCACTGCAAAACCACATGAGCTTTTTTATTGGTTAGATGTTTCTGTTGCCGATCAATATCCAAAAGACGGCAAATTAGTTGTTGAATATGTGCGTGAAAACAACACAGTGAATGTTCTTGAAGCAACAAATGTTGATAAGTTCAGAGTGCTTCTTAACGAATCTATGGTGATTAATTTTGATACACCAGTTGCGGTTATGATGAATCATGAACTAGTTGATAAAGTAACTCTTCGCCCAAGAATCGACACTATGACCCGCACACTTCTTGAAAGAAGCGATAAAAACTATGCGTTTGATACAGAATTTACACTCGAACGTGATGCTTCTGGTAATTGGAAGGTTTTAAAATAAGTGAAATTCTTTAAAATACTGAGTGGATTATTTGCCACAACACTTGTTGCGCAAACAGGATTTGCAAACCAACCAAATGAGCAATTTTCATATTGTTCAGATGGAATGTGCCGTTTAATTACAACAAACTTTTTTTATCAAGGGCGGGGCATGCCTCTTGATACAAATTTTTCTTGTATAAAAAATAATCAATACGCAATGACGTTTGATGATGGCCCTTCTAAAAATTATCCAAAGCTTATCGAAATTCTTAAAAAACATAATGTGAAAGCAACATTTTTTGTGAATGGCAAAAACGCAGAAAGCCCTGAAGCAAGCGAATGGCTTGGACAAATAGCACATGCAGGACACTTTGTTGCAAACCACACCTATAATCATCCAGATTTAACTGCACTTTCTGATGAAGAAATTTACGATCAACTTGAACGCTCTAGACAAATTTTATTGAATTCACCTGATGTGCAAAATCTTACGCCAGAACTTAAAGCTCAACTTGAAAAATCGACTAAATACTTACGTCCACCATTTGGAAACGTAGACTTAAAAGTTGATAAAGTTTTTAAAGAGCATGGCTATATTAATGTTAGATGGAATAGCGATAAATACGATTGGAATATGCCAAACGAACCTGAAACTGTAAAAGTAATTGTCGATCGTGTTAAAGCTCATTTAACTTATATTGATAATTTAAAAAGTCGCGGTGTAGATTTTAATCAATCTATTTTAGATTTAAATCATGATTGGCAAGATCAAACCTTAGCTGCTGTAGACGAATACATTCCGCTCTTAAAAGCACACGGATATGAATTTGTAACGATGGATGAATGCTTAGGAAATTGATTTTTAAAAATCCTTTTTCCTTTTACCCTGTTTATGATAAGCAAATTTATCAATATTGAATTATAGACAGGGCTGTATTTATGATGCGAAATACCCAACCATTACCGTTTCTTTGGTGGTTTAAATTTGTTTTAGTACTTATCTCAATTATATTTGGATTATTTTACACACTACCTTCGTTTTTTCCGAATGCGACAAAATCAATACTGCCGCAAGAAAAAATTAATTTAGGTCTTGATCTTAAGGGCGGACTTTCGTTAACCTTAAATGTCGAGTTAGACGATGCTGTGTACGATTCAATCGGGCGCGCGCTTAACGCTGCAAAAGAATCGGCTCAAAATGATGGTGTTGTTGTAAGTGGAGTTGAAGTCGACAAAAACTTCACTTCTGTCGTTACACTTGCCGATTCTGCTAATGTCCAAAAAATGCAGAAAAAAATTGCTGAACAAACGACTTTATTGTTATTTAATAAACTTGATGGCAACAAAATGCTTTTTGAGCCAAACCGATCTCTTATTACAGATTTTCAAACACAAATAATGAAGCAAGCAATTAATACGATTCGTAATCGAATCGATCAATTTGGCGTTGCAGAACCAAATATTTTTCAGGCAGGCACAAATCGTGTTGTTGTTGAACTTCCTGGCATGACAGATATTCAAAGAGCAAAAGATCTTCTTGGAAACACTGCTCAGCTCGATTTCAGGCTTGTGTTAGATAAATATACACCCGAACAATTAAATGATTTGGTTACTGAAGCACGCACTGCTCTGAATATTGAAGCAAATGATTTTCAAAACGGAATTTACAGCAAAATTTCTGATTGGCTTCGCGAAAATAAAAAAATTCCTCAAAACTCAGCAATTTTAGCAAATAAAATTTACGGGGCTGATGTTTCAAATATGAGTGAAGTTGTGGCGGCAGTACCCTATCTTTTAGAGCGTCATCCCAAACTCACCGGCGATATGATTGAAGATGCTCAAGCAGGTCAATCAACCGAAAACTATGTGCCTACTTATATGGTTTCAATTACCTTTAAACCAATTGGAGCAAAACTATTTGGCGATCTTACAACAGAAGCATCTTTAGCAAAAAACAGCACCCATCAAATTGCAATTGTACTTGATGGAAATGTACAAAGTGCGCCTGCTGTAAATAATGGCCCAATTTTAGGTGGTAACGCTCAAATTACAATGGGCGGAGGACGCGCTGGTGAAAAACAAATGCGCGAAGCCCAAGACCTCGCACTTGTTTTACGTGCAGGCGCATTGCCCGCAGCTATTCAGGTTGTCGAAGAACGTCAAATAGGCCCTAGCGAAGGCGCACAAAACATTCGCTCAGGCATTGTTTCTACAGTGATTGCTGGCGCGATTGTGATACTCTTTATGCTTGTTATTTATGGCATGTCGGGGCTTGTTGCAAATATTGCTATGTGCTTAAATGTGCTGCTCATTTTAGCTCTCATGGCGCTTTTTGGAGCGACTCTCACACTTCCTGGAATTGCAGGTATTGTTCTTACTATGGCAATTGCTGTAGATGGTAACGTTGTTATTAATGAACGAATACGTGAAGAAATACGAGCAGGTCTTACACAAAGGCAAGCCTTTTATAAAGGTTACCAAGCAAGCTTTAGAACACTTATAGATGCCCACATTACTTCAGCAGTGGCAGGAGTGGTGCTTGTCATTTTTGGAAATCCGACTGTTAAAGGCTTTGCAGTAACGTTACTTTGCGGGATTGTTTGTACATTATTTACATCCTATTATGTAACAGAAGTCATTGGCCAATGGTTCATCGAAAAAACTCAGCTAAAAAGGTTTGGATAATTTATATGGGATTCAAATTAGGCAATATTCAGGTTTTTCCAAATAATTATTATTTCAACTTTATGCGCTGGCGTAAATTTACAATTGGAATATCAGTTGTTTTGGTTGTGTTATCTTTGTTAATTGTGGGCATTAAAGGAATTAATTATAGTATTGATTTCTTAGGTGGTACAGAAATTCAAGTGAGCGTTCCTCCGGGACCTGAAGCACGTACTGAACTTAATAATACAATCAAAGAAAGCGGGTATAAAAATTTCGAGCTCACAACATCGGGCGCCTTAAATGCAACCCAGAATCAAGGTTCATACATGGTTCGCATTCAGCGTGATGCAAACGAAAATGAAGATGCTGTTTCCACTCATACCACAACCTTATTGCAAAATTTAAAACAACAATTTGGCGATAAAATTACAATAGCTTCTACAACAAGTATTTCGGGTAAAGTTGGTAAAGAAGACGAACGCAAAGGCTATTTAGCACTACTGATTGCCTGTTTTGGGATCCTTTTATACATCGCATTCCGTTTCGATGCGCGCTTTTCACCGGGAGCTGTTTTGTGTCTTTTACACAATGTCATTATTGCACTTGGATTTATGACTCTACTAGAGCGTCCCTTCACAACGGCATCTATTGCAGCATTCTTAACCATTGTTGGGTATACAATTAACGACACTGTAATTGTTTACGATCGTATTCGTGAAACGCGCATTTTACAGCCTAAACTGCCAATGCTTGAAGTGGTAAACAGAAGCATTTCTCAAACAATGAACCGTACTATTTTAACTTCTGCAACCGCTATTGTAGCGCTTCTTGTACTTGCCATTCTTGGCGGTGGCACAATAGAAGATTTTGCAATTACAATGCTTGTTGGTGTCGTTGTAGGAACATACTCTTCCATTTATGTAGCAGCACCACTCACTTTAATCATGGACAAATGGTTTAATAAATTCGAATTTTTTAGAAAAATGCAAAATCAGCCTAAAGAAGGTAAAACAGAAACACCTGAAAACTTTGCGCCTCCTATTCGTATTCGCAAATGATTCTTAAGGAACCTAAAAAGCTTTTTGAACTTCCTACAACAGACAGATTCGCATGGAAATTTCGTACTGATATTTTAGATGGCCATAGCCCAGAACAACTAAATTCCTTTCTATTCACAAAAAAAAGAAATGTTTTAGACGGCTATGGAGTTTCTGCTGATAGCCAATTTACACAAAATTTACTTTCAGCGCTTCCTGCTCCCGAAAAGATGAAAGATGCTTTTTTGGCAGCAGCACGTATTTTAAAAGCAATAAAAAATAACGAGAAAATAACGGTTTTTGGAGACTATGATGTAGATGGTACTACATCATGCGCAATGTTATTCGATTTTTTTAAACAGCTTAATATAACAATCGATATTTACATTCCCGATCGCCTAACAGAAGGGTATGGTTTAAATCCAATCGGGTTACAAAATTGTGCCGATAAAGGAACAAATGTAATTATCACAGTAGATAATGGCATTGCTTCTGTAGATGCTTGTATACTTGCTAAAAAACTAAATATCGATGTAATAATTACCGATCATCACGATTTACCTCCTATATTGCCAGATGCATTTGCCACATTAAATCCTAAACAAACCGATTGTAATTTTGGTTTTCCAATGCTTGCAGGCGCAGGTGTTACTTTGTATTTAATGATTGCAATTAGAGCTTTACTAAGAAAAGAAAATTCTTCTTTTAATATAAATTTAAAATCATTTTTAGATTATGTCGCAATTGGCACTATTGCCGACCTAGCGCCTCTTACAGGTGTAAATCATATTTTATGTAAGCTTGGCCTAGAAGTTTTAAACGAAAATATTGTCAATAATAAGCGGCCTGGTTTGTATGAGCTTTTGCTTTTGGCAGGCTGGGAAGAACCACATTCAATTACTTCTTATGATATTGGCTATAAAATTGGCCCTCGCCTAAATGCGGCGGGGCGCCTTGGAAATGCGTTGAATAGTGTAACTCTTCTTACAACACAAAATTCAGAAGAAGCCAAAAGTTGTGCCGCATTTTTACACGAAGAAAATGCAAGCAGGCAAATTTTACAAAAATCAATGACTCAAGAAGCACTCCTCATGGCTGAAAAAGCAGTGCTTCAATATCCACATGCAATTGTTTTACATAAAGAAGATTGGCATCCAGGTATTGTGGGCCTTGTGGCTTCAAGAGTTTTAGAACGATTTTACAAGCCAACCATAATTCTTGGCAGCAATGAAGCAAAACTAAAGGGGAGTGGGCGCTCAACACATGCGTTTAATTTATTTCAAAATTTAGATGCAGTGCGTTCAGAATTACTTTCTTTTGGTGGGCATTATCATGCAATTGGTATTTCCCTAGAATCCAATAAATTAAAATGGTTACAATCTTATCTTAATAGCCAAGCACAAAATTTGATTGCAGAATCTGATACTATTCCAATCTTAAATATAGATGGCGCCCTTCCAATTGCAGAATTAACAGAAAAATTTGTCGATAATTTGGCTCAACTCGAGCCTTTTGGTCAAAATAACTCTGAGCCTCAATGGTTGATTGGCCCTGCAGAAATTCGAAATGTTTATAGAATGGGGCAAGACAAATCTCAAGGACATGCTAAGATCACCTTACGAGATAAATCTGGGGCAGCAAAATTTACAGTTTTTGGATCTGCAGAGCATTTTGAGTTGTTTTTTGAATCTGGAACAGACGTCTATGCGGTTGTTAAATTAAAAAGAAGAACTTGGAAATCAAAAATTTATCTTGATCTCTTGATTGTAGATTTTGCTGCGGTAATGTATTTAAATCAAGAGAAAGTTCAATTTAATACTACGAAACAAGGTACACAAAATGAGTACTTCGCATGACACCAAACCATGGTATGCCAGAGAAAAAAAGAAAACCTTTCTATCCTCAAACAAAGAAAATCTAAAATTTCTAGATACTTTCTTTAAATTTCTTTTGCAAAGCATTCGTGCTTTTAATTTGTTTCGTTATGGTTTTTTGTCGATAGTATTTTCATCATTTGCATCAATTATATTAGTAAAATTACTACAAGAAGATTCCTTAAGCTTACAAGTACCTGTCATGCTACTTGGAATTTTAATGTTTGTAATGGGCGCAATTTATTTAATGCTTGCTCAAATTGGCTCTGTTTGTGTGTTTTTTGACGATAGCACCGCCAAAACGCCTAAATACAAAGTTGGATACCTATACTTAGTTTCACAACTCGCAAAGTCCAAACCGCGCATTAATATCAGCGCTCCTGAATTAGTGTTAAAACAATTTGTGCAACAAGTAAGATTTTATTCTCTCGAGAAAAATTATTTTTTACAAAAACAAAATTTAAAAACTGAAGATACGCCTTCTTCACTCTCGCTTCTCGATCGTCGCTGGCATGATGTACAAGATACACTCGATGAATTTGATGTTTATTTGTCGCAAAATAGTACAGCACGAATTGAAGTTTTACTTTCAACTTTAACTCCTCAAACTCAAGATGCGGCACAATTATTTCAAAATATTGCCGAAACATTTGAAATGACATGGCGACCAAAAGGTATCACCATTGAGCATGCAATTGTTGTGCCGCTAAAAATTACATTAAACGAAAAATTGCTCAAAAGATTATTAGCAGGGGCTTGGCGCGCTACTGTTTATTTTGCACCTAAAGGTGGCACTGTTACTTTTTCTTCTAAATCTGAAAATGGTAAGGTTTATGCGCGTTGGGCATGCTTAGGCGTTACTTTTGCATCAGATTTTTACGAAACTGTTTGCAATCGCAATTTATCTTTAAATGCTCGAATTGAGATTGGAATGACGTATATTTCTAATCAACCACAAAATTCTACAATACTTTTTGGTTTAATCAGTTTGCTGATCTGGCATGATCTTGCAATCGCTGCTAATGTCAATTTCAATATCAAGCAGGATAATGACGGTATGATTGCAACTTTAGTTTTATAAAAATCTGTGGTTGAAAAAGCCAAAAGGGTAGGTCGTTGGGAAATGCGAAATAGAGTATTTGTGTGCAGAGTTGCTCCCTGGAATTGCTCAGGGGTAGAAGTTTTGGTTTTTACGTGCGGTCACAAATGCACACAAACTACTCTTTTCGTATTTCCCAACGACCTACCCTTTTTTCTTTTTCAATACCTGATTCGATGATCCACACAGATTACAAAGCAATGTTTTACGCGCATATCATGTTTTTTTAGTTTTATATTCGCGTTGTATATCAACACTATGGAAAGGATTTCTGTATGGTAGCAAAAATGTCTCTTGGCCTTGTTGGGTATCATTCAATTCAGTTTTATACTCATGATCTTGAAAAAAGTATAAACTGGCATCAAAAAACTTTTAAGTTTTCACTTGTTGCCCGGTCGACTAAAGACTGGGAAGAACGCCATGGAATGCGTACTGTGGCTCTTTCAGGCACAGATGGTGTTACTTGGTTATTAACAGGCTCTTTACACAATTCATCTGCAGCAGCAAAATATTTGTCACGTCATCCTGATGGGGTTGGTTTTTTAAATTTTCGTGTAAAAGATATTGCACAAGCTGCAAAATTTTTAGCCGAACGACAAGCTCCTTTTCTCTACGATATTGAATCCGTAAAAGATGAATTAGGTGGGGAATGGAAAGAAACTGCAATTGCAACTCCACTTGATAATGTAGGCTTTCGTTTTATCGAAGAAAACAATTTTAAAGAGTGTATTCCAGGATTAGAATGGGTCGACAAATCTGCAAAAAATGAAAAAAATGCATACGGTTTAGATCAGGGAATTGATCATGTAACAAGTAATGGACGTTCCATGCATGGAATTACAGAATTTTATCGCCACTGCTTAGGGTTTGAACAATATTGGGGTATTGAATTTCATACAACAACATTAAATCCAGAAGCGGGTACAGGATCTGGACTTGAAAGCATTGTGATGTGGGACCCTGAAAGTGGGATTAAATTTGCAACAAATCAACCACTTGCCCCCTATTTCAACAATTCACAAATCCAACTTTATATAAATGATAACCATGGATCTGGCATTCAACATATTGCCATTGGCACACCAGATATTATTAAAAGCGTTACTGCTATTAAAACTGAAAATGCAAAATTTTTAGAAGCTCACGATAATTATTATCAGCAACTTCCTAAACGCCTTGCAGAAATGAAAATTGCTAAAATCAACGAGCCAATGGATCTTGTTCAAAAAAATCATATTTTATTAGATGGCGCAGAAGGTAAATATTTACTACAAATTTTTATGAAAGAGCAAAAAACTCAATTGGAAAATGATAAATTTGGTGTACTTTTCTACGAACTGATTCAAAGAGAGGGAGATGAAAGCTTTGGAGAAGGCAACTTTAAAGCTTTGTTTGATAGCATTGAAAAGGAACAAATTAATCATACTCGACAAAACATTAATGTGTGCGTTGAGAGTTTAATATAGTTTGCCAGATAATAACGATAAGCAGATAAAAAAACGTGTAGGTTGTGGACGATTCAAGAAAATTATTTTGCGTGAGACCATGACCCGCATTTGCTAAAAACGCGACAACAAACGCAACCCATAAGGCACGATTTTGATTATGTACTGTCATAACGAAACGTTTCAATATGTTTTGTATTTTCCAAATTCCATACAAAACAACTGCCATACATATAACGCCGCCACTTGCCAAAAGTTCTAAATAAATATTATGTGCAGCAAAGTTACGTTCATTTAAATTTGCGTATCCAAGTTCAACAAAATAATGATCGCGTAATCCTTGAGAAATCCAATAACTTCCATTCCCAAACCAAGGATGATCAAAAATCATCTGTGTATAAATTTCGCGGAAAATGCCACGATTATCCATATGACCGTTTGAAGAAAGTCTTTGTACAGCCTCAACAATACGCTCTGTATAACCCAAAAAATAGCAGACAATATAACTGAGTAGTGCAATGCAAAAACCAAATAATATTGCTTTGAATCGATTCATATTATTTGAAACTAAAACGGGAATTAAAATCAAAATCAGAAATGATATTGCAACTGAAGTTCTTGATAATGTTAAGAGTAAAATTCCTAAAAAAAACAAAGAAGGAATTAATGTGTAAATGAATAATTTTTTTCTACTGTTAAAAAAAGGTAAAGCAGAATCTGCAACAGTTTTTACAAAAAACAATCGACAAAAATAAGTATACAAAAACGCAAAGCAAGCTAGCGACATAGAAGCAAGTGTTAGAGGATTAGCCAGCAAACCAGTTGGACGTAAATAATCAAACGGATCATACTTTGGATTAGAGATAAAAGCGTGAGTTTTTATCACGTACCGATAATCTAGTTTAAAAAACGCTTCTACCAAAAATACAATGAAAAATAAAATACTCGCGTAAAACAACCCCTTCAAAAAGCATTCGAGCGGAGTTATTTTTTTTAATTCATCAAGTGATTGTTCAGCAGAATGTTTTAGTTTTTGGCCAATCCAATAAAACACAATAAAAACAAGCGAAACTGTAAGGTATTGTGTAGGTAATCTTGATTTTATTAATTTTAAATACTGAATTTTTTGATTATAAAATGATGCAGGCATTGTGGAATTATGAAAATACAAATTTAAAATATTTGAAATTGAGAAACAAATGTACATTGCAAAAAGGACATATGCGAATGTAAGAAAATATTTGGGAATTTTAATTTTGTATTTAATAATTACAAATAAAATAGAACCAAAAAGTAGGCCATAAAAACCAATTGCATTACTTACCACTGATATAAATAAAAAAAATGGCAAAATAAAAAACAGAGCATTTACCAGCCTAGTGCTTGTTACAGTGCTTTGCATATTGATTCTCCAAAATTTTTAATTTTGTATCAAATTTTTTATCAGAAAGAAATGATCAATCCAATCGAATGCCAAATACCTTTTGTATTCACTTGATAGGTTGCAAGCGAATAGTAAGCCTTTAAACGTGGCCCATCAAAAAATAGCCCACCGCCCACTGGAAGCACTTTATCTTCAAAATCCCAACCAAGACTTCCTCGTAAATAAAAGAAATCTCTAAACTTTATATCAAGCCCAGACGCAATTTTCGGATGTTTTAAACTATCTTGCAGGGCACCATCAATGTGCATCATGACAAGATTTTGTACAAATCCTTTTGCCACACCAAGATTATATGAAGTTTTTTGATAACGATCAAAAATATTCAGCACACTAAAACCCAAAAAAACAGGTGATGTACGCTCAAATTCCAAACTATAAAATGCACCTACTCCAACAGACCCACCAGACGTTTCTGATTTTATCCAATTATTTAAGTGATGTTGAATAAATGTGGCTGATACTCCTAAACTTAAATGAGTATCAGGAATTTTCTGTGCAAGACCCAAACGAAAAAATCTATCAATATCTGATGTCGATTTGGTGGTTTGTCGATACTTCAACAATCCTGCTACTTTAGAAAATAAGCTATCCAAAACACCTATTTCAAACATATCCAAACCTGTATGAAAGTTTGTGCTTCCAAAAACAGAATATTGTTTTTGAATAACTGCCAAAAGCGCAGGATTTATGTCTACAACTGAACTATCGCCGTCTGTGGCTACACCAAGCCCAATACGTGCTAAAGTACTTCCTACAGGGGAGTTAAGGGCATCTTGAGCGTCTTCTTTTGCATAAGAAAGAGGAGAAAAATAGATTATTTGACACAAAATGAATAGATGCGCATAAAACACTTTTAGTGTATATTTTGAGGCAACTAAAGTTCTGAACTTACGTTTCTTGATCATTATTAAAGGGCCTTCTTTGTGACACTAAAAACCGACTTTCTTGACACATTGCATGAAAGAGGATTGATTGCACAAATCAATCACGAACATGAACTTAAACAACTTTTTAGCGATACTACAGCACAAAAGCAACCTCTTGCTGCATACTGTGGAATTGACCCTACAGCATCAAGTTTACACTTAGGAAATTTAGTGGCGCTTCTTATGTTAAAGCGTGCACAAGATGCAGGTTTTACTCCAATTATTTTATTTGGTGGCGCAACAGGCATGATTGGCGACCCAACTGGCCGAACTGAAATGCGCCCTATGAACAGTGCAGAAACAATTAAAGGTTATATAGAAAATTTTAAAAAACTTGTTGCTCGTTATTTTCAACATGATGTTCCTAATGCGCCTATTTATGTAAATAATGCCGACTGGATGAACAACATGAGTTGGATCGATTTTACACGCAATGTTGGTGTGCATTTTACTATTGCACGTTTACTTGCTGCAGATGTAAACCGCACTCGTTTTGAAGAAGGCGGCCTTACTTATATGGAACTTGGTTACCAACTTTTACAAGCGCACGATTTTTTACATCTCTATAAAAAATACAATTGTGTCGTGCAGTTTGGTGGAAACGATCAGTGGTCGAATATTTTAGCGGGCGCTGATCTTATTCGCCGTGTTGAACAAGGAAAAGCCTTTGCTGTTACAACACCTTTGCTTGTTTCAAGTGATGGCTCTAAGTTTGGTAAATCTGCGGGTAATGCCATTTGGCTTGATGCAACATTAACTTCACCATACGAATTTTTTCAATTTGTGCGCAATATCGATGATAAAGATATTGAAAAAATGTTTTTCATTTTTACTTTTTTATCAAAAGAAGAAATTAAAACATTACTTTCAAATCCCAATATTAACGAAACCAAAGCAACGCTTGCTCTTGAAGTCACGAAGCTTGTGCATGGCAAAGAGGCTGCAGCGCAATCCTTACAAACAGCGCAAAGTTTATTTAGCAAAGGTGGAACAATCGATTATTCTGCTGCACCAAAACTTGAAGTTACAACTGCAGAAATTGAAAATGGATTTGATATTTTAGAATCTCTTGTAAAAATAGGGCTTTGCAAAAGCCGCGGCGAAGCACGAAAAATTGTGCAAGGCGGTGGTGTTTCCATAAATGGCTCAAAACTAATGGATGCACAGTACAAATTTAACTCTGAAGATTTTTTAGAAGAACAAAATGGTGTTTTAGTGCGTAAAGGCAAAAAAGATTACTTTCTTATTGCCTTTACGGCCTAAAAACTTATCCAATTGGTGTGATAAAATCAGGAGAAAATTGAAATTCAACAAATGTCTTTATAGGTTCTGCGGCGTTGAGTGATTCAATCTCATATCTGAAAAAAGCGGATTCATTTGCGTCATCAAAAGCTTGCTGGCAACTTGAAGAAAGCGTGCTTAATTTAACATAAATTTCTTTTTGAGGTTCAGTTACAAATCCACTGACAGAAGCATTATTGTATTTTTTAAACGCATAATCATAATATCGCACAAATTCGTTACCATCTTGTATAAGTAATTGCGCAGGGAACATCATAGGCGGATCAATAAGACCAAATACAGATGAATCTAAAGAAATGCGAAAAATAATGTGCGCATCATCCTCCTGACAATAATTCTCGATACTTGTAAAAAAAGTACCTATATCGATAATTCCGCCACCACTACTTGGTTTTAAACCATTGGCAGGTGTTAAAAAACCTGGAGCCGGCGTTTCTATACCATCCGTCGTTGGCAAAAATACCTTCACAATCTTACGACTTGAACAGCCGCTTAATATTGTGCTTGCAGTTATGAGTAATGCTCCAGCCAATGCATTCATTTTTTTAAATTTAAATTTCAATGTAAACTCCATTTATTTAAAATTTTAATTTTTATTTAATTTATCAGTATTTATTTTCTCATTAATTTTTTTTATCGTCAATTTTTAAACAATAAGATACGAAATTTATTAAACAAATAAAAAAAAATACTCTATTCAGAAAACAAAATTTAAAATGCGTCGAAGGTGAGATCTGAATGCAAGCATGGTGTGCACATCTTTGAAAGATTCGCTATAGCGTTATTTGTACTTGCTACCCAAAGAAAAGTCGGTGTTTTTTAACTTTTGGTTCGCATTTTTTCTATGGATAAGGATTCAAAAATCAAATAGGGCAATTAAAAAAGAACGCATTTGCCCCTTCATTTGTAGAAGTTAACACAGTAAATGGTGGTGCACTAATATAACATTGCCATGTAATGTAAGCAGCAGTATTAATTCCTAAAGAACATTGTGTATTTGCAATTTCAAGATTAAATGAACCTGTATCATCTAAGCCAAAATAAATATTTTCAGAGCTTATCAGTGGTGTTGTGTCTGATAAAGAATCAAAGATATAATACGAGCATGCAATGGGAAGATTGGAAGTACCGCCTGTGATTTCAAATAACAATGAAGTACCTGCTCCTCCGTAAGGGCTCACTGTTAAATTCACAGTACCTGGGGTTGCTCCATCATAGTTTGAAGGAAAACCTGGAAAAAGATCGCTTGATTTCTGACACGAAGCTAAAACAAAGCCGCTTAACAATAGTACGGGTAAACTGTATTTATAATTTAAAATATATGACATGAATTGTTCCTTTTTTGTATTGTTACAACATTACGCAAAACTATTTTCTTAT
>CAYGQR010000003.1:0-166173 GCA_964352255.1 uncultured Oligoflexia bacterium
TTTGCTCTTCTGGCGTGTGCGTATCATCTTGGATTCTTAACTTTGGGTTGGCATAGTATGTTTAATTATTTTAACGTTTTTTTTGATTTGATTTATAAAGAGAATACACTACACCACCTGCCAGTAATCCAAGAGTAATACTAAGCGAAATTGCAGGTGGAAACTTTTCCCAATCCATAATTTTTGCAATAAAAATCTTTGCACCGATAAAAATTAACACAAGAGCCAATGCAAACCGTAAATAATGAAATTTACCAATAACCGCAACAAGCGCAAAATAGAGTGCGCGTAAGCCAAGAATCGCAAAAATATTACTTGTATAAACTATATATGGCTCTTGAGTAATTGCAAAGATAGCCGGCACACTATCAACCGCAAACACTAAATCGGTAAATTCAATAACAATAAGTGCAACAAATAATGGAGTAATAAATAACTTTGTTTTTTTAGATGCAGCATGTCTTTGCCAAACAAAAAATTTTGAATCATGAAATTTACGAGTGACCCGAAAATGTTTTTGCATAAAGATTAAAATTGGATTTTCTTTGATGTCTTTTTTATCGCTAGAGGAAAAGAACATTTTAATTCCGGTAAAAATCATAAAGAGCGCAAAAAGATACAGTACCCAGCTAAATTCTGAAATCAATTTGGCGCCAAGTGCAATCATGATTCCACGCAGAATAATAACACCCAAAATTCCGAAAAATAACACACGATGTTGATGTTTTGCAGGGATTGAAAGACCTGTAAAAATCATTGAAATAATAAGAATATTATCAAGAGAAAGAGTTTTTTCGACAAGAAAACCGGTTAAATATTCTGCAGTGTGCTGAGCACCCATTAAAAAGTAAATCCATATACTAAAAGACAAGCCTACAACAATGTAGAATAAGCTCATCCATAAGCTTTCTTTCATTTTGATTACGTGTGCTTTGCGATTAAAAATTCCTAAATCTACAGCAAGTAAAACGAATACAATTGCAATGAAAACCACCCAAATCCACAACGACTTTTCCATATCGAACTCCTTGAATGGAATAGAAAGTACTTATTTAGATTTTAAAAATCCTTCATAGTACAATTTTTTTAGATACTTTCTGCGCATTTTTAATGTGTGCGCAATAAACACTGCAATCACCAAAAAAACGATAAAGTAGGCAAGCGCTATATATAAAATTGAATTTATCATGATGCAGATTCCCGTGCTTTTAAAAGTGTTTCTTTTGAGGCAAGTGCTTGGCGTTTAATTTTGTAAATTGCAATGCTCAATACAAATAAACAAATAGTGTTTGCCGATAATGCATAGGCAATATCAAGAGAAACATTTGCGTTTTTTTCAATGAATGATTGAGGCTGGTGTAATGAACGCCATAAATTTACACTGTAGTAAACAATGGGAACATTAAGCGCACATAAAACTGCAACAAACCCACTCATTTTTGTGCGTTGGCGAATATTAGAAGTTGTTGTGCGTAAAATTAAATAGGTACACGCTAAAATAAACATAATGAGGCTTGAAGTGAGGCGTGGATCCCAATCCCACCAAACACCCCATGTTGGGCGCCCCCATATACTGCCTGTTACTAAAACTAAAAATGCAAATAATGCGCCAAGTTGCATTGAAGCATGTGCACTTAAATCAAGATTTTGTGATTCTGAAGAGCGCACAAGTGCAACTAAGCTAAAGAGCGCACCCATAAAAACCCAAAAAAATGCACACCAAGCAACAGGAACGTGCACAAACATAATTCGGTACACTTGGCCTTGATCTTGATCGGCCCCAACAATAAATAGGCCATAAAACCAGGAAGCAGCTACTGCCATTATTGCAACAATCAGTATGCTGTGCCAAAAGACGATAGGAAATCGAATTTTAATTGGTAATTTTTTGTAAGTAAAACTTGTATCTACAAGTGTATTTGTATCAATGACATCATTCTTCAAGGAATGCATCTCCAATCAAAAGAACCAGTCCTATAAATAAAACTGGATAAACAAGTAATATATTCCACCATGCAGACCATTCTAACATGGATTGCACAGATTGTGACTTTAGACACACACCAACACTAGCTAATAATGAAGCACTTTGGAGCGGAAAAAATAACAAAGGTTGTAAAACCTCTTTTAGCTGACTTATGCGTGTAATGCTGTACAAAAAACCACCTAATAAAGAGGATGTAAACGCAAAAACACATGATGCTGTTATGAGTGTAGGCAGTATGTGAAGTAAAATGGAAATATCCGGATTAAAAATAATTATCCAAAACAAGAGTAATGGCATTTGGACTGATAAAATTTGTAGCCAAGTGAAAATAATTTTACCAAAAAATAAGGCGAATTTTGAGGCACGCGTTGAATTGTAAAGGTCAAAAATTCCACTTTCTGTTTCAAATTTGTACATATTGAGAACAAGCAAGGACACGACAAATTCTTGAATGATCCAATAAGAACCAATCTGAATTTCGAATCTTTTGAGCATTTCTGTGCCAAATGCAAATGGAAAAACAGTAAGTAAAACAAGTGAAAAAAGAAATAAAGAAAGCCATAAAGACTTACGCGCCATAAAAATTTGAAAATTTATTCGAATCACTAAAAAAAAGATTTTAAGGTTATGTTTAAAATTAATTTTTTCCATATTAAAACATATCCAATGAAACGTGTTTTTGCGATTCTGTTTTGACTGGAGATATTTTAAATTCTTGTAAATTTAATGACTTTTGACACCATAAAATCGCATTTTTATCATGCGATGCAATCACAAAAGAAGTATTTGAGATTTGCATAAGCTCATTAAAAATTTCAAAACAAAGTTTTGTGCCAATTTCATCTAGCCCATTCGTAGGTTCATCAATTAAAACAAGATTAGGCTTTAAAAGAAGTAAAACAGCAAGGGTAAGCCTGCGTTTTTGCCCACTTGATAAAGATTCGACAAGATTTTTGCGTAATGAAAATAAACTAACTCTTTGAAGAGCGCTTTCTAGGTCATGAAAACTATATGTTTGATTGTAACAATCTAAAGAAAAAATAAGGTTTTGTGTAACAGATAAGTTTTCATAAAATGCAGGTTTATAAGCTAAATAAATACTTTTATGTTCAAAGGAAGATTGATTTTGCGGCCACAATAGTTCGTTTAGACAGTGTACTGTGCCATTTGTGGGTTTTAAAAGACCAGCTAAAACCTTAAGTAGTGTCGTTTTTCCAGAGCCGTTTTCACCAATCACACACAACGATTCTGATGCTTTCAAGTTGAAAGTCAGATTTTGAAATAAAGGCTGACGCGAAAATTGAAATGAAATTTTTTGACAATTTAAAACATTATTCATCATAAGTGTGTAGTGAGGTTGGATCTAAAATAACGAAATTTTTTCCACTTGTTTCTAAAATTTTATGTTTTTTAAGTTCATTCAAAATACGGCTAACAGTTTCGGGTGTCATACCAGCAAGCTCTGCAAGATCTTTTCGTTTTAATGGCGATTTAAAAGATTTGGATCCTTTTTTTGCAAACATTTGATAAAAATCGTAAAGAATTCCAGCAAGACGCCTTTTGGCTGAACGATTTAAATGAGACTCAAGTGTATTTTCCATACGAGTGAGTTCTGTGGCAAGTAACTTAATAAAGTGAAGCCCAACTTGAGCATTTCGATTTAAAAGCGTGGTGATAGCATCGTGCCGAATAGCCAGCACTTTTGTATCTTCGAGAGCAAGGCAACTACGAACATAAAGAAAATTGGCAAAAAACTCGCGAAGCCCTACCAGCTTTTTAGGCCCTACAATCCGAGTAATGACAGCGCCACCACCAGTATTTTCACGCACAATTTTTAAGCACCCACTTAAAACTGCATAAAGGTATTTAGAGGTATCGCCAGCTAAAAATAATGGTTGCCCCCCTTTGAGTTTAACCACAGTGGTACATTTTTCCAAAAATTGTAAATCTTCAACTTGAAAGTCTTTAAAAATTTGTAAAAGTAAATATGTTTTCACATGTTTCATTTTGTGGGGCTGCCCCTATCTATAGAAATGAGATGACATCTTTATCAATAGCATTTTGTATCTTTAATATACTTGGTGCGTTTTTTTTCTTTTGGCTATTTACAATAATTGCAAATGCAATCCACTCATTTTCTTTTGTGCGTGCATATCCAGCCAACGAAACGACGTTATATGGTGAGGATAAAGTTCCTGTTTTTGCCCTTAATGCAGTATGGTTCTTTTGGAATGAATACTGATTAAACCTACGTTTTAGCGTGCCTATTTCGCCAGGAGTTGTCAACGAGTTTAAAAATATTTGAAACTTTTCTTTGTCCTGATAAATTTTGTTTAATAAAGATGTTATATTTTGAGAAGATAAACGATTTTCAGGTGTAAGCCCACTCCCACTTTTAATCACAAGATTTTTGTCATGAGTGATAGATTGCAGATATTTTTCAAGAACCGTGCTTTGATCTTTAATCGTAAAAGGTATTTCAGTTTGAAATTCGTAACCATTTTCAAGGTTTAGGTCTAATAACAGCATATCTGCAATGAAATTATTACTTTGTTTAAGCAAGCCATTTAAGTGATTGGATAATGGTGAACCCGAAACTGAAACAAGCATTTTATCTTTAGAGGTTAAAATTTTATTTTCAATTTTTACATTTTTATTGGCAATTAAAACTCCAGAACTTCGTAAAAAAGCAGCTATCATTTCGCCAGCGTATCGATTTGGATTTGAAACAGAACGGTAGAATTTTCGCTCTTTTGCATTTTGAGCAATACTTCCTGTAACAGTGTAATAATCTTGTTCGGGAGTTGAGCTTCGTTCTACAACCAAGCTTGTTCTCGAGCCTTTTGATCCTGTTTTTGTTTTGTTGATGATAAAAGCAGATGGAATACTATATGGTTGAATAGAAACAACTGCTTTTGAACCAATTTTTGTGCTTGGCTTAACAGAAACTTCTAAAACACTATAATTAATTGCCGCAGCAGATAAGGGGGCGTCATATGCATTTTGAGAATACTTTTTGTGAGATGCTCGTGCCTTATCTTGTTTCAGTGCACCAAATAAGGAATTATTTACAACTACTTGCCCGGTAATTTTTTTAAGTCCAAGGCGTTTTATTTTGCTTAAAAGCTCTGGCATATTTTCGTTGATAAATGCTGGATCGCCACCACCATAAAAAATAAGATCTCCATTAAGTACGCCTTTGTAGATTTTGCCTCGAGCGAAAAAGACTGATCTAAATGTTTTATTTGCGCCCCAAGTATCAATAGCCTGCGAGGCAAGTGCTATTTTTGTGACAGAAGCAGGAATTAAATGTTGTTCAGGTGATATTTCTCCTAATATTTTACCGTCTTCTAAGCATTGTACCACTGCAGTTACTCTTGCTCCTTTTTTTTGAAGCGTTTTAAGATTTTGCAATGAAGCAGTAGTATGGGCAAATATTTGAGTGGAGAAAAAGAAAACAATGAGGGAATAAGTACAGAGAACAAAATATTTTTTACAAATACTCATCAATACCTTCCTTATGTATTATGGCGTTTCGGGCAAGTTCATCACACAATTCATTATACTCATTTCCTGAATGCCCTTTTACCCATTCCCAGGTAATGGTATGTTGTTTCTCGAGTTTGACTAAAGACATCCAAAGTTCTTTATTTTTCACAGGTTTTTTTGTAGCGGTAGTCCAATTATTTGTTTGCCACCGAGCAAGCCAATTAAGTGAAAAGGCGTCATGTATATATTTGCTATCAGTTATAATATGAACTTTAGATGGTTTGGTCAGACGGTTAAGGCCTTCTATAACAGCAGTCATTTCCATTTTATTGTTAGTAGAATGGCTCGAATAGCCCGATATTTTGCGTTTCCGACCATTCGGTGCAATAAGAATGCTACCCCATCCCCCGGGTCCAGGATTGCCAGAACATGCGCCATCAGTATAAAGATAAATTTGGTTTAATGAGGGTGATTTCATATTGAAAAATAGAGTTTTTCTATTATTAAAAAGTTTAGTCATTTTAGCAGCCTGGAACAGTGCAGCTGCTACATCTAGTGTAGAACGTGAGCAGAATAAAAAGCAACTTTTAGACGCAGATGGTATGTCTCAAAGATTGCTGAAAGATTCAAATCCTAATCCTACATTTGCACGAATTTTTTATCTTGGTGCATACCACGAGTTTCTATTTGGACCTATACATGCAGAGTATAATCCTTCAGTGGTAGGTGTTATTGCTGGTTTTCAGCATACATTAAATTCTTATTTACGTGGTGGATTAGAGTTGCATTGGAGCCATTGGCAGGCTAAGGACAAAAACAATAGTCCAAGATATATCATGCCTGTTGGCTTATATTCAAAGATCATATTACAGCCTAAATTTTCGGTTGGAGCAGGATCTCTAGCCCCTTATTTAACCGCTGGCCTTGGGTATATGATACCATTCCAAGGTGATTCCTATTTTGCTATGAATGTTCCTGCCTCAATCGGCATGGTGATGTTTATAGGTGGTGGTGGAATTGAATGGATGTTTGTAAAATCGTTTGGAATAACGATGGGCTTTGATACGTGGCTCGATCTAGAAGGAAAAGATTTTTTTGCTGGAGATTTATCCCTCTCTCTTGTGAGCCGGTTTTAATAAATATTATAGAGTAAACAAACTCAAGAACCTTATGAGGTAAATATTATGACTCAATCTTCAAAATGGTTAATCATCACCGAAAAACCAAGTGTCGCGGCTGATATTGCAAAAACTTTAAAAGGCTTTGAAAAACACAAAGAATATTATGAATCAGAAAATTATTATCTTACATGGGCCGTTGGTCATTTAGTCGAATTTTTAGAGCCTGAGGATATTGATAAAAAATATAAACGTTGGTTACTTGCTGATTTACCCTTATTGCCTGAAAAATTTGAATATAAAGCCAAAAAAGGCCAAACAGAACGCTTAAGTAAAATAAAATCACTCGCAAAAAAATCGGAAGGTTTTGTAAATGCATGTGATGCAGGGCGTGAAGGTGAGCTTATTTTTAGAGAAGTGTATGATTGGTGCAAACAAACCAAACCTTGCAAACGCTTATGGCTGCAAAGTTTAACTGCAAAATCTATAAAACACGAATTTGCATCTCTTAAAGAAGGCTCGTTATTTGATGATTTAGCAGATGCAGCTCGTTCGCGCGCTGAAAGTGATTGGCTTATTGGTATTAATGCCACTCGAGCAGTAACAAAGCGTTTCAATACAAAGCGCACATCTGGTGTGTGGTCGATTGGTCGTGTGCAAACACCAACGCTTGCTTTGCTTGTAAAAAGAGAATTCGAATTTTTAAAACATCGTCCTGTACCTTATTTTACCTTAAAAGGTGATTTTTCTGCTGATTCCATTCCTTATGTAGGGAATTTTTTTAATCCTAAGAAAAAAGAACAAGATGAGCGCATTAGTTCTGAAGAAGAATTAAATGCAATTGTAAAACTGTGTAAAGAAAATGCACAAAATGCAACTGCAACAGAAGTACGTAAAGAATCAAAAGAAAGTGCACCTGGTCTTTTTGATTTAACATTATTGCAACGTGAAGCAAACCGTCGTTTTGGCATGACAGCGTCTCGCACCTTAAAAGCTGCACAAAGATTATACGAAAAACACAAACTGCTTACTTATCCAAGAACAGATTCTCGTTATTTACCAGAAGATTATCTTGATAAAGTGCACGAAATTTTAGAAGCCTGCGCGCAAAATTCAACAACACATCAAGCAGTTTGTAAAAAAATTATTAAAAATGGCCTTTTAAATAAAGAACGTATTTTTAATGATAAATATGTGTCCGATCACTTTGCTATTATTCCAACTGGCGAAAGTCCAAGCGCAAAGCTTGATGGTGATGATGCAAGAATTTACACTCTAGTTTATTCGCGTTTTTTAGCAGCATTTATGTCTCAGGCTATTTGGGATAAAGTAGAGCGCATCACAACCGTTGGAGAAGCGAAATTTCGGACTAAAGCTTCCGATCTGAAAGTGCCTGGCTGGCGCGAAGCTTATGGTTTAGATTCAGTTGAAGAAAGCCGCTTGCCAAAACTATCTAACATAGATGGCCCTTCTACAGTTCAAGCAAACGAGTTTAATTCTGAAGCCTTTTTAACAAAACCACCTTCTCGTTATTCAGAAGCAAAATTGCTTTCCTTGATGGAATATTGTGGAAAATCGGTAGAAGATGAAGGCCTTGCATTAGCATTAGAAGATCGTGGATTGGGTACACCAGCAACTCGTGCCGATATTATCGAAAATTTAATTGCAAAAGAGTATATTGTTCGCCTTGGAAAAGGTTTACGACCAACCTTTAAAGGCATCCGTTTAATGGATAGCCTTGCTCGTATTCCTGTTGATATGCTTGCCAAAGTAGAGCTTACTGGCGAAATGGAATCTGAGCTTAAGCTTATGGAAAAAGGCCAGAAAAAACGCAGTGTTTTTATGAAGAATATGCGTGAATTTACAGCTCAAACTATCGAAAAAATGCAAAAATTTGAGTACAATGACTTATACAAAGATGCTGAAGCACTAGGTAAATGCCCTAAATGTGGCAAAGGCGAAGTTCGTGAAGAATTTTGGGCTTATAAATGTACTTTAAATACAACAACAAAAAAATCTGACCCAGAAATAAAACCTGAATGCGATTTAATTCTATGGAAAGAAAAAAATGCGCGCTATGTGGACCCCTCTCTTGTAAAAGATTTGTTGAATAACCACTGTATTGGACCACTTGAATTTCCACATTTAAGTGGAGCCAATTCGTACGAAGAGTATGTCACGTTATCACCTGAACGTGGAATTGTATTTTGTTCAGAAGATGGAATTATAAAAGAATCTGAAACAAAAGCTTCAGACGAAGTCACTCATGAAGAAAATTTAGAAAAAACATTTTTAAAATATCCTGGTACTTTGAAAGTAACAGAAAGATTTTATCTGTGCGAATTTGATACTAAAGGCAAAAAGAAATTACTTTCCAGAATGCCTCGTATTCTTTGCACACGTGAAATGAGTTTAGACGAGTACCGTCAGTTCATACTTGTGGGCGAAACACCACCAATTATGGATTTTCAGTCGAAGAAGGGCCGTCCTTTTGCAGCGAGTTTAAAACTTAAAACAAATGGTAACTTTGAATTTAAGTTTGTTTCCCGCAAAAAAGAAAAACCGACCACGCCTTAGCAACGTATTTTTTATTCAATTTTCATCTCACTCAAATTTCCCCTATAAAAACAAAGATTGACCAAAAGGTAAATTTAAGATTTACCTAAGTATCATATAGGGGATAGCCTAATGAACTTTCGTATTCGAGATTTGCGCAATTTTTTCGAAACCGCTTCGTGCCGTACAATGTATGAGGCTGCCAAGAAACTTGGAATTTCTCAGCCTTCGCTGTCAGAATCTGTAAAACGCTTAGAACAAGATTTAAAGATGATTGTCTTCTATCGATCACGTTCTGGTGTTCAGTTGACTCCCTCTGGAAGGACCCTTTATGAAAAAACTCAGGATGTGTTTACATCTTTGGATAATATCGAATCCGATTGTGTCTCCGTAAACGAATTTCAGCAAAATACGATTGTTGTGGGCTGTCATCCAATGGTGAGCGCGTATATTCTGCCTAAAATTTTAGAAGAATTTGATAAGCAAGCTACAGGATTTCGGTTAGAAATTATTCATGACACTTCTTACAAAATTCAATTTCATATGCAATCTGGGCTTATAGATTTTGCCTTTATTGTAAATCCTTTTCCTGCTCCCGATTTAATTATGAAAAAATGTTTGCTTGATGAAATTGGTGTATGGCGTTCGCGCACGAAAGAGTGCGCAGATCGAGTCATTTGTGATCCTAGCTCATTTCATAACCAAGCCATTTTAAAAAAATGGAAAAAAAGGCCGCGGAATATTCTGGTTTCAGATAATTTAGATTTAAACGTTCGATTAACTGATTCTGGTATTGGTCTTGGCATTATTCCAAAGCGGGGCATTGAAATGCTTGGTGCCGATTTAGAGCAAGTCCCAAATACACCTATAAGCTCTGTAGAAGTTTTTTTAGTGCATAAACCAGTTTTTGGTCGGAATAAAACAGAGCGCCTTTTTATTGATGTTACTAAAAAAATTCTTGCAACATTTAATTAATTATCTGATTTTCATTTCAATGATTAATTTCTGTATTCATAATAAAAATTTTTACTCTATAAATTAAAGGAAAATAGACATGGAAACTTGGAAAAGCTTAGAAGACTTTCAAGATATTAAATATGAAGCAACCGAAGATGGCGTTGCCAAAATTACGATTAATCGTCCACATGTACGTAATGCATTTCGTCCTGAAACTGTAAAAGAGCTTCTAAAAGCATTTGAACTCGCTCGTGACAATGAAGATGTTGGCGTTGTTATTTTGACAGGCGAAGGCAAAGATGCCTTTTGCTCTGGAGGTGACCAAAAAGTGCGTGGTGAAGGCGGATACATTGGGAAAGATGGCATTCCACGGTTAAATATTTTGGATGTTCAAAAAGCAATTCGATCGCTTCCAAAACCTGTGGTTGCAATGGTTGCAGGTTATGCAATTGGTGGAGGGCATGTGCTTCACGTTGTGTGCGATTTAACAATTGCTGCAGATAATGCAAAATTTGGACAAACTGGTCCAAAAGTTGGATCTTTTGATGGTGGGCTTGGCAGTAGTTATCTTTCACGTATTGTAGGGCAAAAGAAAGCGCGTGAAATTTGGTTTTTATGCCGCCAGTATAATGCACAACAAGCTTTAGATATGGGGCTTGTGAATCACGTTGTTCCTTATGAAGAACTTGAAAAAGAAACGCTTCAATGGTGTCGTGAAATGTTAGAACATTCTCCATTAGCCTTGCGTTGTTTAAAAACAGCTCATAATGCAGATTGTGATGGGCAAATTGGCCTGTTAGATATGGCTGGTAATGCAACTTTGCTTTACTATATGAGTGAAGAAGCGCGTGAAGGTAAAAAAGCATTTATTGAAAAACGCAAACCAGATTTTAAACAATTTAAACGTTTGCCATAATTAAGCAAATTAAGAAAATTAAGAAAAACACCATGAGTACTTTTAAAAATTGGATTTTGGCTACCCGCCCTAAAACGCTTGTAGCTGCTATTATTCCAGTTGTGTGTGCAACTGCACTTGCAATTAGAGAAAGCTCACTTTCTGAAGTAAACTTATGGGTTGCCCTATTAATTTTATTTGCCACAATGTTTATTCAAATTGGAACAAATTTGGTAAACGATGCAATTGATTTTCATAAAGGCGCTGATACTGAAAAAAGATTAGGTCCAAAACGAGTTACACAAAGCGGAATTTTTAAACCAAAAACCGTAATGCGCATGGGGATTTTCTGTTTCTTTGCAGCAATGATTTTAGGGATTCCTCTTGCCATGATTGGTGGGTTTCCCATTGTGTTGATTGGTTTAGTGTCAATTATGCTTGGCTATTGTTATACAGGTGGCCCTTATCCAATTGCTTATAAAGGATTAGGCGAAATTTTTGTTTTTTTGTTTTTTGGATTCATGGCCATTTGTGGAACTTATTACTTATTGCGTAATCAAGTTACAATAGGATGTTTATTTCTGAGCCTTCAAATTGGGGGCTTATCCTCTGTTATTTTAGCAGTAAATAATTATCGAGATTATCTTACAGATAGAGTTGTAAATAAAATGACTCTTGCCGCGCGATTTGGCCCTAAATTTGCACAATATGAAGTTTTATTTTTATTTCTTTTGGTTTTTGTATGCAATATTTATTGGCTTGTAAAATTTGGTTTTATACTTTTGCTTCTTGGGAGCATTGCAAAAATTCCAGCATTTTTTGTAGTTCGCGGAGTTTTTATCATAAAGCCATCAGTTCAAATAAATAAGTACTTAGGCCTTTCTGCACTAACAGAATTAGTCTTTGGATTATGCATTACGATAGGATTTTTGCAGCTATGACAAAAGTACTCAAAATTGACTATTCTCCTTATACGCTTACATCTAAGCAAGCCCCCAACTCTAAAACTCAAAGCACTGAGCGTCATGGGTGCTTACTACGTTTTACCTTTAAAGACTTTGGATATGGTTATGCAGATTGCCATCCACTTGTTGAGTTTGGTGATGATTCCGTTGAAAATCAATTAGCAGCTTTAAAACAAAAAAAATTTACAAATATAACTCAAAGAAGTTTGCATTTTGCAACCTTAGATGCTCAATCGCGTTCATATAGATCAGCCCCTTTTGATGAAATTTCTTTGTATCCAACAAACCATTACACTTCACCTGCACTGATTAAAAAAGAAGCAATTTTAATTAAAAAAGCAAAAGGCTTTACAACATTTAAATTTAAGTGCGGGAATCATATTCCAAATGAAATTAACTATGTTCAAAATATGGCAGAACTTTTTAGAAGCCATAATTTAAAAATGCGTTTAGATTTTAACGGAAATTTTACTCACAAAAGCACTTTAGAAGAATTTAAGCCATATGCAGATATTATCGAATTCATTGAAGATCCGTTTAGCACTCTTAACGAGAAAACAAAGCTTACTCTAAATGAATATTCTTCGTATTTTAAGTTTGCGATGGATTTTGTACAAACAGACGATCCTACAATTAAAAAGCTTTTTGATTATAGAATTATCAAGCCAGCACGTGAAAATATTGCAAAATTAAAAATTTCACCTAAACAAAGAGTTATTTTTACGAGTTCTATGGATCATCCATTCGGGCAAATGTGTGCACTTTACGATGCCTGTTTATATCTACAAAAAAATGTTTCTCACTCTGCTGAGAGCCAGACTCCTTTGTTAGATTATGGGCTTATGACTCAACATTTACTTGAGAATAATAAGTATTCAGAATTATTAAATGTTCATCATACGAAAATGTTTGGAGAAGCGGGGACAGGGTTTGGATTTGATAACCTATTGAAAGAAGAAAAATGGAAAAAATGCTTTTAAAATTTGAAAAATTAGACACAAACAGTGCTTATTTTTTAGATTGGGAAAGCACAGATTCACATTTGCTTATTAACAAAAACTTACCTGCTCAGGAAATCGCACTCATGGCAGATTTTTTTTCAAAGCAAAAAGAGCAAAGCCATATTTTTTTAGCAACATCAGGTTCATCATCATTAAACAATACCTATAAATTAATTGCCCTAAGCAAAAAAGCAATTCTCAATTCATCTCAATCAGTGAATAAAGAATTTCAAATTACACAAAATGATGTGCTTCTTAATATCTTACCCACATTTCATGTGGGAGGTTTATCGCTTTTTTCACGGGCGTTTTGTGCTCAAGCAAAAGTTGTGAATAAGTGGATTGAAAGTTTTAAATGGAATGCAAAACAGTTTGTTGAAATCTGTCAAGATTCAAATGCAACAGTTACATCTTTAGTTCCTACACAAATTTACGATCTTGTTTCTGCAAAACTCGAATCACCTAAAAAGTTACGATGTGTGTTTGTAGGTGGTGGTCATTTATCAAAAAAACTCTTTTTTGAAGCGCAAGAATTGGGATGGAAGCTGTATCCTTCTTACGGAATGACAGAATGTTGTTCTCAAGTGGCTACTCTATCTTATAATGGCAACGTGCCAGACGATAATGAATTTTTTTCTGTAAAAATTTTGCCGCATTTATCTGTTTCCTTAAATTCTGAATTTCGGATTATAATTTCAGGCAGTTCGCTTTTAAGTTATGAAGTTCGTTTTGAAAATAATGCGTACGCAGTTTCTGATCCAAAAATAAATGGTGTTCTTTGCACAAATGATATTGGTTCTTTAAAAGAAAATAATTTGCAAGTATTAGGCAGAGTCGATGACCATGTTAAGATTAAAGGCGAGCTTGTTAATCTGCTTAATATGAATCAAAAATTTTTAGTTTTTGCTTCAACTGCGGGTTTAAAACAAGATTGTGCAATTGTTTCACTGCCAGACGCAAGATCTGGCAATAAATTAATTGCATGTTTTGCAGAGAATTCTGCAGATCTTGCTGTAGATAAAATTGATTATAGCTCTATTTTAAATCAATTTAATCAAACTGTACTTTCGCATGAAAGAGTTCGTAAACATCTTCTTATTAAAGCAATACCAAGAACAGATCTTGGTAAATTACGCACCAATGCTTTACGTAAAATTGCTGAAAAATTAATTACGCGTCTTGAAAATTTTATATTGTGATTGATCAATTTTATAGAAACGCTTGTGTTTGTGTAAAAGCGCTTTGTGTTTCAAAAATTTGGTGTGTGTATCCCTAGATTTGTTTCCTGAGTGTATTAGATGATAGTATCGAGAAGGATATACATTTAAATATTTTCAACTTCAAATTTGCCTAATCTACATATTAGGCAAATTTGAAGTTGAACATGAAAAAAAAGGTTATTCTAATATGGAAGATACCGATTTCAAAGATAACTTTTCTGGATGGCGCGGAATATTATGGCCAATACATCGGGTTGAATTGAAAAAATTTTTGCCGATGAGTTTTCTTCTGCTTTTTATTGGATTGAATTATACTATTCTGAAAGCATTAAAAGATACACTTATTATTAACATGCCAGGCGGTGGGGCGGAGTGTATCAGTTTTCTAAAATTTTATGGTGTAACGCCTAGCGCAATACTTTCTACAATTATTATTTTTAAATTAATGGATATTTTGGGTGCTGAAAAATTATTTCATGTAGTTTTAATTGCGTTTCTTTCTTTTTTTGGTTTTTTTGCATTTTTTATTTATCCAAATAAAGAACTTTTTCAAATGAATCTACAATCTATTGCAGTGTGGCAAGCAGCTTTTCCAAATTTACACTGGGTTATCCCTTTGATCGGAAATTGGAGTTTTAGTTTATTCTACATTGTCACCGAACTTTGGGGAGCAGTTGTGGTTTCATTGGTATTTTGGCAATTTGCAAATAGTATTACAAATGTGCCCCAGGCCAAAAGATTCTATAGTCTATTTGGATTAATTGGTAATTCAGGATTATTATTTGGAGGTGTACTGATTGTTTGGGCTGCAATGTATGCTAAATCCCATTTAAGCCTTACTGATTCATTCGAAATGAATTTGCAAATATTAATAACTTTTGTAATTGCTTCCGGCATAATCACTTTATTCATTCATCGTTGGATATCTGCGCATGTTGCTCATGATCCAAATCTCTGTAATCAAAATTCTACTTCGGGCTTGAAAAAAACAAAACTTTCCTTAACAGAAAGTGTCAAACAAGTTTTTACCAATCGTTATCTTTTCTTAATTGCGATTTTAGTAGTGTGTTATGGTCTTTCTATTAATTTGATAGAAGGTATTTGGAAAGCAGAAATTAAAATCGCTTTTCCAGATATGAATAATTATAATGAGTTTATGGGTAAATTTTCTGTTGTGTTTGGAATTATGGCAATGGTTATGACCATTCTCGGTGCAAATATTATACGTCGAGTGCAATGGCGTACAGCAGCATTAATTACCCCATTAGTAACTATATTTACCGCAGCAATTTTTTTCACTTTTATTTTATATAATATTTCAAACGACCCTTATACTCCTATTTTAGGAACTACTATGGTTATGGTTGCTGTTATTGTAGGATTATTTCAAAATTCTTTTTCAAAAAGCGTAAAGTATTCCTTATTTGATGTAACAAGAAACATTGCGTATATTCCGCTTAGTGCAGATTTAAGACTGAAGGGTCAGGCGGCAGTCGAAATTGTTGGTGGCCGTGCAGGCAAATCAGGCAGCGCTATTCTGCAATCTACCTTACTCGCAATGGTTTCTGGAAATGTATCTTTACTCAGTCTAACCTATATTCTTGGGCCACTTGTTGTTTTGACTTGTTTTGTGTGGGTGGTGGCTACTTATTTGTTAAATAAAGAGTTTACTCATTTAGTGCATGAGCAGAATGAAAGTGTCGATCGAGTGTCTTCTGAAGTTGCTAATATGCCGCTCCAAAGTTGATTAATAACTAGCTTCAGAGTAGCATTATAGTGCATACGGATTACAATAGACAAGACGGACCTTACTGTCCTACCCCTACATAAAAAACATTTTATGTGTATGGACGATAAATTTTATTGTGAAAAATATTGATAAATTTATTACACACAAAAATGCACAAACTCTCTAGTTTTTGCATCGTCTGATTGTGAATTTTTTTTATGTATGTAATTCCTGTAAAGGTCCAAAAAATTCAAAGTTGATTTGAGATGTTGGAACGTCTAAGTGCATAAGCTCACGATAGAGGTTAATCATAAAATCTTTTGGCCCACAAAAATAATATTCAGCATCTGCGGTAGATACTAAGCTTTGAATTAGAGCCTTGTCTACAAATCCAAATGATTCGTGCGAAAGCTCTTTATGTTTAGCTTCACTATCCATTTTGCTATATCGATAATGCACTTTTAAATTTGGATGATTACTTTGAAGTGCATTAAGAGTTGCTTTAAATGGCTGAACTTCTTCATTTAAAACGCCATGTACAAAAATAATTTCTCTATTAGGCATTATTTCTAGTGCCATTTCTAACATGCTTATTAAAGGGGTTATGCCAATGCCTCCTGCTGCTAAAACAAGTGGTTTCTTTGTATCAGAATCGATTTTTAAGAAGAAATCTCCGCACGGAGGGCCAACTTCTATGAATGCATTAGACTCTAATTGTTGAGTGAGATAGTTTGAAACATAACCATTTGGATCAGTTTCTTTTTTTACACTAATTCTAAATTCATTTGATCCTGGTTTGCATGATAATGAGTAATTTCTCATTGTAGTTTCGCCATCTGCACTTGGAACTCTTATTGTAATGTATTGTCCAGGCTTGAAGAGCGGAAGAGGTGCATTATCAGCAGGAGCTAAATAAAACGAAGTGATAATACTGCTTTCTTTTTCTGTTCTTACAACTTTAAAATTTTTAAATCCTTGCCATCCATTTTCCTGAGAACTGTGTTCTTGGTAAATTTGACTTTCCCGATCGATTAAAACCTTGGCAAGAAATTCATATGCTTCTTGCCATGCATCAATAACCTCGACTGTAGCGCCTGCACCTAAAACTTCTTGAATTGAGGCAAGCAAGTTCATTCCAACAATGGGGTAATCTTCTGCTTTAATGCTTAATGAGGCATGTTTTTGTGCAATGCGTTCAACAGCAGGGCCTAATGCGCTTAGGTTGTCAATATTGGAAGCATATGCACATATTGCACCTGCTAATGCTTTTTGCTGCAATCCAGCGATCTGATGTGCTGGATTAAAAAGTTTTTTTACTTCAGGATTTTTTTCAAACATACGTTTATAAAAATGTTTTGTAAGAGTTTCGCCGTGCTCTTGTAAGATCGGAGCAGTAGATTTAACGATGGTGATTGTATTTTGGCTTAACATAATGGTATCCTCAGGAGTAAAAACATAATATGTATTTAAAATACATATTATATAATAAACTTAAAAAAATCTATTAATTAATTTATGCAACTTACAAAATTTACAGACTATAGTTTGCGATGTTTAATGTATTTGGCGGCACAAAAAGGCAATCTTGTGTCTGTGAAAATCATATCTGAATATTACAACATTTCTTACGAGCACTTAACTAAAGTAGTGCATAAACTTTCTGTATTAGGATACATCGAAAGCAAAAAAGGAAAAAATGGGGGTATAACGTTAGCGCTAAATCCTGAACAATTACTATTGGGCGATTTAGTCAAAAAACTAGAACCTAATATGAATTTTGCAGAATGTTTTGATCCTAAAACAAATACCTGCAAAATTATTGTAAGCTGCCAATTAAAGCATTATTTATATGAAGCACAACAAGCATTTTTGAAAACATTAAATAAATATACTTTGGCAAATCTTTCGAAATCTGGCCTTATTAAAAATTGACTGGATCCCGTTGTCAAGCAACGGGATGACAGCGCAGCAACGGGATGACAGCGCAGCAACGGGATGACAATGAAGCAACGGGATGTGATACGTTAGTAAACTAAATCAAATTCAGTAGTAACTCTGGTGGACGTGCAACAACACCTTTTTGTCCAACTATAACAATTGGTCGTTGCAGTAGAATAGGGTTTGCAATGAGTGCATCAATTTTTTCAGAATCGCTAGCCTCTTTTAAATTACAATTCTTATAAGCTTCTTCACTATTCCGCAAAATCTCATCTATATTCATGCTTAGAGTGTGCAGCAATTCAATAATTTCTTTTCGATTTAGTGGTGTTTTTAAATATTCAAAAATTTGCGTATTGATATTATGTTCTTTTAAAAGGCTCAAAGCTTGCCTCGATTTAGAACATTTGGGATTATGATAAATAAGGGCGTTTGTCATATAGAGCCTTTCATGAAATGGGCACATTTTTTTATTGCTAATTTAAGTTACTTGTTTACAGGACCAAGGGTTATTTTAGAATGTTTTGTTTTTTTTAAAATCACTCTTTCTGCAGCAGTGGTAAAAACAAAACCAACTAAAATTATATAAAGCACTAGCCTTAACCAAACAAAAAATAAAATCGCAATCAAAGGAACGCTGCCATACAGCTGAGAAGTATCTGCCGAAAGGGCACTTTTCACTAAATAAATATTTATATATCTTAAAATATCAAGAGAAACTGTTGTAATTACGCCACCTAATATAGCAGCCGTGAATCTAGGCCTTCTGCTAGGCATAATATAATATAAAAGCGCATAAAAGATGACTTGTGAAATATAACCAAGAATAAAAGATACAATTTGTGCAGAGCTATCAATGGGAATATTATCGGCAAGATCAAGAGCAGTGAGGAATATTCGTGAACGTATTGCAAAAAGAACAAACAGAAATGGGGAAAATACTAAAAGTAACCAACATTTTAAAAGGCTTATAAAGTAATTTTTTTCTTTTTTTGCGTCTAATAAAGTATTAAAAACGCTTTCTAGTAAAAGCAAAAGAAGAATAACAGTTACAAGTAATGAAATTAAAGAAATAATACTGAGCTCTGTAACCTGTACTTGGGTTACCACTGAAGTAATATACTCTAAAATATCATTTCCAACCTTCAGCCCAAAATTATCTTTAATAAATGGTGCAACTATTGTGTTTATAATTTCCTGAAAATTTTTCTTGGAATGGATAAATGAGAATAGAACAGCAAAAAAAGGTACAATCGCCACAATAAGAGCATAGGTGAGCTGTGCACTCATGCAGCTCATATTATGCTTGGTAAGAATAAAATAGGACTCTTTCAAAAAGGATTTAAGCTTTTTTAACCGCATAACATCTCCAAATAATGTGAGTTTTATAATCTGGGTAAAACTTACCGAGCAGCCTATATACCCACTGGGCACGAATTTTCCGTACCTCTCTAACTAAAGCATTTTACAATAAAAAGGGGAGAGGTGTAATATTATGCGTGAAAAATTCAAAGCTGAGAATAATTCCAAAAAAGACGTTGGATTTGACATTCAGGGGAATGAGCAAAATGCTGTGCCTCTTACTCACGATCCAATCCGAACAAAATTAATTATTGATCATGTGCCTTTAATCAAATTTATCACAACACAGATTATTGTGCGTTTACCAGCGCATGTTGATCAGAAAGATTTGTTTTCGGCAGGTATGATTGGTCTAATGGATGCAATTGAAAAATACGATCCTGCTCGTGATAATAAATTTAAAACTTATGCTGAGTTTAGAATTCGTGGAGCTATTTTAGATGAATTAAGAAGTCAAGATTGGCTTCCACGTAGTGCACGTGAGGTTCATAAAAAAGAGAAGCAAGCACAAATTAAACTTGAACATCAGTTAGGACGTCGTCCAACCGCTCAAGAAATGGCTGATTATCTTGAAATTTCGTTGGAAGAATATCAAACTCAGGTGTCAAGAATGAACGTTAGTTTAGTGAGTTTAGACGAGGTTTCAGGTCAAAAAAGAGTAGAAGATCAGATGGCTTGCGAAGAAATTGATAAAAGTTGGGCTCAAAATCCGTTCTCGTTGCTAAAGGCCAA
The DNA here is from genome assembly GCA_964352255.1 of uncultured Oligoflexia bacterium. GTDB lineage: Bacteria > Bdellovibrionota_B > Oligoflexia > Silvanigrellales > Silvanigrellaceae > Silvanigrella. The sequence continues at coordinate 19,950 of CAYGQR010000003.1, forward strand.
AGGCCTAAGAGAGACTGTTATAAGAGCCTTAAGTGAGCTGCATCAAAAGCAGCGTTTAGTATTAGAAATGTATTATTACAAGGACTTAAGTCTAAAAGAAATTGGGAATTTACTTCAATTAACAGAATCTCGAGTATCCCAACTCCATACAACTGCAATTGGCAAACTAAAGAAAAAGCTGAAAGATGTCTTGACGGAATAGAACGGTAAATCTAGAATTTATCTATGAAACCGTTAATTCTTTCTACATTTTTGCAAAAGTTCTTTCCAAAGTTCCATAGTAAGCTTTGTGTAGATCTGTCGCATAATCAAATTAATAATATATTGCATGTTGCTCAAAATCAAAAAACAATGATTCTTGAGGAAGCAAAAGAGGTAGCAAATGAGTATATTCAAGAGCATTTGAATAAACTCAACGAATTTTGTGAATCTGCCGAAAAAGAAATTTATTCAAAAGAGCAAAATTTACTTCTTAAAGAAGTAGAGCTTGCTGAATATGATCAAAAAATTGAAACTGAAGAAACTACATTAGATTTAACAAATCATGAAGTTGAAGAATTTAAAAAAATATTAACATTCAAAACTAGTCAATCTAGTACAATTAAAAATGACTTAAGCAATGAACTTCAAAAGCGCGCTGGTTGTGAACAGCAGGAAATTTTTGATAATCTTAAAAGTGTTCATTTAAAGACTCACACATACGATGTGTCGAAGTTATCTTTAGAAAAGCAAGAAACGCTTAAACAAAATGCTCAAAAAACGGCTCAGCAACTTTTAGATGTTGTGTATCATCGCTATCAACCACGTTTTGTGTGGCCTAAGTCCTCTTTTTTAGTCAATACAAATCAAACAGGTTTGGTTGAAAAATACTTAGCTGAATCGTCTCCTATTTCAGAGCTTCTTTTAGAAAATACAGATACTAATATTAGCCTTCTAGAAACTCAAATTCCTAACCAATCTGCAGTTAAAATTGTTGGTGGTCTTGGTGTTGATAAAGAAATTATTCGCCTTACTCTTGAAGAGTGTTTTAACAAAAAACTTATTAATGTTGATAAAATTCGGGCTATAAAATCAAAACATGCCTTGTGTCTTGATCAACTCATTTTAAACATGGGTGCTCAAGCAACAAAAATTTTAGATTTGCAAAAAGTACATCCTGAAATTTTAAAACTTATTGGTTCCTTAAATTTTAGAACAAGTCACAGACAAAACCAGTATTATCATTCTCTAGAAGTAGCTGTGTTATCAGGAATGATTGCTAGTGAACTTGGTGTGTCTTCTTCGCTTGCAAAACGTGCAGGTCTTTTGCATGATATTGGCAAGGTTCTGGATTATAAAATTGAAGGTAGTCATGCTGTTATCAGCGGAGATTATGCAGAAAGATATTTTGAGTCTACAGATGTTGTGGATTCGGTTCTTGCGCATCATGATGATAAAATTGTCGATACTCCTCATGCTTTTATCTTAAAAGCAGCAGATGCTATGTCTGGTGCAAGGCCTGGTGCTCGTGTTGATACTGAAGACGGGTATAATCGTCGTTTAGATGGTATTTCTGCAGTAGTTGATAGTTTTAAAAGTTCAGGCGTTTTAGAATCAGCAATTATGCATGCAGGCCGTGAAGTGCATGTTTATGTGGATAGTAAAAAAATGTCCTATTCTGATTTAGATCCTTTGGCAAAAAGTATTGCCGAGAAGCTTGAAGAAGACGTTGAATATCCAGGGCAAATTAGAGTAACTGTCATTCGTAGAATGGAAATTACTCAGGTAGCTTAATCAAGATACAACGCTCTTATTCCGCGAAATTTTTTCTCGGGGTAAGGGCGTATTTTTTTTTACAAGCCGTCTAATACTGTTTGAGGGCAATTTAAAGCTGTGCCACTTACAACGACGTTTGTTTGTCCGCCAGAACCACCAGATTGATAGGATTCACCAGAACGTTGTGTTAAAATAACAACTGCATTGCCACCCATTTTAAAGACTTTATTTTTGAGATCGTTACGAGCTCCTGTTTCAAGATTCGCATTACTTGTATAGTTACCAGTGAAGAAATTGCCTTGATTTCCAGTTGCTTCGCCAAGATACTTACAGCCTTTAGGCTGTTTTTTAAGAACGCGCACTTGTTCGGCACCAGGATCCAAAGGTGTAGATGCACATCCTGTAATTGCAAATAAAATACCTAATGAAAGTAAATTTTTTTTCATGGTAAACTCCAAAAATGAATTAAGATAATAAAAATACACATTAAATTATAAGAAAAAAAATAATAAATGTATACTAAAATAGGCAAGATAATGATTTACAGTCCATCAAAATTATTATTTTGTGAGGAAATTCGCATGGCACTATAATGCACATGAAGCGTTTCGATTTATTACTGGTGATGAACTTTAGAACGTTTTTTTGTGCGATTAGAATCACGTCGATGATGACCTTGGTTATTATAGCCATAGCGGTCGTATCCGTAACGATCATACTCATGACGATTGTATCCATGGGTATCATACCCATATCTGTTGGCGTTATGGTCGTTCTTGTGGTGAGGATTGTGCTTTCTTATAGGCCTTGTGGCAACAGTAGAGTGGGCTTCCAATTCAAGAGTTGGAATACCATACCACGCATAAAGATCTTCTTGGCACATTCCAATACATGAAGTAAAAGAAAGAGACAAAAAGATCATTAAACTAAAAGTAAGTTTATATTTCACAGGTTTACTTTAGAAGTAAGCCCATTTTATTGCAGTAAGCAGTAATGCCAATTTTATTAATTGTACGTACTGCACTTGTGCTTACATTGAGTGTAACTGACTTGTTTAATTCAGGTACAAAGAATTTTTTTGATTGTATGTTAGGAAGTAAACGTACTTTTGTTCTGTTTTTAGCATGAGAAACACGGTTACCAACTAAGCCAGATTTTCCAGAGAGATCGCATATACGAGACATAATTAAGCTCCTTATTCAGGGAGAATAGCTATCAAAAATATTCTTTTACCGCAACTATAAAATCGATTTCAGACTTGACAATTATAAAAGCCGACTCATACTTCATACGGATTCATTTTTAAGAGGTTACCAAATATGACTACAGACACACCCAAAAAAACAGGTGAAGAGCTTAAAAAGCTTGATAGGGCCTCATTCCTCAAAATAGTTGCCGTTAAAAGTATTGTACTATTTCCTCATAATGTCATGCCTTTGACAGCTGGCAAGGATTGGTTACAAAAATCATTAGATAAAAACATACAACCAAAAGAAACTATTGGCGTTTTATCCTATAAACCAAAAGTTAAGAAAATGAATGATCCTACCCAGGATCTTTATCAAATTGGTACAGAAGCAAAAGTTTTAAAAATTATTAAGCTGCCTGATGGTAGCTCAGGCGCTATTATTCAAGGGATTCGTCGTTTTAAAGTCACTTCTTTTGATGATTTGGAACAAGGAAGTCTTTCTGCAAATGTCGAATTTTTTCCAGAGTTTGAAGAAACCTCACTGCAAGACAATATTGAATATGCAAGCCTTGGAAAATCTGTAAAGCAACTTGTGCAAAGAGCAATTGAATTATCACCACAAGTCCCTAATGAAGTAGGGCTTTTTGTCGAAAATATTACAGATCCAGTTTATTTAACAGATATTGTATTGCCGTACTTATCTTTAGATTTCAAAAAACGTCAACTTATTCTTGAGATTGAAGATCCTTTGTCTAGGCTTCAAGAAGTGCACACTCTACTCACTCGTGAAATTGAAATTTTAGAGCTTTCTAAAAAATTTAATCACAAAGTAAAATCTGAAATCAGTAAGCAGCAACGACGCTTTTTTCTTCGTGAAAAAATGAAAGTTATGCAAAAAGAACTTGGTGAAATTGAAGGCCGTAAAGGCGGCATGGTTACAGAAGCAGCCGAGTTTACTGAAAAAATCAAAAAATCAAAAATGCCTTTAGATGTAAAAGAAACTGCAGAGCGTGAAGTTGATCGTTTAAGTTTAGCTACTCAAGGGTCACCTGAATATAATGTAAGTCATAGCTATCTTACAGCTTTATTAGAAATGCCGTGGGGCATTTTTACACAAAAGAAAACAATCAAATTATCAAGCGCCGAAAAAATTCTCGATACCGATCATTACGGGCTTAAAAAAGTTAAAAAACGTATTTTAGAATTTTTGGCTGTATCGATTTTAAAACAGTCTTTAAAAGGTCCTATTTTGCTATTTGTAGGCCCTCCAGGAGTTGGCAAAACAAGTCTTGGTAAATCTGTAGCAAAAGCCTTAAATCGTAAATTTACGCGTATTGCCCTTGGTGGTGTAAGAGACGAATCTGAAATTCGCGGTCATCGTCGTACCTATATTGGAAGTATGCCAGGTAAAATTGCAGATGCGTTAAAAAAATCTGGCTCGATGGACCCTGTTATTTTATTAGATGAAGTCGATAAACTTGCCAATGATGGTCACTCCGATCCTTCCAGTGCGTTATTGGAGGTTTTAGACCCAGAACAAAATCATCAATTTACCGATCATTATTTGGGCGTTCCAATAGATTTAAGTAAGGTATTCTTTATTTGTACGGCTAATAGCTTACAATCAATTCCGGCACCTTTACGTGACCGTATGGAAATTGTAGAGCTTTCAAGCTATACATTAGAAGAAAAAAAACACATTGCGCAAAATCATTTGCTTCCACAAGTCATGCAAGAACATGGTTTATCCGATTTACTTGATGTAAAAATTTCACCGGAAGTCACAAAAAATCTAATTGAACGTTACACACGAGAATCAGGTGTGCGTTCATTAAAACGTGAATTTGCTGCAATTATGCGCTATTTAGCAAAAGATTACGTAGAAAATCATGCTGGTAAAATATCATCAGTTCAATCAAAATCAAAAGTAAAATTGAAATCGAGTGCTGCTCAAAAAACGCTCAAATCTAAAAAATTAATTAAGCGCGAAGTTTTAGATGAAGATTTACATACAATACTTGGACAACAATTCTTTTTAGATAAGAAAAAAAATGCTTCACTTCCAATTGGTGTGGCAACAGGGTTAGCATGGACACCATATGGTGGTGATGTACTTCTTGTTGAAACTGTTTCAAACCTTGATGGCACAGGGAAGTTTTCTTTAACTGGGCAACTTGGCGATGTCATGAAAGAATCTGTTCAAACCGCGTATTCATACATTCGTTCTCATACACAAGAATGCGGAGTTGTGGCAGCGCAGTTTAAAAAGAAAGATATTCACATTCACTTTCCTGAAGGGGCTGTCAAAAAAGATGGTCCTAGTGCTGGTGTAGCCGCATTTTTAGGAATGGTGAGTCAGTTTTCAGGTAAAGCATTACAATCTGATTTAGCAATGACAGGCGAAATCTCTTTGCGTGGCGATGTTCTTGCCGTTGGTGGCATTAAAGAAAAAGTGATTGCCGCACATAGGTTTGGAATTAAAAATGTTCTTATTCCTGAAGATAACAAAAGAGATTTAGACGATATTCCTAGCGAAATTTTAAAAGAGTTAAATATTATGCCAATTTCAACTCTAAAAGAGGCGCTTGCTAATGCGTTTCATGCATAATTAAAATGATTTATCTAGATCATAATGCTTCGAGCATACCAAGTTCGGGGCATTTAAAAAAACTATTTGAAATTTTAGAAACAAACCGCCCTGCGAATCCTTCCAGTCAGCATGCATTAGGACGTAATGCTTCTGTGTATCTTACACAAGCGCGTAAAAATCTTGCTAAAGCGTTAAACTGTGAAGCAAGAGAAATTATTTTTACCTCTGGTGGTACGGAAGCAAATAATCTTGCCACACGTGGTGTTGTCGAAAAAAAATTATCTACACTTCCTGCTACTGAAACAGTTTCTATCCTTACCACAGCTATTGAGCATCCTTGTATATTAAAAACATTTGAAGCACTTGAACAGAAATATCCTCAACAAGTCGAACTGATTTTAATTCAACCCAATGCTAAAGGGTATATCGAAATTTTAGATGTTGTTGAGCAGATAAAAGAAAATACAATTTTAATAAGTATTATGGCTGCCAATAACGAAATTGGTACAATACAACAAACAAAACAGTTTGGCGATTTTTTACACTTTATGCGCTGGGGCAATATTCCCGATGAATATGCAGAATCCGCAGAAGAGTTTAAAACTCAACAAGAAGTTTTTCAGCAAAAATTAAATCCAAATATTACATCCACAATATTACAAAATTTACATTTTCACGTAGATTCAGTGCAAATTTTTGGAAAAATTAAAAGTGAATTATGGATGTCTGCAGGATATGATTCATGTGCAGTAAGTGCGCATAAAGTAGGCGCTTTTCAAGGTGTAGGTGCGTTGCTCTTAAGAAGAGGACGTACTTATTTGCCTTTACAATCAGGTGGTGCACAAGAAAAAAACCGTCGCGCTGGTACTGAAAATTTACCGGGTATATTAAGTTTTAGTTTAGTTTGCGAAGAAATTTCTGAGCCTGAATATTGGACTAAAATCAATACAATTAAAAAATTTGCACATACAATTTATGATACGCTCAAAAATTCTGAAAGCATTGTTCTTAATTCTCAAAAAGAAAACGCACTTCCAAATACAATTCATTTTTCTTTTAAACAAGAGACATATTGTGCAGAAGATATTATTCTAAATTTGGATATTAATGGAATTTGTGTTGGATCTGGCGCAGCATGCAGTAGCGGTGTTACTTTGCCATCTCATGTGTTATTAGCAATGGGTTGTGAAAAACACTTAGCAAATAATACAATTCGAGTTTCACTAGGTGTTGAAAACACTGAAGAAGAAGTGAGTAAATTCTTGAATCTCTTTTTTAAGCTGATAGATAAGTGTTAAGATATTTTTTCTTTTAATTCTTATGAGTGTAATGGAGCGAGCATGTTGAGTAAATTCAAAAGATGGAATTTTGGAATTGGACTTTTATGTACATCGTTTTGTACGTCAAATATAAATGCTATTCCATATGTGCAAGGCGTTGATTACTTACCTGAACATTATGTTACTGATGAAAATGATATTAATCATAATAAATTCATTTCTGGTAAAGAAATTGAAAATGATTTTTTTAGAATGTCTAAAAATTTTAATGCAATTCGTACTTATGAATATGACAATATAAATTTACAACGCATTCTGCGAGCCGCAAAACGTTATGATATGAAGGTTGCGGTTGGTATTAATATCGATAGTCGTAATAAAGCAAAAACAAATGCTCAGGTGGCTGGCTTAAACAAAATGTTCGAGCAATATCCTGATTTAAAAAGTCCTGTCATTACAGTTGTAGTTGGCCATAATGCTATTCGCGATCCACAACGCTACTTTTCCCTTGAAAGTGCATATTTACTTTCTCAAATTAAAAAAATTTCAAGTTTTGAGTGGTTTAAAAATTCGACAATTAGTTTAAGCGTATCAGAAACAGATACAACTTTACTAAGCAACGCTGGTATTCATTTTTTAGGGCAAATATCTAAAATAAATTTACATGATCGTATTACTCTTCTTGTTAGTATTAATCCGTATATGTCCGGCTGTACTGTTGAAGAAGCAATTGGTAAAAATAAAACGCGTAAATGCGGTTTTAAGTCTTTTCCAGAGCGTTGGAAAAGACTCATGGCTCGCCGTGAAATTAAAAATTTCCAAGTGGCTATTGGAGAAACTGGATGGCCTACTAAAAATGTTTCGAGTGATAATAAGGTAAAAACTGTACCAGGTACGCCTGAAGATGCAAAAAAATATTACGAGTTTTTATATCCGTTTTTATATCACCAAAGTATTCGTGATACAAAAGTTTCAATTCCATTTTTCGTTTTTTCAGCATTTGATGAACCCGAAAATGGAATTTTTGGATTTTCTAGCAATTATTGGGGAGTATACTCTGCAGAAAGAGAACCAAAACCTGGTATGGTTTTTCCAATTCAAGATCGTACTGTTAAGCCAACTTCTAAATTGGGTACGAATGTACATATCTATTTACCGAAACTTTCAGGATATGCAGAATTGCCTATTCTTTTTAAAACTAAAGATACTCTTTATTCCAATATTATTCCTGAAAAGAAAAAAGAAAGTTTGCCAGTCTATTCTTTTATAGATGAATACCCTTTTGTTGATTATTCGCTTACTGGTAAATCCGACACAGCGGAAGCTGCAAATATTGTGTCATTAGTGCTTCCAAATGGCGGCGATAAAGATCATCCCTCTGCGACATGCACAAATGAACTAATATCAGGAAGTGGTTATAGTGCGCAAATTGATATGAATTTACAGTGGAAATATCCAAAAAGTAAGGAAGAAAATTGTCAGAATATTGCTTGGTCTAAAAACGGGATTTGGATCAATTAAGATGTGTTCTGTCGCAATAAAATATAACGACAATCTCACATATTAAACTGCTGTCCTTTTTTCAGTATGTGCTGAAGTTCTCTTCCGCAAAATGTTGCTCGGGCTGAAGCTAAAGAAAAAAAACCAAGCAGTAGCTTACAAATCTATGATTTTGCCATCATATTATTTAAAGATTATATCAATTGGACTCGCTAAAGTTGTGGCTCCTGAATTATTGCATCCTACAATATCTAAATAGGTTGCAGAAGTTAGATTTGTATCAAGACTGCAAATTTGAATTGTGTCGTCTCCACCAGCAAATAAGGGATTAGTCACATAGAGAAATGTATTAGAGCCAATTTCTAAAGTGTTAATACCGAATGGTGCTGGCAAAACTTGACTACCGGCATAGTTACATTCTATGAGTGAGCCATTGGTCTCGTCTACTTTACAGCGGGAAATACGTTGAGAAGTATTTTGAGTAATATATGCGTATTGTGTACCGTTAATTTTTATAAATACAATATCTGTTGAAGTGTCAATTCCCACCGTCCCTGTAATTTGCAGCTCGCATTCAGATAGGTTTCCGTCTTTAGTAAAGGCACATTTAATAATATAAGGAAAAGGGCCTGTATTAATACTATCTGCAATATAAAAATAGCTTCTTCCATTGGACATATCCATAGCAGAGAGAGTTAAGGCCATTGCTTGAGGGGCAGGAGGAGGAATAAAAAATCCTGAATCAACACAATCAATAAAAATTCCGTTTGTTGGATTTATTTCGCATTTTGATACCGTTCCCGAAAGATTATTTGCTACGTATGCATAAGGAGTCAGTGCATTGTTTTGATTTCTTGCATAATGAATCAGTAACCCAGCTGGGCCTTGAAAGCTTTGTGGCATTACAATTGTATTTGTGAGTAAACCGGTATTAGGTTCAATTGTGTTTTGAGTCACAGTTGTGCCAAGGCCGCCACCATTTTGACTGGTAAATAAAAAACTGGTTCCGTTAAATGATTCTATTGCAATTCCTGTAGGAAAACCGAAGATGCCGGCTTTAGTGAAGGGAATACAATCGTCAAGCATTCCTGTTGTTTGATTGAAAATACAACGCGAAACACTGTTTCCAAATAAATTTGAAATATAAGCATAATTTGGTGCTATAGTGAGTAAAATGCTATTGCTTTGTATAGTGTTATATTGGGCAGTGATATAACTTGTACCAAAAGATTGACCTGTGGCAATTCCACTGTTTTCAAAAGTACTGATAATTGGAAAAGTGGCAACAGATGTATCAGACGAATTCCAAACAACATTTGTAGTAATATCTTTGGTATCACCATTTGAATAAATTGCAGTTGCTTTATATTGTTGTGTTTCACCAATATTAATTGCGATATTGTCTGGTGTAATTAAAATTCTGTTTATGCCTCTAGAATGACAAGACGCTAATATCCATAAACTTATCAAGATAACAAAAGTCGATATAATTTTAATATTGCGCATTTTTGACTCCTTGTAATATACATTGTATCTAAATGAGGAGTATAAATCTAGGGCGTGTTGCCGTTTGCGCTTGTTGCATGCACATAATACTGAGGAGCCGGAGGTGTTGAATTTTTGTTAGATGAAAAAAAGAATGTCTATTTTTTATAAGTCAATACACGATTGCAAGTTGAGCACCCTATTTTATACTGCGTGAGATTTGGCCATATACTTTTCTGTTTCATATAATGTGTGTTCAGATTTACAAAATGCAAAACGCACCCAAGGAAAGTGCTTGGGTGCATTTATGTAAAATGAAGCCAGTGGAATGGTAGCAATTTTGTTGGTTTGGACATATTTTTTTGCAAATTGTACGCTGTTAGGCTCATCAGAAATATTCTTATAATTAGCACAAATAAAAAATGTTCCTTCGCAAGCGCTAGGCAAAAATTCTGATTCGTATAGAATTTTCATGAGGATATTGCGTTTGTTTTTATAAGATTCGCACTCTGTTTTAAGGTATGCATTTAACCAATTGGTGTCTTTTAAGCATTCAGAAAGCCCTAGTTGAATTGCAGGATTTACACAAAAAACAGTGCTTTGATGAACAAGGTGCATGCCTCGAATAAGGTGAGCAGGGCCACTTGCCCAGCCAATTTTAAGACCAGTAAAGCCAAATGTTTTAGCGGCCGAGCTAATGCGTACGGTAATATCGCGAAATTCTTTCAAACTTACAATTGAGTTATAAGGCACTGATTTTTCAAAAGAAAGATTTTCATAAACTTCATCGCTAAAAATAAGAGCGTTATTTGCAAGCGCTGCTTGGCCTATGCGTCGTTGTTCTTCTGCCGTAAAGATTTTTCCAGTTGGATTATGAGGGGTATTAATGATAATACACTTGAAGCCTTTACGTGTTGCAGCTTCAAACTGTTCCCAATCAATATTCCATTCGTTGGATGATTGGTTGTTTTCGAAAGAAGGTGGAATTAAAGGAACGCTTAAGATATTTGCACCTGTATTTGCAATTGCTTGTGCATATAAATCGAACAGCGGTTCAAATAGAATGACATTATCGTTTGGTGAAAGGTAAGCATTTAAAGCACAAAATAAAGCTTCAGATGCGCCAGAGGTAATAATGATTTCTGAGGATGGGTTGTAACTTACTCCAGTATTTTTCAAAATAAATTTTGAAATTTCTGCGAGTAATTCAGGTTCTCCTGCTGCTGGCGAATACTGATTATGGCACGTTTGCATTTGAGTACAAATAGCATCAAGTAATTTTTGAGGTCCATAAAAATTTGGTGCTCCTTGTCCTAAATTAATTGCATCGTGCTTATTGGCAAGTGCTGTCATTTCAGAAAAGATACTTTCGGTTCCTGAATGCCAACGCTTTGCAAGAAATAAATTATTTGAATTTTGTGAATTTTCATGAACCATAAAATGTCCTTGTTGTGTAAAGTATGAAAACGAATTTAAAAAAAATTGAGCTTAAAATTTATGATCAGCTGATTAAGATTGATCAGGAATTTGCGTGTAAAACAAAACCTCAAGTTTTATTAAATATTTTGGTTTCTGGTGGAAAAGACAGTATCTGTTTGCTTTATGCCTTACATGCTGTGCTGAATTCACATAAGCTAAAATCTAAATCCCGATTCATTCCTATTGTTACGCATTTTAACCACCAAAAACGTGGTTTTGAATCTAATCAAGATATGTACTTTGTTCAAGATACTTGTTTAAAACTTGGTGTTGAATGTATTGTTAAATATATAAATCCAAATTCTAAACAAAACTTTCAAAATTATGCTCGAAATGAACGTAAAAAAATTGCTGTAAGTGTTTGTGAACAATACGCGACTTCTTTGCGGGCAGAAAAATTTTATATTTTAACTGCACATCATACACAAGATCATGTTGAATCTGTTCTTATGAATCTTATACGTGGGGCAGGCTTAGATGGGCTGCAAGGGTTTTATGGCAAGCAAGAAATAGGGTTTTTAAAGCCTTTTGCTCAAATTCCGTTAAAAGAAATTTGTAAATATAAAGAGAGTAAAAATATTGATTTTCGTGAAGATTCTTCTAATTTAAGTGATGATTATTCGCGAAATTTAATTAGACACCATATTTTACCAGTATTTGAGAAGTTAAACCCTCAGTTTGAAAAAAATATTTTAAATTGCTCTCAAAATATTTCAAAAATTCTTAAAATCAATCAACAAAATTTAAGGAGTAAAACGGAACCAAGTACTCTTCTTGAATTTTCAGAAAATATTGATTCAGCCATAATTTATCAATTTTTAAAATTGAATTTGAAATCTGATGTTTTGAATATTTCTAAAAATACAATTGAAAATATACTGTATGAAGCCTCTCTTTTGCAAAATCTAAAATCTCAAGAGCAAAAAATAATTCTCCTACAAAACAACAAAAAAATGACACTCTATAAAAACTCTGCTCATCAAGTGTTTGGAACAGTATGTTAAAATTGCTTTAGGCATTTTATCTATTAGGAGGATATTATTATGCATGCAATTTGTTATCTGCTTTTTGCCCCTCTACTCACAACACTTGTACTGAGCTCTTTTTTATTCGTATGGTCTAAGCGTAAAAATTCTGGCTTTGGCAAATTTATGGGAGCATTGATCACACTTGTGGCACTTGTGCTGATTGCGCTTCAAACATGGAGTTTGTCGACTAACTGGAAAAATCAAAAACTTTGGAAGCAAGATATGGAAAAAATGATGGAACAAATTCCGGATGCCTCTAAGTAATATAGTTTGTGCCCACCATCTTGAATTGTTAACTTTGGGTTGGCATATCTTACTAAAATCATTGAATTTTTTTTCATGTGTGAAAAATAGTTGATTCTCCCTCTAAAAGCCTCAATAATCCCCGTTATGGAGGCCTTTTTTATGTCATTAATAGAAAAAATACGCGAAGTTGTAGAAAAAGATATCCGCCCTTCTCTTCAAGAAGATGGTGGTGATATTGAGTTTGTAGATTTTGAAGATGGTATTGTAAAAATTAAATTATATGGTGCATGTGCTCATTGTCCGTCTAGCCTCATGCATATGCATGGTGATGTTGAAGATCTTTTAAAAGAAAAAGTACCCGAGATTGAAGGTCTTGAACTCGTCGATTAGTTTTAGGCCGCAGAATAATACCAAACGGCAACAATCCCTCATTAAAAGAATTTAAATATGTCGCAATCAGATAGTCTCTTACTTAGTTTACGTGAACTCAATAAATTAGGCGCAGTGCCCGATGTTCTCCTCAATATTTTAGGCGATTTTTTATGGGCTGAACGTATTGCAAACGTTGAAGAAATCGCTCCTCAAAAAATTAAAATTACATTTTATTCAGATGGCCTTGCTTTGTCTGCCAAAACTGAAATTGAAAAGTTTTTAATTCAATACTTAATCGATAAGTTTGAAAGTGTTGTGGTTAATTTTTCAAAGAAAAATAAACCTGAGCCTAAAAAAGAGGCGCCAAAACAAGCACCTGAACAAACTTCTCAAGAAGCAAAAGCAAAGAAAGCAGACAAAGCACCTCAAGGGCGCACTCCTCAGCCTAAAAAAGAAATTCCTGGTGTAAAACGCATTATTGCTGTTGCCAGCGGTAAAGGTGGGGTTGGCAAAAGTACGGTTAGTGTTAACTTAGCGTTATCGTTGCATAATCAAGGTTATAAAGTTGGTATTTTAGATGCCGATATTTATGGGCCAAGTGTACCCACAATGCTTAATGTGCACGAAGATCCGGTTGTAAATGCAGAAAATAAAATTATCCCGCCAGAATCTTTTGGTTTAAAAGTTATGTCATTTGGCTTTTTTGCACCTGAAGAAACTGCAGTTATTTGGCGTGGCCCAATGATTATGAAAGCGCTTCAACAATTCTTTTATGATGTAAATTGGGGAGAACTCGATTTTCTTGTTATCGATTTACCTCCAGGTACTGGCGATGCTCAATTAACACTTGTGCAAAGTTTGCCTATTACTGGGGCTGTGATTGTTACGACACCTCAAAATGTAGCACTTTTAGATGCTGTAAAAGGAATTGCGCTGTTTGAAAAAACAGAAGTGCCTATTCTTGGTATAGTCGAAAATATGTCTACATTTACTTGCCCCACCTGCAGTGAAGAAACTTTCATTTTTGGCACTGGTGGTGCAGAACGTGTTTCGAAGCAATTCTCAATTCCAATTCTTGGCCATATGCCCCTTGTACCTGAAATTCGTGTGGCAGGCGATATTGGTGAACCACTCACAAGTATTAAAGGTCATGGAATTCGCAATCGATTCTCTGAAATTGCTGAAAAAGTAGTTGAACGCTGTGTCAATTAATTACTTGGTTCCAAAAGAATTTGAATCCCAAGTTGGTGAAGTCACTAAAGCATTAATGCCTTTGCTCACAGAAAAGCGTATTGCAAAAATGCAAGAAGTAGCTTCAAAACGTAGTCGTAAAGTGTGTGCTGTGTTTGAAAAAACGCATCACGCACATAATGTAAGCGCCATTTTAAGAACACTGGATTCATTCGGCTTTTTAGACGTGTTTTTTCTGTACGATAATCCCGACATGAAATTTCGTCCATCTGATGCAATCGATAGAAGCTCAAGTAAATGGCTTATGCCAAAAGCATCTAACTCTATTGCAAAATGCGCTGAACAATTAAAGGCAAACGGTTATAAAATAGCACTTATTTCTCGCCCAGATTTTTCTAAAACTTCAGAGTATTATAAAACTCAATTGCCTTCTTTTTCTACAGCAGAAATAAATTCAGCAAATTTTTTAAATTTAAGCAAAGACACAAACATAGCGCTTATTTTTGGAACGGAACTTTATGGGGTGTCTGAAGAATGGACGCAATACGCAGATTTGTATTTATCTGTTGATATGTTTGGATTTTGTGAATCCTTAAATGTATCTGTTTGTGCGGCAGTTGTTTTAAATCAGCTGCGTGAAGCTTTAAATCAAAAAAATCAACTTTCTTTGCTTACTTCTATTGAGCAAAAACTAGTGCTTGAGCATTGGATTGCCAAAGATACCGAGAATGCAGATAGATATATTTCTGCAAAATACCCACATTTATTTGATTGGTATATGTATGTACGGTCTGCAAAGTTTTACATGTTTCACGCGTAGTTCTTTTATAGGCTGCAAAATTTACTTACCAAACTCATTGTTTTAAAAGCGAAAAATTTCAAAATTCATTTTATTTTGCAGCATATATTCCGATTTACTCCTTGTTAAAGAGTCGATAAAAATAAGGATTAAGATATGCAACAAAAAAAACCTGTGCTTATGCTTTTATTGTGTGGCATCACAATGCCGCTTTTAGCTGTATTTTGTGATCCAAAGAAAAAAGATAACGGAAATTCTGGAAATCCAGATATGCCTAAGCAATCTTGTGAAGAGAATCCGAATCAACCAGGTTGTTTAGATCCAAAACCACCTAAAAATGGCGCATGTCAACCAGAGGATCCCAAAATCCCTTCTTCTTGTGGACAAGCAGTAAACCCTGCAAATGATCCAAATTCATTTCCAAATCCTCAAACGAAAGCAGGCCTTACAGAACCTACTTATGCAGTAGCTGTTTATAATGCCTGTAATGAACCTATGTGGGTTGGTACAGATGGTGGTTCTATCGGTGAGAAAGTTAATGGAAAAATGCCTAATAATTGGGTGAGTAAAAGAATTGAACCCCGTACTCAAATCGATTTACCAGTTCCTGAAGGTGATCCTTGGGTAATTGCAAGTGGACGAATTTGGGGTAAATTTGGTTGTGATAGCAATGGACAAAATTGTAAAATAGGACAGCAGGTTTCACCATGTCCAGTTGAAAAAAATAAAGAAGGCAAGTTAGTGACGATTAAAGGTGGTTGTCAGCCTGCAATTGATACCGGCTTTGAAATTGATAATCACGATAAAGCAAATATTTATTATGATATTACAATGGTAAATGGATTTACGGGCCCATTAGCTGTTTATACATTTAATAAACCAGAAAATATTGATGATTGTTCAGATGTGGCAACACCATTCCAAATGGATTTAAAAACGCTTTGCCCTAACGGCGAAAGATTAAATACTCCAACAAAAAATTGGCAACCAGCAGCGTGTAAATTATCGCCATCGCTTGTGTTTGGTGATTTTAATCAACCCTATAAAAATGCATGGGGCGAAACAATTGATTTAACAAAACCTTATTCTTTGCTTGCCAAAAGCGCAATGCCTGGACATGAAGGCGAATTGATTGGGTGTTTTGCACCGGCTCAAAAATTAGGTTCAGTACCAGCATGGGGTGGTTTAGGAGTAGCAGCGTGTACTGGCCCTGAACAGTGTAAAACAAATATGCCACCAGATGTTGATTCTGGTCGTCCCGCTTCTCAAGCACAGGCATATGATTCACGTTTGGTGATGTATCAAAACCCTTATAGTGGTTGTGATTTAACACAAGGTAATGTTGGTGATAATCGAAACTGTGGCCAAAAAGCAGCTGTGAATATTGCAAAACCAATTGATATTACAAATTTTGCGAGACCAAACGATTTTATCGATAGATTAGTAAACTTTTGTTTAACAGACGACAATGCAACAAAAAGCATTTACTGTTCTGATGAAGCAGCTTCGTATAACACACCAGTACAAAAAGGCTCAACAGCCGCTGCAAACTTGGCGCATTTAGGGCCAATTGTGAATACAAAATATGTAAAATACTTACACAAATGTGTGCCTGATGTTTATACTTGGCAGTATGATGATGCTGAAGGATTAAAACACTGCCCATTTAAAAATCCTCAAACAGGAAAAGAAGTTAAACTTGTTGTTGCGATTGGCTGTCCGCTAATTTCGAAATAGGTGATGAAATATGCCTTCTTTTCAAGAGCTCCTTGTTGCGCCTTGGCTTTTAGAACAAAAAGGCGCTGGTAATTGTGGATTTACAGCAGTTATTATTCACCTAGCACGAACAAGAGATTTATTTTTAGGTGTGTTGCATAATTATGTAACACATTCTCATATGCCAGATAGTGCGATGTATCATATGCATGCTGCTATACAACGGCGCAAATTGTTTAACTTTCCAAGAAGCAATGATGAAGCCTGGTACTTGGCCTTAGCACTCACAATATATTTCAAAAGACATTGTAATCCTGTCATTTTTCGTTCTTGTATTGAGTTTAGCGAAACAATTTCTCCAAGGTGGAGATATGGCGGCAAATTAAAATCAGCTTTGACAGCAATGCGCGATCATCCTGAAATACACCTCTCGGATGCACGCAACGAATTAGATTTTACTTATAAGTCGGGAACGTTGGCTTTAAATTTAAATGGCATGCTTTCTCTTCTTGCAATGTCGGGACTTAAGCTAAGAAACAAAATTGTTCTTGATTGCTGGGAGCGTGTGCCTGAGGACATTCTGCCTTATGCTCTTTATAAAAGAAGCGAGTTAAGTCCAGAGGAATTCATGATAAAACGTTGGTTAGTAAAGGAAATATGGGAAAAAGAATTTTTTGAACAATTAATGGCCCTTCCAGCAAACTGCGGCATAATTATTGGATGGACATATTTTAGAGGTACTGAGACAGATCGGTTTTTTACTGAATCAGGAGAACTCTATTTTACTCATTGGTCTTATTGTGTAAAATTGCCAAATGGTATTATTGAAGAATGGGAAGATCGAGAGAAAGAGCTAATAAAAGCAAATGAATTTATTGTAGTAGAAAATGATGTTGAGAAAATGCTTAGGTTACCTAGAATAGTGTTGCCTCTATTGGCAAAGACATCTGGTGTTGGAAATTTTTGATTTTTATAAGAATTTAGGAGCTGTAAAGAATTCTCTACAGCTCCTGATAAATGTTAAAAAATTATTTTGAATATGCCCTAAAATCTCATCAGTTCTAGACATTTGAAAAAAACACTGGGTCCCGCAGTGAAGCCGCGGGATGACAATTGTCTATAGCCCCTATACTTGAGGCGAAAAGTTAATTTTGAGTTCTTGCAATTGTTGTGGATTCACATAACTAGGTGCACCCATCATTGGATTCACAGCGCGCTGATTAAGTGGAAATGCAATAACCTCACGAATGTTAGGTTCATCTAATAAAAGCATAATAATGCGATCGATACCTGGCGCAATACCACCATGCGGAGGTGCTCCAAAAGCAAATGCATTCCATAAAGCGCCAAAACGGTCTTCTAAAGTTTTTTCATCGTATCCAGCAATTTCAAATGCTTTTTTCATAATGTCTCGACGATGATTACGAATCGCGCCAGAAGAAAGCTCTAATCCATTACAAACCAGATCGTACTGATACGCTAAAATATCGATTGGATTTTTATTGTTTAAGTCGTCTAATCCACCTTGTGGCATGGAAAATGGATTGTGTGAAAAATCGATTTTTTGTTCGTCTTCATTGTATTCGTACATTGGAAAATCAACAATAAACGCAAATGCCCAAACATTTTTATCGATTAAACTTAATTGTTGTGCAACTTCAGAACGCACACGCCCACCCGCTGTTAATGTTTTGAGTTTGTGTGTTCCTAAAACAAAAATAACAGAATCATTTTCTTGTAAATTGAGTGTTTGCACTAAATTTGTTTTTTCGTTTTCTGAAAGCTGTTTTGCAACAGAACCTTTCCATTCTTCGCCAAGGTAAGAAAGCCACGGCAAACCACCTAATCCTTGCGATTGCGCAAATTGGCCTAGTGAATCGAAAAATTTACGACTTTGTGTGGCAGCGCCAGGAATGACAATGGCTTTAAAAACTTCGTTGTTTTGTGCAGCATTCGCAAATAATTTAAATTCTGATTCTTTAAACACAGAATGCATATCTGTCATGTGCAGATTATAACGTAAATCTGGTTTATCAGAACCATAATATTCCATTGAAGTATGCCAAGGAATACAAGGAAATTTACGATTTGATTTTTGATATTGTGTTGCATAGCTTTCAAGAGCTTTAATTTTTCGTTTAGAAAATTCGTAATTTTCAAAAACACTTGTAAATAACTCTTCTACAACATCAAAAACGTCGTCTTGTGTCGCAAAACTCATTTCCATATCAAGTTGATAAAACTCGCCAGGTGCGCGATCGGCACGAGGATCTTCATCTCGAAAACAAGGTGCAATTTGAAAATAACGATCAAACCCTGAACACATAATGAGTTGTTTAAACTGTTGTGGTGCTTGAGGAAGTGCATAAAATTGGCCAGGATGTAAACGGCTTGGAATTAAAAAATCGCGCGCACCTTCTGGTGAGCTACTTGTTAAAATTGGTGTAGTAAATTCAACAAATTTCATTTCATGCATTTTTTCACGAATAAATTGAATTACATTCGTGCGAAACATAATGTTACGATGCATTTTTTCTGTGCGTAAATCTAGGTAACGATAAGTAAGCCTAGTATCTTCGCCTTCAACTTTTGGATTGCTGACAATTGGAAATGGTAAAATTTCACTTGCAGATTCTACACGAAAGCTATTCGCAATAATTTCAATACTACCAGTTGAAATTTTTGAATTTGCTGCACTTGAACGTTTTGCAACCTTACCAGTAATTTGCACCACAGATTCTTGTCGTGTTTCTGAAGCTTCTTGAAAAAACGGCGACGTATTGTTGATAACAACTTGGGTAATGCCAAAATGATCACGGATATCTAAAAACAACAAACCACCAAAATCGCGTTTTGTTTGTAACCAGCCCATTAATGTGACGTCTTGATCGATATGCTCAAGAGACAGTTCGTTACAGTTGTGGGTGCGTAGTTTTGACATAAGTTTTTTCATCCTCGGTTAATGTGTGCCACATTTTTTTGATTAAATCGGGTCGAGTTTCTGCGGTAATTTTTAATTGTTCTTGTCTTTTGTAATGCTTTATTTTGGCGTGATTTCCACTTATCAAAATTTCAGGAATAGATTCACCTTCAAAATCGAGTGGTTTTGTATAAACAGGAGCTTCTAACAACCCATCTTCAAAACTATCTGAAGACGCACTTTCTGTATTGCCCAGTACACCAGGAATAAAACGAGCAGTGGCATCAATGACACACATTGCTGGCAGTTCGCCTCCAGATAAAACAAAATTTCCAATACTTAAATGCATATGTGCGTATTTATTCACAACACGACTATCGAAACCTGCATAACGTCCAGAAAGCAAAACAATGTGTTTTTTTTGAGAAAATTCTTTGGCAATTTCGTGATTAAACGGCTGCCCACTAGGTGAAAGGTGTATAATAAAAGACTCTTCAGTTGCATATGCTGCTAAGGCCGCTTTTGTAATATCTGGCCTAATGACCATTCCATCACCGCCGCCTGCTGGACGTTCGTCTACTGTTTTGCGAGAATCGAGAGCATAATCACGTAAATTGACTGTATCAATTTTGAGAAGATTGTTTTTTATGGCACGAGAAATGACTCCCTCTTCGGTTAAAGAGAGGAACATCTTGGGAAATAATGTGATAATAGAGAATTTTAGCATAAAAAGATTTGAATCTTAAAAGTTTTTAATTAATCATAACGAATATGACAAAGAGGATAGATGCTCAATGACAAATTCACAAATTTTTGCAAAACCATTCGACCACTCGGCTTGCGAATCTGAAATTAAACATCATTGGGAAACCAATCAGTTTTACAAATCTAAACCGAAAAAGCGCAAAAAACCATACACAATTTTAATGCCACCCCCAAATGTTACGGGCGACCTCACTATGGGGCATATGATGTACACGTTGCAAGATATTCTTGTGCGTTGGCACCGGGCTCTTGGGTATGAAGCTGTTTTATTGCCTGGCACCGATCATGCAAGCATAGCGACTGAAGCTAAAGTCACTAAGATGCTTGAAGAAAAAGGCCTCTCAAAACATGATATTGGGCGTGACGAATTTTTAAAGCATGCGTATGAGTGGAAAGAAACATACGGCCATCGTATTATAGATGCTTTCAAAACGTTGGGTATGAGCTGCGATTGGGATCGTCTTACTTTTACCATGGATCAAAAATATTCGGCCTCTGTTACTAAGGCAATTGTTAAACTTTATAAGGAAGGTTTTATTTATAAAAGCTTTCGTTTAGTCAATTGGTGCCCTGTAAGCCAAAGCGTAATTTCAGATGAAGAAGTCAATCCTGAAGAGCGCAATGGTCATTTATGGCATATTAAGTATGTGCTTGCCGATAATCCTTCGGAAAGTTTAATTGTTGCCACTACTCGTCCCGAAACATTATTTGGCGATTTAGCCGTTGCTGTAAACCCTACAGATGAACGTTATGCGCATTTAATTGGCAAAACAGTTGTTGTGCCCATTTCTAATCGTGAAATTCCTATTATAAGTGATAATTACGTTGAAAAAGACTTTGGCACTGGCGCTGTAAAAATTACACCTGCACACGATAAAAACGATTTTGAAATTGGAAAACGGCATAATCTTGGGCTTATGAATATTATGAATCCAGATGCTACACTTAATACGGAAGTGCCTTCACATTATCAGGGTCTTGATCGTTTTGTTGCGCGTAAAAAATTAATCGAAGAATTAAAGCAAAATAATCTTCTCGGAAAAACGGAACCCTATAAACTTTCTATCGGTATTTCAGAACGTGGTCATGTGCCAATCGAGTATTATTTAAGCGAACAATGGTACATTCGTATGGGGCATTTTGCGAATTTAGCGCTAGATGCACTTCGTAATAAAAATCTTACGCTTGTGCCAGGTTATCAAGATAAAACGTGGGAGCATTGGCTGAACAATATTCAAGATTGGTGTATTTCGCGCCAGCTTTGGTGGGGGCATCGTTTGCCAATGTACACATGTACAAACTGTCAGTTTGTGATGTGTGAAGAAAAGCGTCCTAAAAAATGTGAAAAATGCGCTTCAAAGGAATTGAAACAAGATGAAGATGTGCTCGATACTTGGGCAAGTTCATGGCTATGGCCTATTGGAGTGCATAATTGGGCAAAACCAAATGCAAAAGAAAAACGTGAACTAGAATATTATTATCCCACCAATGTTCTGATTACCGGTGCAGATATCATATTTTTTTGGGTTGCACGCATGGTAATGGCCTGTGAGTATTTTACACATCAAACCCCATTTAAAACTTGTTATTTTACTCCAATTATACGCGATTCATTAGGGCGTAAAATGAGTAAGTCGCTCGGTAATTCTGCAAATGTAAAAGAAATTATGGCTCAGTATGGAACTGATGCCATGCGATTTTCTCTTGCTGCACAAGTGGTACAAGGCCAAGATATTTCTTGGAAAGATGAATCGTGTGATTTTGGGAAAAATTTTGCAAATAAAATTTGGAATGTGGCGCGTTTTTTAACCATGAATGCAGAGCAATTAAATTTAAACACACATGCTTGCCAATTCGATAAATTACAGAAAAAAACATCTAAAGCAGATGATGAAATTTCAAAATGGATTGTAAGTGAATTCTTTTCTGTTGTTCAAAAAACACATCAGTCGATAGAAGAGTTTGAATTTGCACAATATACACAAGCCCTCTACGAGTTTACATGGAAAATTTTTTGCGATTGGTTTGTAGAGCTTATTAAGCCACGTTTGTCTGCAGGTGCAGATAAAAAACTTGCAAAAGTAACGCTTACTCGTGCTTTTCAAATATTTGACGGTTTGTTAAGGCTATTACATCCTGTTATGCCATTTTTAACAGAAAAAATTTGGCAGAGTGTTTATCATTCACCTTCACAAAATTCTAAAATTAAAACAGTCAAATTTGTGACTCTTGGACATAAAAGGCTTCCTGTTACGCGTGCACTACTTGTTAATGAAAAAAGCATAGAGGCCATGCACCATATTCAAAATATTGTAAGCGCTGTACGTGCAATTCGTGGGCAGTTTAATATTCATCCTGCTCAGGAATTACAAGTTTATACTCATGGTGATTCAAGCAAAAACGGAAAACTAGTTGAAAGCCTTGAAACACTTTCAAAAGCTAAGTTCTATTTTGAAAAAGAAAAAGTTGGATTTTGTGCCACAAGTGTTGTGGATAATGTTCAAATTTTTGTAAGCTTGGAAGGTTTGGTTGATAAAGCAGAAGAACAAATTCGGTTGAATAAAAAAATTGAAAAGCTTCAAAGTATTTTACTAGGATTAGAAAAAAAACTTTCAAATGAAAAATTTGTAAGTGGGGCGCCTCAAACTATTTTAGAAGGTGCTCGTAAACAACAACGCGAAAATTTGGATGAACTTCATCAATTACAAGGTGCGTTAAAAGAGTTGGGTGCATAGGAATATTTTCACTTCTGAGTTATAACATCATCAAAATTATGATGATGTTTAAATGACAGGAGTGATTAATGTCTCTTGAACCACAAAAGCCAAAATGGTTTTTTCCATTTTTTTTGATTCTATTGTTTCTTTTAATTATTGTTGCGTCTTTATTTGTTTATAATAAAATTACGCGTTCCAAACATGTGCAGCCGGTACTGACTAACATACCAGTGCACGCAGCGCCTAATCCAGTGCCTGAAATTGAGGCAGAACCTACAGTTGAGCCTGAAATTATTGCACCAGTTATCACGCCTGAAGTTGTTGCAAAGCCTGTTTCGACAAAACCAAAGCAAGTTCAACGTCCAATTAAAAAGAAAGTGGTAAAATCCAAGCCTGTGGTTGCAAAATCTAAGCCTGTAGTTGCTGAACCAATAGCACCAAAACCAGAACCTGTTATCGAAACTCCTGTTGTAAGTGCAGAAATGTTAGCACCTACTGTTTATTCAGCTCGTACAATTAATTCTTTAAATATGAGTTTTTGGGCAGGGGCTGGTTTATTATTTCCAGTTTCGAATATAAGAAATTACATTTATCAGCCAACTCCACAGTATAAAGTTGGATTTTCAAAATCGATTTATAATTTTACACCACAAAGCTTTTTGTATGCTGGCTTAATTTTCAGTTATGCTGATTCTCGCTTGATGTGTTCTTATAACACTTTAGAAAATATTATTCGTTATGGATGTTCAAAATCTACTTACACTGCCACAAATGAAGAGCTTATTTTTGGAATTGAACAAACATTAGGCACCCCTTATGTGGCAGGTTTTTTGGAAATAGGTGGTGTATTTGAACAACGTTATCTTTTAATTG
Source organism: uncultured Oligoflexia bacterium (assembly GCA_964352255.1). Taxonomy (GTDB): domain Bacteria; phylum Bdellovibrionota_B; class Oligoflexia; order Silvanigrellales; family Silvanigrellaceae; genus Silvanigrella. The sequence continues at coordinate 43,855 of CAYGQR010000003.1, forward strand.
AAAACAAAAAATCAGAAATTATTCCAGGTTATGCTCATTTCACTACTTTTGGTGGTACTGGAAACATTGGTTTTACATTCCGTTTATTTCCTGAAAACTCTATTACTTATTACTTAAGAGTAGGGGTTAATTTAATGATTAGTCCTACAAAAGGTGTGATTGTTCAGAATGGATTTGAGAAAATAAATATAAATCCAATTTCTTATGCGCCATTCGCAGCGCTTGCGATTCGTATTTAATGTGTCATATTTTTGTAAGTTAAAAATTTTATTATAAATGAGCTTTGATTTTTTCATTCGAGCTCCTTGCATCAAAAAAATACAACCAGTAAAATAATAAAAGAACAGCATAATTTAATTTGTATATTTTATTTTAAGTAAGGAACATTTAATGCAATTCAAAAATCAAAAAAGAACGACAAAATTTAAAATGATTACCTTGGTAGCAACTGGTCTTGGTGCACTTGGTGTGCTGTCTTTAAGCTGTCAGCGTCCTTCAAATGTAACGCTTAACATTAGTGGTGGTAGTAGTAGTGGTGGCGATACACCTGTGACAACTGCTTGTGCAGAGACCGATTTTTCTGCTTTGACTTTTAGCACTCAAGACACAAGTAATATTGTTTGTACTATTGATGATACGGAAGCTATTACATTAACCATGAGTAATATACTTATTACTTCTCCGGCAATACCTACAGTATGTTCAACCTATACGTATACAGTTAGTTGCAGTACATCTACTTCGACTATTACGGGCAACGTAGCTTTTGCAAATGGTAGTTTTACCTCTTTTACGATTGATCCAAGTTCAGAAATTGGCGCTGCAGAAAACGTAACTATCACTGCACCTGCATCTGGTGATGCGGGCGAATTTAGTGGTGGCAATTTAGACATTGTGATTGAGTGCACTGCAATTGCTGGTGATGGCACAAATGAATTTAGTTTGGCTGATTTTCAGATTGCAGGTAGTGTGACTTGCGCAACGCCATAAAGATTCAGTTATAATTGGCACTCCTGTTTTTTTTAAGAATACTCTTAATGTAAATCCAAACTTTAAAAAATAGAGGCTTTCTTAACTGTCGCAAGTAAAAGCAGTGCGGCAGCAAACCTACCAAAAATATGTAAGCCCAGATCTTTTTTTTGATCGAACCTTCGAAGCATTTAGGATACCTTTTTTTCAAGTTCTAATTTTTAGAAAGCACTCCTTGCATCAAAAAAATACAACCAGTAAAATAATAAAAGAATATCATAATTTAATTTGTATATTTTATTTTAAGTAAGGAACATTTAATGCAATTGAAAACAATAAAAAAACGACGAAATTAAAAATGATTGGCTTGGTAGCAACTGGTCTTGGTGCACTTGGTGTGCTGTCTTTAAGCTGTCAGCGTCCTTCAAATGTAACGCTTAACATTAGTGGTGGTAGTGCTAGTGGCGGTAGTGATACACCTGTAACCACTACTTGTGCAGAGAGCGATTTTTCTGCACTCGCGTTTACCAATACTCAGTCTATTGATGATTTATTGTGTACACTGACTGGGGGTGGGCCTACTGGTGTTGAGGTAAGTGGTGTACTTGTCACTGCGCCAACAGTGCCAACGACATGTACTGGATATACATATACCTTTACATGTAATACTACAACTTCAACATATGATGATGGTAGTGAGACAGTCACGCTTAGTTCATTTACTATCACACCTGAAAGTGGGATTGTTTCTTTGGAAGAGGTTGATATTACGGCAACTGGTTCTACCGGTGGGGAAGTATCACAAGATGATGTTACAATTACGCTCAATTGCACAGCCGAGGCAGGCAATGGAACAGATACTTTTGATTTACAACCACTTGAGTTAGTATTTACTGGTAGCTGTCCAGCACCATAATAAACTGAGAATTTTAGCGTTGCTATTTTTTTATTTGCAATTCTGAGTTATAACATTAATCAGAATTTCAAATACAAAAATGGGAGCGTTTTATGTTTTGTATGAAAAAAAAAGAGAGAAATTTTTTTAAGAATACTCTTACTTATACTGCACTAGTTTCCGCATTTTCTTTTCAATTAGCTTATGCAGAAACTACTCAAACCGTTACTTCTCCAAAACGGACAATTCATTCACCAAATATGAGTTTCTGGGCAGGAAGTGGATTGTGGTTTCCTGTAGGGAATGTCCGAAATTATATTTTACAGCCTACTCCAATGTATGAACTAGGATTTTCAAAATCCATTATAAACTTTACCCCACAAAGTTTTTTCTATGCCGGATTAATTTTTCAGTACGCAGATTCACGTACAAAATTTTCTTATCGTACACTTGAAGATATTATAAAATATGGCTGCCCCAAAGCAACATATACAGCAACAAATGAACAATTGTTTTTTGGTGTTGAGCAAACACTAGGCACACCGTATTTTGCAGGATTTATTGAAGCAGGTGGTGTGTTTGAACAACGTTATCTTTTGTTTGCAGAGTCAAAAAGTGAAATCAATCCTGGCTATGCTCACTTAACAACTTTTGGTGGTACAGCAAATCTTGGTTTTAATGTAAGAGTTTTGCCAAAAGAATCAGTTTCTTATTTGTTAAGATTTGGTGTCAATTTTATGGTGAGTTCTACAGAAAGACAAGTAATTCAAAAAGGGTTTGAAAGTGTTAATATGAATCCAATGTCGTATGCGCCTTTTGCTTCATTTATGATACGAGTTTAATTAAAGCAAACACTTATTCGACAAGGATTCTATATGTTTTCAAAGATAAAAAAAAAGCATTTTCGTAATCATTGCTTAGCATTTTCTTTTGTTGTAAGCAGTTTTATGATGAGCTGTAGCAACAACACACCTTGTATCAATATTGAAGGTAATATTGAAGATTTGGATCAAATACTCGGCAATTTATCGGGTAATACGGATTGCACAAATGGTGGTGGTGGCGGTGGTAATAATCCTGACGACCCGGATTGTGGTTGCCCTTCGTTTGCGGTAGTGCCATGTGAGATTACAAATCCAGCGTGTGAAGCTAGTTTAGGAAATTTTACTTTCAATATTACTAATGATTCATCATCATGTGATAGTGCTACTGATATATTTGATTATGTGGATAATGTTGATATTAATCTCTTTAGTACAGGCAATTGTTTAGCTGATGGTGAAACAATTGCTGTAAATTGTACTGGTTTTATTCAAATTGGTATTAGTGATTCTGGTATAAGTGAACCGATTTTTACTGGTTTGCGTGTGCCGATTAATCCCATTTATCTAGAGTATACATCAACTACAGGATCTTCTCAATCTGGGTCTATTTCGTTTCCTGCAGGTACTGTCAATCCTCCTGGAATTGCTAGTCAAAATTCTCGTATTGTGATGTTTTGTTCTGCAGCTTTAAAAGCTGCTACGTGTCAACAAGGAATACCATTACAAACATCAATTTATGCAGAAGTGTGTAATGTTTAAGGAATTGGGCAGTTAAATTGTTCTAATACAGAGGCAAAAGTTACTGGAGATTGGCACGTGCTGTTGATTAAACTAATTGAACACTGTAAAAGAACAGAGATAATACCGCCACTTGGTGTGGCAGGTGGATCATTTAATGTAAAAGGAATAGGGTTGGTATCATTTGGTGTAAATGTGATGCTATTTATATTTGTACTAGCGAAAGTATTTTCTGTATTTATGGAGCTTGTGACAAACCCACTGCAAGTTGCAATATAGTTTGTGCTGGTACAGCTTTCTGGCAAAGCTCTAAATGTAAAATTAAATTCCCCATTATATGGGGGCCCACCGCTAACGATTGCTGTAATATCCTCACAATAATTTGTTGGTCCTAATTCTATTTCTAATGCAGCTACTGAGCTACATGTAGTGGGAATGTTACAGTTTGGATCTAAGTTATTAGGATCTGGCGTGGGTGGTGTTGGGCAGTTTTCACATTCTGGAACAGTAATGCCATTATTATTGTTATTATTATTGCTATCATCAGATGGGCAAACTTGTGTGCCGCTATTAAACAATCCATCTAAATCATTCGGATCCCCATTAATTTGTATGCATGTGCCTGTTGGACTACAGTTATTAAGTGAGGCAGTGGTAATCAGTCCGCCAGCTAATAATAAATAAAATGATTTGTGAGTAAATATTCTTTTCATAAAACAAACGCTCCCTATCAAATTTTTTTGTCTTTTGATTTTTTACGATAGTAACTGTCGAAAAGATTGAATGCAAGTTTGCGATGCAATTGATTCTGGATACCGCGATCGAGTCGCGGTATGACAAATAAGAGTCGCGGTATGACAAATAAGAGTCGCGGTATGACAAGGAGAGTCGTGTGGTGAAAGATTAAAATAAATACCCGGCCGTAATTTTGACCGAACCCCACGGGCCATCAGAAGTTAAACTAAGATCGATGCCGGCACCAACATCAAAGTTTTCTGGAAAACGATAAAGCCATCCGCCTTCTGCGCCAATTCCAAAAAATGTTCTGAACTCATTATGTTTGTATTCGCCATTTGATAAAAATGCTTTGGGACCAACATAAAAACCAGACATATTAATATTTTCCCAGCGTAAGGCTCGTGGCATGACTGTAAATTCGAGTCCGTACAATCCAATTTCAGCCCCTAAAGACCAATTAGGATCTGGAAAAAGTGCTAAACGATCGTATGAAAATAACGCGCCAAGTGCCCACGGTGCGCCAGCAAAGGAAATTCCTACTCTATTAACCAGCAAACTTTTTGCTGAAGATTTTGCATGTGTATCCGTACTAAAATGAGGATGAGAAATTTCAGCAAATGTTTGTAATGGAATTAATGCGAAGAATAATACAAATGAAAAGACAAGTGGAAATAAAAATTTATGTGATTTCAGATTTTTTAAAATACGTTTGAACATGAGTTAAGTTTTTTTTCATTTGTTTTGTTTTAAAGCTACCGCCCGAAAAGATTTCGCGACCCACATTAAAAATAAACTCGTTTTGTTTTTGTGCGCATTGATGAATAAGATTCCAGTTTCCGCCTTGTGCGCCCAATCCAGGAACAAGTACAGATAATTTACTCTCAGAAAGTTCTTTAGAAAGCAAAATATTTTCTTTGTTTGCGCCAATCACCACACCCGCTATTTTGTTGTATTGCGGAGATTGTTGAAAAATTTGATCGCGAATTTGCGCTACAGTTGAAAGTTTGTTTTCCCAATTACTCTGTAAATACGAAAGCTTAGATTCAGAAGATTCACTTGTAGAACATAATACAAATACGCGACCCTTTTCGCCTGTGTATTTTGCGCATTCTTCAAGAGAAAGTTTAATTGTTTTTTCGCCTAAAAAAGGATTGATCGTAACAGCATGGGCACTAAGGGTACAAAATACAAACTCAAGATAAGCTTTCATTGAATTTTCAATGTCATTAAACTTACCATCAACAATAATCGTAAAATCATTTTTAAACATATCAACAAATTGCTCAAGAAGCTTAATGCCAGCACTGCCAAATCGAAGAAAAAAAGCAAGCTGAACTTTTAAATATACATTTTCGAGATGTTCTTTTTGTGCGCTTAAAAAACGAGCATGGTTACGAAGGTATTGTTTAAAATGATCCAAATCGATAATAGGAGGATTTGGATCAATGCCTAATGCAAGAAAAACATGTTTTTTGTTTTTATTAGATTCTATATTCATGATTTTGAATCCTCTTCGTCGAAATAATTTGTAAGATTTGATTTATACTTTCAGTATAACCTAAACCATGTGGTGGCCGTATATTTGAAATGCATTTTCTGTCTGCGTTTGTAGAATTTAATTTTGGATTAGGCGTTATATAAACGCCCATACTGTTGTGCGCAGATAAACCAGGCCGTTCTCCAATACACATAATAACAAATTTACTGTTTAAAAGTGCACCAATTTCATTCGATAGTTTAACACGTGAAAATGGAACCAGCATAATTGGTGTAAAGTTTATCTTTAAGCTTTGTAAAGCATTTACAAGCATTTCACAAAACGCAATGCCATGATTGTCTATTGCATGAGTCGAAAGCCCATTCGATACAATTATACAAATATCGGTTTTAAAAGATTTTTTATTTGTTTTTAAAAAAATTATACTTTCCGCTTTTAAGTCGCCTCCTTTAGGAGGATTTAAAAGATACTCTTCTTTAGTGTTAATTTGTGAATTTAATACACAGGATTTTAACCCTTTTAACAAAAGCTGTTGTTCGAATTTTTGCACGTCCCATTGTTTATGTATGGCATCTCTGGCAAGTGCGTGATCTAAATTAAATTTTAAAATTTCATTTGTACTCAGGCTTCCACCTGTCTGGTTTAAACCAACTCTTGCTTGTGTTACTTCTGAAGCAAGTTTACGTAATTTGTTTTGTGGAATTTTGAGTAAAGTCATATTTGTGTGGGTTGATTTTCATTTTTTGTAACCAGGCTTTAAACTCAGGCGCTGGATTTAAATTAAGTAGTTTACGTATATACAACGCATCGTGAAAAGATGTGCTTTGATAATTGAGCATAATATCATCTGAGCCAGGAATGCCCATAATAAACGAGCATCCAGCATTCGCAAGTAAGGTTAACAAAATATCGAGATCGTCTTGGTTTGCGTCTGCATGATTAGTATAACAAATATCACATCCCATTGGTACACCAAGCAATTTTGCACAAAAGTGATCTTCTAATCCTGCACGAATTATTTGTTTTCCATTGTAAAGATATTCTGGACCAATAAAACCCACAACCGTGTTCACAAGAAATGGATTAAAATGCCTGGCCACCGCATATGAGCGTGCTTCAATTGTTTGTGCATCTACTCCAAAATGCGCATTGGCAGAAAGTGCAGAGCCTTGTCCTGTTTCAAAATACATAAAGTTTGCATGAGCGTTCCCTGTTCGATTTAAACTAAGGCCAGCTTCATGCGCTTCTTTTAAAAGATTCAACGAAATTCCAAATGATTCATTTGTTTTTTGAGTACCTCCAATTGATTGAAAAATGAGATCAACTGTAGTGCAGCCTTGTTCAATAGCTTGGATTGTATTTGAAACATGCGTTAAAACACAAGATTGCGTAGGAATAGAATAGGTTTGAATCAGTTCATCGATTTTATTTAGAATATCTGTTGTTTTTGAAACGCTATCAAATGCAGGATTAATGCCAATCATGGCATCGCCAGAGCCAAGTAAAAGCCCATCTAAAATACTATAAAAAATTCCTTTTAAATCATCGGTTGGGTGATTCGGTTGAAGCCGTGTAGAAAATGTATTGGGTAATCCCATTGTCGAACGAAAATTTGTTTTTACAATACATTTTTTACTCACCACAATAAGATCTTGAATGCGCATAAGCTTTGAAACAGCAGCAACCATTTCCGGCGTGAGTCCATTCTTTAAGGAAAGCAGATCTTCAGGTGTGGTTGAATGTGCTAAGAGATAATCTCTAAATTCACCAACGGTAAACGAAGAAATTTTAGCAAAACTACTTTGATTATGAGAATCAAAAATAAGCCTTGTAACTTCGTCTTTTTCATAAGGAATAAGAGGTTCTTCTAAAAAATTTTTAAGAGGCACATCTGCAAGAGTGATACAAGCAAGAGCACGTTCAACTTCTGAGCTTGCTGCAACTTCTGCAAGTACATCTGCACTTCGTAAAGGCGAGGCTTTTGCAAGCAAATCCTTTAGCGAATTAAAAACGTATGTTTGATGTTTAAAAACTGTTTTATATATCATGCAACACTCAAGTATGAGCAGTTGTTCGTACGGTGCATTAAAATTCTAAAAAGTAATTGCTCTTGCACAAATAACACTTAAATCAGAAGATTGAAACTCAATGACTGCTTTATTATTGTTTACAGCGAGTCTTTGCGCCCAAGCGTATACACTTATTGCCAGGAGCAATATTATTACACCCTTCATATTTAACGGTAATTTCTTTAGGTGGATTAAGTACTCGTACATAATCTGCATTTAAAATATTTGATTTATTCGTAATGGTAAGTGTTTTAATCTCTCCGCCCGCTTCTAAGAAGACTGCATTTGGATCTACACTAATAAGCGCTATTGTTGTGCTATCAGGGGATCCTTGCGAAAAATCATGGCTTATAAGGGACATCTGGATTTCTTATGTATGAGTTATGACATTTTTCAAAATTCGGTGTGTATTTTGTATTAGGTGCAAAGTTTTGGTAAAGTTTTGCAGTTGTGAGTTCTGCAATAATACAGTGTCCGGTGGTAGACGGATGAATATAATCCCAAAACAAATAAGACTCTGGATCTACACAAAATTCTGTACTTGGTTTTGAGTCCATTGCACTACCTGAAAAACATTCTAGCCTATGATTCGTAATTTTTGTTTCTTTACTCATCTTTTCAAAGTGTCTATTTTTTTCGATTGTTAATTCGTCAAAAATTTCTTCCATATCAAGAGTTAAGAAATGAAGATTTTTAGTTTTGAATTCTTTTTTTAATTCATAAAGAGCTTCTTTCAAAAATATATTATGTTGTTTGTAAGCTAAGTTCACAAATGCAATCGATAAAATAGGCGAAATAGGTGGAATGTGAGAAAAGTTATAAAATGGAAAGCGCGTTAAATCTGGTTGATTCGGAATTAAAAAGTACATTTCTTTGGTGTCGTTTCCAGCTTGTTTTATTATTTTTCTTAAATTTCCTTTTATGCCAGCAGAGTTAAATTTTGATTGCGCTTTATTACCAAATACTACCGATTTTGCACAAACTCTTGGAACAAGAGGATCTTGAAAATACAAACTTCGTCCACAATATGATAAGTCATTTTCAATTTGTGGATTTGCAAGCACATAATAATCATCTGTTCCAATATACATGACATAAAGCGTTTTGTTATAACCAGGATTCCAGTTATTCATTGCGCTAAAAGATTCTTTCATGTTGAGCAGATAACGATCAACTTGCTTGTCTAAATTGGTAAAATTGTATGTTGCGCCTTCGCTTTCAAGAAGTTGGCCACCCATCGCATAGTTGTACACATCAATTGGTGCGTCTGCACCTTGAAGAGTGTTTACTTTTTGATCTAAGTAATCAATCCAATTTAAACCATTGGTAAATCGCCCCATAAAATAAGGCCATTGTAAGCTTGTATGATCAGTTTCGTCCCAAAAATTTCCATTATCCGAGAAGCTATCCCCAAACACGACAATTTTAGAGAAAGGAAGCGCAGAGCGGTTTAGCGTTTCAGGAACATCTGTAAAGAAAGGTTTATGAAATAATCGCGTTTGAACATCTTTGAGACTTCTGATCCCGTATTCAACAAATAAATTAGATTTATTGAGTGCATTTGCTTCACATGCGTTAGTGGCAATTTTTGTAAATTTTGAGCGATTCACATGAGTTGTATTTGCTGAATTATTCGTATTGTTCGTATTGTTCGTATTATTTGTATTATTGATGTTTTCAGGATTTTTTGTTGTATTTACCATCAAAAACAAATCAGAATAAATTTTGGTATCTGTTTGGTCTAAATAATGAGGGCAAGTTTGATTGCTTGCATCTGGCGAATTGAGATCGGGGCATTCCCAAAAATATTGATTTCCATTCCCAGATTTTGGAATCACAATTTCATTCCCGTTTGCGTCAAGGCCGGCACCTTCAAAAAAACGTCCGTATTCATCGCGGTAACGACACCATATTTTATTTTCAGAAATAGCCTTTGGTTTTTTGCTTGGTTTTAAAAAATCTTCTTTATCTAGTTTGGGAGCTTCTGATTCATTATTCGGTTTTTTACAACCACTTCCAAAAATATTGATTGCTGATAAACAAATAATTATAGGCAAGAATATTTTATTTTTGAGGTAAAAATTATGTATTTTCATCGTGTTATCCAATTGATTTTAAATAGATAACTGATTATATCATAAAAATTTTTAAGAAGAATCTTTGTTCAAAGATTTAAATTTATTCATAATTGTGAGAAAGTATTCATTGTGTTGAAAACAAAGGAAAAATTATGACCCCTCTCATCTCGCAATTTGAAAAATTTCTGTGTGCTAATATCTATGCTGGTTGGCTTATTGTTATTGGAATTGCATTAGGCCTTGCGTTCGTCATTAAACTTATCATTAATCTAGTGTCAAAAAAGCTCCATCCCCTTGCCCTTAAAACACCTACAATTTGGGATACTGTTTTTTTAGAAATGTTAGAAAAAATACAAATTTTTGTGTTGTTCTTCTGGTTGTTTTATCTTTTTTCAAAATCTTTGCAAACAACAGGCTTTGTCGAAAAAATGCTGAATGTAGGGCTTATTCTTTTAACAGCCTTACAAGTAGTGATTTGGGGCATGCATTTGCTTAAAAACTGGTACACCGATGTTCTCGAGAAAAAAATGCATAAAGATCCTTCTGCATCAGGTGCATTAGGGCTTACTTATCGTTTTATACAAGTGGCGTTTATACTGCTTATTGTTTTAATTGCAATGTCCAATCTGGGTATTAATGTTGGCGCATTACTTGCTGGGCTTGGTGTTGGTGGTATCGCTGTTGCTCTTGCAGCGCAAAATGTACTTGGGGATCTGCTCGCTTCTTTATCCATCGTTTTAGATAAGCCTTTTTGTGTTGGTGATTATATTATAACTGGGAATGAACGTGGAACTGTTGAGCAAATTGGCATTAAAACCACACGCTTAAGAAGTTTGTCTGGTGAAGAACTCATTATCTCGAATAAAAATATTTTAGATAGTCGTGTTCAAAACTTTAAACGGATGAATCAGAGGCGTATTCTACAAACGTTTAGCATTGTTTACTCTACTCCACCCGATGTCGTTGAAATGATTCCTACGTGGGTCAAAAAAATCTTTGATGAAGAAAAAAAACTTAAATTTGAACGTTGTAATTTTGTACATTTTGGCGCATCAGCTTTAGAATTTGAAATTGTTTTTTATGTTCTAGATAAAGATTATGTTGTTTATGCAGCACTTCAGCAAAGAGCTTTGTTGAAAATGTTAAAAAAATTTAAAGAAGAAGGGGTATCGTTTGCATTCCCTAGTCATAGTGTTTATTTGGAAAAAGATCAGTAGCATAATTTATACATCCAAAATGTAAGAAAGGATTCTTTTTATGAATTCTCAAAAAATTCTTATTTGTTGCGGTTTTTTAAGTGTGGTATTTTTACTGAATAGCTGTACAAAAACGAGCAATTCTGATTTTGTTCGAATTCAAGAACTTGCTCAAACAAATGCGCTTGATTGTAATCAAGAGCCTGATCTTTCTCAAAAACAATACATTATTGGTTATGGGAGTTTAATGCAAACACACTCTCGTCTCATTACTCTGCCAGACGCCAAAAATGAAATTCCTGTTGAAGTGAGTGGGTATGAACGAGGATGGTTTTATTTACAGAAAGATCTTGTAGGTTTTACTACAACCTATTTAGGCGCTGTGTTAAATACAAAGAGCAAAATTAATGGCATTTTTTTTGAATTCAACCCTAAACATGTTGATGGAATTGATAAACGAGAACGAACCTATTGTCGTGCTCGCGTTGCAAAAGAAAGTATATTTCCTTTAGTAAAAAATTATAAAATTCCAGATGGAGAATATTGGATTTATTTAACACCAGAACCTGCTTTACAAAATCCATCCAAAAAATATCCACTTGTACAGTCTTATGTTGATGAATTTATTTCTGGATGTTTTGAACTTCAAGATCAATTTCAACTTTCTGATTTTTCAAATACATGTATCGAATATACCTCAAATTGGTCTGGCCATTGGATAAACGATCGTATTTATCCGCGTCGTCCATTTATTTATCAACCTTATGCTTATCGTATTGATAAGCTTATTCATAAAAAACTCCCTAATTTATTTAAAAAAATACGCCTTCAATAATTGAGGATCGATAATATGTGCAAATGGATGGCCATATTGAAAAATAAAAAAATATTGCATTTTATTTGTTTAGCTTTTTTTACTTTTTTTATTTCAACTGTGTATGGAAGAACCGAGTTACCAGAAAAATTAAATGCACCTAGGTTAGGTAATTACGCATTGCCTGGTTCTCAACAAGTGTTCCCATTGGTGGCATTTGGACAAGCCGTGATGGGTGCGAATGTTTTGCAGCTTGGAATGCCTGTAACAGCAACTGTTGGTTCACAAAATAATTATACAACAAGTATTACAGCAGATATCTTATGGGGCATTACAGATTATCTTTCTTTGTATGTTGCGCTTCCCGTGTCATTGCGAAATCGTTCTCAAAACAGTTACTCCAGCGGCTTGAACGATATGCTCATTCAATTCGAAGGTGCTTTATTAGAAGCAGGAGATAAATATCATGCTTATACCTGGACGCTTGTTGGAAATGTTACTGCACCATTTGGCTCGATTGAGAAAAATCCGCCAACTGGGTTTGGAGCAACAAGTTTTTTTGTAGGGAGTACATTTTCTTATTTAGATCCTATTTGGTATGCGTTTGCGTCTTCTGGGTTAACAATGCCATTAAAAGGAAAAGACATTCAGAGTGGAAACCAGTTTTTATATCAAGCAGGAGTGGGAAGAAATATTCCCACTTCAGATAAATTCATCTTTTCGTGGATACTTGAATTCGATGGAATTTATACAACTAGAAATAAGATAAATGGAGTTAATGATCCCAACTCTGGTAGCAATCTTATTTATATGACGCCTTCATTGTATTTAGCAACGCGCTCGTGGATATTTCAGCTAGGCGCAGGTTATCCCATTATTCAAACTGTAAATGGTAATCAATCGAAACAGTATTTTTTAGCGGTTTTTGATCTTACGTATACCATCAGCTAAGCAAAAATCATCCTTGATTTTGTTCGTTAAGATAAATATAACTTACATAATTAAGGAAATAAGTATGAAAAAAGAATTAATTTTAATATTAGTTATTATAGTCTTTGTACTGATTTTATTGGTTTATTTATGTAAACAAAAAATAAATACAGAAACAGCAAAAAGTGTGATCGAAAGAAATGAAATTGAACCTTCGTCTTTTTCTCAATATGACGCTATTTCACATAAAAATTTATTCAAACCTGAAAAAGTTTCAGTGGAACCTAAACCTGTTGAAGAAGAAAAAGAAGTAATCGTTTTAGAAAAACCGGAAATACAATCTCTTGATGATATTCGTGGTGAAGAAGATTCAAACGGTGTTCGGCATGATGTCAATTTATGGATTGCAGAGCAACCTATTACTTACAATCAGAAATTAGCGCTCATTCAAAAAGCACGATGTCTTCAAAACGAATTAGTTCAATCTGAACGATTAAAAAAACTCGATGTAGAAACAGCTAGAAAAGAAGCGAGCGTTCTCGCAGATGAGTCAATGAAAGCCATTAAATGTATTGGAGATCAATTTGATGATCAAGACGATCCTTATAAATTTACCGATCAACTAAGAAAACTTATTCTTAATACAAAAGAGAGAAGCGAAGCTTCAGAATCTGTAGATAAGGCTTTTAGCGGAGGGGTTATTTATTATCCCAAAGGAGATACGTGTGAAGGTTAGAATTTTTGTGATTATTTTTTATTGTTTTGCTTTTTTTAGTGCATCATTTTCTTATGCGAATGGAATTACTTGTACACGTCCTACCATTGGGTTTTTTAATGGTATGTTAAATACGCTTGAAGCAGCTCAAATTAATTTTGATGCTCTAAAAAGAGAACTAAGATCATATGATAGTTTTTACACAAAGTTTGATCTCGCTTTTAATTACGTTCTTTTTTATAACAATACGCAAGGAATACGGGGTGATTTTAATGAAGTGCTCGCGCAATTAAAAAATGAAGAAGATGGAAATAAACCACTCAGTACGCGCACTCAACAAGATTATAAAGCGCATGAAGAACAAGCAGATTTCGCTTTTAAACAAAAAACAGGATTATTGTTATTTGGCCATTCACAAGGGAACTTTTTCTTAAATCATCTTTATGATTATTGTAAAAAAAATGCTCCGAATTTCCAACGTACATATTCACGTTGTGAAGCTATTCAAATTGGTTCGCCGTCTAGTAAAAAAACTAGAACACAAATTCTATCAAATAATGATGTTCTGATTAAATCTTTTTTTACATATACCGGTAGAAATTTTCAACCTACAGTGACAATTCCCTATAATGTTCAAGATGTAACGGGCCACGGATTCAGAGAAACATATCTTAACCACGCGATGGGAAAAGATGCAGGATTAAAGAAATTGACATCAACAGTATCCTTGGCTCTTTGGAACTTCTGTCCCTTTACATAAGATGTATGCATATCGGTGTTACACAAGTCGGTGCGCGTCGCAGTGGCAACGAAACAGATTGGGCTATTCAAGAATTCTAGTCGTTGAACACGCGTTTAAAAACAACATCAACATGTTTTAAATATTTTTTAAGCTCAAACGCATTTAACACTTCATCTGTGCTTAAGTGATTTTGAATAAAATCATTTTTTTGCAACAAATCTGCAAACGCACAAAGACTTGCTTTGTTTAAGGATATTTCAGAAAGGGTTTTGCCGTTTTGTGTAAGTTCTGTGTGCAGAAATAGAGCAATGCTTTGAACGCATTCATAAGCTTCAATACGATTCACACCTTTTTCAATTAATGCAGTAAGCACATTCTGGCTTGCCCAAAGCCCACCCGTTTTCCAAATTTGTGCTTCTAACATTTTTTCATTTACATTCATGTTTTTAATCATGTTTGTTGTGCGAAATAGCATAAAATCTAATGTAATGAACATATCTGGCAATGCAATTCGTTCAACGCTGCTGTGCGAAATATCGCGTTCGTGCCAAAGCGCACCATTTTCCATAAGCATTGTAAAATAGCCACGAATGGTTCTGGCAAGCCCGCAAAGATTTTCGCTTAAAATAGGATTTTTTTTGTGTGGCATTGCCGAACTGCCTTTTTGTCTTTTTCCAAAAGGCTCGAGAACTTCACCTAATTCGGTACGTGCCCAATGCCGCATGTTTGTGGCAAAACGCTCGATTGCATTTGAAGAACTTAACAATGCTTTTCCAATTGTTAAAATTCTATCTCTTGGAATGATTTGCGTTGAAACAGGTTCAATTTCTAAATCTAGTTTTTTCAAAACCGCAGCTTCAAAACTTGGATCAAGCTGCGTATAATTTCCAACGGCACCAGAAAGTTTGCCAAATGAAATGTGTTCTTTTGCAGCAAGTGTTTCAGTATACGCTCTTTCAAACTCCGCATAATGGCTGGCAAGTACTTGGCCAAAGCTGATAGGCTCTGCATGAATGCCATGTGTACGACCCATACAAAGAGTGTGTTTGTGTTTCTGTGCTTGAGTACGAATTGCAATTAAAATGTCTTGAAGTGAACGTTCTAAGATACCTAATGCACATTTAATGCGCAGCGCTAAAGCAGTATCAACAACGTCAGAACTTGTAAGCCCTTTGTGTAAAACATCAGTTTCACTTTTCATCGCATCACCAAGCTCAGCAATAAAAGCAATAACATCGTGCCCGGTTTCTTGTTCGCGTGTTAAAAAATCTTTTGCAGTTTTTGTACTAATGGCATGTGCAAATTCTTTTAAAACTTTTGACGGTGCTTTTTCTTGTTCAACTAAAGTTTCAAGATGAGCCTTTTCAACTAATCCCCAAAAATTATATTTAGAATCTTCACTCCAAAGATCACGCATTTCTTTTCTTGAATAACGTTCAATCATGATGGGCAGGTCTCCTTCCAAGGATTGTAGTACATAAAAGTCCTAAAAGAGCAAAGCCAGCCAAAATAAACATGCTCAATGCAATTCCAATGGAATTGATACAAACTGGCAAAAACAGAATACCAATTGCAGCGCCTACTTTACCAGTTGAAGCAGCAAATCCGTGGCCTGTTGCGCGAATATGTGGAGGAAAGCGTTCAGTTGGCAGCATATATGTTGTTGGATTAGGGCCAAAATTAACCATTAGGTTAAAAATTGCAAAACCAATAAAAACAAGTATTTCATTTTGATGAGAATTGTATGTACCAATACCTAGAATGATTAAACCAATTGTCATGCCTAAAAAACCAATGTTTTGTTGTTTTAAAGCACCAAGCCGACGAATTGCAAAAATAGCCGCAATAAACCCTATCACCAAA
Source organism: uncultured Oligoflexia bacterium (assembly GCA_964352255.1). GTDB lineage: Bacteria > Bdellovibrionota_B > Oligoflexia > Silvanigrellales > Silvanigrellaceae > Silvanigrella. The sequence goes on from CAYGQR010000003.1 coordinate 59,924, forward strand.
AAAATATCAATAAACATGGCGCCAGATGTGGCACGAATTGCAGTAAAAATATAATTTTGCTTTAATAATGCAGAAGGTTCGGCAACCGATTGAAACACTCTTGAGAGAATAACTGCTGAAAAAACACCAACACCATACAAACAAATATCCATAATAAACCATGGAATACTTGTGAGTAATGTTTGAGAAATATATTTTTTAGAAAAAAGTGTGCTGTAAGGCACATGTTGATGATGCTGGGTACGCTCAAAAGAATTGTCTTGTTGTATAATTGAATAAATTTTTTCTGGTGATTTTTGAAGGATATCGGCCAATACCTTGCTAGCTTCTTGAAATTTGTGCTTTGTTTGAAGCCATAAAACACTTTCTGGTAATTTGGTGCGGTAATAACCAATCACAATTGCAGGCAATATGGTTAAGGCAAACATAAAACGCCAGGCGTTTGGATTAGGATAGTAAATAAGCGTAATAAGCCCTAAGGTTGCACCACCTAGGGCACCAAGAGCTTGAAAACTAAAGGCTGAGACAATTGCCCTGCTACGCAGTTGACGAGGCATAAATTCAGACAAATATGTTGAACTGATAGGGTAATCTGCCCCAATGCCAATGCCTAATAAAAATCTAAAAACAATTAAGGATTCTAGGCTCCACGCAATGGCTGAAAGCGACGAAAAAATGACGAAAAGCCCCATACTGCCAACGTATAATTTTTTGCGCCCAAATTTGTCGGTTAAATAACCAAGTAAAATTGCACCAAAAATTGCGCCAATAGGAGACGCCGCGCCTAAAAACCCGAGTTCCCATTTTGTAGGGTGAAATTGATGTTCTAAAAGAGGTAATGCAACGGCAATGATAAAAAGGTCGAGCCCATCCATGAATACGCCCAAAGCAGACATAATCCAAATATTGAAATGAGTTGGCTTTACTGGTGAGTTATCGACTAAACGCTCAAGCCGTGTTTTTCGGTTGCGCATGGATATCCTTTAACGTTTGTTTATGTGTTTTATTTCATAAAATAGCAGTCATGGATAGTAAAAAAAATGAGGATCCTGATAGTTCGGTGTATCAGATTCCTCCGTCGTTCTTCTGAGGAAGAAATGTGGAGTGTGAGAATGAGCGAGGGTAATGCTAAGGCGAGAGATCAAAGGAAAGATATAATCTCTAAGAAAGGGTGAAACTTAGCTCCGAACAAATCCGTTTCCTCTAAAATATATAGCTACAGGTTTTTATAGATTGCAAGAACTTTCTATAAATTTGATAGACAAAAAAAAAATATTTGATAAGAATTTTTAATCAACACATCAAGGCGGTAAAAATATTATGCGTATGTCTAATTTGTTTGGCAAAACAATCAAAGAAACTCCTCGTGGAGCACAGCTTCCAAGTCACATTTTTATGTTACGTGGCGGCTTTGTTCGTCAATACTCTGCAGGTGTATATGCATTACTCCCACTTGCATTACGTTCAATGCAAAAGATTGAACGCATTTGTCGTGAAGAAATGAATAAAGTTGATGGCCAAGAAATTCGTATGTCTTGTATGGCGACAAAAGATTTATGGGATGAAACTGGTCGATACGATGGATTTGGTGTTGATATGTTTAAATTTGCAGATCGCAATAAAAAACAACTTGCCCTTAACCCAACACACGAAGAATTGATGGTCTTTTTAGCACGCACAGATTTTACAACGCATAAACAATTGCCTGCAATGCTGTATCAATTACAAACTAAATTTCGTGATGAGCCTCGCCCACGTGGTGGGCTTATTCGTTTGCGCGAATTTATGATGAAAGATGCTTATAGTTTTCACTTATCCGAAGAAAATTTAAAATCACACTATGATAAAGTTTATGAAGCTTATGTGCGGTTTTTTACGCGCACTGGTTGTCGTAATTTTGTAAGTGTAATGTCTGATAATGGATTGTTTGGCGGCAATTATTCTCACGAATTTCAAATGCTTGTTCCAACTGGCGAAGATAAACTTATTTTTTGCAAAAGCTGTAAATTTGGCTCGAACGAAGAACTTACTGATTCACCTGATAGGCGAGTAAAAGTTGGGGAAAAATGTCCAGAATGTTCCGATACACTTACTGAAGTGCGTGGCATTGAAATTGGAAATATATTTCATTTAGGCACAAAATACACAAAAGCTATGAATTGCACAGTTGTGAATGAATCTGGCGAAAAAGTGTATCCTACTATGGGTTGTTACGGAATTGGTTTAACACGTTTGCTTCCTGCAATTATAGAAGAGAGCCATGACGATCGTGGTCCAATTTTACCATTACCAGTTGCGCCATATGAAGTTCATGTTTGTATTCTCAATAAACAAGAACTAGAAATTAATGCAGCTGCAGAAAAACTTTACGAAGATTTAAAAGCACAAAATATTGAAGTGCTTTTTGATGATCGCGACGAAAAACCAGGGTCGCAATTTGCAGATGCCGATTTAATGGGCATTCCATTTAGAATTATTCTTTCTCGCAAAACATTAGCTGAACAATCTGTTGAATTTAAATATCGCGATAATCGTGCAGAAGTGCGTAAAGTAAAAATTGAAGATATTGTTGGGATACTTAAATCAGAAATTGATGATGAGTACAAAAAATTTAATTAATCATTTCACTCTTTGTGATTATTAAAAATGTGTATGTATATTAGTGAGTGTTATGTGCACAAATGACGTTGTGTCGGGACCCCCTTGAAGGTTGATTTTGACTTGCGGCTTCGGCACGGTTTTTTTATTTTTGCAAATTTTTTGTTTTGTGGCCGTGCCTGCAGAGGCAAGTCAAAATCACCTTCAAGGTACCCACACAACTCGTTCTGCCAACACACTCACATACACATTCTTCTATTTTCTCAATCACATTCGCTTCATACAAATTTTATTTTTTGAGCAGGAAGAAGAAAAGGCGATAACTCCAAAATTTTAAGACTGTTTCTACAATGTATTAATGTATTGAAGCACGATTTAGTTTTAACTTTGGGCTGACATAATTATTAGAAGTTCATCATGTCTTACCTGTATTACAGCGACTAAAAAAAATGATAAAACGAATGTGATTGAGAAAATAGAATAATGTGTATGTGAGTGGATTGGCAGAACGAGTTGTGTGGGTACCTTGAAGGTGATTTTGACTTGCCTCTGCAGGCACGGCCACAAAACAAAAAATTTGCAAAAATAAAAAAACCGTGCCGAAGCCGCAAGTCAAAATCAACCTTCAAGGGGGTCCCGACACAACGTCATTTGTGCACATAACACTCACTAATATACATACACATTTTTAATAATCACAAAGAGTGAAAATACTCATTAAATTTTTATCTTAATGTATAATGTGCAAACTCATCTGGAATAAAATGTTGGATTCCTTCAGCTTTAAGTGCATTGATAAAATAATATATGGGAGAATGATTCGGCTTTCCTATTGTACTTTCTATTTTACGAAAAAAATTTCTAAAAAGATTTTTTGCTGCAGTGACTGCCACTGGGCTTAGATCTGCACCAGATCTTGTATAATGTATTAATAAAGCAATCATTTCACTCACAAAATCGGTAATAGGTTTTAATGTAGATGTATTATGTCGTCCAAATACCCGACTCGTAGAAAAGAAGCCCTTTTTTATTCCAAGTGTAACATTAGGATCATGAAGATTTTGTCCTGAAATAAAGTCAGCGTACCTTCTTTCTGCAGATATTAATGCTCTGGTTACATGAGAAGCCATATAACGAGGGTATTGATCACAAAAATCGGGAATTATTCTATCTATTGCATGCGTATACATGCTTGGTCTTGCAGTAGCTGATACAATAGCAGCTGATGTTGTAGGTGATGTTGTAGGTGATGTAGTTGGGAACTCTGGACTCACCGAACTTCGTGGGGATGAACGCGCAGGGCTTAAGTCTCGAGTGCTTGATAATCTACGAGAAACTTCTGATGCTGCACGTGGGGTACTTACGCGTGATCTATCTGTTAACAAGCGAGGACTCTCTCGGTCGCCTGGCAATGAACGCGGAGTGTCAAATCGTGGAGTTTCTGCAAAAGAACGCGGAGTTTCGAATCGTGGACTATCTGCGAAAGAACGAGCTGAGTAAAATTCTGGTTCTGAAGTATGAGGTGGTATTCGTAAAGGTGGTATAAAAACGTCTGGTCTTCTCGGCTCAGTAGATGCAGTAGAGGTTGTAGATGCTATTGACGATCTTCTTGCAGCATCAGCCGCTGCTGCAGAAGGTGGTAATTTAGGTAAGCGGGCTCGTTGTGCCTCACTGACAAAAAAGGGATTAAAGACAGTTGTGTTAAAATTTGTTGTAATTGAGTCAAATTCACGAAGGTTATGAAATGCGCCATTAAACAAAGGAGAAATCCATTCGCTTCGCTCTAAGGTTCTATCGTGCCCGTATACTTGCGGAGGATTGCTTAAATCAAGGTGTTGTAAATATGTTTTTAATTGTTCAAGTCCAGCACTTAGGTTTTCATCTATACGAGGGGAAGGATTGGTTTCTGCGTTGATCATAATTGGAAAAAAAAGACTCAAATACATAAAAAAACTCGATTTTCTGCCAAAATCTGCGTCCTGCATGATTGCTGCATTTGGATCATTTACAATTTTTTCTGAGGCAATTTGAAGAAATGTAAGCATACAAATATCAAGTAATTTTGATACATTATAACTTGGATTTTTAAGTGCAGCTTTAGAAACTGGATGAATAAAACGCAACAATCTGTATTCTTCTAAATATTCATCTAAACTATGAATATTTGTTTTTAACATATTAGCAATACTGCCTGTATTATTAAAACCAGCAGAAAATTTGCAATCTGTATCTTGTGATAAAATTAACCAAAAAGTAATAAAGTCTACAAATACTAATAATACAAAATCTTTATTGACAGTGGTGTTAAGTGTTTGGAGAAAGTTTTCGATAAACTCTGTTCGACTTTGATGGAATTTGTATCCAAATTGGCCAAGTTCAACTTTTGACCGTACTGCGCCCCCAAATTTTTTCTGTGTTTCATAAACACTATAAATTCCTTTATAATTTTCATAAATAGAATTAAAAAAATAAGAAACAGAATGTAATCTTTCACGCAATCCTGCTTGTGTTTCAACACTTGCTCTATGAATAATGTCTTGTGCTTCTAGAAATTTATAATTGATTGGTGGCGTAAACTCTATTGCGCTAGCTGCTGCAGCGGCCGGCATTTCTGTTCTCGGCGCACCTTCAGGCGCATGCGGTTGCCAACGATTTTTGAAAAAATAACAAAAAAAGAGTGTTTTTTGACGGTGCCAAACCCGATATTCAGATGAATTTGGATCTGGATGGCAAGGTCCTCTAAACACGGTACTTCCTGAAGGCAATATATTTCTTAATTCAGCATCGGATGGAATCGGGATGATAGCCATAGACGTTATTTCCCTTTTTATGCACATTTAAATAGAATTTGGGAGCAGCGTTTTTCAGCTTTATAATTCTATCACCTCACTAGATTTGAATCCACATTGCTCCAAAAGGGGCTGTTCCTAAGCTTGTATTTGTGCCAAAAAAATCTTGTTGCACACCTATTTGTAATCCAAAACTGTTATTTATCCAATAAATCATGCTGGGACGAATCGAAAATAAATTGTAGTCGGGTTCATTCGGTGTGGTTGGACTGTGAAGTGTAAATGTATTGAATTGATGAAGTTCTAAAACAAGTTTTTGATTTAAAAATTTCAACCCGCCCAAAAAATCCAATCGAATCTGATCGGATGCACCACTAAAATAAGGACGAATGGCAAGTTCGAAATCAACGAACCAATTATTGGACTTTGTGGTTCGAGGTGTACCAATATTAATTTGAGCAGAAGATCCGTTTTCTTTTACTGTTTCATTAAGTCCAAACAAAATACGCACATCTAAAAAATTTTGTTCTGCAGAAAGCGTAGCCTGATGAGCCCCCATCGAAGCAGGATCTCCAAAAAATTTTGATTTAAATCGTTGATTGTATCCAACAGAGGTCGAAAGCACCATTCCAGGTGTTCGAAAAAGTTGAAATCGTCCACCTGTTGTAAGGTAGCCTGCATTAAATTTACTCACAGATCCTGATTGATTGTATGTGTTGAATGCAGGCGCAATAATAAAGGTAAACCAATCCAGAACTCCGTATTCTGCATATCCTGTAAGGGCAAAAGAATTGAAGCAAGGCTGAGAGTTCAAATTGCCTTTTTGCGACCAACCTGCACAACTAAAATAAGGCTCCGCTTCTACAATAACTGTGCCGCCATTTTTTGGTTGTACCCAGGCAGAGGCATAAGATTTTTGCGTAATAAAGAAACAAACAGAGAAATAAAAAAATACAATCAATTTTTGTACCAAAGCTTAAATTCCTTATTAAGATTTTTTATTTTTAGTTTGATTTTTTAGTATGCGTTCAAAAATTGATTTGTCACATTTATAATCTCTTGTTTATCTTCAATTGGCATACTTAATCTTGGTGATTTTTTTGAAAAATCAATTTTATTCAAATCAATTGCTCGAATTTGGAGTGCATTGTACGTACGGAAATAAACTATTTTGTGTGCTAAATCTTTAAAAGTAACCCACTCCGTTGTTCCGCTTCCTTTTTTACCAGTATAAGGATCGCGCGAGTTTGGTTCTAGCATAATGCCGCGCGGAATATCGACACCGTTCATAACATGATTGGCTAAATTAAGCGTATTGAGTGCATTACTTGGGGTATCAATAAAGCGTAGCATAGTGGCAATTTTTACGAATCTTGAAGGTGGTGAACCATCGCCAGGTAAACCTGTCATGCCAAATCCTTCGCCTTTTGGAGCAAGTGTTACGCCGTTTAGGGTGCCCGATTTTGGATTAAGAGGGCTTAAGCTTACATAGTTGTTTATATTATTTAAATGCCAATCGTAAGTCGGGCTATTTGTCAAAACACCAATTGTATCTTCGTGCAAATTGAGTTTTCCATTTACAAACTCAATCACTAAACTTTTACCTTTAGAATCGTAAATTGAAAAGTGAAGCGGAAAAATAGTGCTTCCTAAGCTCGCAAGTATTTGCGGCACAACTCGAATCTTTTGAATGCCAGCTTTTACTTCTGCAATTGAAGAAAAATTACTTAGAATCCAATCACCAATATAATAATAAGGTAAATTTATATTTTTTGTATTTTTATATGGAGATTGGTATTGCGTAAATCCAGGCAAATATAGCGCGCCAAAAGACAAGCCTTTTTCATTCATTCCGTCTGCAGTAAAATCGGCATTAAAAGCATCAAAAAAAACATAACCATACTTTGCATTCCAAGAAAATGTTGTTTGTCCTTTTGAATCACGCACAATAAATTTACGATCTCTATTGGATGTATTAAGGCGTGAACGCATATCAACACCAAATTCCATCGAACGCGCAATAAATATTGTTTTATCCTTTGCTTGTAAACGAAATTCTGTACACGAAAATGCTGAGACTGGTAAAGACAGAACTGATATGAACAATCCAATTTTAAAAATATTCATCAAATCTCCTATTTATAAATATAGTTTAATTAATTTTTTTGAATTTTGGAATAAGCTGCAATTGTATTTTGAGCGACAGAATTTGCTCTTATAATGTAATTTTGGCGGCTTGCTACAACAGTGCCAATCGCAATATTTTCTGGTAAACTCATAAAAGCGACCCCACTAAACCATGTGTATAATAATTGGCGATTTTCGAGATCGAGTAATGTGCCTGTTTTTCCGCCAATATCATCAATATTTGCTCTTGTGCCTACTCGATGAAAAACGCCCCTACTTGTTCCCGTTGAAGTTGTGGCAAGCATTAAGACGGAAAGTTTTTCGGCGGTTTCTGCTGATATAACGCGTCCAATTTGTGTTGGACTTGAACGATAAATTTCTTTTCCATTCTTATCAAAAGCCGCCGCAATTAAATGTGGGGCCATCATAATACCACCATTTGCAACGGTCGCTGATAATAAGGCCGCATGAATTGGGCTTAGTTTGGTTGCACCAAATCCTGCACCTGCTTCTGCAATTTCTTGAGGTGTTGCAGTTTCAATATCAGGCAATAAAAATAAACTTGTTTGAATTTTAATGTCGCTTGGAATGGGCTTATTAAACATAAATTTTTCAGAATAGTGTTTTAATGACGATAAACCAACATGATACAAAGCTAAACGTGCAAAAAAAGTGTTACAACTAGATCCAAATGCTCTATCAAATGGCATTTTAATTCTGTCTAAACGTTTATTTTCAATCCAATTTTGCCTTGCAAGCACGCCACATCCACCCCGAAATGCAAGTTTGTCGGAAGGCGTTAAATTAGTTTTTTCAAAGGCTGCGGCTGAAGTGACAATTTTCATTAAACTTGCAGCAGGACCACGGGATGAAACCGAAGTTTCTGCACTGCCTTTATGTCTATCTTGCGCTAATGCGAGTACACGGCCAGTTTTAGGCTCAATAATTGCAGTAGCACCACTCACAATATGTTTATTACGCTGTAAATAACGTTCGGCTGCTTTTTGAATTTTAGGATCAATTGTGAGTTCAAGTTTTAGATCTTTATAATTAAGATAAACTTTTTTGCCTTCAGTATAGAGGTGTGAAGATTCAACACTCCAATCGATTTGTGGGATATAAGGACTCAGAGGCACACTATCATTATAAAGTGATTCGCGCGGATCATCAAAAGCAATAATTTCTTTTGCTTGATTCGCAAATTTCTTTTGAGAAAGTGGCGATGTTTTTCCTGATGCAAAAAAGATCGGTTGAGCAGTTTTGGTTACTTGCTTTAAATCTGGACGGAGCCGTCTTTGAACTTGATGTGTACGCGGCCTTGCTCTTTTTTTTGTGCGTTTTTTCTTTGTGGGCGCTGCAAAAGTGAATGCATGCAGAAAAATAACAAAACAGATTAAAATTTTTTTCAAGATATTTTTTTTTGCATGCATACACTTGATCCTTTGCGGAAAGCTGCTCATATGATATTTATATAAATGATAACAGGGAATAGTGAAAGGAGCCACGTTTTGCCTAATTCAAACAATGTCATGAAAGACTCCCTGAAAGATCTTTATAGTGATTCTAAAAAAAGAATCAAAATTATTCTGAATGCCGTTGCGCTGTGTCAGAATGAAGATCAATCTTTTTCTATACCAGATACCACAATATGCAGCAATTTATCCCATCTCTGCATCCAAATATCTGAATCTGCACAACTCGAGCCCAATACACAATATAGTGATGCAATTAGCAATATTGCGAATAAAATGAGTATCATTTTAGATGTAAATTTTATTGAAAACCATAAAAATCACTATCCACATCCCATTTTTATTGTTAAAAAAGGTGCAGAAATTTTACACTCTTTTTTACATCGCGATTTAAGGCGAAAACAATTTTCTTCTGAAGAGAATGAAATTTATCAAAGTTATTTAAGCCTTATTCGCAAATTGGCGGCGTCTTCAACAAATGAAAAAGATTTTTAGTGTTTACTGTTGGTTCTATCTTTTTTTAAATTTACTTGTCATCTTAGGTGGTGCGCTTGTTCGTGCGACAAACTCTGGCGCAGGATGTGGCGAATATTGGCCACTTTGTCAGGGTAGCGTTTTACCCGAGTTAAAAACACTGGATACAATAATTGAATTTACACATCGTGTGAGTAGTGGGGTTGTGGGTGTTGGAGCTTTGCTCTTAGTGTTGGGTGCCTTTGTTTTGTACCCTAAAAAGCATATTGTTCGGCGTGCTTCATTAACAGTTCTTTTTTTTGTATTTTTAGAAGCGCTTTTAGGCGCCGCTCTTGTGTTATTTGGCTTAGTTGAAAATAACACCTCGCTTGCGCGCATTGTGATGATGTCTTTACATCTTATCAATACTTTTTTGCTTGTTGCATCCATTACTTTAACAGCTGGGTTTGTCAGTAATTTATTTAATAAATTTGCTCTTTGCAACATTCAGCTCATTAAAACAGTTCATAAAAAACAATTTTTAATGAGCTCGTTATGTTTGTTGTTACTGCTTTTAACGGGTGTTACAGGTGCATTAACTGCTTTAAGTGATACGGTATTTAAACCAACCGAATTTGCGCATAACTTATATCAAGATTTTTTTGCGCCGTCTCATATTTTGAATATGCTAAAAATGTTTCATCCGGTTATTGCGTTAGTAACAAGTGGCATTATTGCCTTTTTTGTTTTTACCAATACCAGATTTGTGAATTTTGCATCTGCTGATAATGCGAACGTTAATTTTAATGCTCATTTCAAGGATTCAAAAACAATTGTAATATCTGCTGCATTCATATTATTTATTATCTCGACACAAATTGCGGTTGGGTTATTTAATATGCTCTTTTTTACACCAATTGTTTTGCAACTGGTGCATTTGTTTTTGGCGGATATATTGTGGATATTATGTCTTTTGTATTTTAACAAAAAGCTAAATATAGCTGCATAGGCAATGTGTCATCGCAGCAGCGTGACCGCGGGAGCATCTAGTTGTCCTAAAAATTATTGAACTTTATGATATTCGAACTCATTTGCGGCATTCATTGCTGCACGAATCATAACTTTATTTACAATGGTAAAGAGCACCACACCCGCTAATGCAAGTAAGGAAACTGTGTAGAACGTTTCGTACGGTTTTGTAAGTGAAATAGCGCCAATTTTACCTGCTGCTAAGCCCATTAAACCAATGACTGCTAAATAAAGTGCTTGAAACGAAGTGCGATACTTAGCAGGTGAAAGCACACTAATTGCAGCCATCATAACTGGCGAAATTAAAAGCTCACTCAAAGAAATAATTAAGATAAAAACTGAAATACTTAAGTAGCTAAATGGTTTTGTATCAAAACCTGCTTGTTGCGATATTTTTGTAAGATAAGTAAAGTAGGCAATTGCAACAAACGCAAGAAAAACAGCAAAATTCATTTGAGTAAAAAAGTGAATTGGTTTTTTCTTTTTCACAAAGTAAGCAAGTATTCCAGTAACAAGAGGTGCAAAAATTACGATACCAATTGGCTCTAATGAAGCAAAAAATGCTGTTGGAATATCGTATCCAAATATAGTTTTTTGAGTGTAGTTTTGAATATAAATATAAAGTGTTCCTGAGTTTACAAGATTATAAACAACGGCCCAAATTGCGTAAAATCCAAATGAAAGCAGTAAATATATTAAAGCTTTTTTATGCGAAGCTGTAATTGCTTCTACTTTATCGATCGCTGTTTTAATAATATTTACACTGTGTTTTGTAACTAAATGTTTACTTCCAGAAACAAAAATGACTAATCCTAAAGCCATGCCAAATCCAGCAGAAGAAAGCGCAATTTGATAACCAAATGCTTGAAGCAATATGCCCCCAAGAAACCCTGCGATCATACCGCCAATATTAATACACATGTAATAAAGGTTAAATCCGCCTGCACGACGCTCGTCTGTAGGAGAATAAAGTAAACCCAGCATTGTGGGCATACTCGGTTTAAAAAGAGCGGTGCCCCCAACAACTAAAGCAAGTGCTGCGTAAAAATAGCCGATGGAAAGATTTGAAAAATAAAGTAGAGCGTGGCCACACATAATCATAATGGCGCCGATTACTGAAGCGCGGTATGGTCCAAAAAATTTATCGACTAAATACCCACCAATAAGGGGCATAGTAAAAGCTGCAAGAGTGTATTTACCCATCAAAAGAAGAGACGCTTCTTTTGTCCAACCTAAGCCACCATCGCTGACAGTTGCTGATGCATAAAGCACTAGCAGTGAAGCAAGAGTGTAATAACTGAGCCTTTCAAAAATTTCTGTAAAGCCAATAATTATCATGCCTTTAGGCTGATTGATAAATCGTAACATGCAAAAAAATCCTCAATAAAAAAGCCCCTAAAACAAATTTGAGCTTAAGATATTTTTGAAAAGTAGCATGTATTTGGCCAGCTGGACAGTAGAAAAATTGCCTTTTGAGGAGGCTTCATTTGTAGCTTTTGTGTAGGGTGTAGGGTTGTGTCGGGACCCCCTTGAAGGTTGATTTTGACTTACGGCTTCGGCACGGAACTTTGATTTTTGCAGATCTTTTTATTTTGTGGCCGTGCCTGCAGAGGTAAGTCAAAACCACCTTCAAGGTACCGCCACAACCCCACTCTACCCACTAAAAATTACAATTTATTTAGATAGGGAAGGCTGGTTAATTTGAAAGGGTGGGTAAAATGTAAATATGAGCATAATTAAAGATTTCTGTAAATTCTTAAAAAGAACACTCGATTCAAATTTAGCACTTTACTCACACTTTTAGACCTACCCACTCCCTCCTTTTCCGAGCAAAGAAGTTGGCAACAATAAAACGAGTGTATTCATGAACTGGAGTTTAGGAGCGTATGATTGAGTTGTGTTGGTACCTTGAAGGTGATTTTGACTTACCTCTGCAGGCGCGGCCACAAAACAAAAAGATCTGTAAAAATAAGACTTCCGTGCCGAAGCCGTAAGTCGAAATCAACCTTCAAGGGGGTCCCAACACAACGTCACTCGACTCACACACAAAAACTACAGATTCATAAAATACGCAGAGTGCGCAACCTTGCTTACTTTAGCTTACGCGTGCTGCAATGCGTTACACTCTTTTGTAAGAATAGGAACGGCTGCAAATAAATCGGCAACAATCCCGTAATCTGCTTTTTGAAAAATAGGCGCTTCTGGATCGGTGTTAATAGCAACAATACATTTTGAACCGCGCATACCAGATAAATGTTGAATAGAACCTGAAATACCACAAGCAATATACAAGTTTGGATTTACTGTTTTTCCTGTTTGGCCAATTTGCATATCGTATGCAGCATAACCCGAATCGACTGCAGCGCGCGATGCGCCTACAGAACCCTGCATAGTATCTGCAAAATCAAAAAGAATTTTAAAATTTGCTTCACTGCCTAAAGGACGTCCGCCAGTAATAATGACTTTTGATTCTGTTAAGTCGCGTTTGCCATTTGCACTTTTACGCACTTCAATAATTTTAGTCGTAAATTTCGAGGAATCAAAATTAGGTTCAAATTTTTCAACAGCGGCTTTTGCATTTTCGTCTGCAACTTCTGCAGGAAATACATTTGGCCGTAAAGTAATGAATGTGGTTTTTGTTTCAGAAATAAGTTGTTTTGTGCATTTTCCAAGGTACATAGCAACTGTTGCAGCAGGTTTGTTTTCAACTAACGAAACCGATTGAGCATCACTCATCATTGCAGATTCATGACGTGCAGCAAGTCTTGGAAAAAAATCACGACCTGTTGGTGAAGCGGCACCAATAACAAGTGAGTATTCATTTTTTTTAATCAGCTCGCTTAGAGCTTGTACAGTTGGTTCGCCTTGGTAAACATCTGTATATTCAGAACGTATTGTATACACTTTTTGAGCGCCAAATTTGGCAAGTGTATCAGCATGCTGTTCGCAGTTTTCACCAAGCAAAACAGCATCTAACTGTATAGAGTCATTTTTAAACATTGAACGTATTGCACTTAAACATTCGTTTGCAGTCGACTTTAATTTTTCAGAACGGACTTCAGCATAAACAAGAATTTTATGTGTCATAATTAACTTCCTTTTATTAAATGACCTTTGCTTCAGAACGAAGAAGTTGAACCACTTCTTTTACCATTTCTTCTACCGATTTTCCTTGGAACATTTTGCCAGCAGGTTTTGTAGGTGGAAGTTCAAATTGTGTAACTGTGGTTTTTGTTGATTCGTTTTGGATAAGATCATCCAGTTTTTTTTCAACAAGTGATTTGCGCTTAGCTTTCATAATTCCTGGTAATGATGCAAAACGAGGTTCATTTAAATTTTGATGTGGTGCAATTAAAAGTGGTAAAGAAGCTTGGTACACTTCTACCATTCCGCCTTCAACATCGCGCTCTGCTTTTAAAGTTTTTCCCTCAGCATCCCATTCAATTTTGCGGACATTTAAAAGGCTTGGAATATGAGCAAATTCTGAAGTCATAATACCTATATTTGCAGCGCCTTCATCTGTTGTATTTAAACCAGCAAAAATAAGATCTGGTTTTTCTTCTTCAACTATTTTTGCAAGAGCTTTTGCAACTAAATAAGAATCTAAGTTCGAATTATTTTCAGAATTGATCCAAACGCCACGATCAATGCCCATAGCAAGGCCTTTACGCATTGATTCTTGTGAATTTGAAGCTCCAAGGCTTACAATCACACTCTCGCTACCAGAAAATTTTTCTTGTGTTCGAATAGCTTCTTCAATTGCATATTCATCACAAGGATTAATAACATATTTATAATTACTTTGATCGAGTGATTGATTATCGGCACTAATTTTTACAACAGTTTCTGTATCGGGAACATGCTTAACAAGCACTAAAATCTTCATGATGTATTCCTTATTAATTAAATTCGAATTAAACTGCCACCCCAAGTAAAGCCAGCGCCAAATGCTACCGTGACAATTAAATCGCCCTTTTTGATTTTTCCAGCAGTAAGTGCTTCTGTAATACAAATTGGAATTGTTGCAGAAGTTGTGTTGCCATAACAATGAATATTATTGAATACCTTTTCAGGCGGTAAACCCATTTTGGTGCGTACAAATTCACTAATACGCATATTGGCTTGATGTGGAATTAAACAAGCAATATCGTTTCCAGTAATATTGTGTTTTTTCATTAGCGTTTCCGCCACTTCACACATACGAGCTACAGCCTGTTTAAAAACAGCTTGGCCTTCCATTGTTGGATGGCAATCACCATTATCAATTGCTGCGTGGTCAATAAATGTTGGGTGGGCAGTGCCAGGAACTTTTAAAGCAAGCAGTTCAGTACCAGAACCATCAGCTCCTAAAATAGTGTCGATGACACCGCTTATATTATTATTTGCGGTAGGAAGTTCGTTTTCTACGCAAGGAATACCTTCACACACGACTGCAGCAGCGCCATCTGCAAATAAAACTGAAACATTACGACCCCGATTTGTAAAGTCGAGTATTTTACTTTGCACATCTGTAAAAACGAGCAAAATTCTTTTGTAACGCCCACTCTTTAACAGTGCATCTGCCATTTCAACACTATAAACAAAAGCACTACATTGCACGCGAATATCTAAAGCTGGAATATTTCCAAATCCAAGTTTATGTTGGATTGTAGGCGCAATACCTGGAAAATAATAATCTGGTGAAAGAGTTGAAGCAATAATAAAATCAAAATCAGAAGGTTTAAGATTTTTGTCTTCTAATAATTTTTTTACAGCACCAATGGCAAGATCAGACGAGCAAACAGAATTATCTTCAATGAATCGTCTTTCTTTAATGCCTGTGCGCCCAACAATCCATTCGTCATTTGTGTCCATGACCTGGCTTAAATCATTGTTTGTTACGCGCTTTTCAGGAAGGAATTTTGAAAAACCAGATAATTCGGTGCGAATACTTATCATAATGTTATAGGTTCCGCATAAAACTTTCCTTTTTCATCACATTTTAAAAGGCCAATGTCATGTTTAGGATCGTGAGTAAAAAATAATTTTGCGTTTAACGGCAAAAGTTCTTTTAGAAGTTTACGCTTTTCATCAATAACCAATTCGGGATATCGGTCATAGCCCATAGAAATTGGTAAATGAACCCATGACGCTCCAGGAATTAGATCGGTCATAAAAAGTAATGGACCATCTTTAAGGTGAATTTCTGAAATTAACAAACCAGGAGTGTGTCCGTTCGAAAATCTGAATGTAATAAAAGGTGCTAAATCTGATTTGCCATCGTCTTCTACAAGCACAAGACGCCCAGATTCTTCTAACAGCTTATTTAAGACTGGAATAAAAGAAACGCGATCACGTGGATGAGGATTATTAGCCCGTTCCCAATGAGAAGCGCTTGTATAATACTTGGCATTTGGAAACAATAAACAAGGCTCTTTGCCTTCTTCGTAAGCAGTTAATAAGCCACCAGCATGGTCAAAATGCAAATGCGATAATACAACAATATCGATATCTGTATGTTCTAAATTATGTTTTTTTAAACTATTTAAAAGCACATGCTCAGTTTCGACAACACCAAAACGATCTTTAAGTTTTGGTTCAAAAAAGGCACCAACACCTGTTTCAAATAAAATGTTTTTCCCATCTTCTGTTTGAACGAGTAGGCAGCGGCACGCTAAAGGAATGCGATTTTTATCATCTGCCTCTATCCATTTTTT
Source organism: uncultured Oligoflexia bacterium (assembly GCA_964352255.1). GTDB lineage: Bacteria > Bdellovibrionota_B > Oligoflexia > Silvanigrellales > Silvanigrellaceae > Silvanigrella. The sequence goes on from CAYGQR010000003.1 coordinate 76,088, forward strand.
CCACATTTCTTTTGGAGCGTTGCCAAACATAGCACCACCATCTAATAGCTGGCTATTTCCCAGTAATGAAGAAAGTTTTACATTTTGATGGTTCATGTTCAGCCTTTACTCAGCCTTAAGTGTTGCTTCATTTTTGTTATACATTTCAATTGATTTTTGTACAATTTGCTCTGCTTCTTTTTGCCCAACCCAGCCTAAAACCTGCACTTCTTTTTTATCAAGAAGTTTGTAAATTTTAAAGAATTGCGCAATTTCATCGAGTAGTTTTGGATGTGCCACTTGAAGATCTGACAAATTTTCAAAATGTTTAAAGTGAGGATCATTTGCATGAACAGCCAGAATTTTGTCGTCTTCATCGCCGCCGTCAATCATTTTCATTGCGCCAATTACTTTTGCATTCATCAATGCCATTGGCACAACAGGATCTTGACCAAGTACCATAATATCAAGAGCATCCCCATCATCACAGTAGGTTTGTGGAATAAAACCGTAATTTGTGGGATAAAAGACTGGACTTGACATCACTCTATCTAACATAAGCAGACCTGAGTGTTTATCAATCTCGTATTTGTTTTTGGAACCGCGAGAAATTTCGATAAGTGCAGTGACTACCTTCGGCGCGTCTTTGCCGTAAGAAATTGCGTGCCAAGGATGAAAAGGATTGATAGCCATAATATTAAACTCCTAAAAAAGAAAATCGGTTTACAATAATGGATCACGCTTCAGTTGCAAAGACAAATTTTACAGTTCCCCAAGAATTTGATGGGGCCCGTTTGGACGTTTTTATCTTCCAAATGTGTGATTTACTACCAAGTCGTTCTTATTCTGCTAAATTAATAAAAAATGGGCTCGTGCTTGTAAACAAAAAAGTTCGAAAACCTTCTTGGCCGATTAAAGTCAATGATACTATTGAAGTAAATCTCGAGTTTTTAAATCAAAAAAATGAAATTCCTCAAGCGGAAGACATTCCATTACAGATTTTATTTGAAGATGAACATATTCTTGTCATCAATAAACCTAGTGGCCTAGTTGTACATCCTGGCGCAGGAATTTCGAGTGGAACATTAGTAAATGCTCTACTTTCCCATTGTGGCACAGGAATTCCAAGCTTAGATGGCAAAGCGCGTGCTGGAATTGTCCATCGTCTCGATCGCGATACTGCTGGCGTTATGGTTACCGCAAAAACTCAATATGCTTTAACCGCTCTTTCTAAACAGTTTGCCGACCATTCTCATACAAGAATTTATCATGCAATTTGTTATGGTGAATTTAAAAAATCACAAGACTCTATAGAAACGGGGCACATTCGCGACCCAGGAAATCGTTTAAAATATAAATCTGCTCCATTAGGAGAAGGAAAGCGGGCTGCTTTATCGTATAGGGTGCTCAAAACGCTTTCAGATAATATTTTTTCCCTTGTTGAGTGTACTCTTGAAACAGGGCGTACGCATCAAATTCGCGTGCAAATGAAGCACATAAATCACGAAGTAGTGGGTGATGCTCTTTACTCAAGAATTTCAGATAAGTGTTTAAACAATAAACCACTTGCCGGAAAAGTGAGAAAAACTCTCACACGGCAAATGTTACATGCAAGTGTATTAGAAATCACACACCCTGTCACTCAAGAACGTATGCGGTTTACGGCGCCCTATCCTCAAGATTTTGAAGATTTTCTCAATGCAGTTTCAAATTAGAGTCGATGCTTTTTTAGAACATGGGTATTTTTTATGCTCACCTTTATTGAATAAGGTGTGGTGTTTAATTGGTGAAAGCGCCACATCAACAAATCAATTCGAAAATAATAACTCGTTTTATCGCAATTCTTTTTACTGTACTCACACTGAACCTTGGATAAACGGCGAGTTTTATGAACTTACAGTTTCAGAGTTTTTTCGTTCTATTCAAGATCGGATTAAAAAAGTTCCAAAGATAAATTGGTTAAATCAGAACAAAGAGAAGTATGCTGAGTTTTTTGACTTAATCAAAAAAGAAATTCAAACAAATGAGCTTAAAAAAGTGGTCCCATTTTCTAAGTTGATAGGAAAAACAAAACTTACCTCAGATCACCTCATTTATTTTATTCAGCAGCTTTCTCAATTTAAAAAAAACAAAACAATTTTTATGTATGGATATTGGGATTTCAAAAAACAATATTTACAGCTTGGCGCATCACCTGAATTGCTTTTTATCAAAGACAAAGAAACATTGTCAACAATTGCTCTTGCGGGCACTTCTACAAATCCTGAACAAGATTTTCGAAAGAAAAAAATGCAAGATGAGCATAATTTCGTTTTAAAAGATTTGTGTTCAGAGCTTTTGCAGTATGGAGATGTTAAAAAAAGCCGTACTTATACAGTTAAGTATAATCGGTATTTTCACAAAAAATGTAAAATTTCTGTAAATTGTCAAAATCATCAACCCTCGTTTGAAAAAGTGCTTTCGAGTCTTTATCCTTCACCTGCGATTGGTGCTTATCCTCGCAAGAAAGGCCTTGATTTTTTAGCAGATATCGAAAAAAAACTTTGTATTCATCGAGGTTTTTTTGCTACCCCATTTGGTATTCAAACAAAGGATAACTTTATGCTTTGCATTGGAGCAATTCGTGGTATTGAATGGTCCAAAGATGAACTGTCGATTACAGCTGGTGGGGGCATTGTTGCTCAAAGTCAGTTATCTGCAGAATGGAAAGAAATTCTTCTTAAGCTAGAGTCCATTAAGTCAATTTTTGGGCTTGTATAGAAAGGCTATTTTTTATGAATATTCATGAGTATCAAGCAAAAGATCTGCTTGCTCAGTTTGGTTTAAATATTCCAAAAGGAAAACTTGTTCATACTGCAACTGAAGCAGAGTGGGCAGCTCGTTCTTTTGGTTTAGGTACGCCAAAAGGAAAAGGTAAAGTTGTTGTTGTAAAGGCTCAGGTACATTCTGGTGGTCGTGGTAAAGCAGGTGGCGTAAAACTCGCCAAAACTCCTGAAGAAGCTCGTGATATTACAGAAAAAATGCTTGGCATGACACTTGTTACACACCAAACAGGAGCACAAGGTAAAGTTGTGCATAAGTGTATGGTTGCTGAAGGCTGTGATATTGAAAAAGAATATTATCTTGCTTTAGTGGTAAATCGTGAAACGGCAACAATAGGTGTTATGGCGTCTACTGAAGGCGGTATGGATATTGAAGAAGTATCTGAAAAACATCCTGAAAAAATTGTTACTGCAGATATTAATATTTGTGTTGGCTTACAAGATTACACGATTCGCCAATTAAGCGTTAACCTTGGTTTTGGGCTTGGCACCTCTCTTTTTAAAGAGTTTGCAAAAATATTTCGTGGTCTTTACGCCGCGTTCACAAAATATGATTGTGAAATGATAGAAATTAATCCCCTCATTTTAACAAAAGAAGGCAACCTTTCTATTTTAGATTGTAAAATGAGTTTTGATGAAAATGCTTTGTTCCGTCATCCAGATCTTAGGGATCTTCGCGATTACGAAGAAGATGAACCGCGCGAACTTGAAGCTTCTAAATATGGTTTAAGTTATGTTTCTCTAGAAGGTAACATTGGTTGTTTAGTAAATGGTGCTGGCCTTGCAATGGCAACGATGGACATCATTAAACAAACAGGCGGCGAACCTGCTAACTTTTTAGATGTTGGCGGTGGCGCAAATCGCGAAACAGTAACAGAAGCATTTCGCATTATTCTGCGCGACAAAGCGGTTAAAGGTATTTTTGTGAATATTTTTGGTGGCATCATGAAGTGCGATATTATTGCACAAGGTGTTATTGAAGCAACAAAAGAACTTGGTCTTAAAGTTCCTCTTGTTGTTCGTCTTGAAGGCACAAATGTCGAGCTTGGTAAAAAGCTTCTCAATGAATCTGGTTTAAATATTACAAGTGCGTCTGATATGGGCGATGGCGCGCAAAAAATTGTCGCTGCTGTAAGAGGTGTGTAATGGCTATTATTATCAATAAAGATACAAAGCTTATTTGTCAGGGTATTACAGGTAGTGCTGGTAAGTTTCATTCTGAAAAATGTTTAGAATACGGTACAAACCTTGTTGGTGGTGTTGTGCCTGGCAAGGGCGGTACAATCGCACTCGAACGTCCAGTTTTTGACACAGTCAAAGAAGCTATGAAGGAAACTGGAGCAAATGCATCTATGGTATTTGTTCCACCTCCATTTGCAGCCGATTCTATTCTAGAGGCAATTGATGCAGGAATTGAACTTGTTGTTGCAATTACAGAAGGAATTCCAGTTCTTGATATGCTTCGTGTTAAAGAAGCACTTAATGCTTGTAATGGTCGTACGCGTTTGATTGGGCCAAACTGCCCAGGAATTATTACGCCAGGTGCAAATTGCAAAATTGGTATTATGCCTGGCCATATTCATTTGGCTGGTAATGTAGGAATTGTGAGTAAATCTGGCACTCTTACGTATGAAGCTGTTGGACAAACAACAGCTTTAGGAATTGGTCAATCTACTTGTATTGGTATTGGTGGTGATCCGGTTGGTGGAATGAATTTTATCGATGTTCTCGAATTATTCGAAAAAGATCCTGATACACATGCCGTTATTATGATCGGTGAAATTGGCGGGAACCTAGAAATTGACGCTGCCAAGTGGATCCACGAAAATATGACAAAACCTGTTGTTGGCTTTATTGCGGGACAAACAGCACCTGAAGGTAAACGTATGGGCCATGCAGGCGCAATTATTAGTGGTGGTAAAGGCACAGCTGCTGAAAAAATTGCTGCTATGAAAGAGTATGGATTGCATGTTGCATTAAGTCCTGCAGAAATTGGCATTACACTTCAAAAAGCGTTAGGATAATAGTAAGGAGACGATAGGGATACGTCTCCAAGGATGCTACAGCGCAGCGCGGTCGTAAGTTCAACTCTGTGAGGGAATAAGAACTTGAAAAAACGATTTGTACTAGATACTAATGTCCTCCTTTCCAGTCCAAATGCAATTTTTGCATTTTCTGAGCACGACATTGTTGTGCCTATTTCTGTTATTGAAGAACTCGACACCTTTAAAAAAGGGTTAACAGAAGTAGGACGCAATGCCCGTCACTTTTCTCGAATACTCGATGAATTTAGAGAGCGCGGCTCTTTAAGCACGGGTATTCCTATCTTTCCAGATAAACCAAATAGTGGTCGCGTTTTTGTTATACTAGAATCAGATATGAATATTTTGCCTCTGCATTTCGAGCGCAAAACAGACAATCTTATTTTGAGTGTTGCTTTGTTATTAAAAGAAAAAGATCCTGATTCGGTTATTTTAATTACAAAAGATTCTAACTTGCGCATTAAGGCCGATGCACTCGGCATTGTTGTGCAAGATTTTGAAGCTGAAAAAGTTAATATTGATGAGCTTTACACTGGAGTTGTAACTTACAGTGTCGAGCACTCAATTGTTCACGAATACCTTGCTACCGGCGCAATTCCTATCGATGCACTTGGGGAAGAAATCCTACTTCCTAATCAATATGTTATTATGAACGACAAAAACGATCCTACTCATCACGGATTTGGTAAGTATGATGCAGTGAGTAAACTTGTTCGCCCACTCGGATTTAATGGAAAAGATAATGTTTGGGGATTACACCCACGTAATTTAGAACAAAGTTTAGCAATCGACTTATTATTAGATGATAATATTAAAGTTGTGACTATGATTGGCTCTGCTGGAACAGGAAAAACGCTTTTAGCAATTGCCTCTGGTCTTAAAAAAACCACAGATGAATCAAAATATCATAAACTTCTTGTAAGCCGTCCAACATTTCCAATGGGTCGTGATCTTGGATATTTGCCAGGTACATTAGAAGAAAAGTTGAATCCTTGGATGCAACCAATTTACGATAACCTAGAATTACTGCTTGGTGGTTCTAATCCAAGAAAGCAAAAACAGTTTTCTCAAACATATCAAGAATTGATTAATCAGGGATTTTTAGAAGTTGAACCGCTTACCTATATTCGTGGTCGTTCAATTCCAAACCAATTTTTTGTAGTGGATGAAGCACAAAATTTAACACCTCATGAGCTAAAAACCATTTTGACTCGTGCAGGTGAAAATACGAAAATCGTTTTAACGGGCGATCCGTATCAAATTGATAATCCATATGTTGATGCCGAATCGAATGGGCTTACTTATGTTGTTGAAAAAATGAAAAAAGAGCCAATTGCAGGGCATATTACTTTACAAAAAGGCGAGCGTTCACAACTGGCGACAATTGCTGCAAATGTGTTATAGTCGAAAGACTATGACACATCCCAAAAACACAAATATAAATACAAATTCAGATCTCAAAAAAATTGCATTTATTGCAACGGGTAGCGAAATTATTCAAGGTGATTTACTTGAGTCAAATTGTAAAAATTTTGCAACTCAAATTCATGAACATGGGGGTGCAATATATCAGCATATGCATGTCTCCGATCAAAAAAATGAAATTATAAATGCAATTGAATATCTCCTCAAAGAAAGTGATGCTGTTATTATCACTGGAGGGCTTGGCCCTACGTCAGATGATAATACTCGTTTTGCAATTGCTGATTTTATGCAAACTAAACTTAATTTTAACGAAGAAATTTGGTCTGACATTAAACGCCGTCTCACTAGGTTTAAAATTTCGATATCAGACGCTAATCGCCAACAGGCTTTCTTTCCGACTGGTGCTACAATTTATAAAAATGAACTTGGTACAGCATCTGGATTCAGTTTAAAGAAGAATCATAAGATTATTATTTCTTTACCTGGCCCACCAAAAGAATGTTTGCCGCTATTTAATAAGTACATTTTATCCTATTTAAAAGAAGCCAGGTTTTTTCAGTATAAAAGAAAATGCCGTTGGTTAACATTAGGATTATCGGAAGCTGAAACCGCAGCAAAAATTGATGAAATTGTTGCGCCGTATGAATGTGAAGCGGCTTATAGATGGCATTATCCTTATCTAGAAATTAAAGTGTCTTCGCAAAATATTGAACATGCACAAGATTTTGAAGAAAAAATCGATTCTTTTTTAAAATCTTATATTGTTTCTAAAAACAATAGTGATGCAATGAATCTTGTGGCCGAAAAGCTGGCTTCAAATATGAATTTGATCTTTGTGCAGGATCAAGTGACTACTGGTGATCTGTGGGATCGTTTTCAGAAACAGTATCCTGAAAAAATTTCTAAATTTCTACCGAGCCATTCTCAGAAAGATTATTTATTTTTATTCAAAGCATCAAAAGATATTTTAAGTAATGAAAACTATTCGGGTTCTATTACTTTTACATGCGAAGGATTTTTAAATCAAAATAAAATTTATACTCACAGTATTACAGTTTCGTATCGTGGTGCAGAGGTTTTAGAATGTGCTGAACATTATGCAGCGTGGCAACTATTTAGTTTTATAAATACAACACCTGTTTCTGAAGGTAAAAAATCTTTAAAAAATATAAGCATTGAGTCTGTGTGCTGATGATTTGGTGTAAGCTAATTTTACTTCACTAGTGCGTTCTCTGCAGCAATGTTCTTGAAGTTACTTTGTTTCAAATTTAATTTGTGTTATGCGTACAAACAATCGAAAACTCTTTTAAAATATTTTTAAAATCTCGAAAGGCACTCTTATGGAACAACAAACAATTCATTCAACAAAACCAACAATTGCACAAGCTGGTTTACTAAACGCAGAGAAATCTGATGAAGTAAAAAATATGGTTGGGCAACCGGTTGCAGTCGATGATGGCTTTGTCACTCTTGTTGATGTTATGGGGAATGATCTTTCGGTAGTGAATGCAGCGCGCGTCAGTTTTGGCAAACGCAAAGAAACACTCGATGTAAAAGATTCAAAGCTTATTAACTTTCTTGCTAAGCACAAGCACATGAGCCCATTTAGGCATGTTGTCTTTTCTTTTACTTTAGAAGGCATTTCAGAAGTGGTGTGCCGTCAGCTTTATAAACATCAAGTTGGCTGCTCTTATACAAGCGGTGAATTTCGTGAATCTGCTACAACATGGAACGAAATTTCGGGACGTTATGTCGAATTCGATCCTGAATTTCATAAACCAGCTGGGTTCCGTAAACAGCATACAAGCAATAAACAAGCCTCTTTAGAGGGCGAATTTGTTGAAAACAATGCAAAAGCAGAAGAAATTTATGCAAAAAGTATCGAGTCTTCGTATAAAGCGTATAAAGAATTATTAGAAATGGGTGTGTGCCGTGAACAGGCTCGTATGCTTATGCCAGTAAGCTTTAAAAACTCATTAGTGTGGACGGTATCTTTAGAAGCTGTGGTGCATTTTGTTAAATTACGCGACCATGAAGGTGCACAACTTGAAATTCGTAATTTAGCCCGTGCAATTCATGGTATTATTGCACCAATTTGTCCATATTCTATTCAAGCACTGCTTACTGAAACGAATTAATCATTATGCCAACCCAAAGTTAAAAATCCAAGATGATATGCACACGTCAGAAGAGTAAATAAGCTTTGTGTAACCAGCAGATATTGGGCAAAAGCTGAAAGCGTTGAGTAATGCGAAATAGAGTATTTGTATGCAGAGTTGCTCCCTGGAATTGCTAAGGGGAAGAAGTTTTGGTTTTGACGTGCGGTCACAAATGCACACAAACTACTCTTTTCGCATTACTCAACGCTTTCAGCTTTTGCCCAATATCTGCTGGTTACACAAAGCTTATTTACTCTTCTGACGTGTGCATATCATCTTGGATTTTTAACTTTGGGTTGGCATTCATTCTACAACCATCGTTTCCATTTAAAAAATTGATACGCAAATAATGATGATAAAACCATCAATACAAGCGCAAAAATATACCCGTATTCCCACAAAAGCTCGGGCATAAGTTTAAAATTCATACCATAAATACTTGCAATTAAGGTAGGTGGCAAAAATATGACTGCTGCAACCGAGAAAATTTTAATAATATTGTTTTGGTCTATATAAACCATGCCAAGAGTTGCTTCTAAAATAAACGTTACTTTATTTGAAATAAAAGTGGCATAATCACTTAAGGAAGTCATATCCTTTTCCAAAATTTCTAATCGATCTTGTTCATTTTGTCCTTTTTGATTTTTTTTGAAAAATTGTAACATGCGATTTAATGTCACTAAGCTTTCGCGTACTTTTGTATTCAAATCTCCTTGTTTTCCAGTCATTTGCATAATTGTGCGGTAATCTGGATGGTTAGAATTATTTGCTTTATAATAAAAAACTTCTTTTGAATACTCTTCTAAACGGTGGCCAATGACTTCTAATAAATCTGCTAATGCATTTACGTTAGCTTCAAGTAAAGCCGTAAAAAGTGAAGGGCCATTGTGTAGATGAACCTGCCGTTTTGTGATTTGCGATTCAAAAAACTTAAAAAAATGAGGTTCGCTGTGTCGGATTGTAATGAGGTGTTGATCGCTTAAAATGCAGGTGATTGGGGCAAGTTTATTGTCAATTTTTTTACTTTGAGCAACAATAACTGCCGTCATATAAAGGTCTTCATTTTCTTGGTAAAGACGATTCGACAGTTCGATTTCTGCCATTTCTGCACGAGTAGGGATAGTGATATGTAATTCTTCTTGAATAAATTTTTCATCATCTGCGGTAGGCTTGTGAATATCAATCCATGTAACGTGTTGAAGTAAATTTTTATTTTCCTGCGTTATAAGACAAGACTCAAATCTTTCCTCATCACAATATGCGTATATCATTTTTACTGCTCCTTTAATGAGACGAACTCATTGAATTATAGCAGATTACAGTTGTTACTCCACTGTCCCAATAATGTTGTTGTCTAAATAATTTTTCAAAAATTTTTTGAAGAAAATAAAAGATAAAGATCAATTGTACACATATCCAACGAGTACGAAGATACCTGAGGACTTGAGGTTGGTTAGATGGTCGTCCATGGTTGTAGTTGATCTGTGCTTAAAATTACTTGCCACGGGCCTCCTCTTGACATCAATGGTATTAATGCGGAGTAGACTAATTTTTCACCAATACACTTTGTGTTGGCATGAATAGTAAAATGGAAAACGAAACAGTTGTGAAAAGGTGGAAGACGAAGTCATTATGTACTATTCTTTTTCCTAAGGAAGTACATAAGGCGCTTGATGGGAACAAAATTTCCAAGTGTAATAGTTGAATCCATAAATTATAGGTGCTCTTGGGCTCATAGGAGGCAACTCCTTGGACAGATATGTATTTATTAATCCATGACCGGTCGGATCATTAGGATTGAAGGGGCTTTTAAGACCCGTTTCGAATTTTCGACCAGTCAAAGCGAAAAATCCTTTTATTATAAGATCTTTTTCTGAAAGAAACTGTTGACCATATTGTTTGTTGGTAGGAGAGCCAATCTGTATAGCTCCACAGCGTCGATCCTTTGGCCTGCTAGAATTTCTCTGACAATACTCATAAATATGATTCAAGAAAAAATTACCTTGAGAATGGCCAATTAACATTAAGCCGTGGTTCGCTTTTATAGCTCGATCTGCTAATGCTTCATGATTCTCTTGATCCAATTGAGTACGAGTACTAAGTTTAGTTCTTCCATCTTCTTCTTTTTTTAATTGATTAAAAGCTGCGTTAAGGTCGCTATATATGCCCTGTGTTTTGTTAAAAAATAGAACATAATAGAGTGGGAGGGAAATGCGACTATAATAATCTTGTGTATTATACATCTCTACTTGTATTTGTGCAAAATTTCTTGAAGCTTGGTTCAGATCATTTAACATTCCGTTAAAAAAACCAACTGTAGTGGGTGCGCAATTCGCACCAGGATTTACAGTTGCATATGTAAAAGTATGGATAAAACTAAATAAAGACAAACAGATAATTCTACTCTTCACAGGGGTCTCCTGCGGGAAAAACAATGGCTGCCCCACTTAATGCGCGATCAAATTGTTCGTTGGCGTTAATACGGTTTTCGTTGTTAAGCATTAATTTTTCTAATGAATAACTGTAGGCAAATGGATCAGTTTCATCTTTGAATTTGTCTATTATACATTTCATAGATTTCATTATATTTACGGCTAATTTTTCAGCTTCTTTTCGTCCATCTGCAATATCTAACTGATTAATTCTTTCTGAATTTAATAAATTCAATTGCATACTGCGCGCAAGTTGAAGAAGAGCTAACTTTTGATCATATGTGATAGGCTGATCAGCTATCCATAAATTCACATCATGACGCACACCATTTGAGTCTTCTTCCCCTCGTAATGTTTTTATTGCCGCTGAAACTGGCGAAGAAATTTGATGTTCTGGTGTGATTTTTTTAAGATTCAACAGCGTTTTTGGTGTAATAATATCAGGCTTCGAAGAAACAGGAGGAGAATTATTTGTATGGACAGGGCTTTGGATTTTAATTGGCTTTATATTTTCTTTTTGTAAACACAAAATGATTAATATAGTTATTATAAAAAAAAACAATACTAGATGTTAATAGTAATTGTTTTTTCATGTTTCCTCTCTTGATTATGGGTAGGGATGTATATTTATATATATTTACATAATCAAGAAAAACTTTTAAATTTTAAAAGCATATTTGAAGCGTTTTTTTATCTGATCTATTCAAGTCACTTGCATCTTTTCTTTTTAAATATTTTTGACAGCAATGATAACCAGTTCTATTAGTTTTAGTACGATTTTTTATAACAGCTGTCCATTTATGACCCAATGAACATTCCTACAAAACTTTTTAACAGACCCATAAGCAACAGTATCAGGGAAAATTTCGTTTCAAACAGTTTATCAACAAAAAAAGCTCAGAGAAAAATTTTGTATTTTCTCTGAGCTTTTTAGAAAAGCACGAATAAACGGATCAATATTCATACATAACTTAAACTATACAAAACAGTTAAAGTTTAGAACCGAAAATTACTTACCGTTTGTTCTTGCTGCACGACGACGTCTTAATAAACGTCTTTTTTTGCGTCCAACTTTACGACGGCCTTTAGGGTGTTTTCTGCGGTGACGTGATCCGTTCATAATATCCTCTTTCTCAATCAAAAAATGAACGGCACCGTAACATCAACTTTATGTTTGCTCAAGTGTTTTTGTAGGCTCAACTGGCTCAGATTGAGAAGATGATTCTTCAGATTCTGCGGCTTCTTCAGGCGGTAAATTTTCGATGCTTTTAAGAGCATCAATTGCCTTTTGTTGATCGTCCACGTTCATTTGTAATGAGCGCAGACTAGGCAGATCTTTTACAGAGGTCAAGCCAAAAATTTCTAAAAACTTATCTGTTGTTTTATATTCTATTGGATTACCAACTTCTTTTCGGGTACCTGACGGATAAATGAGGTCTTTTTCTTTTAAGGACAGAATAATGGAAGAGCTATCTAAGCCTCTTAAAGCATTAATTTGAGCTCTGGTAACAGGTTGACGATAAGCAATAATAGCCAAGGTTTCTAACGAATTTTTAGATAAATTTCTTGGCTTGCCTACATGTTGTTTTTTAATAAGATCAAGATGTTCCATGCGTGTACGAATTTGGTATCGATTGTCATGAATAAAAAGCTCAAATGCTCTGTTCGCATAATCTTTTGAAAGGCTATGCAGAGCAAGACGTATATCTGCGAGCGAAATATCATGGCCAATAAACAAACGCACTTCGCCTGCTTCTAAAGGTTTTTCGGCTGTAAACAAAATTGCTTCAACCTGCATTTTTAAAGATTCAAAGGCAGACAAGTGTTCGGTTGTGTAGTCCATTTATAAAATCTCCTGCGCTCACAACGCGTTTATTAGGCTCTTGTAACTCTTTTACTCGTAAAATTTGAGCATCACCACAAGCAATGTCTAGAGTGTTTGTTTGTGTGTTTAAAAATATTTCTTTTTGCTTAAGGCCTAAATCATTTGAAACCACTTCTGTAGTTACAATTTTTATGTCCTTATGCTCGTTATCAAGTAGAAATTTTCCTGTGGTTTTAGGCCAAATGTCAAATGCTCTGACTTTATTATGACAAACTTTTGCAGGTTGTGAAAAATCTAACAGACTTTCTTCTTTACTTATTTTTTTGGCGTGCGTTGCATTATCATGATTTTGTACAATGGATTCAAAATTTTGACTAAAAATTTTAGCATTATGTTTTACAAAAAGCTCTGCACCTTGTGAAAATAAAAATGTTAATAACCTGCTTGCTTTAATTTTTTCATCAAGAGGATAGGATTTTTGCATAAAAATTGGTCCTGCATCCATTGCAAGCGTTGAAAATAATAGGGTAACTCCTGTTACATCATCTCCATTTTCAAGTGTGCGCTGTACAGGGCTTGCTCCACGATAGAGAGGCAATAAGCTTGGATGTATATTTAATGTTCCATACTTTGGAATAGAGAGAAACTTTTTCGGCAAAAATTGTCCATAGGCAGCAGTTAGGCATAAATCAGGTTCAAGTTGTGAAAGTGTATTTAAAAATTCATCGTCTTTTGCTGAGATAGGCGTAAGCACTGGAATGCCTAATTCTAGTGCAGTTTTGTGTGTAGGCGAGGGTGTTTCTTTCGAACCACCACGATGTGAGCGCACGGGTGGCTGACTCACAACTGCAACAATTTGAATCGTACTTTCCAATTTCTGATGGATAGTGCGCAGCACATCTGCAGCTACATCTGGTGTTCCTAAAAAAATTAATTTTTTTCGCAAAGTATTTGAATAAAATGACATTGAATTTGCTCGTTCGTTAAATGAAAGGTTTCTTTTAGTAAATCTTGTAAAATCTTTCGTTCAGAATCAAGTAATCTTTTATGTGGCAAGAAAAATGTTTCGCCTTCTAGAATTAAAGGGCTGCAATTTGAAAAGTTAAAATTATTATTTAAAGCTCCAAGTAAAATATCAATGTCTAATGCTCTAGGAGCCCATTTTTCTATACGAGAATGGCCAAGTGTGTCTTCAATAGGAACAATGATATTTTGATAAAATGTAAGTGGATGTAAGTCGGTTATGCATTCACAAATAAAATTAGAATAAATGTTTTCCAAATTTTTTAAGTTTTCGAATGGTGCAGATTTGATGATTCGACTTTTTTGCAAAAGTTCAAAAGAAGCATCATTTTGGTTTAAATAATTTAAGGCGACCGAGAAGTTTAATTCATGGTCGCCTAAATTTGAGCCAAAGGCTAATATTAATCGGTAATTTTGTTTGCGCATATTAATATTTTATTGCGCAATTAAATAAACCCATAAGGGCTTATTTGGCAAAAATGTTTGCAGCTAATTGTGTACGACCTTTTGCGCGACGGCGCTTGATGATCATACGGCCACTTGCTGTTGCCATGCGTGCACGAAAACCGTGTTTACGTTTACGGACAAGATTACTGGGTTGAAAGGTTCTTTTTTTTGGCATGGGTATAAATCTCCTAAACTAATCTACTTGTATAACATCGTCGCGACGGTTTTGAGCCCATGCGCTTTCGTTTTCGCCTTGTACAGCTGGACGTTCTTTACCATAGCTGACAATGTCGACATTATCAGAATTAACGCCAGATGCAACTAAGTATTTTTTTAATGATTCTGAACGTTTCGTTCCCAGAGCAATATTATACTCAACAGAGCCACGGTCATCTGTGTTGCCTTGAATTTGAACGTGAGTATCAGGATGGTCTTTTAAAGATTGTGCCATTGCATCGACTTTGGCTCTTTGGTCTGGGCGAATATCGTATCTATCAAAATCAAAATGGACAGTTTGAAGCGCAACACTTGAGCCGTATCCACTCTCGTCGTTATCATAGTAAGCGTTTTTGTTCGCATTTGTGGATGTGCAGCTAATTGTGCCAAATCCAAGAAAGCATGCTGTAAGAGAGATAAATGCGGTTTTAGTAAGTTTCATACACGTAACCTTTCGATAAAATACGAATAAATTGACATCTAATAGCCATGAATTTTTGTATCGTAATTACAAAGTTTGTCAAGAGTTCTCTTGATTTTTCAAAAACAATCAGCTATGTATTTGCAGCTCTGAATTTGAAATTAAGGTGAATTATGACGACAAAAGAAATTATTAAAATCCAAGCCGAAACACGTGAGCTCGCTACCAAGAGAGCTAACCGCGAACTACGTTTAAAAGGTTTTGTGCCCGGCATTCTCTATTCTAAAGGTTCTTCTGAACAAATTGCAGTTAAAGTAAGTAGCTTACCAAAAGCTCATACACGTGCCGTACCACTTATACTTGAAGTATCTGGTAGTGCAAAAACTGTACTTATGCGCGAAGTTCAAGTAAACCATGTTACAGATGAACCTACGCATTTTGACTTTCAAGAAGTTTCTAGTAACGACCTAGTTCGTGCTAGTATACCACTTGTATTTGTAGGCTTAACAAAAGAACAACAAAAAACAGGCACATTGGGGCCACTTGTTCGTTCTCTTGATGTTACTACTGTTGTATCAAACTTACCAGAATCTATTTCTGTTGATGTTAGTACTCTTACAGCGGGAGAAAGTGTTCGTTTATTCGATCTCGATCTTCCAAGCACAATCAAAGTGCGTACAGGAAAAGGGCAAAATGTTGCTCTAGTTTCTTTAATCCAAATTTCAGGATCTGCAGCAGCAACTGCTGAATAATTCTGAATTTTACAACCTGCCTTGTAGGTGACTATGTTTGTTCTTGTTGGCTTAGGAAATCCTGGTGCTGAATACGAAACAACTCGCCATAATGCAGGTTTTTTATTGCTTGATGGTCTGGCAAGTGATGCTGGCATCTCTATTACTCAAACTAAATTCAAAGCGTTTTTTGGAAAAGGCCGATTGTTTGGCCAAGATATCTTACTTGTAAAACCGCAAACATACATGAACCTTTCTGGGCAGTCTGTTCAGCAAATTTTGGCGTATTTTAAAGTACCAGTCGAAAATTTAGTTGTTCTTTTTGACGATCTTGATGTTGCGGCAGGTCTTTTAAAAACTCGTGTCGGTGGTGGGCATGGAGGGCACAACGGCATTCGGAGTATTTTAGAATGCCTTGGTTCCGATAAATTTTATAGAATAAAAATTGGTATTGGTAAGCCTGTGCATAAAAGTGCCACATCCCAATGGGTGTTAAATTCCTTTACTCCTTCGGAATTACAAACGCTTCAAAATGAAGTGTTTCCTCTTGCAAAAGAGCGTATTCAAAACATTATGAAAGCATCTAAATGATCATTAGAAACAAAACTCTCATTATCATGTCATTTGTATTGGCATTTGGTCTTTATTTTTCGAGTTCAAAAGTTTCTAAAGCATTAAAATTTTTTCATAAATACGATCAATACGTAGAAGTAAAAGGGTTTGACGAGCGTATAGTAAATGCGAATCAAGGTTCATGGCGTATTGCTTTCAATACTTCTGCCGATGATTTAGTTAAACTTTATAAAGATGTTTCCGACACGCAAAAAACAGTTACCCGTTTTTTAACAGATGCAGGGTTCAAAGAATCTGAAATAGAGATCATTCCTGTAACTGTGGTCGATAATAAATCCGATTCTTATGCTCAAAACAATGCTTCAGTTGCAAGGTACAAAGCGTTTTCTGGCATTACACTTGTCACGAATAATGTGAATTTAGCAGCTAAAACAAGTCAAAAAACGATACTCCTTTTGCAGCAGGGAGTTCTTATCACAAGTAGCATTGTTAATTATTCGTATACTAATTTGAATGAGATTAAAGCCGATATGTTAAAAGCAGCTACTCAAAATGCGCGTGATTCTGCCAAATCTTTTTCTAAGGTTGCTAAAACAGATTTGGGTTCTATACGACGTGCCCATCAAGGTTTATTTACCATTACTCCTGCAGGTGGCGCATCTGAGTACGACGATTCTACTATTATGAAAAAAGTTAGAGTTGTGACAACTGTACAGTTTTATTTAAAGTAACTATTTAAAGTATTCATACGTCTCTCGAAATTTTGTATTAATCCAATCTTTTGCCAAAATATCATCGTATTTTATTTTATTTGTATCATCTGTAAAAGATGGCAAACACTGCACAAGTGTTTCAAAATCGGGATCGACAAAAAAAGGAATAGAGTAACGAGACTGATTCATCCCTTTTGAAACGACTCTATGTTTTGTTGAAACATAATAATCATTTGTCCATCTTGCCATAAGATCGCCAATGTTAACAACATATGTATCTTGAATAGGTGGTACATCTATCCACTCATTTGAACGTGTTTTTACCTGAAGCCCGCCATTTTGATCTTGATGCAAAATTGTTAAACAACCATAGTCAGAATGAGATCCTCCAATTAAGCAGTTTGAGCCATTGGGAGGATAATGGAGCACTCGTATTTTTGAGGAGCTATTTTGTGTAAAATGTTTTGTAAATGTATTTTTTTCTTGTTGGAGAGAAAGAGCCATTGCTTCTAATAAAATTTGCCCTAGATCAAAAACTTTATGAAAGTAAGTGTGCATTAGTGTTTTGAAATTAGGTATATTTGGATACCCAACGCATTCGTCTGATTCTAAATGCACATTGTACTCTAACGCTTCTTTTTCATCGCCCTGTGGAACATCAGCAGCAAACTTTTCGCTTCTCAATGGAGAATAACCAACGTGGTGTACACTTTTGGAAATGAGCAGTTCATTCTTTTCAGTTTCTGATTGTTGAAAGAAGAGCTTTGCATTTTGATACATTGCTTGAATAAGTGAATTTTCAATACTATGATTTTTAATATAGAAAAAACCAACCTGTTTACAGGCATTATGTAGAGCTGAAATTGTATCATTAAAATTTTTAATGTCTGTTTTGTACAAAGAAGAAATATCAATTATGGGCACTTGATTTATATTGCTTGTATTCATTTTTACTTATCTTGCAGAGCTTTTAGCTCTAATTGTGTTAAACCAATGTGTACAAATCGAGAGGTAAGAGGCGCTTGAAATTTTGCAGCGTCTAAAAGTTCTTGTGGAATTTCTGTAAGCAGTAAGCCTTTTGTTGTTAAGATATTCAAAAATACTCGCCATGCTTCAAATACTTCAATTTGATAGTTGCGGCCAAAATACTTTTCTCTTAATGAGGGTGAATGAGGCATGCAAATTAAAGAATTTTCTTTAAGAAGAATAAATTTATACTGCACACAAGAAACTTTTTGCCATGTTGTAATATGATCTGCAGGTTTATATTGAGTTTCTTTAGTCACATTTCCAAGGCCGATACTATTGTATAGCATACGTATAGTTTGCAGATAACCTGGTTTAATAATTGCACTGCTCATTGTTTCAAAATTTTTTTGTGACCACCCGAGATAATCTTTTAAAATTTTTGATCCATAATTTTTATTGATTTCACCAAATTTTTCAATAAATGGTGTTTGGAAAAATAATGGGAATTTAGGTGGTCTGTCATTTAAGCTTTTTCTTTTTGTGTTTAAAACAAGATGTAGCATAACGACAAGCCATAACGAATATAAACGTGACTCAAGCCAATTATCGGGGTGTGCTGACAAGACACTTGGTATTAATAATTTCGCAAAAGAAATTTCTGGAAAATCTACATTATTTGCTACAAATCCTAAATTCCAAGCTATATAACAATCAATCCAGTCTTGTCGTAAGTGAACTTTATAAGCGCCATCATTGCGCTTCATAAGGTCGTTCGGTGTGCATCTATTTGTATAGTTTGAGTATAGTTGTTCAATTGAAGGCGTGAATTTTGGTAAAACAGGTGTAAGCAATGGTACAAAAGATGAATTTGTATGAACGCTTTCTAAAAGTTTTATTAAGCTAAACCCTGCAATTGCATTACTTTGACCAGAGATGCGTGTGTTTTCTTTATCCACGTGCATAGCTTCAAGAATATTTAATTTTAGGCCCCAAAATGAATTTTCAATATTATCACTTGGTGAACCGAGATTTGATTGTATAATATGTTTATCTAATACATTTAAGACGGGATTTTCTCTAAAAAATTGATCTGCTTCTTGTTGTGTTAATTTTCCATGAAGAGGACGTAAACAAATTTTACTCCACAAACCAGGTTCAACAGATTGCAGCTTTACAGCAATAAAAGTGCCTGCTTCCTGAGTCATGTGCACAAAATTTTGTGCAAGCGTGCTTTGTTTTGTGGGTATTGATTTTTGGCGAAATTGGATAAAGTGTGTCACGATATCTTTTGCAAAGTCTGAAGAATTACACATACTGACAGTACACATTTCTAAAATTAAAATGGTATGTATTAAATCACTAAGTGTATTTTTAACTGTAGCTAAAAATTGAGGATCGAATGAGTGTATGTGTGCCGATAGAGGCCGTAAAATTTCGTAAAGATCTTTTGCAAATGCAGCAATAGGCTCATTAGCAAGAATGCCGCCTTTGACATTTTCTATGATTGGTCTTAAATCCATGGGGCGTGAAGAAGCTTGGGATAAAAAGTTTGAAAAAAAAGCATGCGAAGTTCTTAAATTAGAAAGCTCGTACTCATTTAAGAGCACTTGCATTATATGCGGATCTGTAAATTGAGGGACTTCAAAAAGTTGAATAAGAGTATCTAATTCCATCGGTGAAATGATACGCATTGATTCAGTTGGAAGCATAATAGGTTTGCCTTATACAAATATTGTGGCAATTTTATTCATGATTAATGACAGGGAGTATTTTTTACAGTAAATAATTTGCCATAATATTTTTTAAAGATGCCTTTTGAAAATTAATCTAATATCTCGATGTGCACAACAACTTTTCTTTTGATTTTTTTTGGTATGATTAACATCTTAATTTTTAATATAAAAAAAGCTCGACGTCTTAAACTTCGAGCTTTTTTCTCAGAATCTAAAAAATAAATAAATTATACTTCAGATTCTTTTTTACAGCATTTTTTACATGCGAACATGTTATAAAACCATGCAAGAACGATACCGCCAATAAAGCCATCACAAAAACCCCAGATACCACCAATGATGCTACCCCACATTGTTGGTTCAAATCCAACATATGCACTTCCTAAACCAACAACAAGTGGAGTACCCCACATAAACCACATTGAAGCAAAACCTAAAATGATCATGCCTAGGCCCCAAGTTAGACCTAAAGCAAGACCAAATGCCATTGGACTTAAACGGTGATGATTATGTTCCATCAAAAATCTCCTTGAAATATAATATTTCTTTTGACTACTCAACGCAGACTTATATGCGTTGAGCCTATATTAATTGTAAGGCATTTTTGTCAAATAACCAAAATTTAGATGGGTTTCTTAGTATTTACAGTAATTTAGAAAGCTGATTTTCTACGGCTATCAGTAAAATTTGATAATGTTTGGCAGTGATGGGGAATGATGGGATAAGTGCTAAAATTTCGCCATTTTTGCCTTCTGGCAATGTAAGAATCAATTTTTCGTATAAAGCTTCCATTAGTTTTATACCAAATCCTTGATTTTGCGTATAAAAATACAATCCATTCATAACGCCTTTTCCCCGAATGTGGCATGGAAAATTATTTTCCCATTTTTTGGCATACTTCTGTAATAAGCGCTCTATTCTATTAAATTCATTTGTAAATTTAGGGAGTTGTCTTCGAATTGTGAGTATTGTTTCGTAAGCAACCGCACAGGAAAGTGGATGGCCCAAATAGGTTTGAGTATGCTTGGCCTCGCCTTGCGATTTCTTCCAAGCATCCATAACATTACCCACACACGCACTTACAGGCATCCCACCGCCCATTGCTTTGCCAATACACATCAAATCAGGAACCACATTACTGTGCTCATAAGCAAACATTTTACCTGTTCTTCCAAAGCCAGTCATGATTTCATCAAAAACCAATAAAGACCCGTATTTTTTACAGAGATTTTGGCATTCTTTTATAAATTCAGAACCAAAAATACGAGTGCCCGCACGACCTTGAATTGGTTCCATTATTAATGCAGCATATTGTTCAGTTTTAAGAAGTGCTTCTAACATGGTTAAAACATCGTGCGGCGTTTTTTCTGCTTCATCTCTAAGCAATGGGCCATTTTCAGGAAAGTGAGGAAATGGCAAAAAAGCCGCCTTATTTTTTAGAATTCCTTCAAATCCTTCTGTAAAAGTTTCATTGTGATTTAAATTTAAGGGAGCAAGTTGAACCCCATGATAACCACCCTCAAACGAGATGAACTTTGAGCGATTAGTTGCAAGGACTGCAGTTTTCATTGCAATTTCGATTGCATCGCCCCCACTCATTCCAAGCAGGCTTTTTGCATTATCGTATGGCGACACTTCTGCGATTAATTCTAAAAGTTTAATTTTGGGTTCATTTGGATGTAAATCGCCAAGACCTTGAATAAGCTTTGCACTTTGTTTTTTCAGTGCATTTAAAGTGGTAGGTGAGCGATGGCCTAGTGCAATCGTTCCAAAACCAGATGTAAAGTCTAAGTATTTTTTATCGTTTACATCGGTAACGTAAACACCTTTTCCTTTTTTTAAAACAGTAGGAAAAGTGGGTGTAATACAAGTTGTGTCGGGGCACTCTACTTTTTCAAGGCGCTTTATCCATTTACTTCTCATTGCGTAGTCCTTCAACTAAATCATAGATCCATTTCAAATTGTGAATACTCAGTAAACGATAAACCAGCAGTTCTTTTGCAACAAACAAGTGTCTTAAGTAAGCTCTTGAAAAGTTTTGGCAGGTATAACACTCGCACGTAGGATCGATTGGCCCAAAATCGGTTTTAAAAGCAGCATTCTTGATTTGTATTTTGCCATACGGATTTTCAGGAGTGCGTACAAATACACTTCCATTACGAGCATTGCGTGTTGGTAAAACACAATCGAACATATCAACGCCAAGTTTAGTGGCATCAACAATATCATCTGGTGCGCCTACACCCATTAAATATCTTGGTTTATCTGTTGGTAAATGTGGGGTTGTTTCGCCAAGTACACGCCTCATTTCTTCTTTCGACTCACCTACGGATAAACCACCAATTGCATACCCTTCAAAGCCAATATTCACCAATTCTTTTGCACATTTTGCACGTAAATCAGCATACATTCCGCCTTGTACAATGGCGAATTGAGCGCGCGTGCTTTTGCTTTTTAAGAATGCCGTGCGCGCTCTTTCTGCCCAACGTAAAGTTCTTTCCATGCTTTTTTCTGCTTCTTGATGAGTCGCAGGATAAGGGGTGCATTCGTCAAGAACCATTTGAATATCGGAATCGATTGTGTTTTGTAGTTCAACGACATTTTCAGGCGTGAAATTAATTTTTCCACCATTGATATGATTTGAAAAGATCACCCCTTCTTCTGAAATTTTTCTGAGTTTTGCTAAACTCATCACTTGAAAGCCGCCACTATCTGTTAAAATAGAACCAGGCCATCTCATAAAATTATGCAAACCTTTTGTTTCTTCAAAAAGAGGCAAACCTGGGCGTAAATACAAATGGTAAGAATTGCCTAAAATAATTCTATAGCCAATATTATAAACTTCTTCTGGTGAAAGTGTTTTTACACTGCCAACAGTGCCGACTGGCATAAAAACAGGTGTTTTGGTTTGCACTTCTCCAAAACTTAATGTCCCTTGGCGAATATTATCTGCAGAGGTTCCGTGTAAGGAAAACTGCATGTGGTCTCGTTTGGATAAATGAATCATGATTGAGCTTTATACCTTAAAATTTGTAAAGATGAGAAGGCTTGAATCGCCATAACTGAAAAAGCGATATTTATTTTTTACAGCATGCGTATAAATTTTTTGTAGATTTTGAAAGCCTATAATGTGTGAAACTAACATGAGTAAAGAGCTTTCAGGTTGATGAAAATTAGTAATAAGGGCATTTCCTACTAAAGGATTACTTTGTGCAGTTTCATCTTTTGGATATAAAAAAAGCTTCGTTGCGCGCCACTCATCTGCAAATTTTAATGCGGTTATTTTGTATTGATCCGAATTTAATTTTTTTTGTTGGCTTATATCTAGTATATCTCTAAAAAAACTTTCGGTTGCACGTAATGAAGTTGTGCCAATAAAAATAATAGGCCAATCGTTTTCAAGATATTCAAATATTTTAGAAACTGTTTTGTAATTCATTCGATACGTTTCTTCATGCATTGTATGTGCAGAAATTTCTTCTGTTTTGACAGGAAGAAAAGTACCAAGCCCAACATGTAAAGTAATGTTTTGCATTTCAATATTATATTCAGGCAATTTATCTAAAATTTGTTGAGAAAAGTGAAATCCGGCCGTTGGAGCTGCTGAGCTTCCCACTCTTTTATTTTCTGCATAAACATTTTGATAGCGATTTTTATCCTGTTTTTTCTGCTCAATTTGTTCTTTTGAAATATCTGCATTAGCAGAGCGTTTAATATACGGAGGTAGTGGAGTGTCGCCGTAATTTTCTAAAAAGTCAGAAATAGATTCTTTAAATAATGGCTTTACTTTAGAATCTTGAAAGTTTGTAATTTGAAAAACGGGTATTTGCCCCTCTTTATCAAGAAATAAAATTTCATTTTCTTGGAGCTTTGATTTGGGTTTGATAAGAGCTGAATACTCTTCTTTGTTTCCAATTTCTAAAATAAAAACTTCGCATTTTGCGCCTGTTTTTCGATAAACACGCAAACGTGCTGGATAAACTTTTGAATTATTTCCAATCAGTAAAAGTTTTTGATTTTTATCTTTTAAAGAAAATTCAGAATTTAAAGAGTCTAGAATATCAGAAAAATTTTTATCTTCAATTCTCTTATCTTTCGTAAAAACAAGCAATCTGCTTTCTTCACGGGCTTGTGCAGGTGTTTGTGCAATAAGTTCTGGTGGACAGTGGTAATTAAATTGAGATCGTTTCATAAGTTTGTTTATCTGTGCGATTGCGTGAAAATTGATAAAAGCTTTTTAAAAATTCGTATCGTTTTTTAGAGGCATCAGCACGTTTAGGATCTGTACGTTCGACGTTTGCTAAATTATAATACGGAAAATAAGCTGCCTGTCTTTGAATGATATCTTCAAAAGAAACAGATTTCGCATTTTTGAGCATGTCATACATAGCCATAAATGTTGTGCTGCGCCCTTTGCCTGCTGAGCAATGGACATGAATCCATGCATTCTGCGGTAAACTGTCAACTAACTCAACAAATTTTTTTACTTGCTCTGGCCTTGGTGCTAAATGGTCTGTAACCAAGATTCTTTCGTATTGTAAGCCAATTTTTTCAACAGTTTCTTGTTCTGTAGAAGCTGATTTTACTTTAACTGTCTGAAATATATTAATATTTTTTTCTTTAAAGTGTTGTTTTAAAAGTATTGGGATTGCCTCAGAACTTTCTTGGAGTTGCTGAATAAAAGCATTTTCTTGTGCAAGAATCTTGGAATACGGAAGCTCAAAATTGGCTTTATTGTCATAGGTTCTAAGAGAAAGATGTACTCCATTAAGATAACCATGAGTTTCTTCGCGTAAATCGACATCAATTATTTTAGAAACTCGATTTTTAGTGAGGCGTTCAATTTTTTTCTTTATATGGGTAAATTGCTTTGGATTTGGCTCAGAACTTGTGGAAATCCACAATTCCTTTAATCCCGTAGTGTCTTTCTTATAATGTTTGGCAAGTAATTGAGTTGTGCGCCAATTTCGAGGCATCCACTTTTGATTTTTATTTTCTATAACTAAGCACGGCGTTTTTTCTGGATTACAAACAGTTTTTGAATTGGGATGATTTGCAAAAATGATTGTTGCACACATAATACTTAAAATACCCAAAATTATTTTTTTCATAGAATTATTTCCTTCATAGAATTATTTCCATCGATAATTATTTATGGCATGTATTATACTCAATTAGAAAAGGTTTGCTGTCTTGTTTGTAAGGAGAAACTTTATGCAAGATCAGATTTCACAGCCACAAAATGGTTCATGGATTGAACTCGATAAAAGCGCACTTAGCAATAATATTCGTACCTACAAAAGTTTGCTCAATGCAAATTCATTACTAGGTTGCGTTTTTAAAGGTAATGCTTATGGCCATGGTTTCGCGCAATTAGTTCCTTTGTTTTATAAAAATCCAATAGATGTCATTTTTTTGGTCAATCCTCATGATGGTTTTTATATACGAAAGTTTGAGCAAGAAAATGTAAAACCTCAAATGCGAATTGTTATTATGGGTTCAATCTTGCCTGATGAAATGATTGAATGTTTGAAACAAAACATAGAAGTTTCTTTTGGAGATGAGCATTTTAAAACAATTGATTATTTTGGAGTTTTAAATATTTATGCTTCTACACAAACTGTTTCTAAAAAATTAAAAGTCCATATACATTTAGATACTGGCATTGGCAGAGAAGGCATTTGTGTAGAAAAACTCGATTGCATATTGCCTAATTTTCAAAAAAATTTACATCTTATTGAAGTGACAGGAGTTATGTCACACTTTGCAAATGTTTCAGATGTTGTTGAGCAAGAATATGCATATCAACAAATTGAAGTTTTAAATGCTGGATACGAAAAAATAGTTTCTGCACTCAATTTAACTCAGAAACCTGAAAAACATATGGCTCAAAGTACTGCTGCTTTAATTTTGCAGCAGACTCAATATGATATTGTGCGTATTGGTGTTTCTACGTATGGATATTGGTTATCAGATGAAGCATATACTGCTGTAAAAAAAATGTATAAAACAGTTCCAAAACTGCAACCTGTACTTTCCTGGAAAGTGCGCAGTCAAGCAGTGCGTGAATTGGAACCGGGTTCTTGTATTGGCTATGGCTGTACATATGAAACAAAGCAAAAAACACGTATAGCACTGTTACCTGTCGGTTATTATGATGGCTATCCGCGTCTACTTTCAAACATTGGTTATGTGCTGGTAAATGGAAAAAAATGTAAAATTCTTGGCCGTGTAATGATGAATTTTACAATTGTAGATGTAACAGAAGTTACATCAGATTGTTCGCCAATCGAGGCTACATTAATTGGGCAGAATGGTGCTGAAACTATCACTGCCGATACTCTTGCAAAATTAACAAACACAATTCAACTCGAAATTTTAACGCAAATTGGCCAACACTTAAAAAGAGTCGTTATTTAGGACTTTTTTTAAGTTGTGGAATGTCTGGTGAATTGCTTGAGTCTAACGATTTAGAACTAAAGAGCCCTTTAATATCTTGATCGGTGAAATAAACACCTGCCCCTACAAGCGCCCATGGTGCTTTATAAAGAACAAGCCCATCAACACCAGCAGTTAGATAAATATGAGGCGTTAAATACAAGTTTCCATAAAGTTTGAGGTTTAGTGGCCCGCGTTTTCCATATGTTGGATCACTTGCCATTGGGAAGCCATTAATATCGTACAGCTCCGCACTCGCCACAAACATATTTCTAGGTGTGTAAATATCAAGTGCAACACCAGGTGTGCTTCTAAAGAAGCCTACACGAACGCCCAAGAAGTTTGCACGTAAGAAAGTAAGTCTTTGTGAAACCTGGAAGTTAAATTTCCATAACCAAGTATTTTCAGTCGTATTGGTTTGTTCTGTAACAGTAGTGCCATCGATGTTTGTCGTTGTATCTGTAACTTTACGTCCGTAAGGACCATTGACAATACCTGCAAGGTAATAACGATCAGGCACAGTTTGAATAATGACATTGAACTGATTTTGGACGCGCGCGTTGTCTTTTGCATTTGTGTAACGGTATTCGAATCTGTCTTCAAGTCCAATATGTAAACCAGAGAATGGATTTACAGTAGATTGAATATCTGTAAGAGTTTTTTTGATTTCATTTGCAGTGTCGTCTTTAACAAGCAGCTGGCCAAGTGTGCCTTCGCCTTTTTCTACTTTATTCAATAGATTTTTCAGATCTTTTGAAGATTCATCAATATTATTAATAATATTAGTTACTTTTTTACGATTGTCATCTGTAGATAATTCTTTAAGTTGTGCTGTAAATACAGAAAGATCATCTATAATAGTTGAAATTTTTGTGTCATTTGTTTCAACAAGATTTGCAATGCGAGCGGCAGTTTGTTCCATGTTACGAATCATGGATTTAATATTATTTTCACCTTCGCCTTCAAGAGCTTCACTAAGTGAAGCTGTAATTTTTTTCACATCTCCTGCAATACTATTCATATTTGCAATAAGTTTTTGAATATCGCCAGCATCACCTTCAACAGGTATTATGGCGCCTGATGCAAAATATGTTGGGCTATTTCCGCGCTCAATTTCAAGATACACATCACCAAGCATACCGCGTGATTTAATTTCTAAATGCGAATCTGAAGGAATGGGAACATCAGAGTCAACTTCGTATTGAATTGTTGCCCCATGCTTTTCAACAGTAATTTTTGTGACACTACCCACTTGCACGCCAGAAACTCGTACAGGAGTGCGTTCTCCTACACCTGCTGCATTGTCCAAGTTTGAACTAAAATCATCTTTGTGCTTAAAAAATGCTGTTCCTTCAAGCATAAATCCGGTGCCAAATAATGTAGACAAACCAAAGATAGTAAAAAAACCAACTTTAAACTCTGTTGAAAATGCCACGTTTTCTATCCCTCAAAATTCAAAATATGTATAGAATACTCTCAAACTAGCGGAACGTCGAGAGGCCCCTTTAAACTTCCATCTAAAAACTGTTTTACAAGTGGATCATCAGTATTTTTAAATGAGTCTGGAGTGCCTTCAAAATAAATTTTTCCTTGATGTAAAAGGAAAATGTGATCTGCAATATGCATCATCGAAGTAATATCATGACTCACAACTATAGAGGTTAAGCCTTTAAAAGATTTTTGTGTTTCGATAATGAGTTTATCAATTAACGCTGATAAAAGTGGATCCATATTGGTTGTTGGTTCGTCGTAGAAAATAATTTCAGGTTTGAGTGCCAACGCACGTGCAATACCAATGCGTTTTTTTTCACCAATAGAAAGTTCAGAAGAAAACCTGTTTTCCGAGTTTTCTAAATCAACCATTTTAAGCAATTCATTTACTCTTGGGCGAATTTCATCGGTAGACTGTTTTGTGTGATTATAAAGAGGAAAAGCAACGTTTTCAAAAACATTCATACTATCGAATAAAGCGCCATCTTGAAATAAAACACCAATTTTTTTACGTATATCTGTCCATGTTTTTTCAGAGGCATTTTGTACAGCAAGGTTATCGATACAAATTTCACCCTTATCGGGTTGAAGAAGGCCAATGAGATGTTTTATTGTAACTGATTTTCCTTCACCACTTCGTCCAACTAAATAGGAAATTTTTCCTTTGGGAATATTAAGCGTGAGATTTTCCAGTACTTTTTTTTTGCCAAAAGACTTGTAAACATTTTTGATTTGAATGCAGCAATCTTTTTGTTCCATAGAATTGCTCATGACCGCACTTGAATAAAGGTAATAATAAGATCGGCAACAAGAATATACAATAATCCGGCAACAACAGCTTGTGTGGTTGCCTGCCCTACTCCTCGCGCCCCACTTGTTGTTTGAAAACCTTTATAACAAGCGATTGAAGATAAAATGAAACCAAAAATTGAGGCTTTTAAAATTCCTTTTGTCACATCTGACCATTCTACAATCCATTTCAGTTTTTGAAAAAAGATTGCAGAGTCGACGCTATAAACCATATGAGCTGTTATATAACAGCCAATAATTCCAACGAACAAAAAAATACTAGACAGTAATGGTGTCATTAATAAGCCAGCTAAAATACGAGGTACAGCAAGGTAATTGAGCGGATTTACACCCATTGCTTCCATTGCATCTAATTGTTCGTTTACACGCATTGTGCCAATTTCTGCTGTCATAGCTGCACCTGCGCGGCCAGTAATAATGAATGCGCTGAGAACAGGTGCGAGCTCTAGTGCAAGGGCTTTTGCAGTTGTTGCACCAATTAAACTCTCGGCGCTAAAAAGCAAAAAGATTGTCCCAAGTTGTAATCCTAAAACAGCCCCTGTAAAAAGTGCAGCAATTGTAATAATTGCTGCACTTTGATTACCAACAAATTCGAGCTGTTTAAAAAAAAGAGAAAAACGGAATGGAGGTGTAAAGAGCCAACGTATAAAATTGACAATAAAAATGAGATATCTTCCAAGACCTGTAAAGGATCTTATAAAGAATGCTCCTACACTTTCAAAAAATTGAATAAAAAAACGCATAAAATCTTTTGTCCAGAATGAATGAACAATTTAAAAACAGTAAAAAATTCTATCTTGCTGTGAGCAAAAGATCAACTAAGTCGATTAAGTTAAAAATTTTGTAGGTTAAAAATACTGAAATGCTGAATTTTCCATCATCAAAAATCCGAGGTGGTTTGTAGGTTGAGAAATACAAAAAGAGTATTTGTGTGCAGAGTTGTTCCCTGGAATTGTTAAGGGGTAGAAGTTTTCGTTTTTACATGCGGTCACAAATGCACACAAACTACTCTTTTTGTATTTCTCAACCTACAAACCACCTCGGATTTTTGATGTATTCAATTTTTGCATTCATACTTTTATAAAAACTTTTTGGGTATCATCGATTCTTGGAAATGGAAACGGAAGCAAAAACGGAAGCTAAAATGGAGGAGTGGGTAGGCCGTTGAACTAAAGAGAGTGTGCTGGAAATGGTTCTGAAAGGAATAATATTTCGAGTGTCGCTAATAAAAATCCCATCAAAAAATTAATGCACCGAGAATTGGGACTACTTGAACAATTATTTGACTGCATTTGCTGTACTCAGCAACTCTGCAGTCAAAAATTGATTCAGGTGGGGCCCGATTCTCAGCGGTGCAGAAAGAAAGTAAATTGTTTTGTATTTCTTATAAGCAGATAAAGAGAAGTATTTATGAGCAACACAGACGACGGATTATTTTTGCTCGACGTCTATCACTTGTTCAGATTTTACGTGTGTTGTGTGATTTGAAGAGGAAACTTGTGGCGGTTGGTACGCAGTTGCTTTTGTAGGAAGAGTTTCTTCTTCTGTTTTTGTTTCTTCATTTGGCTTTTCATTTAAACCTTTTTTAAAGTTTGAAATACCTTCTCCAAGTGATTTACCAATTGAAGCTAAACGTGACCCGCCAAATAAAATAACAACAATACCAAATACAAGAGCAATTTCGCCAAAACTAAAACTATGCATTTCAAATCTCCTTTGATTCTGAAGATATCTCATATCGAAAAGACGTCTACAAGTTAAAAAAATAACTATTGAATATGATTCGGTTTTTCAAGAGCTTCTAAGGCAATTTGCGCAATATCCATAATTTCGACATCTTTTGTGCTTTCTACCTGAGAAAATGCACTTTTAAAATTGATTAAACAAAACGAACAACCAGTTACAAGAGTTTTAGCTTTTGTTTTGCCCACATGCTCTAATCGATTTTCAACAATTTTTTGTCCGCCTTCGCTTTCATACCACATATTTCCACCACCCATGCCGCAACAGCGTGATGTTTGTTTGCTTTGTTCCATTTCATGAAGGCGTAAACCTGCTACTGCTTCAAGAATTTGACGAGGCGCTTCGTACTCACCATTATGACGCCCTAAAAAACAAGGATCATGAAAAGTAACATCTTTATCAATTGCATGATTAAATTTTAATTTTCCATCTTTCACTAATTGGGTAAGCAATTGTGTGTGATGATAAACTTCAAAATTTCCGCCGTATTCTTGGTAATCGTTTTTGAGTGTATTAAAACAATGTGGGCAATGCGTTACAACTTTTTTAAATTTAAGTTTATTTAAATTTTCAACATTACTTTTTGCAACTTCAGAAAATGAATACTCATCTCCTAAACGTTTAATTGGTTCGCCTGTGCATTTTTCAGCTTTGCCCATTACTGCAAAAGAAACATTACAAGCTTTCATAAGTTTTACTAAGCTTTTGGCAACTTTCTGATTGGGCGAATCGTACGCGCCCGCGCAACCTACAAAGTATAGATATTCTACTTCTGGTGAAGCATCTGTGATAACAGGAACCTCTAAACCTTCAGCCCATTTAAACCGATCTGCTTGTGGAAGCCCCCATGGATTATTATACTGCTTAATATTTTCGATTGCTTTTCCAGCTGTTGAAGGAATTTCGCCTAACGTTAATGTTTGATAACGACGAAGGTCCATAATAGAACGTAGTTGATCAATTCCCACTGGACATTCGTTTACGCATGCGCCGCAATTTGTGCAGGCCCAAATTTCGTCATGTGAAATAATCCCGTCTTCATAAAATTGTTTTTCAACCGACATGCTATCGCGCAATTTTAATATCACTTCACGAGGATCTAAAGGTTTCCCAACTGCATTCGCAGGGCATACATCTGTACATCTTCTGCATTCTGTACATGAATCAAAACTTAATAAGTCTTTCCAAGTAAAATCTTTAATGCTTTGAGCGCCAAAATATTCTGCTTCAGCATCGTCAAAATTCATTGGAGTCATTTTTACATTCGGTTCAATGCGTTGAGTGAGTAAATTTAAAGAAGCTGTAATAATGTGTAAAGCACGACTAAAGGGCAAAAGTGCGATAAATGCCATTGTGGTGAGCATATGAAAATACCATAAAGATGTGTAAATTTCATTTGCTGCGGAAAGCGATAAGTTTTTAGGAAATAAATAAGAAAACAAAACTCCTATAAAAGCGTAAGGAGCATCTGGTGCATTTACTTCTGTTGAAAGCCTTAAACCTTGAATTAAAAAACCTTGTAAAACAAGAATCAGTAAAAAACCGTAAAGAACTGAATAGGAAAGCTGATGTTTAAATTCTTGCGGTTTTTTTGTGCGCCTAAACACACCTAAAGTTAAGCCAATAATTAAAGCTAAGCCACCAAGCTGGCACACAACTTTTGTGAATGCATAAAACCAACCATGGTAAATATCAACAATGTTGTAATCTTTTAAACCTACAATAGTTGTTCCAAAAACAAGCGCTAAAAAACCATAAAAAATAAGCCCATGCATCCATGCTGCATAGTAAGATTTTGGTTTTGGATCGCGTTCATTTCTGGCACGGAGGATTTTTTTTTGCGCGAGAATATTTTTGAAAAGAATTTTTATTCTGAAAAGGGGGCGATTAAAAACAACTTCTTTTTGGCCTTTTTTCCAAAGCAAAATATGACGCCATACTCCATAGATCATGATTAAAATGGCTAAAATAAGCCACACATACATTGTTTGATGCAAAAAGGTATTGAGCGTGCCTAAAGGAGACCAATATATTTCACGTGTCAGTTCCATAAATTTCACTTTTCTTCAAATAAAAACTTATACTTATCCTGCATAACGAGGCTTAATCTAATCCTCTACGCTTAAGCAACGCATCAATACTAGGGCGTTTACCTCTGTAGTTTACATAGTTTTGCATTAAATCTTGGCTATTGCCTTTAGATAAAATTGTGTTTCGAAAATTGTTTCCGTTTTTTAATGTAAGCCCGCCAATTGTTTCCATAAAGGCAAAAGCATCTGCTGCCAAAACTTCTGTCCAAATATAAGCGTAGTATCCGGCAGAATATCCACCATTAAAAATATGACTAAAATAGTTTGCTTTATAGCGGGGTGAAATTGATGCAAAAGAAATGCCATGTTTTTTTAACACAGATTTTTCAAAATCGTTTATATCATCGATTTTAGTTTCTTTCGAAATTGAGTGCCATTCCATATCTAAAATAGCAGCAGAAAGGTATTCTACAGCTTCAAATCCACTATTAAATTTATGAGAGGCCATAATTTTTTTCAGCAAACCTTGAGGAATTGGTTTGCCAGTTTTGTAATGTTTTGCGTAGTGAGAAAGTATTTCAGGATTAATTGAGAAATCTTCATGAAATTGGGAAGGAAATTCAACAAAATCGCGTGCTGTAGCAGTGCCTGCAAGGCTTGGGTATTTTACATCTGAAAATAAACCATGAACTGCATGTCCAAATTCGTGAAACATGGTGGTGACTTCATCAAAAGTCATTAAAACTGGATTGCCCTCTGCAGGTTTTGGAATATTAAGGGCATTATAAACAACTGGTTTATTGTTTAAAAGAGTCGATTGTGTCACCAATTCGTCCATCCATGCTCCACCAGATTTGCCATCGCGTGCATAAGGATCAAGATAAAAAAGCCCCAATTCAGAATTGTCTTTATTAAAAACTTCAAATACTAAAACATCTTTATGCCATACAGGAAGATCAAACCGTTCTTTAAAATACACTCCGTACAAACGGTTCATGGCATAAAAAAGCCCATCTTTAAGCACAGTGTTAAATTCAAAGTAAGGTTTAACCTCGGCTTGATCTAAATTGTATTTTTCTTTGCGTACTTTTTCTGCGTAATAAGACCAATCCCAAGGTTTTAGCTCAAAATTTTTACCATCCTTTTTTATTTCAGATTGAATTTCTATTGCTTCTATTTTCGCTTTATTTACTGCTTTTGGTGCTAAATTATCAAGAATATCAAATGCAGCGTCAGTGGTTTCTGCCATTTGGTCTGCTAAAACATAGTGAGCCCAAGTAGTGTAACCAAGTAAATTTGCTTTTTCTGCTCGTAAATGTGCAAGCTGAATGGCAAGCGAAGGATTTACATCCATCAAACGATTTGCAGATTTTTCATAAATTGTTTGTCGTAATTCGCGATTGCTTAAATGTGCTAAAATAGGTTGATCTGTTGTGTTGACTAACGAAATAAGATAACCATTTTGTCCTGCTAATTTTGCAGCAGAAGCTAAACTTGCCATTTCTTCTTTCGATAGTCCATCGAGTTCTTTTTTATCGGTAACTAATATGGTGTCCGTTTTAAATGAGTTAAGAATATTTTGTGAAAAGCTATTTTCAAGAGCAGAAATTTTTACATTAATTGTGCGCATCTGTTTTTTGTTTGCTTCAGAAAGCTCTGCACCAGCGCGTACAAAATTATTGTAATAAAACTCAACAAGACGGATTTGTTCTGCTTCTAGAGTGTTTTTTTTCTTGTAAATACGCTTCACGCGTTCAAAGAGTTTTGTATTTAGATAAATATTGTCATAATGTGCAGTAAGTTTTGGATCAATTTCATCTTGAATTTTAATGATTTCATCATTTGCCATTACACTTGAAAGACTTGTAAACACTCTAGAAACTCTGTTCAGTATGGCGCCAGAATTTTCTAAAGCTACAATCGTATTTTCAAAAGTTGGCTTATTTGAATTTTTTGTAATTGTTTCAATTTCTTGATTTTGTTCTTTTATACCTAAGTTAAATGCAGGAATATAATCGTTGATATTAATTTTATCAAACTGTGGAGCATGATAGGGCAATACACTTTCCTGTAAAAAAGGATTCGTATTTTCGGTTTGAAGGTTTTGCACATTTGAATGAGTAGAATTATGTGCAAATGTATTTTGAGAAAAGCTACTACCAATTATTGTCATAAAAAGAACTTTCAAGGCAAATGTGTGTCGGCGTGTTTTGTTCATTATATTAATTTCACCATTTAAAATAAACTTTGACATATAAATAATATCTCCTTATGTTTTGTTTTCATAAATTGACATTTTGAGGAGGCACTCATGAAGAGTAATACTGTTAAGTTTTTAAGCATACTTCCCCTATCCGCAGCTTTTTCTTTTTCCGCTTTTGCAGATTCGTTAAATGTTGAATGCAGTAACCCAATTATGCAAGTGATAAATGGTGGAGTTACAGAAGACGAAGTTAATTTATTGAATCAAAAAAAAGAAGTTTTTACAGGTCTCTTAAATAATTTTGGTTTAAATTCTGTGCAATTTCTTGTGGAAGAAGAATCTACTCATACGGGTTTTGCTACTTGGCACCTTCCAGAAAATAATCCAAATCTGCCTAAGCCATTACAAAATGTTGTTACGCTTCCTATGCCATGTGTAGGAAAACTAAATACGGATCAAAATTTTGTTTGTGAAGTTAAGTCAGATAAAATGTCTTATTTAGGTTTTCATTTTATGCGTGATGCAGCCCAAAAAGATACGTTTGTCGTTTCTTTTGTAGCAAGTCCAAATCTTATTGCTGTTTATCAGTGCGGGAAGGAAAACTAGACGAGCGTAGCAGCTACGGCACCTGCATCTATAGGCGCTGCAGGACGCCGTGCAAAATTATCAACTAAAGAGCCAAAGTGCCGAATCCATTCTTTAGTAAATGCAGCAGGCCACGGTAGTCCAAAAGATTCCAATCCAATAGCACTACTGTGCAATAAATTATCTTTATAAATTAAGCTTCTTAACATCGCGGTAAAACGAGTACCCGAGCAGTGGTATACAGCAACAGATAAAAATTGCAAAAAAGCATTGTGTAGTCGACCTACCTGCGTATCAAGATCATCAGTTACTTTTTGAATTGTGCCTTCATGTAGCACATGAACATTTTTGAGCTTAATTGTTCGTATTTTTAACTAAATATTCTTGCACATATTTTTTTACAGAATCTTGAAATACAGAAAAATTATAGTTAGGTAGAATACAAGTTAAAACAGATAAATCTGCACAAGTGAAGTTTTGATATTGTTTTACAATATTGTCTGGAATTGGAATGTATTCGATATTTGGCTCTATTTTTATTGCTTCAAATACACTAATTGCTAAATGATTCCACGAATTTGCAATTCCAGTTCCAATATTTAAAAACACGCCATTCTCTTGTAGTTTTAGATCGCAGATATTATTTTTTCTCATGAGAGAAAATTTAATTAATAATTTTGTAATCGCAACAGCATCATCGATATAAACAAAATCTCTTAACTGTTCGCCGTCTTCGTATTTATCTACGTTACTTTCAAAGAGCTTAATTTTTCCAGACTCTTTAGCCTGATGAAAACCGTGATAAACCATACTTGCTTGATTGTTTTTATGTTCTTCATGTGGTCCAAAAACATTAAAATAACGAAGCCCAAACCAAGTGGAAGGAGTTTTCTTTTGATCTAATGCCCATAAATCAAAATCTAATTTAGATTTTCCATAAAGATTTAATGCCTCATATTTAGAACAAGCATCTTTTTGATCTGAAAAACCATCTTCGCCATTGCCATAAACAGCTGCGCTTGATGCATAGATTAAAGGTACGTTATTATTCGCACAATATTCCCAGATTTTTTTTGAGTAATTTAAATTTAATTTATCAAACACACTTTGATCTGTTTCAACAGTAGAAGAGCATGCCCCATTATGAACAATTATATCTGGTGGCTGAGGAAGTGAGGCAAGCTTTTCAAACAAAGCTTCATAATCGCAATATTCGTATTGAGGCAAATCGCTGAAACGCTTTGCTGTATCGCGAGAAAGGCTTTCTGGGAGATCGGATCCAATAACGGAAACGAAACTTCTTAAAGTGGATTCTTCCGAGTCTACATTTTGAGATGATTTTTTAGAAAAAAAGCCTAACTCCGCAGGAGACGATGACAGTATCTTTTCGCATAAATTATTTCCGATGAAGCCATTTACACCAGTAAGTAC
Source organism: uncultured Oligoflexia bacterium (assembly GCA_964352255.1). Taxonomy (GTDB): domain Bacteria; phylum Bdellovibrionota_B; class Oligoflexia; order Silvanigrellales; family Silvanigrellaceae; genus Silvanigrella. Next base: position 112,329 of record CAYGQR010000003.1, read on the forward strand.
TATGAGAGGCATAAGATTTTAAATCCTTAAAAAGTATTTGAGAGCACATTTTGAAAACAAGAAAGAGATTCTGGATTTTGCATTGATTCTTTATAGGGAACTTTTAAATTGTTTATTGTATTTTTAACTGCAAGTTCCATAATTTTTCCGGATTTTGTTTTTGGTATATCCGATACCGGGAGAATAAGAGCTGGCACATGTCGAGGTGAACAATTGTGTCGAATTTTCTCTTTGATTGCCTTTATTAGAGTGTTTGTTAAAATAACATTCTCTTTTAGCTTCACAAATAAAACAATGCGTGAATCATTTTGAGCGTAATGCTCGGTAACAACAGATTCTAAGATTTCATCAAATATTTCGATTTGTCTATAGATTTCTGCAGTACCTATTCTTACGCCCCCAGGGTTAAGTGTTGCATCTGATCGGCCATGAATAATACACCCTCCCTCTTTTGTAATTGTTGCCCAATCGCCATGACACCAAATATTTGGAAACTTTTCAAAATAACTTTCTTTAAATTTTAAGCCGTTAGGGTCATTCCAAAAACAGACTGGCATAGAAGGGAAGGGGGCTGTGCACACAAGTTCACCAGGCTCATCGCGCACAGATTCGCCGTTTTCATTGTAACTATCCATCTGCATTCCTAAGCCTACGCACTGAATTTCTCCTGAAATAACTGGTTTTATCGGGCATCCTAAAACAAAACAGGACAAAATATCTGTGCCTCCAGAAAGAGAAGCAAGGATAAGATTCGATTTCCACTTTTTGTAAACAAATTCATAATTTTCAGTTGAAAGCGGCGAACCAGTTGAGCCAATCATTCGTAATGAATTAAACTTAAATTTTTCAGAAATTGGCTCATTTAATTTACGTATACTATCGATAAACTTTGCAGATGTTCCTAAAAATGTGGTGTCTATTTTATCAAGGTAATGCAGTAAACTTAAAGAGTTAGGGTAAAAAGGAGAGCCTTGATAAAGTACAATTGTAGCACGAGAAGCAAGGCTAGAGAGTAGCCATTGCCACATCATCCATCCACAAGTTGTATAATAAAACACTTTATCCTCAGGTCGAATATCGCAATGTAATGTATGTTCTTTTTTGTGTTGTATTAAAATTCCGCCATGGCTGTGTACAATGCATTTTGGTTTGCCTGTAGTTCCAGAAGAATAAGCAATGTATAAAGGATGGGAAAAGGGAACGCGCTCAAATTCTATTTGTTTTGAGGGATAATTTTGCAAAATGTCTGAAAACAAGATGTGTAGAGAGTGTGTGAGTTTTTCATTTGCTTCAAAATTATCAATACAAATACAAAGTTTAATTTTTGGTAACGCATTTAAAATTTCATCTGCTTTTTTCGTTTGGTTGTATTTTTTACCATTATAATGCGTAATTTGTGAATAAATAAAACAGGTAGGTTCTATTTGAGTAAATCGATCGGTTGCACCTTTTACTCCAAAATCAGTAGAGCAGAGCGATGCAATAGCACCAATTGCACTTGCAGCTAAAGCGCAAACAACTGTTTCTATTTCGTTATTCACAAATAAAGCAATTCTATCGCCCTTTTGAATTCCATGGGCATAAAAGCCTTGAATCACTTTTGAAACTTGTGAGTAGAGTTCTTGATGGGTAATTGATTTATGCGTGTAGTGCTCAATATTGCTAAGAATAGCAGTTTCGTCACTTTGATTGGAAAGCAGATTTTCTGCATAATTTAATTGAGCTTCAGGAAACCATTGAACGTTTTGAAAAGACTGTACATTTTGTACGACTTTATTGCCTTTTGTGCCAATAATTTGAGTAAAATCCCAAATATAAGACCAAAATTTTTCTTTTTCAGTTATAGAAAAATGATAAATATCGTTGTAATGAAACAGCGATAAATTTTCTTGGCTATTCACATATTTAATGAACTGATTTAATTGAGAATGTTCAATCTGGGTTGTAGTGGGACTCCAAATAGGCTGTTTCTTCACTGTCTTTTTCCTTGATGTCGAAGTTATGTGCTTCTGGTCTTCCCACTCCGTCTACTCTTACAAAGACGAGGCTACAGTTTAAAATTGTTCTTGTTTTTTCGTGATCTTCAATTTTTCGTGCTTGAACAATACATTCAATAGTAACAGAAGTCTTTCCTGCTTTTGAGATACGCATAAAAAATTCAAGGGTATCGCCTAAGTGAGTGGGTTCATCATATATAACTTCAGAGATTTTTTTTGTAACCACACTACGTGTTTTAAGGCGTCGCATGACATAGATTGAGGCTGCTTCATCTACCCACTGAACGAGCAAGCCTCCAAATAAAACATGACTAAAGTTTAGGTGACCAACCATGACAATATGGGAGGTGACTTTTGTGAAGGTTTTCATGATAAATACCCTTGTGAGTAAAGTGTTTCGTGCTTGTTTTTATCTAATACACATGCTAACTCTCAATGCCATATAAGGCAAAAATTTTAAACAGTTTATGAGGAGATTCTCTTGAAACCGTTGGATATAATAGAATTAATTTATAATCTTGATCGAGATGCAGGTGTTATCTCCCAAGATCAGCGTGTTGCCTTAAGAGAGCTCACTGAACTCGAAAAAAAATCAAAAGCAAGTGAGTCTGTTTTAAATAAAGCGCGCACTGAAATGACATTTCATGAAGCTGAAATGCGCCGTTTGTATAAAAAAATCGATGACTTAGAAGATAAAAAATCAGTGAGTCACGCACGCGCTAATGCTGCAAAATCTGAAGATGAGCAACGTACTTATAAGCGTGAAGCTGAATATATCGACCGTGATGTGCGCGAACATCAAAAACGTGCCGATTCTGCTGAAGAGCGTATCGAACAAAGTAAAAAAGTTTTTCAAAAATCTGAAGAAGAATTAGAAGCTGTTAACACTGCCTCTGAAGGCGAACGTGAAAAAGCAAAATCTGCAAGCGATAGCATTGCAGATCGTTTAGCAGAAATGGCAAAAGTTCGTGAATCATACCTCGATCAGTTAGACGATCGTACAATGAATCACTATCTTCGTGTTGGGCGCATTACACATAATGTCGATGGTCCAATTACCCGTATTGCAAATTCAGCATGTGGAAACTGTCGTATGGATCTTGCTCCACAAATTTTAAATCATCTTGCACTAGGCAAAAATACTGAATTCTGCCCTCATTGCTCACATATTTTATTACCCTCTGCTTAATACCTAGCGTTATACCGTGCAAAACCACGGTATTTCGAAAACATATTTTCAAGAAATTCAGCAACCTGTTTTTTTACTTCTACGAACGAAGCATCAGAAGCAAAATCCAGATATCCAGAATTGCACTCGTATTCTATTTAACTTTGCGTTGGCATATATAATAAGTTGAAAGAGTATTAGCTATTTATTGAGTTTATAAAAATTTTGTATCACTGAAATTTGTAGAATTTTCTGAATCAGTTGCGTACTCAATATCGCTTTTGGGTATAAGAAGCTGTCTGTCTGCACCAGCGGTTGCTGTCATATATAACGCGCATGATTTAAATGAATTGTTTTGAAATGGAGCAATGGGGCATTTTTGTCCGCATACAGATTTTACACCACATACATCCGAGACAACTAACTTGCCTTTGGAATCAACAATTCCTTGTTTGACATGATACGGACAACGATTTGAAGACATTCTTCACCTCTTTTATATGTAAGAATTCTGTATTTCGCGCATTTGACTGCAAGTCCCTATGACATATTGGTTTGTTTTAAAATGATCTCTATTCCAATCTTATCCATATGTAGTACTTGGAGTCAAAAAATTTTAAACAAATCCATAAACTCACAAAAAGAGACTACAAGCCTTTGGTGTGTTTAAAAATTAGGCACTGTGCGTAAGAAAATGGGCAAATTTAAATCTCTTAGAGAAATTCTAATAAATTTTTTAAACTTCAAAGTGTCAATTTTTTGGAGAAGTTAATGAATATTGATAAGGATTTTTCAGTTAATAATTGGTGGTTTTTGCAGACGACACTTCCTCAAAAAATGAAGGAGCAGGTTTTATGCTGGTGCGAAGAAAATTATACTTTTGATGAAATTTTGAAATTTATTGCTCTTCAATACCCACGGTATGCAGATATTCAAGCACAATACACTTCGGCACTTCACTCTAGCAGTTTTTCCGAGCGCACGATTCTTACTCGTTCGAAAATAAACGAATTGCGCTCAAAGCCTTTGTCTTTAAATGCTCCGCTTGCATTAGAATACAGGGGCAACCCAAATATACTTTCACATAAATTAATTGGTATTATCGGAAGCCGTCGTCCTACATATTATGGGCGCTTACAGGCTCAAAAGTTTGCTCAAAAACTTAGTGAAGTGGGTTATGGAATTATATCTGGTGGTGCAATTGGTATCGATGCCATTGCAAACGCATCGGCATTAAAAAGCGATTGTGGTGGTTCTATTGGTGTCATTGGGAATGGAATTTTACATCCTTATCCTGCAACAAACTTTAACCTTTTTAAAAATTTAGCACACTCTAAAAATGGATTGTTAATGAGCGAATTTAATTCCTCAGAACCTGCTCAAAAATGGAATTTTCCTAAACGTAACGCAACTATTGCTGAATTATGTGATGCCTTACTTGTGATTGAAGCTCAAAAAACAAGCGGTAGTTTAATGACAGCAAAATTCGCACTTGAATGTGGAAAGCCAGTGTGTGCTTTGCCAGGTAATGTCGATAATCTTAATACTGCTGGTTCTCATTTGCTGATTCAGAATGGGGCTCATTGTGTACATAGTGTTGATGATATGATGAAAATTATGGAGAGGTTTTGTTGAGTGTTCACTTTCTGTGATTGAAGATGGTGTTGTAGTGAAAGATATGGGTAGGAGTGGGAGTGTGTTGGGACCCCCTTGCATGTGATTTTTACTTGCGGCTTTGGCACGGGTGTTTATTTTTTAAAGATTTTTTGTTTCTTGGCCGTGCCTGCAGAGGCAAGTAAAATTCACATTCAAGGTACCAACACACCCCCGCTCTTGTCCTATCTTTCCTTCACTGTTCAATCACGGTCGTTTTAGGAATTTTATTCAACACTTGTTTGGAAGAAAAGTAAGAGTGGGAAACGTTTTTAGTTTATTTTCAACTTCCCAAATAAAATTTCTAAAATTTCTAAAACAATTGTGGCAGGGCGTAACAACAGACGTGCTTAAGAGAGTAGAGCGTTGAGAAATGCGAAAAGAGTAGTTTGTGTGCATTTGTGACCGCACGTAAAAACAAAAACTTCTACTCTTTAACAATTCCAGGGAGCAACTCTGCACACAAATACTCTATTTCGCATTTCTCAACGCTCTACTCTCTTCATCGCATCTGCTGTCACGCCCTCCCATGTGTCACCAACTTTCAGGACTTTGCTTTTTGTTAAAAAATTTAATAAAAATGGCCTTAATAACAAAAGTACAAATGAAACAACAAGAATAAAAAAGGTAAGATTTTCAATTATGCTGCCATATAGTTGAATGCTGTGCACAGGATTTTTGAGAAGCTCAGATGAGCTTTGAAGAGTTGTGGAAGCTCCAATTTTTGCAGCAATAAAATTTGCAAATGCCGACGCAAGAACCCAAATGCCCATAAAAATACCAATAAATCTTTTAGGGATTAAATTAGAAATCATTGCAAGGCCTATTGGGCCAATGAACAATTCAGATGCTGCTTGAATCATGTAGCTTAAATTAATCCACCACATTGAAATATAGCCATTTACACTAAATAATCGGATTGAAATTGTAAGAAGTAAAAATGCTGTTGTCATTCCAATTAGAGAAATTAAAAACTTTAAAACATAATCCACATCCATGCCATTTTTATTCAAGTATGAACGGTACCATGTATAAAATGGCCCAAACAACACAATCGATAAAGGTTCTATCGATTGAAACATTCCTGTAGGAACTTCCCATGTGCCTAATGTACGATTTACATTTCGTTCTGTAAAAAGATTGAGCATTCCGCCACTTTGCTGAAGCAATGTCATAAAGACGATGTAAAATAAAATCAGTATGGCAACAAAGATAATTGAAGCACGTTCGTGCTCATAACTTTTGTAAAATGTATACGCTAACAGACTAAAGGCAAAAATAGAGATGCTTATAAGGAGCCAAGAAGCTATATAAGTATAAAAAAATGCGGCGTTTACAACGAATAATAAAATCAAAATTCCTGCAAAAATTAAGAAATAATTTTGCAATGACGTTTTTTGTTGAGAGCTCCATGCAGTGCTGTTTAAATATTTTTTTCCTAAATGCAGAATAATTAAACCAAGCACCATCCCAAGGCCAGCAAGCCCAAACGCAAAGTGCCAACTATAGTAAATAGCCACAAGTGAGGTGAGTATAGGCGCAATAATTGTCCCGATATTGCAAAACAAATATGCCCATATAAAACCATTTTCGCGTCTTGGATCGTTGGATTTATATAATTGTCCAAGTAATGTAGAAATATTAGGCTTAAAGAACCCTGTACCCACAATTATGAAACTTAATCCCAAAAAGAAATAAAAATGCTTTGGATCAACTGCAATCATAATAAAGTGGCCAAGTGAGATAAGCACTCCACCAAGCATCACAGTTCTATACTGGCCAAGGTATTGATCAGCAAGAATGCCCCCTAAAATAGGGGTCGTATAAACAAGAGCCCCATATGTGCCATACAATGCGTAAATTTGTCCTTCAGGTAAGGTAAAGAATTTACTCATATAAAGTATGAGAAGTGCTGTAATGCCGTAGTAACTAAACCTTTCCCACAGCTCTGCCTGAAAGATATAAAAAATACCTTTGGGTTGAGAGGGTAATGGTTGAGCTGAGACAGACATGGTGATAGTACTCAAAAAAATTGATTATAGATCAACTTTTTAAATAGATCTATTCTAGAAATGCTTGCAAATAAAGTATTATTTGATATTCTCTCTGTAAGATAACTTCAAACTTAATTAATACCATTAAGTGCATTATTATCGAGAACATTCGATAGATAATTTTCTATTCTGAAATTTTATAAATTGCCGTTTTGCTAATTAGAAATAATGATTAATATGCAATCAAAAATAATAAAATTATTGCCTTATTTTATGTGGATGTTGCCACTCCTTTTTTTTGCACATCAATTTATTCTACGTTTGTGGCCAAGTTTAATGGCTACTCAAATTATGGAACAATACTCTATCAATGCTACTAAATTTGGAATGCTTTCTGCATTTTATTATTATGGTTATGCAAGTATGCAAATTCCAGTTGCGATATTGTTAGAAAAATTTGGTGCAAAAAGAATTATTTGTACGTTTGCAATTTTGTGTGGTTTTGCTGCTTTTCTTTTTATTTGGAGCAATCATTTTTATTTAGCTTTATTCAGTCGTTTTTTAATAGGGGCTGGTTCTGCAGTTGGTTTTCTTGGAGTTTCTAAAGTTATTACCGATTGGTTTCCGCAAAAGCAATATGCTCGCATGGTAGGCCTTTCTTTTTCTGTTGGCTTATTAGGTGCTATATATGCCGGCAAACCTCTCACTTTTTTACTAGACCATTATCAGTGGAAAAGCATTGGTTTTGCAATTGCCTTTATTGCAATTGCAATTGGATTAGCAGTCTTTTTCTGCCTTAAAACAAAACCCATAGAATCAACTATCAAAGCCGAAAATCATTATTCTCTGAAATCTTTTAAATCGATTTTATCTTCTCCGTTAATTTGGTTGTTGGCTGTTAGTAATCTTCTCATGGTTGGTTCGTTAGAAGGTTTTGCCGATGTATGGGGTGTGCCTTATTTAACAACAAGTTTTCCTATAAATAAATCAACAGCAGCTGGATTAATTTCATTTGTGTTTTTTGGAATGTTAAGCGGTGGGCCTGTGCTTGCAACCTTAAGCAAAAAATTTGGATATTACGCAATTATCAGTTTTGCGGGATTTGCACTTAGCGCACTTTTTATTACTCTTTTATCTACTCATTTTTACTCGTGGTATCTGCTTGCAGGAATATTTTTTATCATAGGAAATTTATGTTGCTATCAGGTGATTGTTTTTTCTGCTGGTGCACAACTTGTTCCTACTCAAGTGTTAGGTGTCACAATCGCATTTTTAAATTGTATGAATATGCTAGGTGGCTCTTTATTTCATTCGGTTATTGGCCGTGTAATGGATGTATTTTGGCAAGGTGCAATTGATACTAACGGAGTACGCATTTATCAAGTGCTTGCTTATCATAAAGCCTTATCTGTAATTCCAATATGCGCGTCTCTTGGAGCGATACTTATTATTTTTCTAGCGATTTTGAGACACAAGGCCAAAAAAAATCTCGGAAAGACTGTAATATTACAAAACACAAATCAGAATTCATCTGTAAATTAGCTCAATTAAAATAATCGTATATTAATGCCGTGAGAATGCTAAAGCTTTGAATATATGCATCTCAATTAATAAGGATTTTAATCATGCAATTTAAAAGTGTAGTTCCAATACTTGGCGCTTGTTTTTTAACCCAGTCTGTATTTGCCGCTCCAAATCCATATCCAGAACTTTTACCCAAAGACAATGAATTCAAAACAACTCAACTTAGACAAGAATCTGGAATAAAAAAAGCTGTATTTAAAGCAGTTGATAATTCAGATGCGATTGATGTTATTCGTATCACAATTAATTGGAATGTATTGGCTCAACAATATGAACTTGCAAAAGCTGTGATTGAGTCTTCTGGTACGCCTGCTCTTGTTGCTAGAAGCACACAAAAGCCAAAATGGGGCAGTTATTTAGGCGTATTGATTGATAATAAAACAGGCAAAGAACTCTATTATGACTCATTTGCCACAGGTACATTTTATCGCGAGCTTGTTCCATCGTTTACATTTCGCTTTCCAAATACAACAAATAACGTGACGTTTGTAATGTATGCTGAAAACTCTGAAACTGGAAAAGTAGAAAAAGTATTTTCTCAAATTTTATTGGATGGCGCCGCGGGCTTGCCAAAAGAAACAACAAGTATTTCCAATTTGGAAATGATTCAACTCACAAAGTCTCAAAATAAAAATGCGTTACGTGTGAACTTTTATGCAGAAGGTTATACGCTCGAGGAAAAAGCTGCCTTTTTTCAAAAAGCAGCAGAAGGTTTACAAACACTCCAAGATTTTAATTTTCCAGAAATTGAAAACATGGAATTTTATGCTATTTTTGCACCATCCAATAAACAGCTTCACGCACCTCAAAACTTAGGTTCAAACGTACCTGATTATGATACATTTTTAGGACTTTATTATCCTTATTGGGTTGAACCCACAGGATACGGGAGATGGTACCATCTTGTGTATCAAACAAACGAAGAACATTTTCGTCATGCAGCAGCTGTTAAAGCATATGATGTAATTTTTGCAATTGAGAATGATGATCATCATTGGGGTGCATCAACATACAATTTGTTTTCATCTGCACCTGCCAATATTCCTTATTTTAAAGCAATTTTTATTCATGAATTTGGTCACTTTTTTGGTTTACAAGATGAATACGACGCTGGCGGTTCAGAGCTTTCTTTTGCAAAAGGAATGCAAGAATCTTGGACACCAAATGTAAGCTTTCAAGTGACAAACTGGGAAGGCCTAAAATGGCATGATTTTGTTGCACAAAGTACACCGCTTCCAACACCAAAATCTCATTGGAGCGAACAACAGCGTGAGTATGGTGCATATTTAGGTGCTTATGGGGGTAATCAAGAGGCCTATAAACCATCTATTGGCTGTATGATGGATAATGGTAAAGATTTTTGTAATGTCTGCAAAAAGGCGATTATAGATGCAATGCGCTTTTTTCTTGGAAATGAATAACTTTCACTCTAATGAAACAACGGTTTTATTAGAAAGTCTGTGGCTAATATACCCATTTAACAGCAAACCAATAATAATAAGGCTAAGCGCAATAATTTGGTTTTTGGTGACAGGAATGTGTAAGAATACAGTTCCAAATAAAACACCAACTAGTGGAACAAGATAGTTTCCAAATGATGCAAACGTTGAACCTGCTTTTTGTACTAATACAACAAAAAATACGTATACAACTCCAGTGCCTAAAATACCTATCGAAAGTAAAGCGAATATGCTTGATGTATGTAAAAAGTGAGGCAAACTTTTTTCAAAAATTAAAGTGATAATTGTCAATTCTAAGGTGCCTGCAATCAGAATATCACGAGCGGCTCTAAGAGGGTGTACGGGTAATAAACGCATAAGCGTAAGGCTTGCTGCAAATGATATTGCGCCCCCAAGAATTGCAAGTTCACCTAACATATCACGATAGATTGTAGCAAGGGCCCCGTGTAATTCTGGTGCAACTAGCGTAATAATGCCACAAAAACCAAATATAATTGCCAAAACAGTTCCTATATGAAGATTTTCTTTTTTTAAAAATATTGATGCAAAAACTGCAGTAAAAATTGGAACCGTTCCAATCAAAATTGCAGCAATACTCGAGTTAACTTGTTGTTGTCCCCAGGTAAGTAATGAAAAAGGGATAGTTGCATCAAGTGCGCCAATCAGTATAATTAATGGTAAATAATAAGAAGGGGGTCGTTTTTCTGTGTTTTTCTGCAGCGGGAACAAAAAAAGAATGACAATCAGTGTAAGTGCTCCTATTCCTGCACGTAATGTTGCGATCCATAAAAATGTAAAATCTTTGAGTGCAAGATCATTAAATACAAATTGAGAGCCCCATATCAATGAAAGCAAACACAACATTGCATATTTATTAATTTTGATGGGAAGCATTGATTTTGACCTTTAGATAACTGTTTTTGCCTCATGCAGTACAGTTTTTATTTTAGAGAGAATAAAGGTGTTAGTACTATGAAAAATATTCGTCAATACTCTGGTTATATTCCACAAATCGATAAAACAGCTTTTATAGATGAAACAGCTGTAATTATTGGAAAAATTTTTGTAGCAGAAAATGCATCTATTTGGTGCAATGCCGTTTTAAGGGGTGATGTTAGTTCAATTTCTATTGGTAAAAATACAAATATTCAAGACCTTACCATGCTGCATGTTACACACGATAATCCTGGGCGTACGAAAGAAAGTCCAATGGTTATTGGTGACAATGTAACAGTTGGGCATAACTGTTGTTTGCATTCATGCACAATAGAAAACAATTCATTTATAGGAATGGGAAGTACAATTATAGATAATGCTTATATCGAAACAAATGTAATGATTGGAGCAAATAGTTTTGTTCCCCAAGGCAAACGTTTGGTGTCTGGGTATTTGTATTTTGGCAATCCTGTTAAGCAAATTCGCCCATTAACTTCAGAAGAAATAGATCATATTCAATATTCTGCAGACCATTATGTGCGCATTGCAAATTCTCATAAACGTGAAGAGTAAGTTTCACTGTAATTGCGTGAAGTTGTGTTATTATTAATCAATTTTATTCAAAAATTTTTAGGAGAATTTAGTTTATGAATAATTGTTTTGGTTGTCAAAGACTCATACCCCCTTCGCCGCCTCAGTATTGTCTTCCTTGTATTGAGAGAATCATTAGCGAATATCCAATAGACTAACCTATAAAATTTTTGATCCGTAATCTTTCTTACAGTCTTAGTGAAGAACTACTTAGAGAGAGGCTTGCAGAAGAAATAGCAACCGTCTGCGATGTGAGAGTGCTAGTTGATAGAGAGACAGGCAGAAGCAAAGGAAGCGCAGTTGTTTATATACAAGATCGTATTGAAGCAAAAATTTTTGCGCAAATAAGAGAGGGTCGGCGCCTAGCTAGTGGGAGATTAGACTATTGGTGCGTTACATTTTGCTTATCTACACCATCGGGAACTGGAGTTCAGCGTCCTTCATTGAGACCGCCTCCTCCATCATTTAGGCTTCCTGCACAAATAGCAAATGGTTCTACATTAATTGTGCCGTCGATGTTTGTACCTGTAGAAGATTGTTCAATTTGTTCAGAAAGTTTAAATGGTCTAGAATATATTGTACGTACAATATGCGGGCATTTTTTTCATAATGATTGTTTGTTAAAATGGCAAATTCCTTCTCGAGATGTATATAGCTATAGTGATCCACTAACTCGTCGTGCAGGAGGCGTTGCTACATTTGATGTAAGTTTACAGAATAATACATGCCCATTGTGTCGCACACCTTTATTACCACATACTTAAGATTCGTATCTTTTCCATCAAATAACATTGTGCTGAAAATGAACACTTTGAGATAGAGAAAAAGTCTCATAGGCAGAAGATAATAGTTGATCGAATTTCATATCTGCGAATTTAATTTAGGTTATTGAATAGGACTCATTTTATTTTAACTGCAATAATTCATCAAAACACTCGTAAATAACACTTTTACCAGTAAGCTTTTCATAAACTCGAAACCCAGTTGGAGAGGTAATATTAATTTCGCCAACTTGCTCACCAATCAAATCAATACCTGCAAATAAAACACCATGCTTTAAAGTAAAAGCAGCAATTTTTTCAGAAATCCGCATTTGTTCGGCAGTTAATGTTCGAAGTTCCATAATCCCGCCAGCGGCAGTATTTGAAATAATGCTATTTTCTTGTGGCAAGCGCACAAATGAACAAAACACTTTTCCATTTACAATGATGACTCTTTGGTCGCCATCTGTTTTAACATTTGGAACTAAAGGTTGAATCATAATTTTTTCAGGTGCGGTTTTAAAATATTCAATCACATCTTGTGTTGAATGCCATAACATAACATCTGCACCGCCATATCCAAGCCATGGCTTTGTGACAAAAGCTTTTGTTCCTAACTTAATGTGCATGTTTAAAAATTTTTGCAAAACATCTACAGAATCCGTAAGACAGGTAGAAATTAAATTTTTCTTTTCCAGAACACCTTCCGATAGAGCACGAAACTGAAAAGACTTTTCATGAAAATTGAGTAACGAAGCTGGTGAATTAATAATTTTTACTTTAGATTGAGTATTCAAAATCCAACAAAGATTTAAATAGCTTTCATCAAATGGTGGATTTAGACGTACAAAACAATAATCAAAATCTTCAAAAGAAAGAGTATGCTCATTATCTTTTGAAATTTTTGTGTGTTTCACAGAATGAATACTAGCTTCGTGAATTTGAAACACTTGATTTATAATGAGTTCAAAATTATAAAGAGAAACATCTTTTTTTTCGCACCAAAATACTTCAAAATCTTTGGATAGTGCCGCTTCGCAAAAGGCAATGCTTGCATCATATGCTAAATTTAAGGACGATAATTCGTCGCCAATAAAAAGAATTTTTTGTTTATTCATAACGAGAGGGCTCCGGATGATCGATTACCGTAAACTTGGATTTGTCTCAGAAAAACAGCATACCATTTGTGAACTTAATGGTCAGCAGCTTATTGAACATGTTATTACTCGAGATGGTTTTAACGATTTGTATTCAATTCTTTATCAATATCGCGCACCTACACATGAAACAAGCTCTGCTAAATACAAGACAGAGAATTTGAATTTTTTGGTGCAACCTTCTGCAAATACTGAAAAATCTGGGCTATCACGTCGTCATTTTAAAAGCTTTTATGAAGCCTCTAAAGGTAATCTGCTAAATTCAAGAGCCGCTTTTTTATACAATAACTCGTGTACAGTGAGCCTTGCTCATGTCACTGAAGCCGATAAAATGTTTTTTTCGAATAATGATGGCGATGAGCTTTATTTTGCAAGCACAGGTTCTGGTATTTTTCAAACCATAATGGGTGAGCTTCCTTATAAAAAACACGATTATATTTTTATTCCTAAATCAATTCCTTATCGCATTATTTCAAATGAAAAATCTTATTTTTTAATTGTAGAAGGCAAAAAGAATTTTGGTGTGCCAAGCCAATTTAGAAATAAACAAGGCCAGCTTACTTTAGAAGCACCCTATAATCATCGCGATTTTACAGGACCAAATAAGCTTTTATCTTTAAAAGAAGACGAAAATCCTGCTATCATTGTAAAACGTTTAAATACTCTTACCAAACATGAACACACTGATTTTCCTTACAAAGTTGTTGGCTGGGATGGTTGGTATTGGCCCTTTACGTTTTCAATCGCTAATTATCAGCCCAAAACAAGTAATGTGCATTTGCCTCCTAGCATTCATGCGGCATTTTCAGGAGCTGAATTTTATATCATGAATTTTGTTCCTAGAATAACAGATTACCATCCAAAAGCAGTGCCTTGTCCATGGCCACATTCTAGTGTTGATTGTGATGAAGTGCTTTTTTATGTTGAAGGAAATTTTACGAGCCGCAAAAATATTAGCCAATACTCAATCAGTTTTCATCCTGGAGGAATTCCACATGGCCCTCATCCTGAAAAATATGAAAGAAGTATTGGCATAAAATCAACTAATGAACTTGCTATTATGGTCGATACATTCGAGCCTTTATTTGCAACCGATACTGCTCTTCAGTTTGAAGATACCGAATATCCTACTTCTTGGGATACAAAGGAGTTTTTGTGAAGAAAAAAATCGTTCTTACTGGTGGCGGAACGGCGGGGCATGTTTGGCCACATTTTGCCTTATTTGATTCTGCTAATTCTCCACTTAAAGATGCTTTTGAAAACGACAGTTTAGAAGTTCATTATTTTGGAACTGCGAAAGGCTTAGAGCGTGACATTGTTACATCTGTAATGCCTAAGTGGCATTATCATGCAATTGTCACCGGAAAATTGCGACGTTATTTTAGCCTTCAAAATTTTATCGATCCTTTTAAAGTGATGTATGGAATTTGGCAGACCTTTTGGACACTTAAAAAAATAAAGCCTTCCTTTGTATTTTCAAAAGGTGGTTTTGTAGCAGCGCCTGTTGTTTTTGCAGCTTGGCTAAATCGTATTCCTATTGTTATTCACGAAAGTGATGCAACGCCTGCATTAGCAACAAAATTAAGTTTGCCCTTTGCTCGTAAAATGTTTTGTGCATTTTTAGAAACAATTCAGCATTTACCTCAAAAATATCGGTCAAAAGCTCAATATGTGGGCTTACCTTTACGCGCTTCTTTGTTTTCTGTCTCAAAAACAGAAGGCAGAAAGTATTTTGATTTTGAAAATGAAAAGCAAGTTGTCTTGATTTTTGGCGGGAGTCTGGGTGCAAAAGGCTTAAATCGCAATATCGCTGAAGTTTTACCTAGTTTATGTGAAAAATATAACATTTTACAAATTACTGGGAAGGGAAATCAAATTAAAGATTTCTCTCATCAAAATTATCGTCAGTTCGAATTTATGACACATCAGATGAAATATGCTTATGCGGCTGCCGATTTAGCAATTTGCCGTGCAGGGGCAAGTAGCATCTTTGAGCTCGCGTGTGCCAGAATCCCTATGATATTGATTCCATTGGGTTTACAGTCAAGCCGTGGCGATCAAATTATCAACGCCCAAATTTTCACTCAAAAAGGTTGGGCCGAAACTTACGAAGAATCTATTTTCAAGGATGATTTAATCCTTGAAACTATCGCTAAAAATTTTACACTGTTTGCAGAAAAAACTCAGGCTTTAAACTCTGCACCTTCTTTGAAAGCATCCTCAGAAGTTGCCACTTATCTTTTTGATTTAACTAAATGATTTCATTAAAAGACATAAAACCAGGTGATTGGATTTTTCTTCACGGAGAAATGGGAGCAGGTAAAACATACTTTACGCAAGAACTGTGTAAGAAATTGGGTGTTACAGATGCCGTGACAAGCCCTACATTTGCGTTGATGCATGTATACGATTCAACCGATTCGTCAATTAAAAAGGTTTTGCATTTAGATCTTTATAGGCTAAAAAAGCCTTCAGAAATATGCTCTTTAGGTTTAGAACAAGAGTTTGAACCTAAAGATACGATTGCATTTATCGAATGGCCTTCTCTTGTTGATGATTCTTCTTGGGAATCATTTTTTAAATTAACAGGTTGTCCAAAACCAAATCGGATACATCAAGTTCATGTTAAACCTTTTTCAGCACATTAATCAGCTTTGGATTCCGCTTGTTGGAATTTGTTTAATCACATTAATTTCAGGATTATTAAGTCCTATTATTGTTCTTAAGCAACGTTCTTATTTAATAGACACACTTGCACATTTAATTTTGCCAGGTGTGGTTGTTGGTATTTTACTTTCAAAATATTTTTTATTGCCAGCATGGATATGCATGACAAGCGGCGCAATTGTAACAGCCGTGTGTGGTGCGTATTTATCTGAATGGTTTTTGAAGCATTTAAAAATACCGCCCGATGCTTCTGCTATTTTGTGTTTATCAGCATTCTTAGCTCTTGGAATTTTAATTCTTAATTTTAGCGGTTCTGTATCAATTGATCCTGAAACATTATTGTTTGGAGATATTTTAACTTTAACCGGGCGTAATGTTATTGTTTTAGTCGTAGTGTTAGTCACTGTTTTTATGAGTATTTGGTTCTACCGTCATCATTGGAATGCATGGCTTTCAGATCCAGATTTTGCAAAAGTCGCAGGTTTTAAAACGGCATTACTAAATAAATTATTTCCCGTACTTGTTACATTGTCTGTGCTAGCAGGTTTTTTTGCCATTGGCGGATTAATGATTCCAGCATTAATGACAATTCCTGCAATTTTTTCTACGCCTAAAAATATATTTTCTTTAAGTACACTCACTTTTAGTATGACTTTAGGATTATTTGGCTTTGTATTTGCAATAATTTTTAATATGCCAGTAGGCCCTGTAATTGTCTTTTTAGGTGCATTTGCAGTGCTTGGAAAAACATTTTTTGTAAAAAAATGTGAGCAAACTATTTTACCAATGTAAGGATTTTTATGTCTGATAATCTTTTTGAAGTTAAAAAAGAACAATTTTTAGAATGTCGTTCACAAAATGCATTTTCTGATCATTATCATAAAACCCATACAATGGAAGAAATTGCGAAGCTTCCAGAAGGCACTGAAAATGTTGCCACTGCAGGGCGAATTGTTACTTTGCGTGTTATGGGCAAAATTTTGTTTGCTCATTTATACGATTTTTCAGGCAAAGTACAAATTTGTGTGAAAAAAAATCCTGACGCACCTGAAGAATTTGATAATTTTGTAAAATCAGCTTCAATCGGCGATTTTGTAGGTGTTAAAGGAGTTTTATTTATCACCAAAACTGGTGAACTCACTATAAGAGTAGCTTCTTGGCAATTGCTGAATAAATCACTTCGCACATTGCCCGACAAATATCATGGTATTGAAGATACTGAAGCTTGTTATCGTCAGCGTTATCTCGATTTAATTATGAATAACGAATCTCGTAACGTATTTAAAAAACGTTTTGAGATTGTAAAAGCATTAAGAAACTATCTTGAAGATAATGGCTACATTGAAGTCGAAACACCAATTATTCAAAACACAGCGTCTGGTGCATTTGCGCGTCCTTTTTTAACGCATCATAACGCGCTTGATATTGATTGTGTATTGCGTATTGCTTGTGAAACCTATTTAAAACGCTGTATTGGCGCAGGAATCGATAAAGTCTTTGAATTTGCAAGAAGCTTTCGTAATGAAGGTGTTTCTACAACGCATTTACAAGATTTTACCATGCTCGAATTTTATGCTTCTTATTCAAATGCAGAAATTATGCGTACATTTGTTGAAGGTATGATGCGTAATTTAATTCAAAAGGTTTTTGGTTCACATACAATTACACTTTCTGGTCATGAAATTAATTTTTCCGATAAATGGGCTGTGTATGATTACTACGATCGTATTACTGAAGATTCTGGCATAAACATGCGCGAACATAAAACGCGTGATTCATTGTTAAAAGAAATTCAAAAGCGAAATATTAAACTCGACGAAAATCCTGAAAAATTAAGTCATGCAAACTTAGTCGATGTGCTTTACAAAAAAGTCACACGTCCCAAACTCATTCAGCCTTGCTTTCTTATCAATTATCCAGTTGAAGTGGCCCCACTTGCGCGCCGAAATGCAGATAACCCTGAATTTGTAGATTATTTTCAATTTGTTGTTGATGGTGTTGAACTTATTAAAGCCTATTCAGAGCTTGTTGATCCTATCGATCAGCGCGAACGCTTTACAGAACAATCTACAGCACGTGCAGATGGCGACGACGAAGCTATGCCATTCGATGAAGAATTTTTAACTGCAATGGAACATGGGTTTCCACCAATTGCAGGTGTAGGAATTGGCATCGATCGTTTAACTATGATTTTATGTGGCACTGAAAATATTAAAGATACAGTTTTGTTTCCGTTATTGCGTCCAACTCAACAGAAAGAAAAATAAAATATGACTGACAACAAAACTGACAGAATTTTTATAATTGATGGAATGTCACTTTTGTTTCGTTCTTTTTATGCAATGGGCCCGCATTTAACTGCACCAGATGGTACTCCAATTGGCGCAGTCTATGGGTTCATGAAAATTATTTCTAAAATAATGCGCGAGCAAAAGCCTACTCATTTTGCAGTGTGTTGGGATTTGAAAGAAAAAACGTTTCGCCACGATGTGTTTCCAGACTATAAAGGCAATCGTGGTGCGCCGCCTGAAGATATTTTGCCTCAAATTCCTCTCATAAACAAAGTCCTTGCCGATATGCAATGCCCTATGTTTTCTATGCCAGGATATGAGGCAGATGATATTGCAGGCAGCCTCGCAAAGTATTTTGAGCATTATGGCCAAGTTTATCTTGTGACTGCAGATAAAGATTATATGCAGGTAGTAAACGATAATATTTTCTTATTTTCGCTTAAAAAAGGCGATGATTATGATGTTATAGATAAAGATAAAGTATACGATTATTTTGGTGTATTTCCCGAAAGAGTTATCGATATTTTAGCACTAACTGGTGATACAAGCGATAATATACCTGGTGTGCCAGGCATTGGTTCTAAAACGGCAGGTAAGCTTATTTCTGAATTTGGTTCGCTTGAAAATGTGTACGAAAACCTAGAAAAAATTACAAATAAAAGAGCAAAAATCGCTTTAGAAAATAATAAATCTTCTGCAGAACTTTCAAAGTATTTAGTCACCATTAAAATTGATTTGCCTTTAAATGTAACTGAATCCTCATTGCGTTTTGGATTAGACAATATAAAAGATAATCACATTTTTAAAGAAACACTTGAAAACTTGAGTATGAGAACAATTGCAAAATCGTTCTATATTTCTCAAGAATTTGAGGATACCAAATCTCTTGCTTCAATAGGTGCCGATAATTGGGGCCCACGTAATTATCATTTAGTTGAGTCGCCTGAAAAAATAGACGAGCTTTGTCAAAAAATTAAGTCTTCTACCGAGAACGATTTCATTGTGTTTGATACTGAAACAACAGGTTTAGATATTATACAAGATAAACCAATTGGTATGTCACTTTGTTTTGAAGCAAATACAGCGTTTTACATTCCGGGTTCTGAAGAAGTTTGGCAGAAAATTAATTCAGCGATTGAAGAAGCAAAAGGCACATTTGTTGCGCATAATTTAAAATTTGATTTGCAAATGCTTTTAAATGTTGGAGTCGATTTATCAAATAAAAATGTTGCGTGCACTATGATTGCTGCATGGGTTTGTGAGCTTATTAACGATGTTGGCTATAGTTTAGATGCCTTAACTTTTAAGCATTTTCGTTTCAAAAAAATCCCTACTTCAGCTCTGATTGGTAAAGAAACGAAACGAAAGTCTATGCTTGAAGTTCCTATAGTCGAACTTTCTGAATATGCATGTGAAGATGCAGATGCCACTTTTCGTCTTTGGAAAATTTACAGTGAAATGTTTGCAGCTGATAAACAGTTAAAAACATTATTCGATACAATTGAAATGCCTGTTCTTAAGATTCTGGCAAAAATGGAACATACAGGTGTGTATCTTGATTGTGAGCATCTTTCAAAACTTGCCACCATCCTTACAGACCGTCTTGTTGAAATTGAAGCTAAAATATATGAAATGTCTGGTTTTACGTTTAAAATTTCAAGTCCAAAACAACTAGGTGATGTTTTATTTGAAAAGTTAAAGATTCACGAAGAACTGAATTTTAAAGGCAAGCTTGCAAGAACAACCCAAGGTTATAAAACCGATGCTTCTGTTCTTGAAGAATTTGAAGAGCACGATTTTGTAAAACTTGTAAAACAATATCGAGAATTGAATAAATTACTTTCTACTTATGTAATTGCTTTACCAAAATTAATTAAACCCTCCACCGAGCGTTTGCATACATCATTTCATCAAAGTGGAACTGTGACTGGTCGTTTATCAAGCTCCGATCCAAACTTACAAAATGTGCCTGTACGTACAGAACTTGGAAAGAAAGTTCGTGCAGCTTTCACAGCAACCGATCAAAATCATACTATAATTTCAGCCGATTACTCCCAAATTGAATTAAGGGTTCTTGCTCATTTATCCCAAGATCCTCAAATGATTGCTGCGTTTAATTCATCTCAAGATTTTCACAGACAAACCGCTGCTCAAATTTTAGGAAAAGCTCCTGAAGATGTAACAGCAGGAGAAAGAAGCCAAGCAAAAGCAATTAATTTTGGTATTATTTATGGAATGGGGCCTAAAAAACTAGCTAAAAGTCAAAAAATTTCCTATTCAAATGCTCAACAATTTATAAAAAAATATTTTCTTAGCTTTCCTCGTGTAAAAGAATATTTAGATGCCTGCCGCGCGGAGGCTCATGTGTCGGCAACTGTTAAAACATTATATGGCCGCCAAAGGTATTTGCCAGGCATTCGCTCAAAAAATCAATTAGAGGTTAAAACTGCTGAAAATATGGCAATAAATACGCCAATTCAGGGCACAAGTGCTGAAATTATGAAACTTGGCATGATTGCAGTTGACAAAGAGCTCAAAAAGCGAAATTTACACACTAACATTATATTACAAGTCCATGATGAAATTGTTTTAGAAGCTCCAAAGTCTGAGCTTGATGAAGTCACCAAACTTCTTACTGATATCATGGAACATGTTGTTAAATTCGATGTGCCGATGCTTGTTGATGTTGCAAGTGGTCCAAACTGGTTAGATGTTCAGTAACTATTATGATTAAAATGCCTTTTTTTGAGCACATTAAAATATTAAGACGTCATATTATACGTGCCGTTTTATTGATTGTAGCAGGCTCAGGATTGGCGTTTTTGTTTATGGAACACATTATTCAATATTTGGAACGCCCTTATCATGCGTTTCTTTCGCAACATCAAACGAGCAAAGATACGGTTTATGCACTTTCTGAAAATTTAACGGCAATTAATGTTTTTGAAGTCATGACAATGAACATTAAAATTGCTTTTTTTATTGGAATGATTCTTGCTGTGCCATTTGTTATTTTAGAAATTTGGAACTTTGTAAAACCTGCCTTATACAAAGGTGAGCGTCTAATTGTGGGTGCCATCAGTGCTTGTAGTATTCTTTTATTTTATACAGGGATTGTTTTTGGTTATTTTTTGATTATTCCTTTTTTCTTTAAAAGCGCCCTTTCTTGGGCCAGTCAATATGCTCACGTTATGCTTACTTATCAAAGTTATTTCAACACATTGATGGTCATGGTTTTAATTTTTGGGATTATTTTTGAAGTTCCTGTCATCCTTTCTTTGCTATGTTTATCAGGTATAATTAATGCAAATACGATTAAACAGAATCGTCGAATTGCATTTTTGTTGTCTTTTATTATTGGAGCGCTTTTAGCGCCTCCAGATGCAATAAGTATGTGCCTCATTGCACTTCCGCTCTATGGAATGATTGAAATATCAATTCTTATTATGATTGCGATTGAGAAAAGAAAATCGTTGACACAAAATGAGACCTTCCCTAAATTCAGTGATTAATTTTAAGAAAATTGCACATTAAGTGTAATTGTTTGATCATTGCTGGGAACGCGTTTCAATGACTGTATTCAAAAAAAGTATTTTACTTCCGTTATTTCTTTTTCTTGTTTTTCTTCCCGTATCTTCATTTGCTGCGCCGGTATCGGCAACTCGTAACCCCAATGACCCTACAAGTCAGCGTGATTTTACAGCAGATGAAATTAGCCAAATTAAAGAAATGCTTTTTGGAAAACCTTTAAAGCCTTACAGTGTAAATGTATATGGCTTATTACAAGCAAATGTAAATTTTTTGGATTCAACTCGTGATAATGTGCCTGATTTTACAGTCACTCATGCTCGTTTTGGTTTATTTGCAATTGAAAAAAACTGGAGTGGTAAACTCGAGATGGAATTCAATGGTAATCAACCTCAAAAAGAGTTTCCTGCATTAGTTGATAGACCGTTACTTATTTCAGAGTCTGCTAGTAATACAGCGGGTGTTCGGCAAGCACAAATTAATTTCGATTTTTTAAGATTTGTAGTAGAAAATGGTCATAAAAAAACTCGAATTGTTCGAGTAAATGCGCCAGATGCAGTTTCAGATGAACCAGCAGTGGTGGCAGATGCAGAAATTGCTGCTCAGCAAAAAACACAAGCCGAATCAAGATCTAAAAAAGAAGTTACTACAGTTACAAAAAAAGTAAATCCAGATGAGCCTCAATCAGCTTCTGCGCTTTCAGATACATTAAAAACAGATACTGCCCTTGTCTCTCGTCTTTCTTTAGGTGGAATTCGAGTGGGTGGTGCTTCCGCAGTTTCTACCGATATTACTTACACTCCATCAGGGTTTGCGCGTCAGGATGGTGTTTATTTGGCTGAAAATGCTGCTTTTGGCGAGAATTTAGTGGGTACTCTTGGTTTTGGTATCTTTAATAACCTTTCAACCACAACACCTGGTGCAAGTGGTGATTTTCAAGGCTGGGGAGCGTATAAAGGAACTGCACCAAACTTTTTAGGAATTTTAGGAATTACATCTCCTACAATGACTAAAGGTTATGTATTTAATACAAATTGGTCTTATAATTTTACTAAAACAAGTAATATAAGTGCTGTCTTATTTTATGGCTTTCAAACAAATGCAGCTGCAAATACAAATGGCAATGGTTTTGCAACTACTACGCGTAGTGTCGAGCATATTGAGGCTTCGTTACTTTATAACGATTCAAAAATGTTTGGTTCAGAAGCATTAGTTACTGGTAACGGATTGTCTCTTTGGTTTGAAGCAGAACTTGGTGATAATCAAAAAAGAACAAATGCAGGCAAAGATATTGTATTTATTAAAAGTTTAAATGACGGCTATAAAGCTTATCTTTATGGTATTGGTTTTGGTGGCGATACACACGATTATTTTTCAAATTTATTATTTGATGCAGACAGATTGTTATATGCAGTAACAGCAACATACGTAGATTCTCATTTTATTGATGCTTCATATTCTAAGCCTTATAATGTTACTCAGTTTGCAGCACAAGTGGGGTATGGTTATAGAACTTTAGAATTTAACCTAGTTGGTGCTTATGCTTTTTCTGATTCCACTTCGTTTGCAGATTTTAAACTCGATGAACCAATTTTATCCAGAGATTTTAAAAGACCAAATCAATTCACATTGTATTTAACTGCATCGCTTTATTTTTAGTGCATGTCTGTCGCGAAATAAAAGAATAAAAATTGGAAGAAAAAACAAGAATCGCAATACAATTACACTAGTTGTTTGTCCTTGGCCAAGACTAGAAATAATACTTGGAGAATAGGCGCCGAAAAAATTCATCAACGCATGCGCAAGGCTTACTAACAATAAGCTTTGATTGGTTTTTAAATAGAGCCACGTTAAAAAGAAACTACTCATCATGGTGTGAATGCAGAACCACATAATAGAAAACGGATGTGCTAATAAAGTGCTGAAATTCATTAATGGGACATGAAATAGAGTCCAGAAGAATCCAATGATAATTGCAGCAGTAAATGCATCATAACGTTTAAGTAATTTAGGCAATGCATAACCACGCCAGCCTAATTCTTCGCATAAAAAATATAGTGCGGTAAATAATGGAATTAGAGCAAAACCATATAAATTGAAGCCAAACCACTCTGAATATACGCTTGCATATAAGGATTGGATTGTAGGAATACTTCTACCTTGTAAAGAAGTTAAGCCAATGGCTGCTAAATAAAAACAACCTAGTATAATAGTGATGAGATAATAATAAAAAGGATTAGTACGCCAATATGTTATTGGTTTTATAAGTTGCCCCACCCCTTTTGTGCCTTTTGCTAAAAACACAAACAAAAGAGCTCCTAGTCCAGGGGCACACGCGCCCAACCAAAACCAATTAGTCCCACTTGAAAGTGAGATGTTAAATTTGGGCAGTAAATATAGCCATATAAAATTTGACCATAAAAATATGAAGACAAAAAAGTTCAGTGTTGAGTATTTTTTTAAAAAATTCTTGAGCATTTTTGTCTCTCATTTAGTTATTTTTGCTAAGACGCGATATTGGCATCACAAGAAATATTGTATCCAAACTCAGTCAATTCTTTTAATTTATAACGTAGAGTTCTTAAAGAAATTCCAAGTGCTTTTGCTGTATGGGTTCTGTTGCCATTAAATCTGCGCAGAGTTTGTAAAATTAATCTTTGTTCAAGTTCATGAACAGTGATTTGTGGAAGTGGGGAAGCCATGGCAATTTCAGTTGGAGTGTTTACATTTATCCATTGTAAATCTGCACACCCAATTTCAGAGTTCCCTAATAAAGCCGCGCGATGTAAAATATTTTTAAGTTCACGAACATTGCCAGGCCATGTATATTGGCGTAATGCCTGTTTTGCAGCTGCTGTTATACTAATGTGTTTGCCATATTGCTTATTAAATTCGCTTAAAAACATTTCAGTATACAAATCAATATCTACGGTTCTTGTGCGTAAAGGCGGTACTTCAATATGAATGACATTCAATTTAGAAAGTAATTCTGCACTAAATCGTCCTGCATTTACTTCAACTTGTAAGTTTTTTACTGAACACGCAATAATTCGTGAGTCTAAAGCGGTACCGGTGTGTTGAGATTGAGAGGATCGTTCTTGTTCTCGCAATACGCGTAGAAGTGAAAATTGAAGATGTTTATCAAGATTTGTTACTTCATCAAGCATCAGTGTACAAACGTCAAAATATTGCGGTAAGGTTTGCTCAGTATCTGAGAAATATGTTTTTGGGATTCCAAATAACTCTAATTCAAAAAAATTTGCTGGTAGGTTTCCACAGTTTGCTTCAATAAAACGACTTTTGTCCTTGTCATGAGCTATGTGAATTGCTTTTGCAAATTTTTCCTTTCCAACACCGTGTTCACCTGAAACAAGGATTGGTACATTTGTTGGAATAACTTTTTGTACCACTTTAAAAATTTTTTTGACGTTTTCATCTCTCGTAGCATAATGTTTTGACATAAGGTCTTGTTTTTTTTCGTGGTCAACCTCTGTATTCTCGAAGGGTTTAACCATTTCTTTTAACTCTAAAATATTTACTTCTGTCATCGTTAAACCTCACTATGGTTTTTAGGTCTCTGAAATTGACGACAAAAAATATCGTCAACACCTTTTATTTTAAACCATATTGGATCATTTTATCTGTGTCATAACTTTGTCGAATGCAAATATTTGACTAGGCAATTTTTGCCTAATAATAACGCTTTATAATAATTCATTTAATTTGATTTTCATCGTCAGTGCGAAAAGTTGTCTATTGAAAATCCAAGTTAATTATGGGTCTGAAAAAATTTTAAATCTGATGTATCAATTGTTTACAGAAAAATAATATTTTTTATAAAAAAAAAAGGAAAATTTAGCGATTAAGAATAATAAATTCGCGATTATGCTATTGTAAGTAATTAAATTATTTAATATATCTTACTTTACTGAATTCATAATTTTAAGGAGTTTTCTAATGTCAAAACCAATACGCGATTTTAAGCACCTTCTTGGTAAGTTAAAAGGGCTTAGCGATCCTCAACTTCAAGCGCATTTTGGTTTGTATGAAGGTTATGTTAAAAAACTAAATGAAATTGAAGATAAGCTTAAAAATACAGATAAATCTGCATCTAACTATAGTTTCAACGAATTTTCTGAGCTAAAACGTCGTTATGCTGTTCCGTACATGGGCGCCTATTTACATGAGCTTTATTTTGATAATTTAGTGCCTGCTGGCCAACCTTCAGATAAGTTTAAAGAGCTTGCTACATCATCATATGGCTCACTCGATGCTTGGAAAGAAGATGTAAAAGCTACTGGGCTTGCAGTGCCAGGATGGGTTCTTGTTTGTCTAGAAACAACTACGGGCCGCTTAAATAACATTCAAATTATGGAACATCACATCGGTTTTCCTATTAATCATGTACCAGTTTTAGTATTAGATACTTGGGAACATGCGTTTTTCCTTGACTATAAAGCAAATCGTGGTGCCTATGTCGATGTATTCTTTGAAAACATCAATTGGGACGTAGTAAATAAAAGATTAGAAGAATGTAGTTGAAAATTTTAAAAATTACATTTATCTAGTATGTCTTCCTATCTGCGGATGTGGTGAAATTGGTATACACGCTGGTCTTAGAAACCAGTGCTTACGCGTGAGAGTTCGAGTCTCTCCATCCGCACCATTTATATCTTGGATGTATTCGTGTTATTCAAAAAACTTGCGCACTTTATTGTAGGTCATAGTAAGACTGTACTGGTCTTATTTATTTTATTGATTTTAGCAAGTGGTGGGTTTGGCACTTTAGTTTTTAATAAACTCGATACTGAAGGGTACCTAGATCCTAATAGTGATTCTTATAAAGTTTCTGAGTATTTAAAAAAAGAATATAGTACACAAGATCCAGAAGTAATTCTCATTATTGATGGCCAAAAGAATCCAGTAAATGCGCCAACAGTCAGAAAAGAGGCGCATGAGCTCGAGAAAGCTATTCAAAAAATACAGGGTGTTGATCATACACTTTCTTACTGGAGCACAGGAAATTCACCGGTGTTTGTTTCTAAAGATGGTAAAGCCGCTTATCTTTTTGTCTATGCCAAAACTTCTTCTCAAAATAATTCCTTAGCGAAAGACATTCAAGAAAAGTTTGATGGTAACTTTAAGTCATTAAAAGTTTATGCAACTGGTAAAGGTGTTATCGATGCCTCTTTAAATAGTACAATTGCCAAAGATTTGCTTTTAGCTGAAGCTGTATCTATTCCACTCACATTTGGACTTCTTCTTTTTGTCTTTGGAACATTGGTTTCTTCCGCCATTCCTGTTTTTATGGGAATATGTTCTATATTTGGTGCACTGTTTTTATTGTGGATCATGACAACAATCACTTCTGTCAGTGTTTTTGCTCTAAATCTTGTCACTGGAATGGGTTTAGGTCTTGGTATAGACTACTCATTGCTTATGATTAATCGTTTTCGAGAAGAATTAAAAAAAAATTGGAGTGTAAAACAGGCTGTTATTGAAACTATGGCAACTGCAGGCAAAACTGTTTTTTACTCTGGCCTTACTGTTATGGTTACACTTGGCGCACTCATTCTTTTTCCTCAACCTATGCTCAAATCGTTTGGTTATGCGGGTATTTCTGTTGTTTTTATTGCAATTTTTACAGCAATTTTTCCATTGCCGGCTTTGATGCATATTTTTGGTCGTAACATCGATAAAGGTGTCATCAGAAAAAGCGCTGTTGCAACTAAAGAAAAAGATGGAAATTGGGCAAAAACAGCACGTTTTGTTATGCGCTATCCTATTCGTGTTTCATTAGTTTGTTTTGCTTTATTGAGTGTCCTTATCTTTCCCATAAAAAACATAGTCTTTTCACAAACTGATGCACGAGTATTACCAAGTGATAATAGAGCTTTAATCGCTTATAACGTATTGCAAGATCGTTTTCCTTCTCAAGAAAGCAGTCCAGTTGAAATTATTATTCCAGATGGAAAAGCGCAGATGGAAAACGTACGCACTTATGCACAAGACCTTTCAAAGGTCCCCGGTGTTGTACGTGTTAATCCAATTCAGTTTAATCAAAATGATGTGCGTATTGATTTGCTCCAATCTTATGCATCAAAATCTTCAGATGCCACACAGATGATTGAAGAGATAAGAGATATTAAGCATCCTAAAGGCACAATTGTCGGCGGCGAATCAGCAGAATTTGTTGACTCTCAAAATGGAATTATTAAATCGTTACCTAAAGTGTTACTTGCAATTGTTCTTTCTGTGCTTTTACTTTTATTTGTTTTTACAGGGTCAATTCTACTTCCGATTAAAGCTATTGTGTTAAATATACTCTCTCTTGGTGCAACAATGGGAGTGCTTACCTATATATTTATCGAAGGACACTTAAAATGGTTGGTTGGAGATTTTAATTTAACAGGATCTTTAGATACTGGTACATCAATTATGGTTGCTGTAGTTGTGTTTGGGCTTTCGATGGATTACGAGCTTTTTTTATTGTCTCGTATTAAAGAAGAGTATTCTGCATCACACTCGAACGAATCAGCTGTTGCTGTAGGGTTACAAAAGTCAGCGCATATTATTACTGCAGCTGCTTTAATTCTTGCAACAGTCTTTGCTGCATTTGTAACAAGTGGTGTGACTCCTATTAAATTTATGGGCTTTGGAGTTGCGTTTGCCGTTTTACTTGATGCCACGATTATTCGTGCATTTTTAGTGCCTGCGTTAATGAGGTTATTTGGAAATATGAATTGGTGGGCTCCTAAATTTTTGAAAAAATTTACGTTAGACCATTAGTCTAATCCTATGTTATTATAAATTCAGTTCTTATTGTGTCATCATTTTAAATAAGAGAGATAAAGCATGTTGGAAGCTTTTTTCTGTGCAATTGGATTTAATATTTTAATGTTTTTTCCGGCCTATTTTTTTAAAACGGATAAGCTTACAGATATTTCATATGCATTATCTTTCGTTTTAATTTCGATTTATCTCTTATTTAAGTACATATCTACAACAACAATCGTTGATCTTGTTTTATACTTTATGATCTCTATTTGGGCATTGCGCTTAGGGAGTTATCTTTTATATAGAATTCAAAAAATTAAGCGCGATAAACGATTTGATAAAATACGTTCTCATTTTTGGAAGTTTTTAAGATTTTGGTTACTCCAAGGATTTGCAGTATTTATTATTTTTATTCCAAGTATTTTTGTATTCAGAGGTCAGTTGCTTCACTTTAAATTTTTGAGTGTATTTGGAATTATAATTTTTGGATTTGGCCTTATATATGAGTCAGTGGCAGATTGGCAAAAATTTAAATTTATTTTAAAGTCTAAATCTACAACAAACTTTATTCATTCTGGATTGTGGTTTTATTCTCGTCATCCCAATTATTTTGGTGAAATTTGTGTTTGGTTAGGTATCTATTTGTACTGTATTTGTTATGTAAATGGATTTTTAGCTGTAATTGGAATTATCAGTCCACTATTTTTATTCGTATTATTGCGATACGTCAGTGGCATTCCACTTTTAGAAAAATCTGCTCAAAAGAAATTAGGCAAAAATAAAACATATTTAAATTATGTAAAATCAACTCCATTGCTTCTGCCAAACTTTTGGAAAAAAGGAAAATAACATGAAAAATTTTTTTAAGGCATTATTGCCTGCTTTGCTTTTGTGTGTAGTTACTTCGTGTGCAAGTACAAAGGAATACACACATACAGTTCAACGTGCGAACTTACAAGAATACATGGGTAAATGGTATGTTATTGCGGCTCGCCCTACATTTTTAGAAAAAAATGCTTATAATCCAGCAGAAAACTATGAATGGAATAAAGAAAAACAACGTGTCGATATTGATTTTACATACAATAAAGGTTCAATCAATGGTCCGGCAAAGCACATTAAACAAAAGGGTTATGTGTTTAATATTGAAACTAACGCACATTGGAAAATTTCTCCAATTTGGCCCTTAAAATTCGATTATCTAATTATTGCTATGGATCCTAATAAGCAGTGGGTGGTGGTTGGTGTTCCCGATCAAAAATATCTTTGGATTATGGGCCGCTCACCTAAAATGTCTGCTAATCGACTTAATGCAATTAAACATCAAATTGTCGATTTAGATTATCGTGTCGATAACATGACTTTAATGGAGCACACTCTTTAAGATTATTTTGGATTTGCAATTCTATCCAGCATGTTTTTAAAAATAAATCCGTGAAATGGAAGTAACGAATACCAATATAATCTGCCAAATACGCCTAATGGACGAAATGTGGCTGTTTGATGAACAATATTATTGTCGCCAATTTTAAATTCTAGCCATGCTTCTCCCGGTAATTTCATTTCTGCATAAAGTAATAATCTCTTTTTCTCCTTGTCTGCATAAATAACGCGCCAAAAATCGATTGCATCACCTGGACAAATACTGATTGAATTTTTTCGACCACGTCGCAGCCCCACTCCTCCAACTAATTTGTCCATTAAGCCACGAATCTTCCATAAAAAATTAGCGTAATACCAACCGTTTCGTCCGCCAATATTCCAAATTTTTTCAAGAGATTTGTCTGAATTTGTAGATTTTTGCTCTCGTGCATCAAAATAACACCCATGTTTGGGGACTTCTAAATATTTAGAAAGATTCTTAAAGAGTTTCGGGCTCCAAATTGCATCTTTCCAGCTCGAGAGAACTTGGTGCTGTTCAATTTTATCAAATGCAAGACGAATTGCTTCACTATATGAGATAAGATGGATATTTAATTTTTGTGTTAAATCATTTGGTCTACAGACAACTTTGACAGTCATGCTATCAACAAGATTTTTGGCGAGCGAGTATGAGGTGCCTGTAACAAAATACAACCAGTAAGAGGATGCTCGAGGAGTCAAAAATGGAATTGAAATAATTTTTCTTTTTAAACCACGAGTTTTTGCAAATTTTAAGAGCATTTCTTTGTAGGTAAGCACATCAGGCCCACCGATATCAA
The DNA here is from genome assembly GCA_964352255.1 of uncultured Oligoflexia bacterium. GTDB lineage: Bacteria > Bdellovibrionota_B > Oligoflexia > Silvanigrellales > Silvanigrellaceae > Silvanigrella. The sequence continues at coordinate 143,094 of CAYGQR010000003.1, forward strand.
AGCTTTGACTATAAGTGTCTGAGTTGCCCATGACACCGCATAAAAATTGCACAACGTTTCTGATTGCAATCGGTTGGGTTTTTGTATCGACCCATTTTGGTGCAATCATTACAGGTAATTTTTCGACTAAATCACGAATAATTTCAAAGGATGCGCCTCCCGAGCCAATAATAATCCCTGCACGTAACGTTGTTAAAGGCACTGTAGATTTTTTTAATACATGTTCGACATGTAGACGTGATTCAAGATGCGGAGATAATTTAGTTTCATTCACAATTCCACTTAAATATATCATTTGTTTTGCGTGTGTTTTATTGATTCTTTCTACAAAGTTTTTGGCAACAGTATGTTCTAAATCATTAAATTTTTCTGATGTTGATGACATTGAATGCATTAAATAAAAGGCAATATTTATGTCTTCTGGAATATGATTTAAGGTTGCGTTGTCTAAAAAATCTACTTCAATGACCGAAACATTTAAATTTTCATATTTTTTGTAATCGAATCGAGATTTATCTCTTACACAACAAACTACTTCATGATTATTTTCAAGTAAAATAGGAAGTAATCTTTTTGCAATATATCCTGTTGCACCGGTCAGAAGAATTTTCATGCCATTTTCCTTAATGCCAAAGTAAATCTTTACAATGAGTCTTTTAAGTTAACATATTTGGATTTATGGATAAAATAAAATAGATTTTGGTGGCAATTATTTCTTAAATCGAGTCTTAAACAGCTCTTTTAAATTGAGATAAGCACTCTTGCCATTGAAGAATGATACTCCATAAATCGACCTGGTTCCCATTTTGTACATTGACTTCTTTTACATTAATAAACCAGTTTGGATCTGATCTTTGTTGTTCTGTAAAAGTATTTTCTACCATTTCTGCTAATTGATTTGCTTCTAAAAAACTAAGCGGTCGGGTATAGGAAGTGCCTTTTTCAATCGGAAATCCTAAGCTAGACATCATAAGCTTCCATTCATCTTCGGTAACAATTGTATTGAAGGCATAATTTCTATACTGGTGTCTTGGGTTGGTTTGTAAAACCATCACAGGTTTATGTATAAAGTCGCTCATAAAATTTGAATAGTTTTTTATAAGTTTGTAATACCCAACGATATCTTCTGGTAAAATTGGCCCTGTTGCTGTGAGTTCTGACTCCGTATTTAAGGCGTCCAATGTGTCTGGATCTGGTAAAATTTCCATCATATGCCTATAAGGCAGTTGCATTTCAGAACGATATAAAGGGTTTAAAAGAATATGTGAATGTGGGCCTTTTTTGTAGTAGCGAATAAGTTCGCTAGTGTCTTCAACTACATCTGCCATTCCAGGAGAAATAGTTGAGGTTGCATATCTATTTTTTCCACTATTATTGGCAACATGGTAAGCCATTGGATGTGTTAATGTATATCGTTCATGCTTAGTGAGATCGCCGAGTTTATGAGTTCTTTCTGCTTGAGCCAAACTTTGCCATTGTGCTTGTTGTTGCCAATATGCTTTTGAATGAGGAAGCATATATCCTGATTTTAAAATGACATCTGGATTTACAGGACTAATACGACTTGAAAATATGTTATTGATGAGATCGACAAGAGTGGCGCCATGCTTAAATGTATAAATACTTAAAGGCCCATAGTTTTGTTCTTGGACATAATGACCAGGTCGATTTAGCCGGCCAGGTCCACGGATTAAACCATGTAAACCTTGAATTTGTTTTCCGAATAAACGGAAAATTTGCTGAGGATTAATTTGCAACATCCTTGCACTATTTCTTATGATATATCTTCCAAACATATCTTCTCCATAAATTCCATGAATTCCATCAAATCTAATATAATAATAAAATCGAAATAAAAAATACAATTAATTTAAAAATAAAAAGTATGAAAGCATCGATAAGGCAGAAAAAATTTTAATTAAGTATTAAGCTAATGAGTGATACGATTCGTAGAAAAGAATTTATGTGTAAGCAGCAATATAGGTGTGTATATGAATATTAAAGAAATGAATGAATTAAAAAAATGTAAATGTGGACACGATAAAAATCATAAATTTGCCATTGCTCACAAACAATACACAAAGTGGGGTGAAATATTACAATTAATAGGAATATCGGCCCAGCCTCAAAAAATTAAGTATGAATGCATTAAATGCCAAAGTTATTTTGATGAAACTAAAATTGAGAGCGAATTAAAGAAAGAGCTTTAATATTAGTTGAAATTTGCATTTAGAACAATTTTTTTGGTAAGATTACAAAATCACATTTAATTATCAAAAGGTAATTTATGAAAATTTGTATACCAAAATTCGTTTCTGTTATTTTTCAACACATATGTTTTTTGTGCAGTGTTTTGTTTTTACTGAGTTGTGATCCACGAACAATATCAGCTTTAAATAATGGCAGTAGTGCTGTGTCTTGTATTGGAAACAATTGCCTTGCAGCAGGTTATTATCTTAAATCTCCAGGCGCTGAATTTTTACCACAGGTAATTCAAAGTCGAGACGCTGGTGTAAGTTTTATTCATGCACTTGAACCGCCTCTTCCACCTGGCGGCACAACTGGCGGGCTCACAGGAATCAGTTGTTCTGGTGCTAATAATTGTATTGCAGTAGGATTTTATCAAAACTCTCCTACAAGTGATGTTTTTCCTCTGATTGTTCAAAGTTTTGATGGTGGGCTTACGTTTACAGAAACCACACCCGCTGCATTGCCATCAGGTGGTGTTACAGGTGCTTTAGTAGAAGTTATTTGCAAAGGATTTGAATGCTATGCTGTTGGGTATTATCAGGAATCTTCTACAGGTCCAACTTTACCTTATGTAGCTGTAAGTATAGATAAGGGCAAAACGTTTCCTCATGCAATTGCAACAGCATTACCAACGAACGGAATTTTAGGTGCTTTGCTTGCAATCACTTGTGCAGGCGAAGAGTGCATTGCAGTTGGGTATTATAGAACTTCTTCTACCGGTGCAATTTTACCTTTAATTGTACAGAGCAAAAATAAAGGCAGATCATTTCCATTTGCAGTACAACCCCCAATGCCTACTGGTGGAATGGTAGGACAGTTAGTTGGTGTAAATTGTATAGATACAGATTGTACAGCAGTAGGATTTTATCAAAAAGAACGCACGCCTCCTCCGGCACATCCACTGCCCTTACCTTATGCAACTCATAGTTTTGATGCTGGAAAAACATTTACGACTGGATTTGAACCCCCAATGCCTTCTGACGGTAAATTAGGGTCTTTAAATGATGTTACTTGTAATCAAACAAAATGTATTGGTGTTGGTGCCTATCAAACCACATCACCTGTAGGTAATTTTCAGCCATATACAATACAAAGCTTTAATAAAGGGCGAAGTTTTGAAAAACCTGTCCAGCCTCCTCAACCATCTGGCGCACTGATTGGTGGATTAATTGGAGTTACATGCACAAACACTTCATGTGTGAGTGTTGGCGGTTATCAAAAAACAACAGAAGATCGCCGTTTACCACTTGTGATTCAAAGTGCGGATAGTGGTAGTAGCTTTACGAATGCGTACCAACCCCCATTGCCTGCGGGTGGTGTATTAGGAGACATTGGTGTTGCTATATTACTTTCAACAGAATGAGATTTGAGCCTAAAAAAGGAATATAGCTAATGCCTAATTATAGAGCAAGATGTCGAAATTGTGGTGCTGAAAGCATATTAGAAGGTCTAATTCGTAAAAATGGAGTTTTGCAAGAGAGGCGAATTACATTAAACCCTGCACATTGTGGCCGATGTGGTAGAAAACATGTTTTAGATATCACGCCTATTCCAGAAACTTCACAGACCTTAGGTACAACTCGTCAACACTCATCGATGGCTGTTCCATCTGCAGCACCAAATGCTTTGTTAATAACAATACTGTTTCAGCCTGAAAGCGATATTCTTGGCAGTAGAGCTGTTTTAGTGAGTGAAATTATCGGTCAAAGATGTGTTCATTGTCGTCAAACGTTAAATAATCAGCCTTTAAGGCAAAATGCACTTACACGTTTTCATCCTTGCGGACATATGATTCATTCAGCATGCTTGTTTGGATTAGGACCGTTGAGTGTAGATATGCCTTGCCCTGCTTGCGGGGCAGAAATTGACGATTATATACGATCTCAGGGAGTTATTTAATTTCAAATTCGAAAATTGAATTAATAAAATGCAATTTGTTGAAACTTACCATCGCCAGTCATATAAAATACGGCAGATCTTTCATGATGTGCCACTGCACTATCTAAATTTAATTTTAATCGTAATTCAAGTCCTGCAATTGGATTTTCTTCAGTCCCAATATTTAAAACTCTCATGACTTCTATAGTTGAATTTAGTGTATATCCCCAAAAAACTTTTACTTTTGTAGGGACAAGCATAACATTTGCAATATAGCGACCCGTGCCATTTAGTGTGCCACCTGGTGTGTAGATAATCGAATAATTAAATTTAACTACGTTTGCGCTAAGCAAAGTCCATTCAAATGCAAAGTTATTTGCAATTGGAGTGTGCCATTCAGACAGCATTGCCCAATCAGAAATATTCTCGGGCAGTGCAGTTGCAATATCGGTTTGTAAATTTACAACAGGCTTATTAGATTGGATCACCTGCCATGCTAATTTCCCAAAATTTATAATTGCATTTAAATCAAGAGAGCTAAGATCAATTTCAATATTATTTTGGCTTCGAAACTTTTTGTTTTGTTCTGAGAGAATAAAATCATTTATATTAAATTCTGATGTGCCAAGAAATGTATTGGTTGCAATGTTATCAGTTGTATTTTCTGCAATTAAATGTGTGTTTTGCGCAAAGCTAGAGTTGGTTACAGAGAGTATCGAAATACTTGATACAAAAGAAATAAAGAGTTTTTGATAATTTTTTAAAAGCATAATTTTCTTCCTGAAAAAGTTTATGATGTTTAATGTATAAAATTTAAAATAGAGATTTAATTTAAAACTGTAAAGTCTCTATATAAAATATGATATTCTTATGCAAAAAGAAAGGGTCAAATTTCTTTGATCAGCAATATCTAAGCGAGGCGATTTGTTTTTCAGTGAATTGGTGAATATTGTTTAATTATAAACATTTTAGGAGTTAGGTGGTAATAAGATAGGTTTATCTAACTGTGAGTTGGCATTGCTCGTAATGCTTTAACCAGTGCCACAGTGACTACAACCCGTGCTACAATGTTTACATTTTGATGTACAATGACTACCAGGCTGGCCGCCACCCTCGCATGCGCTTTGCTTACTACATTCTTGCATTTTCTTGATTAGAATTTTGTTAATGAGATCTGTCTTTGTCATTCAATATTCCCTCTTTTATGACACAATTTGATGAGTTAAATTTTGCATACTTGACACATAGTAGCGTTTTAATTAATCGTTTATACCTAATCCATTATAAAATGACAATAGATATCAGCGCCTTATACTTGATAAATTATTGCGCCTGTAAAATGTGACTCAAAAAATATTATTTTAATGCGCACAAGAGTTGTGGAATTCTCTAAATTGTCATTGATTTCCATACAAGATGGTCAAAAAAAATATTCACGTTCATATAATTCTGAAAGAACGCGAGGTTTGAATATAGAGATAAGCAGTATTTATCTTGCCTTAAAACAAATTGCATTTGATAAATAGTTTTAAATTGTTTACAAAATATTTTTTCAATAGAAATAATAAAGATAATTTTTATTTGACGATCATCTCTCTGATCGTAACTAAATATCTTTGGAGGGTTTTGATGTGATTATGAAACCAAAATTTCATCTTCCTAAATTATCAGAATTACTTGGCTATAGAAACAAATATGTTATTGAACGTTATTGTAAAGAGTTTGATGCATCGGAAGAACAAGCAAATGATATGTTTAACGAAATGCTTAAGTTTCTTTGGATTTCTGTAAAAAATAGATTAGAACAAGGTCAAGATAAAAACCTAAATGCACATATTGCCATTCATCATGAGATGAAAAAAATTGATGATATGTGGCATACATTTATTTTATTTACAAAACATTATTTTGAATTTTCAGAAAAATATTTTGGATATTATATACATCACTCTCCAACGACAAATGATGACCCAAAACCTTCAGAAGAAGAGTTTAAGACTCAATTTGAGACGTTTTTAAGTTATGTTTATGATCATTTAGGCGAGAAAACTCTTAAAAAATGGTTTTCAGAATATTTTGTGTAATTTGTGACAGTGCAAAGCATTTCGAAAAACTCAATAGGTTTTATATTTCATTTTGTAAAAAAATATAAATATCATTTTATTTTTTTACAATTATTTTATTTAGTTTTAGCTCTAAATACAAGCCTTTGGTCTTATAATATAAAATTGCTTATTGATAAATTAACTGCCTATAATTTTAAATCAAATATTTGGCAATATCTAATGCCTGTATTAATATTTATGTTATCAGTATGGGTTTTGGTTGAGCTTACAGCACGCCTCTCTGGGTGGTTATTTGCATTGACAATTCCTAAATTTGAAGCAGCAATGCGCATAGAAATCTTCGAATATATTAAAAGTCACTCTTATTCTTATTTTGCAGAAAATTTTTCTGGTACAATTTCCAATAAAGTGGCGGATATTATTCAGAGTTCACGGTTTATTATTCAGATTTCGATGACGAATGTGGTGCCAATGATCTTCACACTTCTATGTATTTTAATCATTTTTTTATACAATCAACCTCTATTTGGGCTCGTTTATTTAACTTGGATAATTTTACATTTTCTTGTGGCATATTTGGGAGGAAAAAAGTGTCAACACTATGCCCAAACTCATGCCGAAAGCAGAAGCGTATTGATGGGACGTGTGGTTGATATTATAACCAATATCATCACTGTTAAGCTATTTGCGAATGAAAAATATGAATCTGAGATGCTTAAAGTTATTCAACAGGACGAATATAACAAGAACATTAAATCTTTTTTGACGATTGAAAAGATTAAAATTATTCTTGGAATTCTTACCTTCATATTCCCATGCGTATTGGTCGTTTGTCTATTGGTATATAGTTTTAATCAAAAACTTATTACGCTAGGAGAGTTTGTATTCATCTTTAATATAAGTGGGATATTAACTGCTATGGTTTGGCAATTAGGGATTATGTTACCAAATTTGTTTCAGAGTTTTGGTGTATCCACCCAAGCAATTAAAACTTTGATGATTGCTTACGACATTATAGAGCTGCCAACTATAAAAGATGTTAAAATTGTTAAAGGTACCATACAATTTAATAGGGTATCGTTTTACTATTCTAAAACTCATTTACTATTTAAAGATTTAACTTTTAGTATACGAGCCGGACAAAGAGTTGGTTTAATTGGATTTTCAGGCAGTGGAAAAACAAGTTTAGTAAATTTATTACTGCGTTTTTATGACATCCACAGTGGTGAAATATTAATTGACAATTGTAACATTAAAAATTTCAGCATAGACAATCTTAGAAAACATATTACAGTTATTTCACAAGAACCCATTTTATTTCATCGTACGATTAACGAAAATATTAGATATGGAAATTTAGATGCCACTGCAGATGATATTATAGATGCTGCAAAACGCGCAGAGTCGCATGATTTTATCATGAGCTTACAAAATCAATATGATACAATTGTTGGCGAACGTGGAATTAAATTGTCAGGTGGACAACGCCAAAGAATAGCGATTGCGCGCGCTCTATTAAGAAAGTCCCCAATTTTAATTCTGGATGAGGCAACTTCAGCATTAGACTCTGTCACGGAATCTAAACTGCAAAGTGCGTTCAATTATTTAATGCGTGATAAAACAACGCTTGTAATTTCTCATAGGCTTTCTACACTTGCAAATATGGAAAAAATTATTGTTTTAAATAACGGAAAAATTATTGAGTACGATACAATTGAAAATTTAATAGGACATAAGGGATATTTTTATAATATGTGGAAAAAACAAAATAACGGATTTTTGCCACACTTATTGTCTTAGTTTTATACAGAAAATCATTACAGTAAAGTTTAGCATTCATGAATGAGAAAGGAAACTCAAATGCCTACGATTATGCAAGATTATTATGAACTCACAAAACCGTATATAGTAAAATATTGCGTTGTCATGACCATGTGTGGAGTTTTGTTGGCAACATATGATGTTTCGTTTTTCTCATTTTTTCTAATTCTATTAGGGTCTGCATGCGCTATGGGGTCTGCAGGTGCGTTTAATCAAATCTATGAAAGAAAACTTGATAAACTTATGCAGCGAACCCAATCTAGACCGCTTCCATCTGGCCGACTGAAAACTAAAAATGCGACTATTTTTGCATCTTTGTTGGGAATTTTTGGTATTTGCATACTTCTAGAATTTGCTAATCTTCTGACAGCAATGTTGGCATTTATTGGTATTTTTATTTATATTCTTATTTACACCCCACTAAAAACTAAAACCCCTTTATATTTGTTGTTTGGGCCTATTCCCATGGCGCTTGCTCCAGTACTTGGTATTGTAGCTATACAGGATAGAATTTCGCTTCTGTCTGTACTCGTCTTTTTAATCACATATACTGGAAAAATGACGCATCTGATTGCCAGATCGATTTGTAATGGTAAACAGTATGAAGCAGCTGGTTTTAAACTAGTCTCTCTTGTGCGCAGTGCTTATGCGACTCGAGTGCAAGCAGTTCTTTGGGCAGTCTTACTATTACTGTTCAGCATTTTGCCTGTTTTCTTCAAACTAGCTGGAAACATATATTTAATTTTTACGTCTTTACTTGGATTGTGGTTATTATTTATTAGTTTTCAGGGTATTTTAAATATTAGAAATCCCGTTTGGCCTAAGAAATTTTTTTTTGCATCGTTTAGATATTTTCCAATGCTTACTGTAATTATAATTGTCGATAGAGTTTTTAACTTGAGCCAGCATTAGAGCTGTCCGCGAACCAATCATCTCATACTGAATCTTTGCTCTTCAAAACCCATACGCACCACATCAATCTATCAATTTTTGAGTGCTGCAAATTCAATGTCTGCTTGATGTTTTATCTTTGTGATTTCTTTTTGCTTTAAAAAAATCTTTTAATAATTTTGAACATTCATTTTGTCTTACTCCAGAAATTACTTCACACTGATGATTCAAGCGAGAATCGTTTAAAAGTGAAGATAAACTTTCTACAGCTCCTGCTTTTGGATCAGTTGCTCCATAAACAACACAAGCGATACGAGAAAGTATAATTGCACCTGCACACATAAAACAAGGTTCTAACGTTACGTATAATGTACAACCTGTAAGTCGCCATTTTTTAAGTGCAAGACATGCTTGCTCAATTGCGAGTAACTCTGCATGTGCAGTTGCGCATGGTTTAGATTCGCGTAAGTTATGTGCTTGTGCAACAATATGACCTTCTTCATTCACAAGAACAGCTCCAATAGGAACTTCTTTTTTTTGAAGAGCTTTGTGTGCTTCTAATAATGCTGCTTGCATGTAATATTGATGTGAATGTTTCATGTAACTTTGCTTACTCTCTAAGTATTTAGTATTATACTTCTTACACCCAAGTTTCTGATTAATCCAGTACGTCAATATTGTAAAAAATTAAAATTTGGAGATTATCCATGTTGCCACAACCTCGTCTAAGCGATTTTCCTGATCGTCAAAATGCAGCTGATGAGTCTTATGACTTACAAATTACGGCAGAAAAAAAAGGGAAGCAAACTTTATCTTATGTTTGGTTTGGGCCTCCCCCTATTGATTTTGAACATAATCAAAAAAAGAAAATTACTTTTGGACCTTGTTTTAATATTATGAGTTTACTGAGTGATACAGGAACTCATGTGCGTTTGGTTGTAGATGCTGCAGATGTCGACTATGAGGCGGCAATACAGCAGTGGGAATATCTTTATTACAGGCAAGTGATTAAAGTTCCTGTAATTTCTGCTCGTTGTTTATTTGCGGCTGCAATGAAGTCTTTAAATCCAGCAAATTTTTCTAGTTACCATGCTTTAGCTCCGTACACAGATTTTATATGTGTACTTTTTCAAAGAGGATCGTCTTTTAAACACACGACTCTTAAAGTCACCGGTAAAGAGTTGTTAGCGTTTATAGTGCGGTACTTATTAGGTGGTTTTACTGCAGACACCTCTGTATTACCCCTTTCGACAAATTATACTTCAGAATGGACAGTAGAATCTCCATGGGAAATTCCGAGTATTGTGGATGGAGATAAAGCAATTGCAAATAAAATTGCTTATGGTTTGGCTGTAATTGCACAGCACAGGCACTCCGCAGCCCCAACAAAAGGATACGATTGCGGAGGCCAATCTGAAGGAGCTTATTTTATATGTTCTTCATTAAATTCTGCTGGATATGTTGTGATTACAAATCCGTTGAATTGGCAATCAGTATTCACAGATTTTCGAGTTGTTCGTGAACTAGAAAATCTAGATATGGTCGATATTTATTTTAACTATGCACAAAAACATTACATTGGTACAATTGAAGCTTTGAAAGTATATTTAACATTTTTAAAAAAGACTGCAGAAGGACACGGAGAAATTGCTGAAAATTATAATATGATGAGAAGTGTAGGGGTATTGAGCGCAGCAATGACGGAACAAATCTTTGATTTTATTCAAAATCCTGCACAGTCTTTTCGATTTGGCTTTCCTGCGTATCCAACAATTTTGCCAAAAAGATCTTTTGATTCGACAGAACCTCCTTTTCAACTTTTTAGTAATGCATCGTATATTATTGGACGCGGGATAAGTTTTATTGGAATATGGCATGCTTTTAGAGAATCACGGCCACATAAATCTGAGGAGGTTGGTGGTGGTAATTTTATTTTACATCCTGATATTGGGCTTGTAAAATACACAACTCAATCGTGGGCAAAAGGCGAGCATTTACCAACTACGCCGCGGCACTAAATTGGAAATAATTTCATAGTTTCAACTAAGTATTTATTATATTTGAGATTGAGTTTTAAAAGAAGTGGCGGAGAGAGAGGGATTCGAACCCTCGGAAGAGTTTAACCCCTTCGCACCCTTAGCAAGGGTGTGGTTTTAGCCACTCACCCATCTCTCCAAGAGTAATGTTTTTGCACAGTCCAAGATGATTTGGTTGTGGCTGAAAGAAAAATGGCGCGCGGTAAGCGATTCGAACGCCTGACCGCCAGATTCGTAGTCTGGTGCTCTATCCAACTGAGCTAACCGCGCGTAAACAAACGATCTATACAATGTAAAGCCAGAAGTCAACGAAGACCATCGTTTTTAAGTTCTTTTTTTAAAGTTTTTTCTAAATTTGTAATTATTGCCTGTAATTCATCATATGTAGGACCTTCTGCAGTAATGCGAGCACACGGTTCTGTGCCGCTATAACGAATAAAAACTCGTCCTGTATTTTCAAGCTTTTTTTCATAATCTTTTAATAAAGCGGATGTTTTAGTCAAGGATTCTAATGCAGGCTTACATGAAACAGGAACATTTTTTGTGATTTGAGGAAGTTTGGTCATTACTTGGGCAATTTCTGAAATAGAATTTTTGCTCGTACAGAAAACTTCGAGCACTTTAAGTGCTGCTAAAATTCCATCGCCTGTAGTGCTGGCATCTAAAAATAAAATATGCCCAGATTGTTCACCGCCTAGTGTAAAGCCACGCTTGCGCATTTCATTTGCAATTGCCCTATCCCCAACAGGTGTGCGCACAATAGAAATTTTTTCTTTTTCAAGTGCAATATCAAGCCCTTTATTGCTCATAATCGTCACGCAAACACCATTTTCAGGAAGCTTATTTTGACGTTTCAGAGATAAAGCACATAAAGCGATAATTTGATCGCCATCAATAAGATTCCCTTTTTCGTCGACAACAATTAATCGGTCTGCATCACCATCAAAGGAAAAACCAATATCTGCTTTTTGTTCTAGCACTGCTTTTTGTAAATCTTGTGGATGAACGGCGCCACATTCATGGTTAATATTAAAACCGTCTGGTTCAGTGTGCAAAGCTGTGCATTCGATTCCAAGTAGTTCAAACACTTGTGGAGCTACTTTGTAGGCAGCTCCATTTGCACAATCGAGAATAATTTTTTTATTTTTGCACTGAACTGTTTTATCAAAAAAATTTGCCAAAAATGTTGCATAAAGAAAAGAAGCGTCATCTATGCGCTTTGCCATTCCAATATCATGAGACGAAACTAAATCTGCATTAAAATTTTCTGTATCAATAAGAATTTCAAGTGCGTTTTCAGCTTCATCAGAAAATTTAAAGCCAAATTGATCGAAAAATTTAATTCCATTATCATGGTAAGGATTATGACTTGCGGAAATCACGATTCCTGCATCTGCCTTTTGCTCAACGGTAAAGTACGCCACAGCTGGCGTGGGTATAGGTCCCAAAAAGACAATATCGACACCAACACTTGCAAGACCAGAGGCAAGTGCGTTTTCAATAATATATCCACTGACTCGAGTGTCTTTTCCTACAACAACTGTAGGATGGGACGTGGTGCGTTTTAAATAAATACCAAGTGCTTGTGCAATTGTAATAATAGTGTGCGGAGTAATTGGTTCTTGGTTGGCTTTTCCGCGAATCCCATCAGTGCCGAAATATTTTCCCATGCGTCTCAATTCTTAAATTTATTAATCACTGTTCCTTTTGGTGGATTAAAAACAAATAAGTCTTTTTTGAGAGGAGCTTTTGAAAACTTCTCGAAAGTGATTTTTGTTTTATTTCCATTTTTATCAATCATATTTAAACACGTGATATAACCTGTGTCTATCTGAATGGAAGCCTGAATATTTCTTTGGTCTAGAGTTGTTGCTTTAGGTTTTAGGGTTAAAGAAAGAGTTTTGTCTTTTGAGGTTGAAACACGGCCTTCAGTAATGTCATAAAATTTAGTGATATTATCGATATGATTTAATATAGTTAAAAATTCTAAATTTGTATCATTTTTATTGAACTGTTCAGCGTGATTAAAGCTTTTTTCATACTTCCAAATATACTTACCATCGTTAATATAAAGTTGATTACGAGGTTTTTCAATTTCCCAACGAAACAATTGATCTTTAATAAAAATACGCCCTTCAGAGATGGTGGTTTTTTCTCTTAAAGCTGAATAATATTCTTGCGTAAAGTTTGCTGAGAAAGATCTATTTTTTGTGGCATTTAATTTTGCAGTATTAAAGTCTTGTTGAAAAGTTTTGGAAGTAAATCCGCTCAAAAAGACAAACAAAGAAATAATGGTGAGAACCCAAAGTGTTCCTGAAATTTCTTTACGCTTACCCGCGAGTAATTTCATAGTTACGTAACTAATGATACCAAAAATCACACCATAAGTGACCGATGAAGTAAGCGGCATAAAGAGGGCTGTAATAAACACAGGAATAATTTCATCGAATGATCTTGCTTTTACATGTTGCAAATTTAATGACATTAAAATTCCAACAAAAACAAGAATAGGTGCTGTGGCAAATTGAGGGATTTCACGAATAAGTGGCTCTAAAAATAAGCAAGGTAAAAAACACAATGCAACAACAATAGGCACAATACCTGTGCGTCCGCCTGCTTGAATGCCTGTTGCAGATTCTACATAAAGTACAGTTGGAGATGTGCCGACTAAACTAGACAGTAAAGAACCAAATGAATCTACAATTAATGTTTGCTTTAAACGAATTGGATTCCCTTTTTCGTCATGCAAACCTGTTGCCTGGGAAAGCCCTACAATTGTCGAAATAGAATCAAACAAAGTAGCAAGTAATAAGGAAATAATCGTAGGGAGTAAACTTAATTTAAGTGCACCTAATATATCGACTTGTGCAAAAATGTCGCGTAGCTCTGGCATTGCAACAACTTGAGTAGGAAGAGAGGCTTGTTTTGTTAAAATAGCAAGAATAGTCACAATAATAATCGAAAGTAAAAATGCGTAGGTTTTATTTCTCATAAACAAAAAAAACGTGATGCAAAAACCAACAAAACCAAGAAATACTTTTAAATCTAAATGCCCAAGTTGAAGCAGTGTATTTGGATTTGAAGCAATAATATTTAAATTTTTTAAACCTATAAATGCTAAAAATAGTCCAATCCCACATGTCATGGCATGTTTCATATTGTCGGGAAGTGATTCAATAATTTTTTTACGAATTGGTAAGACAGAAATTGTAATAAATAAAATACTCGACCAAAAAATTACCCCTAACGCAGTAGGAAAGGGAATTTTTTGTGAAATAATCACTGTATAAACAACAAAAGCATTTAGCCCCATTCCTGGTCCAAATGTATAGGGCAGTTTTATGACAAATCCTGCTATCAAGTTAATCATGACAAGTAGCAAAACGGTTGCCGTAAGAGCAAATGATAATGAAACACCAGATCCAGGTGTGCTCCAGATAAGCGGATTTACAATTACAATATACGACATTGTAAAAAATGTTGTTAAACCAGCAACAAGCTCTCTACCGAGCATTGTAGAGTTGTTAAAAATTTTTTTCATTTTGCTTTTACCATTCTGCAAATTATCCCAATATTTTTATTCTTCTTTCGCGTTTTTAAAAAATGTCTCGTTTCTTTGAAGCCAACGCGGTGAATATTCAAGAATACTTTTTCTTGTTGAAATATACATAATTATTCCAGCAATGAACCCTATAATACAAAGAATTTGCCCCATGGTTAACATCATCCACCACTTTGTTTGCGGAAACATATTCATTTGAGCCCATTGGAAGTGATTGATATAAAAGTAATTTAACTGAGCATCGGCCGCTCGAAAGTACTCAACTACAAAGCGATAAATACAGTAAAACATAAGAAAAAAAGCAGAAAGAGAGCCTTGTTTGCGAGGTTTTTGGGCAAGAAAGTACAATGTAAAGAATAAAAGCCAACCTTCACCTAAGCTTTGATACAATTGGCTTGGGTGCCTAGCAATAGCCCCACCGCCAGGAAAGATGATTGCCCATGGCACATGAGATGAAATGGGGCGCCCCCAAAGTTCACCATTCATAAAGTTTCCAAGGCGTCCAAGCCCAATACCAACGGGGACCATACGAACGATTTTATCTGTAAGATGGTAGAAGGGGATTTTATGTGCTCTTGTAAAAATGATTGTTGCAATAATGACGCCAATAATTCCGCCATGAAAAGATAAACCACCTTCCCATGTAGCAAAAATACTCCATAAATCATTTTTATAAATGTCCCAATCATATACAAAGACATAAGTTAGCCGTGAGCCAATTAGCATGCCAATAATGGAATAGGTAATATAAGAAACTAAAGTTGATTCTGTTAGCATCAAAACTTTTTTATGGGACCAGTATAAACACCCTAGATAAACAGCTAGGAATCCAAGAATATACATTAAACTGTACCAACGAAGGCCCCAGTCGATGCCAAATTTTTGCAATCCAAATAGGATCAAAAAAATCACAAGTGCATAAATAAGTGCATTTTGTAGTAATAAATTGGTTTTAGTTGAAAAAACTTTTGTTTTTGTGAGAAAAAAACCTCCTGCAAAAAAAACGATTAAGCTAATTAAGCCCCACCAAGTGCTGACCCACGAAAAAGGTATGTTTTTAACTTCAAAAAGATATGGACTTAAATTAAATGTCCAATAATGATGACCTGAAAGCATATGTTGATTCCCCTTATGCTAAACTTTTCTGTAAATTTGATGTAATGCATAAATAATCTTGTTTCAAATGTCGCGAAAGAATAAACTAGTCAGTTGAATTTTAAAAGGGATACAATGAAAAGAATTTTTAAATACTTATCGATTGGTTTAATCATCTTTAATTTTTTTCTAAACTCGATATCTTTCGCTGAAAGTGAAGATGATGATTCGATGTATACACGTGAAAAAATACTCGAGATTTTAGCCCGTGAAACTGTGCTTTATTATCAAGATGGTGAAGAGCAATTAGGCAGTTTATTTAGCAATGAACATCGTCTTTACATCACAATTGATCGCGTTCCGCAAATTATGAAAGATGCCATCGTCAGTGCTGAAGATGAAAGTTTTTATTCTAATATTGGCGTCGATCCAAAAGGTATTTTACGTGCTGGAATAAATAATTTTTTACACGGCACAAGGCAAGGTGCGTCTACTATTACGCAGCAAACCGTCAAAAATTTATATGGGCGCTCACAAACGAATTTAATCACAAAATTTCAAGAAATGCTGAATGCGTTTAAGTTAGAAAGACATTTTTCAAAAGAAGAAATATTAGAATTTTACTTGAATCAATTTCACGTGACCGCCAATGGGCGCGGCGTAGGAATAGCAGCAAAATATTACTTTAATAAAGAAGTTGAAGAATTAACTCTAATAGAAGCGGCCTTTATTGCAGGAAGTGTAAAAGGTCCTGAAAAATACAATCCATACAATAAATCAAGCACCGAACGTCAAGAAAAGTCTAAAGAAGAAGCATTTATTCGCAAAAACTATGTGCTTGAACGAATGCACAAAGGTAAAAAAATTAACGATTCCGAATATGAAACGGCCCTTGCAGAACAGGTGCCTTTTAATCAAGGAAAATTTCAGTTTAATGAAATGGCTATTAGTCAAATTGTAAAAAGGCAACTTGCGCGCCCAGAAATTTTAAAGTCTTTGGGTATTGAGACTGTCGATGAAATTGCTAATAAAGGTTATCATATAACAACCACTTTAAATCATCCTGTTCAGAAATCAGCACAGTACGGGCTTCGTCAAAACTTAAGTCGTATTCAAATGGGTTTGCATGGATTTGCATTTGAATCACGCAATAAATATCACAACATTCAAAAACCTGAATTGTATAATTTTTATACAGGTAAAGTAATCGAAAAAAATGAAACATACCGTTCCGAATCTTTAACAGTCAGTCTTGGCGTGCATACGTGTACAGTCAATACTAATGGGCTCGGTCGTATTTCGCTTATTTTAGATCAAGTCAATCGCATTGGGCTTGATAAAACAAAAAGAAAATTTTTAGAACAAATTCCAGTAGGCCAATACGTACTTGTGAGTGTGAAAAATATCGATTCAGAAGGTAATTTGTCTTGCGACTTAGAAACAAGGCCAACGGTACAAGGTGGTGCTATTGCAATAGATAAAGGCGAAATTATGGCTCTTGTAGGAGGTTTTTCTACAAATGAGTATAATCGCGCTATTTTTGCACAACGTCAGCCAGGTTCAACATTTAAAACACCTGTTTACTATGCTGGGCTGCAATTGGGATGGACAGCACTCGATGCTATTTCAAATGTTCGTGATGTTTTTGTTTGGCAAAATCAATATTATTATCCTCGGCCCGACCATCGTCCAAAAACTTTAGAAACAACCTTAATTGGTGCAGGCACGAAATCTGAAAACTTAGCAAGTGTATGGATTTTACGGCATCTAACCGATAAACTTACTTATGCACAATATGAAGATCTGCTTACTTTTTTAAAAATCCGTTCTCCTCAAGATAGTGAACGTTCGGTTCTAAAAAATATTACGAATACATTTAACGCTTCTCCAAATGATAATGCACAAATTCGAGATGGTATTATCGAAAAAATTAAAAACGATCTATTGTCTGATTTAAATGTGATTCGTGATCCTAATCTGAAAATTTTTGCTTACACATTGCATTATGGCAACGGTTTTTTGAAACAGTATAATTTTCTAGAACATTCTTATCAGGTTAAAAATACTTATCAAAAGCACGAAAAAGACGTTCGCTTAAATGCTTTAAAAAACAATTTAATGAGGTGGGAGCAGATAAGTGGTGATGTTTCTAAAGTGGTTGCAAGTCTTGAAGCTCACAGTAATCAATTCAACGAGGCTCTTGGGTCATTTGCGCTTACTGAAGATGAAGATCAAATTATCTATATGTCCGCAGATAGCTGGAAACCTGAATACACATCATACTTAGTAGAGCCTGTTCCTGCTAAATATCTCACCTTTAATGAGGTCAAACGTCTGTATAATAGTAAGCCTCATTTGTTTGCAGAGGATAATATTTTATTAGATGGAGTGGTGCCTTTATTCTTAATTAAATCTATTCGCGCCGATTTAAACAATACATTTGCCGAAATTCAAACGCAATCACCACTCGAAAAATTATATTGGAATGCAGACTTTCGTTATTCTTTAGGAATGTATTATACTGCAAATATGCTGAATGGAATGGGTGTGCACGCAGCATTTGATTGGGTGCCTTCTTTACCGCTTGGTTCAAATCCAATTTCTCTTGCTGAACTTGCTATGATTTATCAAACATTTTTAACAGGAAAAACTTATAAATTTTATGATGATACGCTCGAAAATCAGCTTGCCATTATTAAACGTATCGAAGATGCAAACGGAAATTTAATTTGGGAATATCAATCTCAAGAATTTCAATATGTCGATCAAAGCTTTTCTACACCAATTTTAAATGTACTGCGTAGTGTTGTAACGGCAGGCACAGGTTACCCTCTTAATTGGGACATTATATTACGTTCTAATGATCCTCAAATAGACAAACAATTAGAAGAAATGAAGGTTCGTGTTCCAAATTTTGGAAAAACAGGAACAACAAACGATTTTACAAATGGAACTTATATAGGATTTTTGCCTTATCCATCTGAATCCTCAAATACCCTTTCAGCCGACAATGCAATTACAATTGCAACATATATTGGAAATGATGATAACACTCCAATGCGTAAAGGGTGGTATAAGGTGTATGGTGGTGGCGCAATTCCAGCATGGGAAGAAATTGCGATAAGTATTGTAAAAAACAAGAATTTTGCTCATAAACTCGATTGGCAAAATCCTGAAACAACACGAGAACATTTGGTGCCGTTTAACTATGGTTATAACACGGTGAATCTAATGGTTCCTGTAAATTCAAACCTTTACATCCCTCAATACAACTCTCTTAGTGATGATGGCGACTTATTAGAACGTAACATTTACTTGAACGATTATTCTGAAAACGGGCAAAGATATTTGCATTTATCCTTAAATGGTCAAATTTCTGATAATATCTTTATTCCCAAAAGAAAAGTTTCGTTTTATAGAGAACATTATCAGCCTTTGCTTGAAGCTCAGCAAAGGTCTCCTTTTTATGCATCTGAGCTTTATGTAGATGATGAGGATTAATGTAGTTTATGGAAATCGATTTTATTTTGCCAGATGGTTCAAAGCGTAGTTTACCTGCACCTGTCTCGCTTTATGATGTAGCGAAAAACATTAGTCCTGGTCTTGCAAAAATTGCATTAGCCGGAAAAATAAACGACAAAACAGTCGATTTAAGCACTGTAGTTTCTGCAGATGATCGCGTTGAAATTATCACGCATAAAGCAGAAATTGGCCAAGAAATTGTCCGTCATTCAACAGCTCATTTAATGGCGATGGCAATTCAAGAGGTGTTTCCTGGCACTCAAATTACTATTGGTCCAGTTGTCGAAAATCAATTTTATTACGATATTTATCCTAAGCCTGAAGTTAAAATCAGCGTTCACGATTTTCCTTCTATTGAAGCAAAAATGCGTGAAATCGTTGCCAAAAATATACCTATTAAGCGCGTAGTTTTGTCACGCAATAATGCAATCGAGCATTTTAAAAATCTTGATGAAACTTTTAAAGTCGAGCTTATTTCAGATATTCCAGAAGACCAAGAAATTTCTGTTTATCAAATGGAGGATTGGGGCGACCTTTGCCGTGGTCCACATGTTTATTCAACAGGTCAGCTAGGTGCATTTAAATTAATGAGCATTGCTGGTGCTTATTGGCGTGCAGATAAAAATAACCCGCAGTTATTGCGTATTTATGGCACTGCATGGGGCACTCAAAAAGAACTCGACGCTTATTTAAAAATGCTTGAAGAAGCAAAACGTCGCGATCATGTCATGCTTGGTAAGCAATTAAATTTGTTTAGTCTTATGGGTGATGTTGCTCCTGGAGCCCCGTTTTTGTTTCCGCATGGCTCAAAAATCTTTACGTTGTTGCAAAATTATACACGTAAAAAATGGCGTGAATTTGGATTTGAAGAAGTGCAAACACCTCAAATACTCAATGTAAATTTATGGCACACAAGCGGACATTACGATAAATTTAAAGATGATATGTACCTTTTTGATGATCATAATGGCGAGCAATATGGTGTAAAACCAATGAATTGTCCATGCCATGTGCGTATGTTTATGGTTGGGCAAAAATCGTATCGCGATTTACCTCTACGTTTTGGTGAATTTGGTGTGGTGCATCGTAATGAACTTAGCGGTACGCTGCATGGCCTCACGCGTGTTCGTCGTTTTATGCAAGATGATGGTCATATTTTTTGTACAATGGAACAAATTTCTGCAGAAATTGAGAAGGCCGTTGCACTGGTTCAGCAAACTTATGCAGACTTTGGATTTAATGAAGTCTTTTATTATTTTTCTACACGTCCTGAAAATAAATTAGGCAATGATGAAGTGTGGGATACAGCTGAAGCAGCATTAGAAGTTGCTCTTAAAAATGCACAAGTTCCTTATCAACTTAATGCTGGCGATGGCGCTTTTTATGGTCCTAAAATTGATTTTAAAGTGAAAGATGCTATTGGTCGTTTACATCAATGTGCAACTATTCAGCTTGATTTTCAAATGCCAGAGCGTTTTGGTGCTTGGTACCAAACTTCAGAAAATACGCATCAAACTCCTGTTATGATTCACCGTGCAGTCTTTGGTTCAATCGAGCGTTTTCTAGGTGTGTTTATTGAGCACACTGCAGGTCATTTTCCTATGGGGCTTGCTCCAGTTCAGTGTCGAGTAGTCACAGTAACAAACGATTTTACAGCTTTTGCGCATGAAGTTTTTAACGAACTGCGTAAAAAAGGTGTGCGTATTGAAATCGACGCTACACATGAAAAACTTGGTGCAAAAATTCGCGCAGCACAATTACAAAAAATTCCTTATATGGTTGTGATCGGTGAAAAAGAATCTGAAGCAAAAACGGTTACCGTGCGTTGTAACAATGGTAAAAATCTTGCTCCACTTACAATAGATGGTTTATGCGCTTTGATAAAAAGTGAATCAGGTGTGTTTTGGGGGCTTGATACAAATCAAGTGTAATTTAAAAAGGAGTTCTTATGATTCTCGACAATAATTTTGATTTGGCATTACTAGAAAATATCGAATCAGTAGAGCTCCCAATCTCTGAACTCTTAGATGAGTTTGCGGCAAATTCACTCATGACTTTTATGTTGTGTCAGTAGAGTTATACTTTAGTACTCGAATTCTTCGGGTATCAGAAATTATTTTGTATTATTAATAATGCTAGCCCAAAGTTAAAGCTTGGTTTGCACAATATTGTCATTAGTCTATTTTTTTGGGAAACTGCATGCTTGGATACAATTTTTCTTATTTTTTTGAATTTTAAGGTCACAAATAATTTATTTTTTTAGTAGCAGAATCCCCTTACTTTTGACAGAATTTTGTCTACTTTGTAACCTATGTTCAGATTATCGGTAGCCTTCTTGCTACCAATGCTTTTTCAATGACTTTTGCCAAATCAAATAGGCCCATGCCTCTTGCAAGCATTAAAGGGGTGTGGCCATTTTGGTTTACAGTATTGATTACCATGTTAGGTTCTGCAACAAATAAGCAAACAATAACGTAATGTTTATTTAGGACTGCAATATGTAGAGCACTGAAATTTTTTATGCTTGGTATATTAAGATCGATGCGATGTCTTTGTGCCAATAAAAGGCGTATTATCTCTTCATCACCTTTTTGAGCAGCAATATGTACAGCCGCCATTCCATCTGAATCTCTGATATTTAAATCAGTATGTTTATTTTTAACTAAAATTCTTAAAATTTCTCTAAACGTATATTCGATAGCTTCCATTAATGATGAAGAGCCATGATCATCTTGAAGATTTAAGTTTACCGTAGGATTGCGAGCTAAAATTTCGACAAGATTAAAATGATTTTGAAGGGTGGCGATCATCAGAGGCGGATTTTTTTGATTTGCATGGGTGATATTTAAATTTATGTTTGGCATTGCTGCTAACCGTATTACTTCTCGGCAATATTCGGGTGCGTTGCCTAGCTGAACGGTACAATGCAATTGTTTTGCATGAATGTCTTTAATATGCTCCAAAGAATATTGCGGATGTAAATGAAAGCTTTGATAAGGGGACGAATCAAGAATATAGCATGCAAGCGTAAAATCACAATTTCCTGAAAGAAGCGGATAACTATTCAATAAAGAGATCAACTGTTTAATTTTAGAAACATCATGAGCAGATTGACTATGGCTAAGTGCAATTTTTCTATCTCCTAAAGGATCATTAGAATCATAAAAGACTACGCTAATATAATTCAATTTTATTTTAATGACAAAACTAAGGGCATGATTAATTTGAAATGAGGTTAGAAAAACACCTAATTTCTCTAAGCCAAATTTTTGCATTTCAGCAATAATGGCATGTATCGTATTTGCCAAAAAGTCGTAATAGGTATGAATAATTGCGCTTGGTCTAATTTCTAATATTTTTTCAACGCTCATTAATTGCATTGTGAAAGTATCAATCAGTTTTTTTGCGTGCATTCTTTTAAGAAAATTTATGCGTGTATCTTCTAGATTGATTTCTGGTGAAATATATTTTTTTTGATTTGCTTCATAAAATATAGATTTTGGTCTACGAGTTGCCACTATTTCTTTAAAAGACGATTTATGAACTTTTAACCACATTGCAGACAAATAGTAACAATACCCATATGGATTGCCCCCATAAGCTTCTTCTCCTTGTTTATGGGCATACTTTGTATGCGAAGGTTTCAGTGTGATTTTGAGTTCACCTAAAATTTCGCTTGCTACACCACCTTGAAAATCATGGAGTCTTGATATGTCTTGTAAGAGGTTTTGATCTTCTGGAGTTAAGATATCTCGAATTTCAATTGGAATATATTTCCCACTTAATGCAGCCATTATTAAGCGAATCATTTCAATAGAGCTTAAAGAAATGAAGTGCATAATTACAGCACGTAGACGATCAATTTCTTGTGGAGTCATAGAGTTATTCCATTATAATTTTTAATAAATATTATAAATATTTTATCATAAATGATAATGATGTTTAATTATGAATTAATA